>NZ_JBJJKZ010000013.1:0-612657 GCF_045449695.1 Marinobacter shunpengi
GTGCAGGGCAACTCGGACATCTCCATCTGGGTGACCTACTACATGCTGCCCCTGGGCTGCGGGCTGATGGTGCTGGTGGTGCTGTACAAGCTGATCATGAGTTTCCTGCCCCAGGAGAGTGGCCTGGATACCGAGCGTGCCAAAGCCGACGAACTCGACCCGGACTGACGAGAGACAATAATAATGAGTGACGTACAGATTGGCCTGACCGGTCTTGGCCTGATCATCTTCCTGATTGCCCTGCGTATCCCCATCGGCGTCACGCTGGTGGGGGTGTCCTTTGGTGGCCTGTGGTACCTGATGGGCTTCAACGTGGCCTGGGGATCCCTGGGCATCATTCCCTACCAGTTTGCCACCAACTGGGTGCTCAGTTCGGTGCCCATGTTCCTGCTGCTGGGCTTTATCTGCTACCACACCCAGCTCACCCAGGGCATGTTCCGGGCGGCGCGGATGTGGCTGTCCGGCATTCCCGGGGGCCTGGCCATTGCCGCCATCTTCGGCTCCGCCGGGTTTGCGGCGGTGTCCGGTTCGTCGGTGGCCTGTTCCGCGGCCATGGGGCGGATTGCCGTGCCGGAAATGGTGAAGTACCGCTACAACCCGGAACTGGCCACCGGCACCGTGGCGGTGGCGGGCACCATCGGGGCGCTGATTCCGCCGTCCATCATCATGATCCTGTACGGCATCATCGCCCAGGAGTCCATCACCGGGCTGTTCCTGGGGGGGATCTCCGCCGGTATCCTCACCGCCATCGGTTACATCACCGTGGTGCTGGTGCGGGTCAAGCTGAACCCGGAGCTGGCCCCGGACACCAATGAACAGATTCCCTTCGCCGACAAGGTGTGGGCGCTGAAGGACACCTGGCCGGTGATCCTGATCATGATCGGTATCTTCGGCGGCCTGTTTGGCGGCATCTTCACGCCCACCGAGGCGGGCGCGGTGGGGGCCTTCCTGTCGCTGGTGGTGGCGGCCATCAAGGGCAGCCTGACCTGGGGGCGGTTCCGGGATGCGATCCTGGAAACCCTGCTGACCACCAGCGCGCTGATCATCATCGCCGTGGGGGCCAGCCTGCTGACCCGCTTCCTGGCCCTGTCCGGTGCCGGTGATTTCCTGTCCGAGTGGATCATCGGCCTGGATGCTTCCACCGTGGTGATCCTGCTGGCCATCGTGCTGATCTACATCCTGCTGGGCATGTTCCTGGAGCCCATTGGCGCCATGCTGCTGACGCTGCCCATCGTGTTGCCGATCATCGATAACCTGGGCCTGAGCCTGCTGTGGTTTGGCGTGGTACTGACCAAGTTGCTGGAGGTGGGCATGATCACCCCGCCCATTGGCATGAACGTGTTCGTGATCAAGAGTGTGGTGGGCAAGCTGGTAAGCACCGCGCAGGTCTTCCGGGGGATCTTCTGGTTCCTGGTGATGGACCTGTTCGTGCTGTTCCTGCTGATGGCCTTCCCGGACATCATCCTGTTCCTGCCGGAGCTGGGTAAGTAGGAGACCAAGGCAATGCTTCCGCGCAGGCCAGGCGTCCCGTTCTTCGGGAGCCACTGGGAGCCTTGAGAGCAAGGCTCCCAGTGGCTCAGTAGCTCAGCGAACTAACCAAACGGGGCACCAGGGTTTGAACTGGCGCGCCGGGGCATGGCTACTCGCAGGTGAACCGGACCCCACCCAGCCGGAATCCGTTGTGCCACGACGGTAGCCCCCGGTCGGACGCCCTGCCAACGATATCGGCTGGATCTGACACCGCCAGGTCGATCCCCGTCAGGCCGTGGTCCCTGGAAGCTTCCCCATAGGAAAAGCGCAGCAGCGCATTGGCAAGGGGAATGGCGGGCAGGCCATTATGGGACTGGACCGGCTGCCCCAGGACCCGAGACCAATGGTCCGCCAGGCGCTGCGGGTCAGTGCCGGATAGCTCCAGCCCGATGATTCCGCTTATGGCAGTGCCGCGGGCGCTGTCGACCCAGTCCAGTCCCCCGGCGGGTTGCCAGTTGCCCTGCATGTCCGCCTTTTGGTCCCAGTCCACTTCCAGGAACGCGGCGCCCATGTCCCTGGGGTGCAACTGCATGATATTCCAGGTGCCACGGTCGGACTCGTAGGCTACCCGGACGTTGTTTTCTGCCGCCCGGGCTCGAAGCTGTGCCTGCTCCTCCAGCATCGGCACCTGGCAGATCACCATATAGCCGCCATCACCCCCCTTGCGTTCCAGGAAACGCCCGGCCGCCGTGCCGCTGCGAACCGGCGCCACCACTTCCAGGAACTGGCTGCCGAATGCCATCAGGGCATTCTCCAGCCCGAAGGCTGCCACCTCCGGATCGCGGTGGCAAACGGGTGTCTGGAAAACGGCTTCGATATCCTGCAGGCAGGGCTCCAGCTTGTCGGCGACCAGACAGACCTGGCGAAGGTGGATAGGCATGGCAACTCCCTGTGTGTTGTTGTCTGGCGTATGGTGGTTGGTTGTTCATGCTTGTTGGTTGTTCGTTAATCAGGCGATTCTATGCATCAATCGCCTGTCGGGCAGTATAGAGGCCAGCATGGTCGATAAACTCACCCGGGCTGCCGTGTTGCAGCGCCTCTCGCATGGCATCGGGAATCGGCATTTTTTCCACGGTTTCCGGGTGAGCGGCGACGCCGATCATCTCACCCCGGGCGAGGAACTGGCCGGTGCGGGCATTCAGGATGTCCATGGTCAGGGTGAAGGAGGTATTGCCGATGTGGCTGGCGTGTACGGAGATCTCCAACGGGTCGCGGTAGCGTGCGGGCGCCTTCCATTCTATGGTCAGCTTGACCACCTGGTAGTCGAAGCCACCACCGGGCAGTTGCTCCTGGTCACAGATGTGATGCAGGAATTCGGTGGCGGCCAGATCGATATAATCGCCGTAGCGGGCATTGAAGACCACCTTCTGGGCATCGCATTCGCCGTAGCGGACCTGCATGTAGTATCGGAATGGCTGGTTCATAGGGACTCCGGTTCGGTTGCTGATTGGTATTTCTGGTCATCCTTCAGGCGCTCCCGGCATGGGGGCGCCGGGAGCGTTGTATCACGGGCGCGTGCCGAAAGCCGGTCTGCCCAGTAACTGTGGCAGCCGACGGTAGGCATCCTCCACCCAGTCGCACAGCAGCTGTCGACTTTGCCTTGGGTCGATCAGGTTCTGGACACCGAACTTCTCGGCGGTGCGGAACGGCGACGCGATCTTCTCCATCTCCTGGCTGAGGCGCTCCATTTCCTGCTCGCGGTTTTCCGCCTGGTTGAGCTGGGCGCTGAATGCGGCCTCGATACCGCCACGGGAGGGCAGCGAACCCCAACTGCCGGATGGCCAGGACCAGCTTGGCGCCGCCCGGTGCCGGTTAACGATGCCGGCACCACCCACCCCATAGATCCGGCGCAGGATCAGTTCCGCCTGGGGTGCCCGGGCCTGGTAGATGGCGGACAGGGCTCGCACGCCGTGGCGGATGGTGCCTCGCCGTTCCGCGGCGGAGCCGATGGACACGCCACCCTGGTCGGTCAGACTGACAATGGGCAGATGGAAGGTCTCGCACAGATCCACCAGCCGGGTAGCCGCCTGTGCGCCCTCCACGGACATGGTGACTCCCTTCAGCGGGTTCGTGGCCAGCACCCCGACGGGGTAGCCATTAAGTCGGGCCAGGGCGGTGACGGTGGAGCCGCCATATTCCGCATAGGTGAACACAGAACCCTGGTCAAAGATGGATTCCAGGATGGCGCCGATATCATAGGGCTTGCGGGAATTGCGGGGGATGGCTTTCAGCAGGAATTCGTCGCGCCGGTCCACCGGGTCATCGCAATCCTGTATCGGCGGAAGCTCGTCAACATTCGTTGGCAGATAGGACAGGAAGGTCCGAATTACATCGAAGGCTTCCTGCTCTGAGTCCACCATTCGCTCGACCACGCCGCTGTCGGTATGGATATCGGTGCCGCCGAGCCCCTCGAGGCTCAGGTCTTCCCCGGTACTGCCCTTGACCACGGGTGGCCCGGCGGTGAACGCCTGACCAATGCCCCGGACCATGATGGCCAGGTGTGACATGGCGAGCCTGGCGGCGCCCAGTCCGACGGTCGGGCCCACGGCTGCCGAAACCACCGGGGCCAGCGACAGGTTGTCCACTACCGCATCCCAGCCGGGATTGTGGGGTACGTAATGAAAGCCGTTTTCCAGGGCCATTTTCACGCTGCCACCGCCGGAGGCGCCATCCAGCAAACGCACCACAGGCAGCCGCATCTCGCGGGCGTAATTCTCCAGGAAGATCTGCTTGCCATGGATGGCGGCATCGCCTGAGCTGGCCCTCAGGGTAAAGTCGTCCACGCCCAGGGTCACCTTTCGGCCATCGACCCTGGCGGTGCCGCCGATAAAGTTGGCGGGTTTGACGTGGGTCAGCTCACCGTCCTCCCCGTACTCGGCAAACCCGGTCAGGGCGCCCACTTCGATGAAGCTGCCCGAGTCCGCCATCGCTTCCACACGTTCGCGGGCGGTCAGTTTGCCTTTCGCCGTCTGTTTGCCGACCTTGTCGGGACCGCCCATCTCCTGGGCCATCCGAAGGCGGCGCTGGATCTCCTCAACTTCGTCGCCCCAGCCCTGTTCCTCCTCGCTGAACAGGCCACTCGTGGGGCTATCCGCCGTGGATGCCACGGTGTCGGTGGATTCGACGACGGCCAGGATTGCCTGCTCCCGGATGACGTCGCCGGTAGCCACCGATATCGAGCGCACAATGCCGCTGTGGGGAGCGCGGACCGACTGCTCCATCTTCATGGCTTCGATCACCATCAGCGGCTCGCCCTGGCGTACCGGGTCGCCGGGAGTGACGTCGACGGAGACGATCATGCCTTCCATCGGGGCGTGAACGGCATCGGCCGGGTCGTAGTCCGCCGGCAAAGGTTCCTTCGGTTCCTTCGGTTCCTGGCGGGCCTGGTCATCCTGGTGACCGACGTCCGACGTTCCCGGCGGTAGCAGCGTACTCTGTCCCGCCATGGCCTCCCGCAAGGCTGCCATGTGGTCGCCAATAAACGATGTGCTGTAGTCGTTGCCCAGGAATGCCGGGTGTTCCAGGATGGCCCTCAGCAGCGGGGTGTTGGTGGGAACACCGGCAATATGGAACTCACGGAGGGCCGAGGACAGGGCGCCAGCGGCGGCCGGGAAGTCATGGCCACGGGCGATCACCTTGGCAATCAGCGAGTCGTAGCGATGGCTGCTTTGGTAGCCGGCATAGCCGTACGTGTCCACCCGGATGCCCGGTCCGGAGGGGGGCGCGAAGGCCCGTAGCAGACCAGCCCTGGGCACCGTGCTACCGTCGTCGGAAAGCTCTTCCAGGTTGACCCGGGCCTGTAGCGCAAACCCCTTGGGCGCCGGCGGCGCCTGCAGGCCAAGGTCCGCCAGTGAGTGGCCTGCAGCAAGCTGGATCTGGGTCTGCACCAGGTCGACCCCGGTGATCTCCTCGGTCACGGTGTGTTCCACCTGCAGGCGGGGGTTGGCTTCCATGAACCAGAAGCCGTCGCCGGACACCAGGAATTCAAAGGTGCCGATGTTGTCGTAGTTCACGTGGGAGGCCAGCCGCAGGGCCGCGTCCAGGATCTGGTCCCGCAGGCTGTTGTCCAGTACCGGGCTGGGGGCGATCTCCAGCAGTTTCTGGTGGCGCCGCTGGACGGTGCAGTCCCGCTCCCACAGGTGAATGGCCTGGCCGGAGCCGTCGCCCACCACCTGCACTTCGATGTGCCGGGCATCCAGCAGCAATTTCTCGACGTACAGGTCGCCGTTGCCGAACGCCTGCTGGGCCTCCGACCGGCAACGCTCGAACGCCTCATCAAGCTCGGCGGCATCCCGAACCGCCCTCATGCCCCGGCCACCACCGCCGGCCATGGCCTTGAGCATGACGGCGCCGTGTTCCCGGGCAAAGGCCCTGGCGTCCTCCAGACTGGTGGGCTCCGAGGTGCCGGGCATCACTGGCACCCCGGCGTCCCGGGCCAGTTGCAGCGCCCGGACCTTGCTGCCGAACAGGTCCAGGAGTGCCGGCGCCGGCCCGATGAAGCGAATGCCTTCGGCGGCACACAGGCGTGCAAAGTCGGCGTTCTCGCTAAGGAAGCCGTACCCCGGATGAACCGCCGTACAGCCGGTGCTGATGGCCACGTCCACCAGCGCCTGTGAATCCAGGTAGGCGGCCGCGCCATTCCCGGGCAGTTCGCAGGCCTGGTCGGCGTAGCCCACATGGAGGGAGGAGGCGTCATCGCCAGCGTATACCGAGACGGTCTCCCTTCCCATCTGCCGTGCCGCCCGAATGATCCGGATGGCAATTTCGCCGCGATTGGCGACCAGGATCCTCTCCATTGTTTTCACCTCTGTTGTTCTGTTTGTGTGGCCGCCATGGGCGGCCGGCGATCTATCAGTTCTGCCTGACCCCGCAGGTCATGGACGAAAGGCGGACTCTTCCGTCAGCATGCGGCGCAGCTTGTATTTCTCGATCTTGTTGGTGGGGGTGACCGGCAGCGCATCCACAATACGGATATGGTGCGGGCGCATGTACTTCGGCATCTGGTCTGCAGCATAGGCAGCAATGTCGCTTTCCGTGCAACTCCCCGCTTTCCTGAGTTCCACGAATACGGCGATGTCATCCTCGTTGCCTTCCCTGGCCGGTACCGGGACAGCGGCCACCGCGCGAACCTCCGGATGATCCGCCAGCAGTGATTCCACCTCGTAGGAGGAGACGTTTTCGCCTCGAACCCGGAAATAGCCGCCCATGCGGTCCACGAAGCGGAAGTTGCCGTCGGCTCCCTCCACAACGGCATCGCCGGTGTGGAACCAGAGGTTGCGCCAGGCCTTGAGGGTGGCTTCCGGCTTGTTCAGGTACTGCTGGAGGAGCAACCCCGGGAACCGTGGCCGGAAGGCCAGTTGCCCTACCGTGCCCGGAGGCAACCGGTTGTCGTCCTCATCCAGGATGGCCACATCCACCAGCGGCGATGGTCGGCCCATGAAACCAGGGGGCAGGGGGCTGTCACCGCTGACAACCAGGCGACCGGAGGCCTCCGCCGACGCCCGGAGTTCATCCCTGGGCATCCCCTTGTACTGTTCGGGTGGGGTGCCCGTATCGTCACCAAACTGGTCGATAATGGCCATGAAGCCGGCACCGGATTCGGTCTGGCCGAATCCACAGGTCACAAAGTCGAAGCCGAAGCGCCGGGCCACCTCATGATGGTTCGCCGGCAGCGGTTGCATGTGAACCTTGTTGAGGGTGTTGTTGCGATCCTCCGGTGACGGCGGTGCGGACATCAGCCAGGGAATCATTACATCCAGCAGGATGGCGGCGCTGGCACCACACTCGCGAATGCGGGTCCAGAACGCCGAGGGGCTGAAGCGGTTCCACAGGCCCACGGTGTTGCCTTTCCAGACCGCTTTCACCAGCAGGGCGAAGGCGCCGCCCACGTGGTACATGGGCAGGTCGCAATAGACCACATCTTCGGATGTCCACTGGCTGCGGCCGGCAAAGGCATACTGGTTGATCCAGCGAAATGGCAGCAGCACACCCTTGGCCGGGCCGGTGGTGCCGGAGGTGTAGATGATGGTGGCGGGGTCAAACGGGCCCAGTTCGGGATCGTCCAGGGTCACGTCTGAGGCATCGATGGCATCGAGGGAGTGTGTCCGGGAGTGGGGCAATTGGAACCCGGTCTCGTCTGGTGTGTCCCCGGTGCCGGCAGGACCAAGCACCACATGGGCCGGGTGTATGTCGCCACCGATAGATTCCAGGGGTTCCTTGAAGGTGGGATCGGTGACCAGCAGGTCAGCGCCGGTATCATTGATCTGATAGCTGAGCAGCTTGCCCCGCAGGTTGAAGTTGATGGGGGCGTAGATGGCCCCCAGTTGCCAGCAGGCGAACATGGCAATGGCGGCCAGCAGGGAATTGCTGGTCAGTACGCTGACCGGCTGCCCCCGCCCGGCACCGAGGGATTTGAGTACCTTCGCCATCTCCCGGCTGCGGTCGTGCATTTCCCGGAACGTCAGGTCCTCGCCGGTTTCGCCGTAGTGGATGTACACCTTGTCGCCGTTTTCCCTGGCGTGTCGCTCCAGCTGATAGAGGGCAACATCACCCTCATTTACCATCTGTTCGAAGATGTCCTGTGGTTGCTTCATGGCGATGATCCTTTTGTTCTTGTTGGCTTTTGGGGACGATCGGCGTGTTACCAGGTGTCCACCATGGGGCGGCGCCGACCCTGGCGGGGCCCCGCCTTTTTCACTGATTTCAGCCCCCGGAGAATCCAGCTGCGGGTTTCTGCCGGGTCGATAACCGCATCGATCTCCAGTGACACCGCCATACTCAGGGCCTTGCCCTTCTCGTACTGTTCCGCCACCAGTTTCTCGAACAGCGCCTTCTGGGCGGCCTCGTCACCGGCGTTGGCAATCTCGTTGCGATAGCCCAGGCGAACGGCCCCTTCCAGGCCCATGCCGCCGAACTCGCCGGTGGGCCAGGCTACATTGAAGAAGGGGGCGTGGAAGGACCCGGCGGTCATGCCCATGGCGCCCAGGCCGTAACCCTTGCGAAGCACAATCGACATGACCGGAATCTGCAGGCTGGCGGCGGTGACGAACATGCGGGTGGTGTGGCGTACCAGTCCGGTTTTCTCGGCCTCGGGGCCCACCATAAACCCGGGGGTGTCGCACAGGCTGACCAGGGGCACGTCGAAGGCGTCGCACAGTTGCATGAAACGGGAGGCCTTGTCAGCACCGTTGGCATCAATGGCGCCGCCCAGGTGGCGGGGATCGTTGGCGATCAGGCCGATGGGGCGGCCCTCGATGCGGGCGAAGGCGGTGACCATGCCGGGGGCGAACGCCGGGCGCAGCTCCAGGTAACTGTCGGTATCCACCAGGGTCCGGATCAGGGCCCGGATATCGTAGGAGCGCAGGCGGTTCTCGGGGATGGCGGAACGCAGCAGGCGCTGGTCGGCGTTGGTCCACTCCGGCTGCGTGCCCTGGAAATAGGACATCAGCTTGCGGGCCACCCCGGCGGCTTCCTGCTCGTCCTCCACCAGGCAGTCGACCACGCCGTTGGCCACCTGGACCGACATGGGGCCAACCTCTTCCGGCGCGTACACACCCAGCCCGCCACCTTCGATCATGGCCGGGCCGGCCATACCCAGGCTGGCGTTGCGGGTGGCGATCAGCAGGTCGCTGGAGCCGGCAAAGACCGCGTTACCGGCAAAGCAGCGGCCGGACACGATGCCAATGCGGGGCGCCAGGGCGGTCAGGCGGGCGTATTGCAGGAAGCTGGGCTGATCGAGGCCGGCAACCTTGGTGGCGTTGTCGGTATCGCCGGGGCGACCGCCACCGCCTTCGGTAAAGAAGATCACCGGCAGTTGCTGTTCCTCGGCCACCTGCAGCACCCGGTCGGTCTTCTTGTGGTTCATGGTGCCCTGGGTGCCGGCCAGTACCGTGTAGTCGTAGGCCAATATGGCGCAGCGGGCCTGGTCTTCATCAAAGGTGTCGCCGTTGACGGCGCCAACACCGGCCACCAGACCATCCGCCGGTGTCGACCGGATCAGGTCGTCCACCTCCCGGCGGCGACGCTGGGCGGCAAAGGTGAGGGCGCCATATTCCATGAAGCTGCCCGGGTCGCAGATATTGTCGATGTTCTCCCGGGCGGTGAGCATGCCCAGTTTGTGGCGCTTGGCGATAGCATCCGGGCGGGCCTCGTCCATGGTCAGGCGATGGCGTTCGATGGATTCCGCCAGGTCCGGGCGGATATGGTCCAGGTCCACCTGTTGCTCCGTGGTCTCGTCCTCCAGGCCGCTGTCGCCGGGCTCGATAAAGGCAATGGCCTGACCTTCGCTGACATAGTCGCCTTCCGCCAGGGGCAGGGCGCGGATCAGGCCGGCGGTGGGGGCCTTGATCTCGTGCTCCATTTTCATGGCTTCGAGGATCGCCAGGGTCTGGCCTTTGGCGATAGCCTCCCCCTCAGACACCAGGGTTGTCACCAACTGGCCCTGCATGGGGGCGGAGGCGGGTTCAGTGCCTTCCGGTGCTGCGGTCGCCGCCGTCGTTGTGCTGCTGTTGGCGGCCTGGCCGGTGCGGAACAGCCGTGGGTGTTCCCTCTCGCTTTCGGCTACCAGGCCCGCCATCTGGTCGTCCACATAACGGGTATAGACCCGGTTGCTGGCCACATCTTCCCGGGAAAGCAGGGCCTGCAGGAAGGAGGTGTTGGTTTTCAATCCCTCAACCCGGAACTGGCACAGGGCCCGGTAGGCTTTGCGAACGGCCTGGGCATAGTCGTTGGAGCGGTTATGCACGATCACTTTGGCCAGCAGCGAATCAAAATGGGGGCTGGTGGTGTAGCCGCTGTAGCCGAACGTATCCACGCGGACCCCGGGGCCGGTGGGTGGTTCGAAGGCCGCGAGGGTGCCGCCGCTGGGTCGGGTGCTGCCGGTGGCGTCCATGGTTTCCATGTTGACCCGGCACTGGATGGCGTAGCCGCTGGCGGCGGGAATCTGATCCTGGCCAAGGTTCAGGTCCTCCAGGCTTGCGCCGCCGAGCACCGCGATCTGTGACTGCACCAGGTCAACCCCGGTGATTTCCTCGGTGATGGTGTGCTCCACCTGGAGGCGGGGGTTGGCTTCGATAAAGAAGTAGTCGGTGCCGTTGGCGTCCACCAGGAATTCGAAGGTGCCCAGGCCGGCGTAGTTGACCTCCCTGGCCATGCGCAGGGCCGATTCCAGCAAGCGGCCCCGGGTGTTGTCAGCGAGGGTAGGGCTGGGGGCGATCTCGATCAGTTTCTGGTTGCGACGCTGCAGGCTGCACTCCCGTTCCCACAGGTGTACCGCGCCGCCCTGACCGTCCCCGAGGACCTGCACCTCGATATGGCGGGCCTGCCGTACCAGCCGTTCCGCGTACAGGCGGTCGTCGCCGAAGGCCGCCTTGGCTTCCCGGGCACAGGCCTGGTAGGCGTCGCCCACATCCTCGCCGGGCTGGACAATGCGCATGCCCCGGCCGCCACCGCCGGAAATGGCCTTGATCACCACGGCGGCATCGTCGCCCAGACTGGCGGCGAATGTCTCGGTCTGTTCCAGGGATGTATGGCCCCGGGTGCCGGGCACCACCGGCACATCACAGCGTTCCGCCAGCTCCCGAGCCGCGGCCTTGTCGCCCAGCAGGGCCAGGGTATCCGGATCAGGGCCGATGAAGGTGATGCCCTGGTCGGCACAACGGCGCGCCAGTTCGGTGTTCTCACTGAGGAAGCCATAGCCGGGGTGCAGGGCATCGGCTCCGGCTTCCTTCGCGGCGGCGATAATTCCGTCGATATCCAGGTAGGCATTGGCACCCTTGCCCGGCAGCTGTACGGCCTGGTCGGCGTGACTGACATGGAGGGAAGCGCTGTCGTCTTCGGAATATACGGCAACACACGCCAGACCCATCTCCCCCGCTGCACGGGCGATACGGACGGCAATTTCCCCACGGTTGGCAATCAGTAACTTGTTGAAATTCACGGGCGCCTCTTTTTGGCTTTGTTATCAATCCGGTAGCGCTGGTGCTCCGGGTGGCCTATGGCGGCGCCGATGTCCGGCTACGGACGGCTTGACGCCACGGCCGTGAGCTACCATGCTTGCACTTACTTACAGGTCAGTCAGTTTTATCCAAAAAAAACTGACTTGCAAGTAAGTCAGTAATTGGCAATGATAAGCACGAAACGATCACTGCCTCAGGAGAGTCCATGGCCCTGGCTTCAGCCTCATCAAGCCCCGCCCGCCGGAAGTCCGGCGACACCCGAGCCCGAGTGCTCGAGGTGGCCCGGTACCTTTTCATCACCAAGGGGGTGGATGCGGTCAGCTATGGCGATATTGCCAAGGAAGTGGGTTCGACAAGGGCCAACCTCCACTACCACTTCGGTAACAAGTCCGAGCTGGTGAAGGAGGTGTTCCAGGACACCTTTGAGGAAGTTCGGGCCACACTCGATGCGATCTGGCTCAAGCCGGGTCTGTCCCTCGAGGACCGCATCGATCTGCTGTTCGAGGACGCGCGGGTTCGTTTCGAGGAATTTAACGAACCGGGAGGAGAACGTACGCCCTGGAGTCTGTCGTCACGGGTCCGGTTCGACTTCAGCGCGGTGGATACCGAGGTGGTTGAGGGCATCGGCGAGATGTCCCGGTACTTCGAGGAATGCGTCACCCATGCAGTCCAACTGGCCATCGGGTCCGGCGAGTTCCGCAGTGACACGCCGGTCAGGGACGTGGTGCTGATTATCACGCCACTCTGGTACTTCGGGTCGCCCATTACCCAGTTCTCGGGCATCAAGCGCCTGCGGAACCACTACGAGGCCACCAAGAGACTGATCAGGGCGGCTTATGGTACTCAGTCCGGATAAGCCCGGATCCCAGAACTCTGCGAAACAAGAACAAACAGCCCGGACAACGCCGGGTACGTGGAGGAAACATGTTAGTTGCGAAAAGCGAGCAGGGGGGCGATGTGGCCACCCTGGCTGGCAATACCGCCAGCGTCCCGCCGGATACCTCAGCGGAAACCACACCGGTGCTGGATGTCCGTGGCCTGAGCATTTCATTCAGGGGACGTGACGGCATAACCCATGTCACCCGGGACGTGTCATTCACGGTCGCCCCGGGCGAGCGTGTGGGTGTGGTGGGTGAAAGCGGTTGCGGCAAGTCCGTTACCGGGCTTTCGCTCATGGGGCTGTTGCCTGAACGAACCGCTGTGATCGAAGGTGGAATCCACTTCGATGGCCGGGACCTGAGGAAGATGCGACCCAGGGAGATCCGGGCCATCCGGGGGCGGGACATCAGCATGATCTTCCAGGAGCCCATGACGGCGCTGGATCCGGTGTTCACGGTCGGTCAGCAGTTGATGGAAACACTCCGCACCCACTACCCCATGCCGGCTGCCGAGGCCCGTGAGCGGGCCATCGAGGCCCTGAAGGAGGTGGGTATCCCCTCTCCGGAACGGCGTATGGAGGAATATCCCCACCAGTTCTCAGGCGGCATGCGACAGCGTGTGATGATCGCCATGGCGCTGATCTGCAAGCCCAAACTGATCATTGCCGATGAGCCCACCACCGCCCTGGATGTCACCGTCCAGGCTCAAATTATCGACCTGCTCAAGGACCTGAGTGAGCGCACCGGGGCGGCCCTGTTGTTTATTACCCACGACCTCGGGGTGATCGCGGAGACCTGCAGTCGCATGATCACCATGTACGCCGGCGAGGTAGTTGAGAGTGCGCCGGTCGACGACGTGCTCCGCCGTCCGGGGCACCCCTATACCTCCGGATTACTGCAGTCATTGCCACGACTGGGACATCGCGGCGGGCGCCTGCCTTTTATCCCCGGCCGTGTTCCGTCGCCCGGCGCCATGCCGGAAGGGTGCCGGTTCCAGCAACGCTGCCCCCACGCCAGCGGGGGGTGTGACCATTATCAGCCCATGGTCAGCATTGCGCCGGGGCGTCATGCCAGGTGCCGCAGGGCACTCGAACTGAAGCTTGAGGGAGCCGTGGAATGAGTACCGCAAACCAGCCCAGGGTCACGGAAAACGAGAATATCGTCACCGTCGACAACCTGAAGATCCATTTCCCGCTCAAGGGCGGCGAGACGGTCAAGGCCGTTGACGGTGTCAGCTTCCAGATCCGTGCCGGAGAGACCCTGGGTATTATCGGTGAGTCCGGTTCCGGCAAGTCAACGGTGGGGCGAGCCCTGGTGGGCCTGCTGAAGCCAACCGAGGGCACACTGCGCTATGGCGAGACTGATATATCAGAGCTGTCGGCGGCCGAGTACAAGCGCCTGCGGAAGAACTACCAGATCATCTTCCAGGACCCCCATGCGGCCCTGAATCCCAGGATGACCATCCTCCAGAGCCTGGTGGAGCCCATGGAAATCCAGAAGGAGGGCACCCGGGAATCCCGCCGCAAGACCGCCCTGGCCGCGCTGGAACGGGCAGGGCTGGCGCCGGAGATTGCACTGCGCTACCCCCATGAACTCTCTGGTGGCCAGAAGCAGCGGATCAATATCGCCCGGGCACTGACGGTGCATCCCCGGTTTATCGTCTGTGATGAGGTGGTGGCGGCCCTGGATGTGTCCGTGCGGGGTTCCATCCTCAACCTGTTTGCGGACCTCCAGGACGAACTCGGCCTGACCTATGCCTTCATTACCCATGACATCTCGGTGGTGGCCCATGTCAGCCAGCGGGTGGGTGTCATGTACCTTGGCAACATGATGGAGCTGGGCCCCACCGGAGCCGTGATCGACCAGCCCCTGCACCCCTATACCCAGGCGTTGCTGTCCGCCGAGCCGCGGCCCGTGCCCAGTGACATTAGGGAGGACCGCAGGATCCGCCTGGAGGGTGAGATCCCCAGCCCGGTGGCGCCGCCATCCGGGTGCCGTTTCCGTACCCGTTGTCCTTTTGCTACTGAGAAGTGCGCAGCGGAACCCCCCGAGTGGCGGGAAATCGTGCCTGATCACTGGGTCGCCTGCCATTACGCAACCCCTGAAGGGCAGGTGGCCTGATTCCCGGGATACCCGGAACGGGCTGCCTGCATACACAAAAAACAATCACAAACACCAAAACAAGGGAGCGCCCCCATGAAAAACAACGAGAACCCCATCGTTTCAGAAGCCGACGGCTTTACCTTCCGTCGCCGTGAGTTCCTGGGCATGCTGACCGGCGTGGCGGCGGTGGCCGCGATGGCCGGGCCGTCTGCGCTGATGGCCAAGGTCAAGGACAATGGTGGCGTGCTGCGCGTTGGCGCGGCGGCCAACCCGTCGAGCATGGACCCGGCCACGGGTGGCTCCGGTTCGGATCACATCTTCCTGTTCCCGGTGTTCGCCACCCTGGTGGAGTGGGAGTACGACACCCTGGAGCCCCGCCCCGGCCTCGCCGAAAGCTGGGAATTTCCGAATCCACAGACGCTTGTTCTCAACCTCCGGGAGGGTGTCAAATTCCATGACGGCACCCGCCTGGACGCAGAAGCGGTGAAGTTCAACCTGGACCGCAACCGCACGGATTCAAGATCCAACATCCGCTCGGACCTGGCATCGGTAGAGAGCGTTGAAGTGACCGGTGACTACCAGGTTACGGTTCATCTCAAGAATCCGGACACCTCCCTGCCGCTGGTGCTGTCCGACCGTGCCGGCATGATGGTGTCGCCAACCGCGCTGGAGAAGCTGGGCGAAGATCATGACCGGAATCCGGTGGGTGCCGGTCCGATGAAGTTTGTCGAGTGGAACGACGGCGACCGCGTCGTACTGGAGCGCAACCCGGAGTTCTGGGACCAGGAACGGCCCCTTGTAGATGGCATTACGTTCCGCATCATCACCGACAGTGCCACCCGCCTGCGCTCCGTCAGGTCCGGCCAGAATGACCTGGCCTATCATCTCGATGGCCGCCAGAAGGCCATGATCGAGCGTGGCGGTGGTGTTGAAGGCACCTTTGGCCCCACCGTCTACTGCTACCAGATCTACCTGAACCACGCCAGCGGCCCCCTGAGCAACGTCAAGGTTCGCCAGGCCCTGAACCACGCCATCAACCGTGAGGCGCTGGTGCGCGCTTCCATGCGTGGGGCCGGCGAGCCTGCCTACATGAACCTGCCGTCCTCCCACTGGGCCTATGACGCCGAGGTGGCCGAGCTCTATCCCCATGACCCGGAGAAGGCCCGCAAACTGCTCGAAGAGGCGGGCTACCCGGATGGCATCGAACTGGATATGCGAGGCTACAACGACCAGGGGTCGGTCCAGCGTCAGGAAATCATCATGGGCATGCTGGCCGAAGCCGGCATACGTGGACGCTTCACCACAGGCACCATTTCGGACATGTCCGCCGCCTACTTCGCCCGCGGGGAAGGCGATTTCCTGGTATCGGCCTGGACGGGGCGCCCTGATCCGTCACTGACCTATGCCCTGTTGTACGCAGGCGATTCCTACTTCAACGCGGGCAAGGTTACCCCTCCCGACGGCCTGATGGACGCCATCCGGGCATCGCGTAGCACCGACGATCTGGAAGAACGGAAGCAGGCTTTCTCGACGATCCAGCGCATCGTGATGGAGAACGCCCTGGTGGTGCCCCTGGCATTCCGGGAGGACATCATGGCATCGGCGCCCAAGGTGCGGAACCTGCAGACGAACCTGCTGGGCAAGCCCAAGTTCGAACACGTCTACCTGCAAGGCTGAAGCCGTTGACCGGAAGGGTGGGAGTCTCGTGACCGGGTGTCGCGGGCCCTGCCTGGCCGGTGTCTGTGTCTGTCACCATCCACAACGGACCGATTACCATGTCTCGGAGTAAACAGCTCATGTTGCTGAATCGCCTGGTGCAGGCGATTCCTATCATGATTCTTGCCACCTTCCTGGTGTTTTCCCTGCTGCAACTGGTGCCCGGGGATATTGCCATCACCATTGCCGGGGAGAACGCCAGCGAGGAGCGGATCGAGGAAATCCGGGAGCTGTATGGCCTGAATCAGCCCTTCCTTGTGCAGTATGGCAACTGGCTAATGAACGCGGTGCAGGGGGATTTCGGTGAATCCCTGCTCAGTGGCGAGCCGGTGCTTGATACCATTGCCCGGGTGTTCCCGAACACCCTGTTTATCGTTGTCTACGGGGTGCTTCTGTCGGTCGTCGTCGGGGTGCCCCTGGGCATCCTCGCCTCAAGCCGGCCGAACTCCCGGCTGGATGGCTCCATCATGGGCGTCACCTCCCTCGGCGTGGCCGTTCCCAACTTCTGGCTGGGTATGGTGCTGGTGTCCGTGTTTGCCCTCGGCTGGAACTGGTTCCCGGCCACCGGCTTTACCGCGCCCAGTGAGAGCCTGTCGTCGGCGATCTGGTTCGCCACCCTGCCGGCCATCGCCCTGTGCACCAACGGTGTTGCCGAGGTGACCCGACAGCTCAGGAGTTCCCTGGTGGAGATTCACGGCTCCCAGTATGTCCGCACCCTGCATGCCAAGGGGCTGTCACCCGCCGTCATCCTGTGGAAGCACGGCCTCAAGAACGTCAGCGTCAACCTGCTGACGGTCATCAGCCTGCTGTTCAACAAGGCGCTGGCGGCCACCGTGGTGGTTGAAACCGTGTTCGCCATTCCCGGTATGGGGAACACCATCGTCAAGGCCGTGCTGGAATCGGACTTCCCGGTGGTCCAGGGGGCCGTGCTGGCCATGGTGGTGACCGTGATACTGGTAAACCTGCTGACTGACCTGCTCTACACCGTACTGGATCCGAGGATTAAACAGGTATGACTAGCCATGCACATGCCTCCGCACCTGAAATGGTGGTCGAGGAAGATTCGCTGTTCCGCAAGTTTGGCCAGTGGTGCCGACGCGACAAACGCGGAGCGACCAGCCTTGTGGTACTGCTGCTGATCATCGCGATTGCCATTTTTGCGCCCTGGATCGCCCCCTATTCGCCGACCGAGCAGGACTACAGCAAGATCCTGCTGGAACCCAGTATGGCCCACTGGCTGGGCACTGATGACCTGGGCCGGGACGTGCTGAGCCGGTTGATCCACGGTGCCTCGAAGTCGGTCTACGCCGCCTTCCTGGCGGTAGGTGTGGCCCTGCTGATCGGGGTGCCCGTGGGCCTGCTGGCCGGTTTCCTGGGTGGCTGGGTTGATGCGGGCATCAGCCGTATCATCGATACCCTGCTGTCGTTCCCCGCCATCGTGCTGGCGGTTGCCGTCACCGGAGCCATGGGCATCGGTCTGACCAACGCCATGATCTCTGTCGGTATCGTGTTCTCTCCCCATCTGGCTCGGCTGATACGCGCCCGGACGCTGGTGGTGCGGGAGGAGCTCTATGTGGATGCCGCCCGCTGCTTCGGCGCCCCGGTCTCCCGGATACTGATCCGGCACGTGACCCCGAACGCCATCCAACCGGTGATCGTGCAATGCACCCTGCTGTTGGCGGTGGCCCTGCTCGCCGAGGCCAGCCTCAGTTTCCTGGGGCTGGGCGTGCAGCCCCCGGACCCCAGTTGGGGCCAGATGCTCGCCCGGGCCTATATGAACATGGAGATTGTACCGGAGCAGATGTACGCCCCGGGCCTGGCGATCATGGTCACCGCCCTGACGTTCAACACCCTGGGCGAGTCACTGCGCGTGGCCCTGGACCCCACCATGAAGGGCCTCTGACCCCGGGGAAAACGCATAAGAACAAGGAGCAATGAATGACGCTTTCCAACGCACATTTTCCAGAAGCGGCGGAACAGGTGACCTATCGCCATGGTCCGGTGCCGATGCATGACTACCTGCTGCTCAACGCCGAGGAGGCCCCGGACCAGGCCGCCTACATTTTCTACGGCCGGGAAATCAGCTGGCGGGAACTGGCGGAGTCGACCCGGCGACTGGCGGGTTTCCTCAGGGAGCAGGGTATTGGCAAGGGTGATCATGTCGGGCTCTACCTGCAGAACTGCCCGCAATATGTGATTGCCCACTACGCTATCCAGATGCTGGGTGCCGTGATCACCCCGCTGAACCCGCAGTACAAGGCGGCGGAGGTGGAGTACCAGCTGGATAACGCCGAAGCGAAGGCGGTCATCTGCGGTACCGACCTCTATCCCATGGTGGAGGCCGTGCGGGACCGGCTCGGCAGGCTGGACCTGGTGATGACCACCCGTTATGCCGATTACCTGCCACAGTCGCCGACGCTGCCAGTGCCGGAGGACATGGCTGGCGGCCCCGCCACCCCCAAGGGAACCGTGGACCTGGTGACGGCCATCAACCAGTCCCGGCCGATTGACCAACCGGAGCCGGTGGACTTCGACAACGACATCGCCCTGATGACCTTTACCTCCGGCACCACCGGCCGCCCCAAGGGCGCCATGCTGCCGGTGGGGGCGGCGACCTTCAAGACGGCGGCGCTGTTCCAGGCCAACGAGCTGGAACTGGGGAGTACTTCCCTGGCCATTGCCCCGTTCTGCCACATTGCCGGCATGTGCCTGGGTGTATACGCGGGCGTCTACGGTCGCTGGACCACGGTGATCCTGCCCCGGTTTGACCCGGAAACCACGGTCAAGGCCATCGAAACCTACCAGGTGGACATGTGGTACAGCATCGCGCCCATGAACCGGGCCATTCTAAGTCTGCCCGGCATCGACCAACGGAACCTGAAGTCTTTGCGTTTCAACCCCGCCACCAGCTTCGGCATTCCGGTGACCGAGAGTCTGGCGGAGGAATGGAAGGCCCTGACCGGTTGCCAGATGCACGAAGCCTCCTATGGCCTGAGTGAAACCCACACCATGGACACCTACATGCCCCGGGAGGCCATTCACTGGGGAAGCTGCGGGAAGCCCATGCCGGGCAACGACATCCGCATCATCAATCTGGAAACCGGTGAACAGCAGCCCACCGGCCAGACCGGCGAGATCGTCGTCGGCAACGCCCATGTCTTCAAGGGGTACTGGCAGCGGCCGGAAGCCACCGACCAGACCCTGCGCAACGGCTGGGTATATACCGGCGATGTGGGTTATTTCGATGAGGACGGCTACCTGTTCTTCACCGGCCGCATCAAGGAGATGATCAAGTGCTCCGGCTACAGCGTGTTCCCGGAAGATGTGGAGGCACTGATGCTGAACCACCCCGCTGTTGCCCAGTCTGCCGCCGTCGGGGTGCCGGACGAAAACCGGGGCGAGAGCGTCAAGCTCTTCGTGGTCCTCAAACCGGACTATGACGGCAGGGTAAGTGAACAGGACATTATCGACTGGGCGAAGGACAACATGGCGGCCTATAAGTACCCCCGTTACGTTGAGTTCCGGGATTCGCTGCCCGCCACCGGCGCCGGCAAGGTGCTTCGCCGCTTGCTGAAAGATGAATGAGGAACTCATGAACCACGCATCAACACACACTGGTTACTGGCCTCCCGGACTGCCCCGGAAGGTGGATTATCGTGCCGGCGAGAAGCCCATCCACGAGTACCTGTTTGATAACGAGCGCCGGATTCCGGATCGGCCGGCCTATATTTTCTATGGGCGGGATGTGACCTGGCGGGAACTGGGGCAATCCGTCCGCAGGCTGGCGGCCTTCCTGAAGGAGCAGGGCGTGGGCAAGGGCGACCGGGTAGGGCTCTATCTGCAGAACTGCCCCCAGTATCCCATGGCCCACTACGCGGTTCAGATGCTCGGGGCCATCGTGTCGCCGCTGAACCCGCAGTACAAGGATGCGGAAGTGGAGTACCAGCTCAGCAACGCCGAAACCCGTGCGGTGATTGTGGGTGAGGACCTGCTGGCGACGGTACAGCGGGTGCAGCCCAACGTACCCGGGCTGGAGATTGTGGTCTCGGCGGCCTACGCCGATTACCTGCCGGACGAGCCGACTCTGGACGTACCGGACTTCCTGCGGGAGCGGTATCCCGTTGAGGGCGCAGTGGTGGACCTGTCATCGATCCTGGAACGCTACCAGCCGCTGGCGGAGGCCGAGCCGGTTGACCTGTGGAACGATATCTCCCTGATGACGTTCACCTCCGGCACCACCGGTCGTCCCAAGGGCGCCATGCTCTCCTTCGGAAGCTCGCTCTACAAGACGGCGGCCTCCATGATGGCCAATCAGATTGAGCCCGACGGCAGCTCGCTGGCCATCGCCCCCTTCTGCCATATTGCCGGAATGAACTCGGGCGTCTACATGCCGGTGTACGCGCAACGGACCACGGTTATCCTGCCCCGGTTTGATCCCGAGTCGGTGGTACGGGCGTTTGAGAGGTACCGCTGTGACATGTGGTACAGCATTGCCCCCATGCTGAGGGCGATCCTGGATATGCCGGGCATCGAGCAGCGGGATCTGCGCTGCATCCGCAACAACCCCGCCACCAGCTTCGGCATACCGGTCACGGAACAACTGGCGGAGGAATGGAAAGCCCTGACCGGCTGCCAGATCCACGAGGCCGCCTTCGGCCTCAGTGAGACCCACACCTCGGACACCTTCATGCCCAAGGAAAGGATCAAGTGGGGCAGTTGCGGCATTCCCATGCCGGAGAACGAGATCCGCATCCTGAATATCGAAACCGGTGAGCCCTTGCCTGACGGCGAGAGTGGTCAGATCGCCATTCGCAACCAGGGTGTGTTCAAGGGCTACTGGAAGCGCCCGGACGCCACCGCGGAAACCCTGCGGGACGGCTGGGTGCACACCGGTGACGTGGGCTATTTCGATGAGGACGGCTACCTGTTCTTTACCGGTCGCATCAAGGAGATGATCAAGTGCTCCGGCTACAGCGTGTTCCCGGAGGATGTGGAAGCGCTGATGCTGCGTCATCCGGCCATTAGCCAGTGCGCGGCCATCGGCGTGCCCGATGAAAAACGGGGTGAAACCGTGAAACTTGTGGTGGTGCCCCATCCGGATCATGCCGATGGCATCACGGAACAGGAACTGATCGACTGGGCCAGGGACAACATGGCCGCCTACAAGTACCCACGGATGATTGAGTTCCGGGATTCCCTGCCCGCCACCGGGGCGGGCAAGGTGTTGCGGCGGTTACTGAAGGACTGAGATGGCAGCGGGCCCCGCCGGAACCTGTTAAAGGCCGTGTGCGATGCGGGCGCCCGTCTCTGCCAGCCGACGGGCCCGGGCACCAACGGTTGTAGGGTCCGCACTTCCGGTGCTGACATTGCCCCGGGCCGCCCGGGCGGCCACACCCTGGCCGATGGCGGCCCCCCGGAAGAACGCGAAGGCAAGGAATACCGTCCAGTCAGGAATCCCCGGGCGTCCGGTCTTTTCGCAGTAACGGGCAAGCATTTCCTCTTCCGTTGGCAGCCCCGACCGGGGCCGGTCAGCGGTGCCGCCCAAATCGCCGGGCAGGTGATAATGCAGGCACAGGTAGGCAAGGTCGGCGATGGGATGGCCAATGGTTGACAGTTCCCAGTCGAGAACGGCGACGACTTCCGGCTTCTCGGGGTGAACGATGGTGTTTCCGATCCGGTAGTCCCCGTGCACGATCGCGCTCTCATCGGGAACCTGGCTGTGATCCATCAGCCAGTCCCGCAGCCAGTCCATTTCCGAGTAATCAAAGTCTGCCGGCAGATCGCTTTTGGCCGCTTCGTACTGGGAAGACCAGCGGGAAGTCTGGCGGGCCAGGTAACCCTCGGGGCGGCCGTAGGAGGCCAGACCGGCCTGGTGCCAGTCCACCCGGTGCAACGACGCCAGCGTGTCGATCAGTGAGCGCGACAGGGCGGCCCGCTCATCCAGTGAGGCCGAGCCCATATCGTCGGACGGGATGATCCGGCCTTCAACATGGCGCATCACAAAAAACTCCGCCCCGATGACGTCGGGGTCGTCGCAATAGGCCACCATCCCGGGCACTGGTACATCGGTATCGCCGAGGGTCTGCATGACCCGGTATTCGCGATCGACGGCATGGGCCTTGGGCAGCAGGTCTCCGGGAGGTTTTTTCCGCAGAACGTAGCGGGTTCCCGTGGCATTGGTGAGCAGGTAGGTCGGGTTCGACATCCCGCCCTGGAACTGCTGCACTGTCAGACCGGCCCCCACTTCAGGCGCTTCCCGCCGCAGCCAGTCGGCAAGTGCTCCGGCGTCGATCCGGTGTGCCGGAAGCGGATCAACAATGACGGGTGATGAATCGTTGTGCTGATGGTTCATTGACGCTCCTGAATCGGGGCACTGCATTATGCCCGGTCGTTACTGCACGGCGAGTTCCTCGGCGGATGGCTGTCCGCCCAGGCCTCTGATGATCGGATCGGAAAGGGCAATAATGTCCGCCTGGATGCCTTGTTTTGCGAGCTCCGGGTCATGGTTTTCCAGGCCCCGGATAACGTCAAGATGGGGATGGGGCGCCCCTGCGGTGATGGATGATTCACCGGCAATGGCGTTCATGAGCGGCCCGGACTGCAGCCACAGGTTGCGGACGATCCGCGAGAGCATGGGCATATCAGCCAGCTCGCACAGGAACAGGTGGAGGTTGGCGTTGGCCACCGTCGCCCTGGCCTGGTCGTCGGCTTCGCAGGCCTGACGGTACTGCTCGTGCAACGCCTTGAGCTGCTGGACGTCCGATGCGGACGCCAGCGTTGCCGCGCGGCTGGCGGCCTGCCCTTCCAGGGTCCAGCAGAGATCCCTTATTTCGGTGTAGCGTTCCGGTGACAGGCGGGGGACCTGGACAGAGCGACGGTCCACCTGGGAGAGAATCTGTTCCGATACCAGACGGCCAAGCGCTTCCCGGACAGGCGTCTGACTGATGCCCAGGTCATCCGCGATTTCCTTGAGCTTTATTTTGTCGCCCGGCCTGAACCGACCGCTCATAAGCGCATGGCGGAAATACCGGTATGCCTGCAGAGTCAGGCTTTCTGATCTGACGCCTTCCTCATTATTGATAAACATGGTTCCAGTCAGCTCCTAGCTCCAGGGATTATTCGCCAGTTTCCGGGTACTGCCTTTCTGGCCAATCGCTAACTATACGAGCGCCCCTGATATTTATAAAGCGGTTACCTTGACACAATATATTATATATTTTATAAAAAATGAAGAATAAATGCTGCCGCCGCGCACAGCGACCGTCGTGTCCCTTGTCATCGGAAACCCCGGGACTGACCCTGAATCTTCATATCAATCACAATAAAAGGTAGACCGTTATGGCCACGGATGAACTCGTCGAACATCTCGAGAATGGCATCCTCTGGATTACGCTGAATCGCCCCGAGAAACTCAATGCACTGACCACCACCATGATCAGCAGGTTACGCACATCGCTTGAAAGGGCTTCGGTCAACGAAGAGGTCCGGGTCGTGGTTCTGCTCGGGGCGGGCCGGGGCTTCTGTGCGGGCGGTGATGTCCAGTCGATGGCGGAGGAGGACGTTGAACCGGCATCTCTTGAAGTGAGAGCCCAGCAACTGAGGCTGGGTATGGAAAGCGCCAGGTTGCTGTACGAAATGCCCAAGCCCACCATCGCGATGACCCGGGGGGCGGTTGCCGGCGCCGGCCTGTCCCTGGCCCTGGCCTGCGACCTGATCATTGCCTCCGATACGCTCAAGATGACGTCAGCGTTCATCAATGTCGCCCTCTCCGGAGATTTCGGAAGTACCTATTTCCTGGTCCATCGCCTTGGCCACCGGGCCCGGGAATTCGCGCTGCTCTCTCCTGTCATCAAGGCGGACGAGGCGAAGGAGCTGGGTTTGGTCAACCGTGTGGTGCCGGATGACGAGCTCCAGGCGGAAACCAACAGGCTGGCCACCAGGCTTGCTGAAGGTCCTGGTATCACCCAGGGGCACATCAAGGCCAACCTCAACTTTGTCGAGCAGGGTGCGACGCTCGCGCAGCTGCTGGACCATGAAGCGATTCGCCACATACGTTGCGGCGAGACCGACGACCATCATGAGGCGGCCAGTGCCTTCGTAGAGAAGCGAACGCCGGTGTTTCGTAACCGGTAGGCCGGCTGCGTCCGATGTTCCCTCCCCGTTTTCCCGCTTTTGAAGGAAATGCACGATGAACTTTGAAGAGATTAACTACCGTCAGGATCGTCATGTGGCAACCATCGCCCTGAACCGTCCCGACAAGCTGAACGCCTGGACCACAACCATGGAAGCGGAAGTGCGAACCGCCGTGGAGACCGCCGACGCCAATGAAGAGATCCGGATCATCATCATTACCGGGGAAGGGCGTGGCTTCTGTGCGGGCGCCGACATGAACCTGCTGAGCTCCGCCATGACCCGGGGTAATGACGCGGACCACCCGTCGGATTCCTCTCCTGGCAATGCCGACAGCGACCCGGTCGAAAGGAACTACCAGCAGCGGTTCAGCTATCTGCTTCGGGTCACCAAACCTGTTGTGGCGGCCATTAACGGCCCCTGCGCCGGCATGGGGCTGTGCATGACATTGTTCTGCGATATGCGGTTCATGGCGGACCATACCAAGCTGACCACCGCCTTCTCCCGGCGCGGACTGGTGGCGGAGCATGGCATTGCCTGGATGCTGCCGCGTCTGGTGGGCCCCATGAATGCGTTGGACCTGCTCTACTCGGGGCGTTCCGTTGACGCCACTGAAGCGGAACAGATGGGACTGGTCCGGAAGCTACCGGAAGAGGGCTTCCTGGAGAAAGTGCAGAGCTGGGCGGCACAGTTGGTGACCGAGTCCTCTCCGAGATCTATCCGGGTCATGAAGCGGCAGGTCTTCGACTCACTGTTCCAGGACCTTTCCGACTCCTGGGAGATGGCGGACCGGGAAATGGTGAAGTCGTTCTCCTGCGAGGATTTCAAGGAAGGTGTTGCGCATTTCCTGGAAAAAAGGGAACCGAGGTTCTCAGGGCGCTAGGCATCTGATGTGCCTGTCGCCACAGGAAACCAGGCTCGGGAACAAAAAAGAGAGAACAAGAAGAGAACGGAGGCTTCATGCCCGACAGTTTTTTATCTGAATTCCAGCCGTTCAGGGAGGAGATCCGCGAGTTCGTTGCGGAAAAGCTTCCCGATGATATGAAAGAGCGTACCAGGCAGGGCTTTCATCCGACGAAGGAAGACATGCGGCGGTGGGCAGCCATCCTGCATGAGCGTGGCTGGTCCGCCCCGGGCTGGCCCCGGGAATACGGAGGCGCGGGGTGGTCGCCACTCAAGCGAATGGTATTCGAGATTGAGATGGCCAATGCCGAGGCTCCGGGCCTGAGTCCTTTCGGGCTGCATCTGATTGGGCCGGTCATTTACACCTTTGGCAGTGAAGAACAGAAGGCGCGGTATCTGCCGGCCATTCTGGATGGGTCCCAGTTCTGGTGCCAGGGGTATTCGGAACCGAATTCGGGCTCTGACCTGGCCTCGCTGCGAACCACGGCCATATCGGACGGCGAGCATTACGTGGTCAATGGCCAGAAAATCTGGACCAGTGAAGCCCAGTACGCGGATATGATGTTCTGCCTGGTCAGGACCGATAGCAGCGGCAGCAACCAGGGCGGCATCAGCATGCTGCTGATCGATATGAACAGCCCGGGCGTTACCGTGCGGCCGATCATCACCCAGGACATGTCCCACTATGTGAATGAGGTCTTTCTGGAAGACGTTAAGGTTCCGGTCGAGAACCTGGTTGGCGAGGAGAATCAGGGGTGGCGTTATTCCAAGTTCCTGCTGGCGAACGAACGCACCGCCAGCGCCTATCTTCCCCAGTCCAAACGGGATCTGAGGCGCCTTCGAGAGCTGCTTGGCCAGCTCAGGGAACAGGGTGATGACCTGACGCACGACACGGTGCTGGACCTGGAGGTGGCCCGGACGGAGATCGATCTCGCCGCCCATGAAATGATGATGTATCGCATTATCGAAGGCGCCTACCGCATCGACCCCAATGCGGCCGCGTCCATGATCAAGGCGCGCGGGGCGGAACTCCAGCAACGGATCTCCTCCCTCTGGGTTGAAGCGCTGGGCCCCCATGCCCTGCCGCTGTTTGGCTCCGGGGCGCATGAGTCGGGTGGTTATGGCCTCGATCTGTCTCCGGGGGCCATGTCCCAGTACCTGATCCGTCGGGCCGTCTCCATCTACGGCGGGACCAACGAGATCCAGTACAACATTATTGCCAAGCGGGGGCTGAACCTATGAATGACGCTACGGATACCTCAGGTCTGACGCTTACAGAGGACGAGTCCCAGCTGCAGGCAAGTGTTGAACGCTTTGTCTCCAGGGAATACCCCTTCGAGCACTATCGCCGGACGGTTAGAGAGCGTCAGTCCATGAATCGGGAGTTCTGGCGTCAGGTGGCGGATCTGGGGCTGATCGGTGCGTGCTTTCCCGAGGGCTGGCAGGGCTATGCCCAATCCGGGAAGGAGCCCTTCCTGATTCTCGAGCAGTTTGGCCACGGGCTTGTGGTCGAACCACTGGTCAGCGGTGTGCTGGCGCCCGGTGCTGTGCTGGCGGCCTCCGGCGAGCGCGAAAGATTTGCCGACGTGTTTGCCGGGCTGATGAGTGGCGAGCAGTTGCTGGCGCTGGCCTGGACGGAACCGGATCAGCGCTTTGATCCCTCACCGGTCCATGTCCGTGCCTCGAAAACCGGTGGGGGCTGGAGGCTGAGCGGTCGAAAGTCGACAGTACTGGCCGCTCCGATGGCCGAGACATTGCTTGTGTCGGTCGCGACGGAAGACGGGCCATCCGTCTTTCTGGTTCCAAAGGAAACGGCCGGTATTGAATCGGTTGGGTACCAGACCCTGGATGGTCAGAGGGCTGCGGATATCCGCTTCAACGAGGTGGACGTTGGCTGTGAGTCGCTTGTCGGCAACGCCGGGGACGGGCTGGCCATGGTGCGGGCCGGGCTGGACCAGGCCGCTGCGTTAACCTGTGCAGAAGCCGTTGGTGCGATGAGTGCCGCCCTTGAGCTGACCGTGGACTATACCCAGACCCGAAAACAGTTCGGTCAGGCGATAGCGTCTTTCCAGGCGATACAGCACCGTCTGGCGAATATGGCCATCGAGCTTGAGTATTCCCGGGCCATGCTCCAGTTGCTGTCGTCCGGAATGGACCGCCTGCCCCAGGGCGAGCGCGGCACCTTTATTTCAGGTATTCGGAGCAAAATCCTTGGGTGTGCCCGTTACCTTGTCAGCGAGGCGGTGCAACTGCATGGCGGTATTGGCGTAACAGATGAGGCACCCATCAGTCACTACTTCCGGAAGGTGACCGCCCTTGATCTGGCGTGGGGCGATGCGCGGCAGCATCTTGAGCGGTACCGTTCGGCACGTCCGGTGGACTATGACCTGGTGGCGGCTCTGTACTGAACCCCCGCAACATCAATAGTCTGTAGCACCGAAGGGAGCGGGCGGTAACCCGGCTCCCTTCGGTGGCACCCTCGCTATTTCACTCCGTAGGTTTCCGGGTCGACTCTGGAGAAGATCTCCTTCCAGTAGAGCTCCGCCAGGGCTTCCTCGCTTTCAACGTCCTGAACCAGCCCCCGCCATTTACTCAACCGCTGCCGGAAATCGCTGAGTATCTGTTCCCCGTTTTCATTGCCTTGCTCCTGTGCGTAGACATCGGCCGCGTCCTTGATGTCCTGCTCGATAAAGGCATCGGTCGCCTCCAGGACCTCGTCGTCTGCCTGGTGGAAGGAGGCACCAAGTTCCGCCATGAGGCTCTGGGCCTCTTTCAGGTCGCTTCTGTACCGGGTCAGAATGGCGGCAGCGCCGATCGCCGCGGCTCTTAACAGGGCCTCGCGTTGCCCGGTGGAGAAGCTGCTCCACCTGTCACGGTTGTACTGGAAGACTGAAGAGGGGAACAGGCCACCGGGAACGGCGGGGGTGATATCCGTGACGGTCTCTTCGACGCCGTAATTCTGTATGTCCGAGACGGCCAGGGTGGAGCAGTCAACAACGTTCCGGTCCAGGGCCTCATGCATTTCATTGGCGGACATCTGTACGGGGACGGCATTCAGGGCTTCAGCCCACCGGGCCTGGTTTGCCGCACCGGTCCGGATGCGCGCTCCGTCCAGATCCGCCAGGGATTTCACGGGTGACGTGCAGATCAGGCCGTACCAGGTGCCACCAACAATCGCCGTCGGTACCTGGTTCTGATCAGCGAATTCCTCCAGGCACCGTGGACAGTCCTGGAGGATATATTCTGTCAGCGCGCCCCCGAACGCCCATCCCTCCTTGCCTTCCGATTGACCGGATAAGGGTTCCAGCATCATGGAACTTTCGGCCACGAAATTGGTGTGCGGGTATTCCGTTGAATGGTATGGCGTCAGCACCCAGCCGGCATCGGCCATGCCGTCCCGGATACCATCTGACATCTCCGCGAAGCTGAGCAGGGAGAGGGCATAGATCTTCATGCTGAGCTCGCCATTGGTGTTGTCCTCGACAGCCGCCGCGTACTTCTCAATCGCCTGGACCTGAGGCGCCGTTGGCGGGGCGCCGACGGCATAGCGGATCTGTTCCGCCATGGCCGTCGTGCCCGTACCGATGAAAATGGTGGCGGCCAGTGCCGCGTGAAAGCTGGACCTGTGCATTGTTCGTCCTCCCTTCAGGCCCCATGAGGGTTCTGGTGACGGGCGTCACCGGAACGCGTCTTCTGTGTGGGGCTGATGATTGTTGTTATGGCAAGTCGTTGGTCGATATCCAACCCGGATTGTTCTTGGACAAGTTTGTCAAGAATGCTATAAGGTATAGTATATATTTTATAAAAAATAAAATTAAACGACATGACCCCGACAACGCCAGGTGCTGGGAAGGGCTGGCACCGAGTGGTGCTGTCCACCGTGCCGCCGGCGGGCCCGGGATCCATGAGAAGAGGAGAAGAAGCGATGTTCCTGAGACTGCGTCAACTGTGCCTGGTGGCCGGGAAACTTGAGCCAGTCGTTGAAGACCTGCGGTCGGTCTTTGGTATCGAGGTGTGCCATCGTGATCCAGGCGTTGGGCAGTTTGGTCTGGAAAATGCGCTGCTGCCGATCGGGCATTCATTCATTGAGGTGGTGGCGCCGGTGGAAGAGGGGACCGCCGCGGGGCGGTACCTCCAGCGCCGCAATGGGGATGGTGGCTACATGGTGATTCACGACACGGACGAGATCCGGCAATGGGAAGCCCGCATGAACACGCTTGGTGTCCGTATCGCGGCCACCCTGGAGGTGGATGAGTACCGTGGCCTGCAACTGCACCCCAGGGACACCGGCGGAGCGTTGCTGGAAATCAATCAGACTGGTGAGGGCGGCCCCCTTGAGGGCGCTTACCACCCCGCCGGCCCGGACTGGCAGTCCCACGTTTGCACCGATGTTGTCACTGCAGTGGTGGGCGCCGAACTCCAGAGTGATGAGCCTGAAGCGTTGGCCAATCGGTGGGGAAACATCCTGGAGAGGCCGGTTGTGGCCGGCGAATCCGGTTTCAGTATCGAGCTTGATAATGCCCGCCTGCGATTCGTCCGGGCTCGGGATGGTCGCGGGGAGGGGCTGGGAGGCATCGATCTCCTGGTTCCCGATGCGGAGGTGGTGAGGGAACGTTGCCGCCGGAACGACCTGCCGCTGGTCGACGGGGGTGTCCTGGTGGGCGGTGTGCGGTTCTATCTTGGAACGGGTGACTGAAGGGGCGTGTAATGGATCTGAACTACAGCGAGGAGCAGCAGATGCTCCGTGAAAGCGTCGAGCGTTTCGTGCGCCGGCACTATGCCTTTCCCGACCGGCAGAAGCGGCTGGCCGAAGGCCGTGGTTGCTCCCGGGAGTTGTGGCAGCAGATGGCTGAACTGGGCTGGTTGACGATTTCGTTACCGGAAGAGGATGGCGGTATCGGAGGCTCGGTTGCGGACACCGCGATTGTCATGGAAGGGCTGGGACAGGCCCTGGCGCTTGAACCGTATTTGCCGACCGTGCTGGCGTCAGCCCTGATTGCCAGGGCGGGAACCGATGAACAGAAAGCCCGGTATCTGACACCGCTTGCCGAGGGGCAGCTGCAAATGGCGGTGGCGTTCACCGAGCCCCAGGCGCGATATCAACTGGACGACTGTGCGACCCGTCTTGAGGTTCAGGACGATGGCATGGTTCTGGAGGGGGGTAAATCCCTGGTTCTGGGCGGTCAGCATGCGGACATGACCGTTGTGGTGGCCCGCAGCGGTGGCGATCAGAAATCGCCGGACGGGCTCAGTCTGGTGCTGGTGGACAGGGAGTTACCAGGTATCGAGCGGCGGGATTATCAGACCAATGATGGCCTGGGCGCCGTGGATATGCACTTCAACGGTGTGCGACTGCCGGCCAGTGCCCTGTTGGGCGTCCGGGGCGAGGCGTTGCCCGAAATCGAGTACATGCTGGATCTGGCCATAGCCTGTGTGGCGTCTGAAGCCGTGGGCGCCGTATCCGCACTTTGTCAGGCCACCCTGGAGTATCTGCGCAATCGCAGGCAGTTCGGTAAACCCCTTGGCGCCAATCAGGCCCTGCAACACCGCATGGTGGATATGTTCATTGCCCAGGAGGAGACAAGATCCATCGCGCTTTATGGCGCCATGATGATGGAGGAGCCGGATCCTGTTGCCCGCAAACGGGCGCTTTCGCTGACCAAGGTCGAGATTGCCCGCACCGCCCGCCACGTGGCGCAGGAGGCTGTCCAGCTTCATGGCGCCATGGGGGTGACGGACGAGCTGTCCGTAGGCCATTACTTCAAGCGACTGACCGCCATCAACGCCACTTTTGGCGACAGCGACTGGCACCTGCATCGCATTGCGCAATGCGATCACCAGAAGTGAGGAACGAGCATGGAATTCAGGTTGAATCAGGAACAACAGGCGTTCGCCGACGAGGTACGTGAATTCATCCGGGCGCATCTGCCCGAGGATATCGCCCGCAAGGTGAGGCGTGATCAGCACCTGTCCCGGGACGACTATATGCGCTGGCAGCAGATCCTGGGACAGAAAGGGTGGCACACCTTCAACTGGCCGGAGGAATACGGTGGGCCGGGCTGGAATGTCATCCAGAGTTACCTGTTCGAGGTGATCTCCGCAGAGATGGACTGCCCGATCATCCAGCCCTTCGGGCCCCGTATGGCGGGCCCGGTCATCTATACCTTTGGCACGGAAGAGCAGAAGGACCGGTTCCTGCCGGGTATTCGCGACTCCACGGTGTGGTGGTGTCAGGGTTACTCGGAACCACAGTCCGGATCTGACCTGGCTTCGTTGAGTACCCAGGCCGAGGACCATGGGGATCATTACCTGGTCAACGGGCAGAAGATCTGGACTTCCTACGCCCATTACGCGGACTGGATGTTCTGCCTGGTCCGTACCCGTGGCGATGGCCGGCCCCAGGAAGGCATTTCCTTCCTGCTGATCGACATGAACAGCCCGGGCATCGAAGTGCAGCCCATCCTGATGATGGAAGGCACGCACTCCTTCAACACGGTGTTCCTGGATAACGTCAAAGTGCCCAAGGAAAACCTCATTGGTGAGCAGGACAAAGGGTGGTCGTACGCCAAGTTCCTGCTGGAACATGAGCGGGTGGACAACGCCGCCATTGGCGTAACCAAGGCCGCCATGCGACGACTGAAGGCCATTGCGAGCCAGGAGCGCTCGGATGAGCGGCCATTGCTTGATGATCCCCTGTTCCATGCCCGGGTGATCGGCGTGGAAGCGCAACTCCAGGCCCTGGAGGTGACGGCGTTGCGGGTGCTGTCCCAGGTGGCGTCGGGGCAAGCGCCCGGGCCGGTGGCGTCATTGCTGAAGATTCGGGGGACCGAGATCGCCCAACGGATCAGCGAACTGACGTCCCAGGCCGTCGGGCACTACGCCCTGCCGTTCCAGCCCGGGTACCTCCGGGACGAGGGCGCGGAAGAACCGGTGGGGCCGGCCCATGCCGCGACGGCGGCCAATAACTATCTGTGGCGGCGCAGCATGTCGATCTACGGCGGTTCCAACGAGATTCAGCGTAATATCATCGCGAAACACATGCTCGAACTGTAAACCCGTCAGGCGGTATGGCCTGGCAATGTAGCCATTGCCAATGGTCATCCGAGATCGCCATGGGGAGGCCGTTTTTTTTCCTTTAAAATTGTTAACAATTAACTGTTGACTAAGCGTGATGCTGGTCTAGACTGAGCATTTGATAACCACCATCGCGCTTCAGAACAGGGGACTTGATGAACAACGTGGCACTTGAAGGGCGCAGTAACCTCACAAAAACCGTTCCACAGCAGATTGCCGATCAGATAGCCAGGCGCATCGTCGACGGTGAGTTCAAGGATGGTTGTCCCCTCCGGGAACAGGAGCTGGCCTCCTACTACGGCGTGAGCCGGGGGCCGATAAGGGACGCGATCCAGGAGCTCGAACGGCGGGGTTTGCTAGAGATACTGCCGCGCAGGGGCGCTTATGTCATTGAGCCGACCATCAACACCATTGCGGATGTCTTCAATGTCCAGGCTGCGATGGCCGGGCTGGCGGCACGCTACATGGCCCGCTGCGGGACACCGGAGGCCATAGGCTACCTGGCGGAAGTTATCGGGGAACTGGAGAAACTGGCGGAACAGCAGGACGTGGAGCCGATCGTCTTCGTGACCCCATGCTGGCGACTGCTCAGCATCGTTGCCGCCAACTGTGGCAATGAACACCTGCGCCGGATGATGCGGGACCTGTTCAAACACTCCCTCTGGGGCGTGTTATGGGGAAGCCAGCCGCTGGATTACCTGACCCGGGAGCGTCGTCAGCAGATGGCGTTGAACTCACGGGCACTTCTGGAGGCGATCTCCGCCGGTCAGGATGAACGGGCGGAGTGGTTACTGCGGGAAATCGTGTTTGCATCCCGGGATGAAGGGATGCGAATCATCAGGAAGTTACGTGGCCAGGAAGTAGATCCAAGCCGGATTATGCACGACAGCCACTCCGGCTGAGATTGGCTCAACTCCATGAGTAAACCAGAACAAGAAGGGGCCAGATATGGGCTGCATTCTACAGTCATCACTCACCAGGGGGCTTCTCACTCTCACCCTTAACCGGCCAGCGCAGAGAAACGCGCTCAACATGGCGCTTGCCGAAGCGTTGCTGGAGGCCGTATCCCATGCCCGGAGCGACGAGCGGGTGCGGGCCATCCTGATCCGCGGGGCGGGCGAGCACTTCTGTATCGGCCCGGACATCGAGGCAATGGCCGACGAATACGAGTGGGCCTTTGACTTCTCCCATCGGGTATCTTCCCTGCGCAGACTGATGGAAGTATCCCGGATCATCCACGACATTCCCATTCCGGTGGTTTCGGCCCTGCATGGCAAGGTCAGCGGCCCGGGGCTGGCTCTGGCGCTGGCATCCGATATCCGGATTGCGGCGGAGTCGACCCGCCTTACCACCGGTTTTGCCCGGTTCGGTCTCTCCGGTGGCTACGGCGGTGTCTACTTCCTGACCCGGTTGCTGGGCAGTGCCAAGGCGCGGGAGCTGCTGTTGATGTCACCGTGCCTTGATGCCCGGGAAGGGCTCAATATGGGGCTGGTGAGCTACGTTGTCCCTTCCAGCGACCTGGAATCAAAGGCGTTTGAGCTTGCCATGGGGCTCGCCAACGGTCCGACCACGTCCTTTGGGTGTATCAAGCAGAATGTGAACATGGCCGAGCAGGCTTCAATCAGTGAGACGCTGGATATCGAGGCTGAGAACCATGTCTTGTGCACACTGACCTCGGATCACCGGGAAGCCAGCATGGCCTTCCGGGAGCGACGATCACCGGGATTCATCGGCGTCTGACGTTCCCTGAGGCCCGTTCGTCCGGGGCATTCATGACTCAGGATTGGAGACAATAAGATGATGGAAAGATCCGATCTTTTCGAACACCTGCTCGAAGAAGGGGACATTGCCCTTCATAAACTCGACGAATGGGCTGGCGAGACGCCGGATAAAACGTTCATTTACTATGGCGAGACCGGCCTTGGCCTGAGCTTTGCGGAGGTCCGGCAGAGAAGCGATGCCCTGGCGGCCGGCCTGGCTTCATTGGGTGTGGCGAAGGGCGACCGCGTCAGCGTGCTCAGCAGCAACTCGCTGGTGGCGACGATTTCGATGTTCGCTGCGTGGCGGCTCGGTGCACTGTACGCCCCCCATAACTTCAATCTTCGCGGGCAGCTGCTGAGCTACCAGATCAACGACACGGGGCCGGCTGTGCTGATCACGGATCCGTCTTTCGAAGAGCCGCTTTCCGAGATCGGAGATGGGCTGGATCTGGACCATATCGTCGTCTTCCCGGAGGGTTACGGCTCGCAGAGCCCGGGCAATGAAGACCTGGGCGTGGCATGGAAGCGCACCGCCTGCCATCCGCTCTCCCGGCTACTGGAGAACGGGACCGCGATCCCCGATGTCCCGCTGGATCCCCACGATCCGGCCACCATTATCTACACCTCCGGCACCACGGGGCCCGCCAAGGGCGTAGTATTGGGGCATCGCTGGATCAATCAGTATTCCTTCCCCCTGCGCAACATGGACGGGGATGACGAGGTACTTTACTGCGATTTGCCGCTTTACCATGTGGGCGGCGTCTACGCACTGCTGATCCGGGCCCTGTGGAAGGGCAACACCGTCGGTCTCTGGAACCGCTTCAGTCCCAACGACTTCTGGAACCGGATCGCCAGTTGTGGAGCCACGTCCTGCATACTGATGGATGTGATGGTGCCCTGGCTCATGGGGGCGCCGGCCCGACCGGATGACCGTGCCAACACACTCTATAAGGTCCACATGCAGCCGCTGGCGGCGAGCCATCATGAGGTCGCCCGTCGGTTCGGATTCGATTTTGTCAGCTGCGGCTTCGGGCAAACGGAGTCGGGGTGTGGCTTCCTGGCGATCATTGACCAGTTTGGCGATGAGCATGGCACGCCGCCGGAGCTGTATCGGGGCATGCCCAAGCAGGCACTGCGCGAACGCATCGAGTATCTCGGTGGCATGGTGGTGGAAGGCACCGGGCTCATACCGAAAGGATTCATGGGCCTGGCAAATCCGTTTCTTGAAGTTGCCATCATGGATGACAATGACAATCCGCTGCCTGTGGGAGAGGTGGGGCAGATCGCCTTCCGCCCCCGTACCCCGGGTGGCATCATGCAGCAGTACCTGAACAAGCCGGACGCCACGCTGAAAGCCTGGCGCAACCTCTGGTTCCACACCGGCGATGCCGGCGTCCGGGACGCGGATGGCACCTATCGGTTTGTTGATCGAATTGGCGGGTACTTCCGGGTGCGGGGCGAAAACGTTTCGTCGTTCGAGGTGGAAAGTGTGCTCAACACCCACCCGAAAATCCGGGCGGTGGCGGCTGTTCCCGTACCTGCCCGGGTCGGCAGTGAAGACGATATTGCGGTGTTCGTGGAACTTTCCGACGATCAGGACATGTCCGAGCCTGAACTCCGTGCCTATGCCGAAAAACAGATGCCGAAATACATGCAGCCCGCGTATGTCCGGTTTATTGAGGCGCTCCCCATCACGCCGACCAACAAGGTTCAGAAGTACCTGTTGAAGAAAAGCATTCTTGAGGAGCTCGATGTGCCCCGGGGACACTAGTCCCCAGAGCGACCGTGCACAGCGGTCCATACCAGCGTGACGCCCCCCGACGCCAGCAACGCGCCGGCAAACGGCGCCAGCGTCGGCGCTCCTCCAGGAAAGCTGGCGATAAAGAGAGCCTCGGAGAGGCTACCGGTCATGATCCAGTCGGGCAGGATCGCACCGACCAGGCCCGCCAGCACACCGCCCATCGCCGCACTCGTCGTTACCCGGGACCACAGCCCCATCAGGATCGGGATAATGGCCGTCGCGCACAGCAGATCGGCGATCAGGAACAGCCGCAGAACCGAAACACCCTGCAACGCCACGGCAATCACCGGCACCATCAGGGCCACCGTCACCCAGCGGGCGGAGGCCAGCGTCAACCCCTCTTTCTCGGCCACCGCGAGGGAGGCGATGCCATTCTGCAGGGTGTCCACCGACGAAGCGACCAGCGTAACGGCCAGCACCAGGGCGACCGCTCCCAGCCATTGTGGCGCCTCACTGAGCAGTGCAAAGAACGGGATCGGCGGTGTGCCCAGTTCAAGCCCCGCCATGGCAGCACTGATGCCAAGGCCGCCCACCACCGCGACCACCACAATGGTGGTTCCCCCTCCGAGGATCGCCCCCTTCCAGAGCGATGCGCTGTCCCGCGCGGCCCACACCCGCTGCCAGTATCCCTGGTGGAAAAGGTTGGCTGCGGTCACCGCAAGCACCAACGTAACGGCCACACTGACCGCGCTCCAGAAGGGAATGCCGGGGAGCTCGGCAGACTGCGCCGCGGCGGGCAGGTGTTTCCAGTCCACAAACAGGACCGCGGCCAGCAAGGCCATCAGCAGCAACGCCTGCCAGCGGTCGGTGGCGAGGCTGGCCCGTAACCCGCCCCAAGTGGTGTAGATCAGGGTGGTCAGCGCCACGGCAATGATCACGATCTGGCCGTTCAGGTCCGAGAGCAGCCCGGTAATCGCACCAATGGCTGTCAACTCCGCCGCCAGGAAGCAGAGCATATAGAGCACGGAAATCAGCGATACCCACCGGCGTATGCCTTTACCGAACCGTTTCTCCGCAAACTCGCTGATACTGCGCCCCTGGGGCAGTTGCCTGCGGATCAGCGGGCCGAGCATGGCGAAGACGATAAACGGCAGTGCCGCGCCGAGGGCATAGCCGGCAAGGGCGACCGGGCCGACAAACGCGCCCACCTCCGGCGGTGCAAACAGTATCCAGGCACCCATGCCGGAGGCCAGGAAAGAGAGGCCGATGGTGGTGGCGCCCTGACTGTTGCGGGCGGTCATGTAGTCGTCAAGGCCGTTAGCGGTTTTACGGGCACGCAGCCCCAGCCAGCCGAAAAGGCACAGTGCCGCCACAATGGCGGCCAGGTGGGTCATCATCATGTCGCGCTTCCTCCGCCGGAATGATCCGGATCAGGTTCCAGGGTCTGTCTGGTATTCCGTCTGATGCATTCGCTGACGGGACACTGGGACACTCTCAGTCCCGACCGCTACGGTCAGGACTCCCCTGTCGACTGGATTATGGGTTTGTGATGTTTTCAGTGGGTTCGGTTAGCCACAGATGGGCACTGTAAGGCCACAGCCAGGACACAGGCAAACGAAACCGGCCAGAGCCCGTCCGACCCACTACCCATTGCCGGACTTCAACAGTTCCGGGAAATAAGGTCGGGTCAGGGCCTTTAGCGCGGGATTGGCCACGAACTGTTCATCAAAGCTGACGGCAAGCCTGGTAAACTGCCGGGCGACTTCGACACGAATGACCGTTCCCGGCACGTCCCTGAGCATAGTGGCGCGGTTCCAGAGAGTCAGGAGGGCCCTTTCCCCCGGAATCACGTCCGTCAGGTCGCAGAGCAGGGCAATACCGTGGTGGCTGATGTTAAGGCAGTGACATTCCCTCGGCTGGGGAGAGGATTCAAAGGCAACTTCGGCATGCAGTCCTGCGGGTGATATCCGGAGGGATCGGCGCAGATCTGAATGTTCCTCGACACTGATAAGGTCAGGACGGAGATAGTCCCTTTGTGGTGGACGCATCGTTCACTTCCTTTTGGATGCCTGAAAACGTAATGTGAATCATGTCACAATAATTGACAGTTGCAATGCGCAGATTGGTGTGAACCGTAAAAGAGTGTCAAATGATTGATTGGCCCGGTGGCGTTCTGCAGGACATCTATGACGGCACCCCCGGGGCAGGACAGGAAAGCGCAGGTGTAACCTTTCTGAGTCACGGATAAGCGGCCCGCGTCCTTTTTTGAAGAACGGGGCCAATGTCAAATGTGTTATCTGTCAGCGGTCACTTGATGGCGATCGGGTTCACCATCATCTGTACGGCGCCTTTTACCTTGGGTTGGCCCAGGACAAACATGAATTCATGCACATTATCCTTGGCTAGCTCAGCGGTGTTCATGTTCTCGAGGATGTAGACACCGTTCTTGGCCAACAGTGTTTGATGGACTTCGAACACGCCAGTGCCGTCTTCGAAAGGAATGACCTCAAGGCCCCAGGTATCGGCCCCGACGGCAACGACGCCCTGGCCAGCCAGGTATTTCGCTCCATCGACACCGAGGCCCGGCTCAGCCTTTCCAAATCGCTCATTGTCGTTACCCACCAGGCTGAGCCAGCCGGTATGGAAAAGCACCACGTCTCCCTCCTGAATCGTCACACCCTGGGCTTCCGCTGCAGCGCGTATTTCTTCGCTGTTGAAACCCTGTCCCTCTGTCAACATGTCCTGGCCGAAGTGCTCGGCCATGTCCAGAAGCACGCCACGGGTGACAATCGGCGGAATACCCTCGGTGCCCAGTTTTTTCAGGCCATCAACAGCCACGATGTCTTCGGCTGCCAGTCCGTTGTAGTGTTTGTGATCGATACCAATATGGCCAAAGCCGTCAATCTGACTGCCAATGCCCAACCAGGTATGCAGAATGTCATCAGTACTGGTCAGCTTGGTGGGTCCGATAGCCTGGCCGCCGGCCCTGGGTTCCATCACGGTAATGTCGAAGAAACGCGTGCCATACGCTGGGAAGTCACGATTCAGTTCCACACCCAGAGAGTAGGCCTTGCCCTCAGTGACCAAACTTGTCGCTTCCAGGATATGGTCTGCGGACAGGTAATTGGCGGCGCCAATCGTATCGTCTTTGCCCCACTTTGAGTTCTGCCAGTCTTCGTTTGCGAACCCGGTTGGTGCGTTTGCGCCTAGTAAAGCGCCTGCGAGAATTGTTGCCATGAGGGGCGTTGTTGTTCGTTTCATGGAATGCGTTCCTTAAGTTGTTTTTATCGAGATGCTGACTGTTGATGGGATTGACTCAATAGTCATCCCGCCAAGACCTTAACTATAGCTGGCTAATAATGATTTTCCTCTTTGCAGCCGGAGCCATAGAAATGCCTGCCATTTACCTTTTTCTGTTGTGTTCAGGTAAATGGCAGGCATTCAGTGCAAGGGTCAGCGTGTTGTGTTGAAGGAAATGCCGCTAATTACGTGGACAAACCACGGGCACAATTTGGACAGAGCCAAATAAAAGGCCTGCGTTCTCACACAGGCCATTTGGGAACAATGGCCCCAGCAAATTGGGAGCGGAGCAACTTGAACAAAAGGGGTTTATACAATGCACCTCAGTTGCCTGAGGGGGCAGGATGGACTCAGATTGCCTTTGGGGCTTCGCCCCGCCTACGCTGCGGCACCCAAACGGCTATTGCCGTTTGTCGAACGGAGGTTCTCACCAAGACTAACGGGCGATCCATATCCCACAAAAAAGCCCCGCACTTGGCGGGGCCCTTTTGTATAAGATGGCCCGCCCGTCAGGATTCGAACCTGAGACCTTTGCCTCCGGAGGGCAACGCTCTATCCAGCTGAGCTACGGGCGGAAGAAACGGGCGCTGTATGCGTCAATTTCGAGTGCGCAATCTTACTTGCGCAGCGTTACTCTGTCCAGCCCTCCTTGAAACCGTTTTGTCGTCATCGCGTATACTTGATAAAAGGCAATCGTTCGGGCGAAGCCCCGGTGGGTTTTCCCATGATTGAGCGCTTATCCGACAGCGACGGCATGCGTTACCGCCTCACCCCCAACCGCTCCATCAGTTGGCCGGCATTGGTGCGGGTGTGGCTCGGGCTGGTGTTGCTGACGTCCATCGTGGTGGTGGGCATGAGTCTGGCGGGCGCCTGGCTGGTCATTCCCTTTGCCGGGATGGAGCTGGTCGCGGTGGGGGCCGGGCTTTGGTATACCGCCCGCAAGTGTTGTCGTCAGGAGGTCATTACCTTTGGGCCGTCCCGGGTGCGGCTCGAAAAGGGGCACGAGCACTGCGAGCAGCAGTGGGACTGGCCGCGTCCGTCGGTCCGTATCCTGCTGGATGAGAAGCCCCATCCCTGGCTTCGGGAGCGGATCTGTCTGTGCTGCAACGGGGAGGAGGTGCCGCTGGCGGATTTCCTCAATCCCCGGGACTCCCGGGAGCTGGTGACCCTGCTGGAAAGCCAGGGTTTTCCCGTTCGGCGCCGGTCCCGGGAGATGGTGGGCATTCACTTCTGACCGCGATTTCCGTTGGTCTCGGAGTTACACCCGTTTGAGTGTCCTGGGTTCAAGGCTTACCACCCGGGACTCGTCACTGATCGTGACCTCGCCGTCCTGGATATTCACCTGCAATGTCATGGATCGGTCAGCCAGTTCCGCCAGGGCGTCGGTGCTGTCCTGTTCCAGGGCGATGACCTGGAGGTGCCCGAAACGGCCCAGGCGGTTGTGGTGTTTCTCCCACCATACGGGCATGGCACGTCCGCCATAGACGTAGATGGTCACCCGGTCGGCACGGTTGCAGGCCTTGCGGATCCGGTCTTCCTCCGGCAGCCCCACTTCTATCCAGTGTTCGATGTCCCCGGTCAGGTGCTTGCGCCACAGGTCGGGTTCATCATCGGTGCTCAGGCCACGGGTGAATTCCAGGTGCTCGTCGGCGTTCAGGGCAAAGGCCAGCAGTCGCACCATCATGCGTTCATCGGTCTCCGACGGGTGCCGGGCGATGGTGAGGTGGTGGTCCGCGTAGTAGTGGCGGTCCATGTCGGCAATGCTCAGGGTTGCCTTGAATACGGTGGCTTTGAGGGCCATGGCATGCTCCGGTCGGGTCTCTGGATGGAGCAGAGTGTAGCGGATTTCCGGAGCGGGCACCGTTCTGTGACGATTTGTACAAATTTTCTCAATTGGGTTGCAATCTCTCCTGCGAATAACAATAATTATCACTAACTTTAATCGGCGTGTGAGTTTCTATCTATGTACGTCTGCCTCTGCACCGGTGTGACCGATCGGGAAATCCGCGAAGCGGCTGAAAATGGCATCAGTTCCATGCGACAACTGGGCAAGGAGCTGGGAGTGGGGCGCCAGTGCGGACGCTGTGCCTGCACCGCCCGGGAAATCCTTCGGGAAAGCCGGTCATCCGATTACCTCGCCCTGGCGGATATGCTCGCCCAGCCGGCCTGAAACAACGCTCCCTTCCGGGCGTTGTCGATGCCCTGTATCAAACGTAAACCATTCTCTTACGCGATTTTTTCTCTCCGGAATAGGGGTTATCCTTATCCAAAGTCCGCTGCCTGACAGTGGATAACCGATAACAGGATGAGGAGACCCCGGCCGTGAAAGGTGACAAGAAAGTCATTCAGCATCTGAACAAGGTGTTGGGGAACGAGCTGACCGCCATTAACCAGTATTTCCTGCATTCCCGCATGTACAAGGATTGGGGCATCAGCAAGCTCGCGGACAAGGAATATGAGGAGTCCATCGACGAGATGAAGCATGCGGATCAGCTTATCGAGCGGATCCTGTTCCTGGAGGGCCTGCCCAACCTGCAGGACCTGAACAAGCTGCTGATCGGCGAGAATGTCCAGGAAATGATTGAGTGCGACCTCAAGCTGGAGATGACCGCTCACAAGGACCTGAAAGAAGCCATTGTCTACTGTGAGCAGGTCCAGGACTACACCAGCCGTATGCTGTTTCGCAGCATCCTCGATAGCGAGGAAGAGCATATCGACTGGCTGGAAACCCAACTGGAGCAGATCGACCAGATGGGCATCCAGAACTATATCCAGCTTCAGTCCGGCGCCGCGGAGTAAGCCGCTGCCACCGGGCACCATTGGCGTGCGCAATGCGCGCCAATGGCCCTACTATCCCCGTCCGGCAGCATCCGCCGGGTTTCTATTTCTTCATTTTTCAGCTATTTCCTGCCGCTGTCACAGGTAAGGGGCTAGAATGGGCCCGGTTGTTGCCTGATGTTCTTATACCCGAGTAACGGGCGATCACTCGAATCCATACCGCAGACCAACTGGGAGAAACAGTCGCCATGGACCTGTCCTGTTTTAAAGCCTACGACCTGCGCGGGCGCGTACCGGACCAGCTCAATGCCACCCTGGCTGAAAAGATCGGTCGGGCCTATGTGGAGGTGACCGGCGCCCGCAAGGTAATCGTTGGTTACGATATCCGGGAGTCCAGCCCGGAAATTGCCGATGCCCTCAGTTCCGGCCTGATGGCCGCCGGGGCGGATGTCTTTGATATCGGTCTGTGTGGTACCGAGCATGTCTACTTTGCCACCAGCCATTTCGGGATGGACGGCGGCATCATGGTGACGGCCAGCCACAACCCCAAGGACCACAATGGTATGAAAATGGTGGGGCCGGAGTCCCGTCCTATCAGTTCCGACAATGGTCTTAACGAGATCCGTGACCGGGTGCTGGAACCCTTCGCCGATGCGCCGGAGCAGGGCAGCCATGAGCCCCTGGAGGTCATGGCGCCTTACGTGGACCACCTGCTGGGTTATATCGATGCCGGCTCCCTGAAACCCCTGAAAATCGTGGTGAATGCGGGCAATGGCGGCGCTGGCCTGGTAGTGGATGCCCTGGAGGAACACCTGCCGTTCGAATTCATCAAACTCCACCACGAGCCGGATGGCAGCTTTCCCAATGGTGTGCCCAACCCCATCCTGCAGGAGAATCGGGCGGTGACCGCCGAGGCGGTGCTGGAACACAAGGCGGCCATGGGCATTGCCTGGGACGGTGATTTCGACCGCTGTTTCTTCTTCGACGAGAATGCCCGATTCATTGAGGGGTACTATATCGTCGGCCTGCTGGCGGACCAGTTCCTGCGCAAGACCGGTGGCGGGAAGGTGATCCATGACCCACGGCTGACCTGGAATACCCTGGATCTGGTGAAGGCCGCCGGTGGCGAGGCGGTGCAGAGCAAGACCGGCCACGCCTTCATCAAGCAACGCATGCGGGACGAGGATGCCGTCTACGGCGGCGAGATGAGCGCCCACCACTATTTCCGTGACTTCGCCTACTGCGACAGTGGCATGATTCCCTGGCTGCTGGTGGCGGAGCGCCTGTGTCAGTCGGGACAGCCCCTGTCGTCACTGATCGATGCCCGGATCGAGGCCTACCCGGCCAGCGGCGAGATCAATCGGACCATCCATGATCCGGCAAAGGTGATCCAGGCCATCGAGGAGGCCTACGCGGGTGATGCCGTGTCTGTGAATCATGTGGATGGGGTCAGCATCGAGTTTCCGGAATGGCGCTTTAACCTGCGCATGTCCAACACCGAGCCGGTGGTGAGGCTTAACGTGGAGTCACGGGCTGACAAGGCGCTGATGGAGCAGAAGACCGCCGAATTGCTGGCGGAGATGGACCGGCTGAACAGCTGACCTTCTAAAGTCCCTCTCCCGCCAAGGGAGGGGGACTGTTGGGGCCGACACTGAATTTGCCCCTCTCTCCTTACAGCCAGTCGTTCAGCATAATGCCGATACCGATCCGGTGGGTGCGTTCGTTGTAGTCAATCAGGCTCTCGCCATAGCCGTTGTAGTACTGGATGTAGCCCTTGATGGTGTTGCCCATGGGGAAGCTGTAGCCCAGCTCCACGGAGGTCCGGTTGTCATCCTCCTGCAGGTTGTTCATCAGCCTGGCAGAGAGCACATGGTTGTCATTCCATTTATACACCGCAAGGTAGTCGGCGTAGCCCAGGTACTCCTCGATATCCGGATTGTCGTCGTCGCTCTCGTCTTCCGGCAATCGGTACCAGGGGCTGACCATGAACAGCCAGCGATCGTAGGCATAGGCGACGCTGCCCCTGATGCGGTTCCAGCTCCTTGAGCGGGGTTCCGACTGGCCGTTGGACTGATGGTTGAGGCCAAGGGCGACGCTGGTGACCTCGCCGGGACCGATGTCCCAGCCCAGCCGCTGGCGCAGGAAGATCTCGGGCTCGTAGTTGGTCTCCCGGAAGGGGGCGGAATCCTCGGTGTTATAGACCTGCCAGAATGACTTCTGGCTATAGCCGAACCAGAGTGTGGTGCTGTCATCCAGTATTCCGGTGAACAGGGGCACCCGGAAACTGATCTGATACTTGGCTTCCTCGCTCTGCAGGCGGGCATCATAGCTTGCCTCCCCCAGGGTCGGGCTGGTGGGGTTCTGGTTCGGGTTATCCACGTAGGTGTAGGGCAGGATATAAGTGGGCTTGTAGGGCACGAAGCCGCCAATCAGGCTGCCGATCAGTTTTTCCCGGGCCTCGTACTCTTCCACCTCCTGCTTCATTGCCCTGTCGCCAGTGGTGTTCCTGTCGACTTCTTCCTTTTTCTGCTCCACGTCCTGGGCCAGTTCCGGCAGGTTTTCCCCGGGCTTTTTCTCGTTTTCCTGGGCCGATGCCTCCGGGGGCCATCCGGCGCCGATCATGGTGATCACGACTGCCGCCAGTGTGCGTTCTATCATGTGGGATCCTTTCGGCAATGAATCTGGAGTATGGACGTCATGGTGTGAAGGGGGTATGAACCGGGCATTACCAAGTGTCCGGGTTATTGAGTTCACAGACGGAAAACTAGGGCAGGCTATGCCATGTCTGGGCAATGGCATAGGCCCACAATCCCAGCAGGGTCAGCGCCAGTAGTGAGAATAGCAGTTTCTGGCGACGGCCTGCAGTGCCTCCGGCAGACGCGATCCAGCGAAGGTACATCAGCCCCAGGAAGCACAGGAACACCACCAGGCTGGCGACGGCGGGCAACAGTAGCCAGGCCGCGTGAACCGGATCGCCTTCCGATCCCTGGCGGCCCAGCAGCGCCATCGAGCCAATCAGCACGACCAGGGCGAGCGTCTCGATGACAACAAGTGGTTTACGCCACGGATGGGTTTCCTGGGAAGGTCTGTCTGTCATGGAGGTCCTGTGGTTGTCTGTTGGAAGCGGCTACCGGGATACTCCGACCCATCTTAGCGGTTTGTTGGTTTTTTTGCCCGGCTTCACCCGCTATAATGCGCCCACATATAACTTTGGGGGCCTCTGGATATCCGCCCTGTACAACGTCTGGCTTCCCAATAGGCTCTGATGAGAGGTGCACTGTGAAAATAACGAAAGTTCTGGCGGCCGTACTGGTTGCATTCGGCCTGACCGCTGGCGCTGTAATGGCGAGTGTCGAGGATCAGATCCGCGAGCGCATCGCGCCGGTTGGCAAAGTCTGCCTCCAAGGTGAGGAATGTGGCACCGCGGCGCCGGCTGCCGCATCCAGTGATGGGCCCCGTTCCGGTGAAGAGGTCTACAGTTCTTCCTGCCAGAGTTGCCACGCTTCCGGTGTGGCGGGTGCGCCGGTATTCGGTGATGCCGATGCCTGGGGCGCCCGGGTCGACAAGGGCCTGGAAACCCTGGTTGATCATGCTATCAACGGCTTCAATGCCATGCCGCCGAAGGGTGGTTGCAGCGGCTGTTCCGATGAGGAAATCCAGGCTGCCGTTGAGCATATGGTGAACGAAGTCCAGTAACATCATTCACGGGCCGGCGCCATGCGCTGGCCCGTTTTCTGCCTTACTCCGCTTACCCTTCCAGGTCTCCCAATAGCGCACTCAGCGTGGCCTTGCCCTTCTGCTGGTTGGCTTCCTGGTCCAGGTCGCCCATCCCTTCCCGCAGGACATCGCCCTCCGGCAGTTCGTCCAGGAACCGGCTGGGAATGGTCTCGATCTTCTCGCCGTACTGGCGACGTTGGGCCGCAAACGTCAGTGTGAGCGTTTCCCGGGCCCGGGTGATACCTACGTACATCAGCCGACGCTCTTCCTCTATGTTGCCTTCCTCAATGCTGGAGCGGTGGGGCAGGATTTCCTCCTCCAGGCCCATGATGAAGACGTGGGGAAACTCCAGCCCCTTGGAGGCATGCAGGGTCAGCAGCTGCACCTTGTCGCTGTCGTCCTCTTCCTCCTGCTGCTCCATCAGGTCCCGCAGGATCAGGCGGCTGATGGCGTCCTCGATGGTGGTTTCATTGGCGGTGCCCTTGTCATTGTCGAGCATGCGCTGGACCGACTCGATCAGGTACCAGATATTCTCCATCCGCCGCTCGGCGGCCTTGGGGCTGCTGGCGTGCTGGTGCAGCCATTCCTCATACTCAATATCGGTGAATAGCTGCTTCAGAACCGGTATCGGGTCCTCTTCATAGAGCCGGCGGCAGGTGGCTTCCACCCAGTGGCGGAAGCGCCGCAGTCGGTCCAGGCCCTTCTCGGTGACATGGGTTTCCACGCCCATTTCGTCCAGGGCCCGGTGCATGCTGATGTCACGGGATCGCGAGTAGTGGCTCAGTTGTTCCAGGGTGCGCGGGCCAATCTCCCGCCGGGGCACGTTGACCACCCGCAGGAAGGCGGCATCGTCATCCGGGTTGATCAGCAGCCGCAGGTAGGCCATGGCATCGCGGATCTCGTTCTTGGAGAAGAACGACTGGCCGCCGGAAATGCGGTAAGGAATCTGGAATGCCTGCAGTTTCATCTCCAGCAGCCGGGCCTGATGGTTACCCCGGTAGAGCACGGCAAAATCCCGGAACTGCAGACCTTTCTTCAGCTTCTGATCGATAATCTCGGAGGCTACCCGTTGGGCCTCGGCATCCTCGTTGCGGCAGCGCACGATGCGCAGTTCGTCGCCAATGGTGTGGTCACTCCACAGGGCCTTCTCGAACACGTGGGGGTTATTGGCAATGACCTCGTTGGCACAGCGCAGGATACGGGAGGTGGAGCGGTAGTTCTGCTCCAGCTTGACGATCTTCAGGCTGGGGAAGTCCTCCTTGAGCTGGACCAGGTTTTCCGGTCGCGCCCCGCGCCAGGCATAGATGGACTGGTCATCATCGCCCACCACGGTAAAGGCGGCCCGTTCCGCCACCAGCAGCTTGACCAGTTCGTACTGGCACAGGTTGGTGTCCTGGTACTCGTCCACCAGCATGTAGCGGATCTTGCGGCGCCACTTGGCCAGGGCCTCGGGCACGGTGCGGAACAACTGCACCGGCAGCAGGATCAGGTCATCGAAATCCACCGCGTTGTAGGCCTTCAGGTACTGCTGGTAACTCTTGTAGATCAGCGCGATACGTTGCTCACGCTCGTCCGCCGCCTTGCTCCAGGCGTCCTGCGGACCCTTCATGTCGTTCTTCCAGGTGGAGATGGTGTTCTGGATGTCAGCCAGCTCGTCACCGGCATCGGCGCTGGCTTCACGCAGCATCAGGTCCTGCAGCAGGGCCTTGGCGTCTTCCGCATCGAAAATGGAGAAGCCCGGGTGGTAGCCCAGGTGGGCCAGCTCCTCACGGATGATGTGCATGCCCAGGTTATGGAAGGTGGAAACCGTCAGGCCCCGGGTCAGCTTGCGGTCCACCAGCTTGCCGACCCGTTCCTTCATCTCCCGGGCCGCCTTGTTGGTAAAGGTCACTGCGGCAATATGTCGCCCCGGGATGCCTGCCTGCTCGATGAGGTAGGCGATTTTGCGGGTGATCACGCTGGTCTTGCCACTGCCGGCCCCGGCCAGTACCAGCAGGGGGCCATCGATGTAGTGGACGGCTTCGCGTTGACGCGGGTTCAGTTGTGACACATTTCACCTGGCGCGGGATGATGGGGCCTCTGCACAATTCAGCGATTGCCTCTGGCTTCCGGGGCCATGCACAATCAGGGCGTGACTTGACGGAAGCGTCCACCTTTCGGAACGTTGCGGCGAGCAGAGGCGATTCAGGAGCTGGTCAGAGGCTCCTATAGCATAAAGGCGTATTCTACCTGAGAGTAAAACCTGTATCTTCCCTGGCTTTCGGCTATCTTTTAGTCTGAATCATGGAAATGCGGGACGGAGTCGCTGACACCAGTGTTAAGGAGACTGGTGTGGGGCGATATGACACCTCCCGGATGATGGCCGTGACGGTTTCCTCGGGAGCCTGCAGCGGCGACGCTCCGGATCAAGAGAGCACCTGAATCTTCATGCAGTCCGATAACCTGCGAATCCTGGTCCTGACCGGGGAACAAACCGACTATCTCTGGTACGGCAGCATGCTCCGTGGCCACGGAGACTTTGTACCGGAACTGACCTGGTGTCCGGACCCCGACGCCGTGGGAGACCTGCTCAACAATGCCCATTTTGATGTGTTGCTCTGGGATGCCACTTTCCATGCCGGTTCCGGCGCCGGGTTCCTGCAATACCTGTCCGTGGCGGGTAATGAAAAGCCGGTGATTGCCCTCGGCGCAGCCAGCGAGGATGACGTCACTGCGGAACTGCTGGCCAGTGGCGCCGCCGATTACCTGAGCAAGGGCCGCCTGGACCGATGGGCCCTGGGGCGTGCGGTGCGCTGTGTCTGGTTCCGCCGGCAACTGGAGGACAGTGCCGGAGGCCAGCTTGGCCGGGAGGTGGCCAGCGGCTTCATCAACCGCAACCTGTTCTTCGACCGGTTACAGCAGGCCATCCTGCGGGCGGAGCGGGGTGATCACCGACTGGCGCTGATCCATATCAACATTGATGACTTCCGTACGGTGAACGAATCCCTGGGCTATCGGCGGGGCGACGAACTCGTGCTCAAGCTGGCGGAGCGCCTGCGCCAGGTTATGCGCCGGGTGGACTCGCTGATGCGCATCGGCGGTGACGAACTGGCGGTGATCGCCGAGAATGTGGATGACTCCCTGGACCTGTCCCACATCGTCCGCAAGCTGGTGGGTGTGTTGGGTGAGCCGGTGAATGTGGGCGGCAATATGGTGGGGGTGACCGCCAGCCTGGGGGTGTCCACCTTCCCGGAAGCCGGCGATACCCCGGAGACCCTGCTACGCCGGGCCAACCGTGCCATGTTCGAGGCCAAGCGCGACGCCGGTACCAGCTACCGTTTCTACAATCGCCAGTTGCACATTTCCGCCGGCCACCAGCTCAAGCTGGAAGGAGACCTGCGTAACGCCCTCCGGGCCGGGGAGCTGGAGCTCTACTACCAGCCCCGCATTGACCTGATCACCGCTGAGGTGCGCGGTGTGGAGTGCCTGATCCGCTGGAACCACCCCACCCGGGGCCTGGTCATGCCCGACGAGTTCATTCCCGCCGCCGAGCGCAGCGGCCTGATCGTGCCCATCGGTTACTGGGTGATCGAACAGGCCTGCCAGCGCCTGCGGGAAGCCGCCGATCTTGGCTTCCCGGGTCTGGTGGTCGCGGTTAACCTGTCGTTCCGGCAGTTCCACGACCGCAAGATGACCGAAACCATCTTCCGCATCATCTTCAATGCCAATGTGGACACCACGCTGCTGGAGCTGGAACTCACCGAAAGCGCCATGATGCATGACCCGGACTATGCCCAGCGCTGCCTGCGGGAACTGAGCCAGCTCGGTATCAGCTTTGCCCTGGATGACTTCGGCACCGGTTATTCGTCACTCACCAACCTCCAGCATTTGCCCATCTCGCTGGTGAAGATCGACAAGTCGTTCGTGCAGGCCCTGGGCCAGTCCGGGGATTCGGAACACATCATCCGCGCCATCATCAGCCTGGCCCACAGCCTGCAGATGAGTGTGGTGGCGGAAGGTGTGGAAACCGAGGGTCAGCTCGAGTTCCTGCGGAATCAGCACTGCGATGAGGTGCAGGGCTACTACTACGCTCGCCCCATGCCCTGGTCCGACCTGATCACTTTCCTGCACGACCGTAATCGCCTGGCTTGCCTGCCGGAGTAAGGCCCTGTACCTTTTGCCCCTTGATCCAAAACAGTCAGGGATCTCCCACTGCCGTGGCAGCCAGGGATTCCCCCTTTCAGGTAACACAGAATGATCCGTATCCCCGCTCGTATTGCCGAAGAACTCGGTGTCCGTGAACAACAGGTAAACGCCACTATTGCCCTGCTGGACGAAGGCGCCACCGTGCCTTTCATCGCCCGCTACCGTAAGGAGGTGACGGGCGCCCTGGATGACAGCCAGTTGCGTAACCTGGAGGAGCGCCTGAGGTACCTGCGGGAGCTGGAGGAGCGCCGGGATACCATCCTCAAGAGCATCGACGAGCAGGGTAAACTGACCGATGAGCTCAAGGCGGCCATTGATGAGGCGGACACCAAGAACCGCCTGGAAGATCTCTACCTGCCCTACAAGCCCAAGCGCCGCACCAAGGCCCAGATTGCCCGCGAGGCGGGGCTGGAACCCCTGGCGGATACCCTGTACGACGATCCGACCCAGGATCCGGAGGCGGTGGCCGCCGGTTACCTCAACCCGGAAGCCGGCGTGGAAGACACCAAGGCCGCCCTGGAAGGTGCCCGCAATATCCTGATGGAACGTTTCGCCGAGGATGCCGAACTGCTGGGCCGGCTGCGGGATTACCTGTGGAACGACGGTGAGCTGAAAGTCTCCGTTATCGAGGGTAAGGAGAGCGAGGGGGCCAAGTTCCGGGACTACTTCGACCACCGGGAACCCCTCAAGAAGATGCCGTCCCACCGGGCCCTGGCCGTGCTCCGGGGCCGCAACGAGGGCATCCTCACCTACGGTATCGCCGTGGAGGGAGAAAGCGAGGATCGCCGCGTGCCGCATCCGGCGGAAGCGAAGATTGCCGCCCACTGGCACATCCGCGACAACGGTCGCCCGGCGGACCGCTGGCTGGCAGAGGTGGTGCGCTGGACCTGGCGGGTCAAGCTGTCCACCCAACTGGAAACCGATCTGATGGCCCAGGTGCGCGAAGCCGCCGAAGCCGAGGCCATCCAGGTGTTCGCCAATAACCTGAAAGACCTGCTCCTGCTGGCTCCCGCCGGCCCGCGGGCCACCCTGGGCCTGGACCCGGGGCTGCGTACCGGGGTCAAGGTGGCCATCATCGACGGTACCGGGCAGGTAGCGGGGCATGGCGCCATCTATCCCCACGCCCCGAAGAATCAGTGGGACCCGTCCATCGAGCAGATGGCGAAATGGTGCCGCAAGTACAACATAGAGCTGGTGGCCATCGGCAACGGCACCGCCTCCCGGGAAACCGAGAAGCTGGTGGCGGACCTGTGCAAACGTTACCCGGAGCTGAAGCTCAACCGCATTGTGGTCAGTGAATCCGGTGCCTCGATCTATTCCGCCTCCGAGTTCGCCTCCCGTGAACTGCCGGACCTGGACGTGACCATCCGCGGTGCCGTGTCCATCGCCCGCCGCCTGCAGGACCCGCTGGCGGAACTGGTCAAGATCGAGCCCAAGTCCATCGGCGTGGGTCAGTACCAGCACGATGTCTCCCAGGTGCAACTGGCCCGCAGCCTGGACGCGGTGGTGGAAGACTGTGTCAACGGCGTCGGGGTGGACCTGAACACCGCCTCCGCACCACTGCTGGCCCGGGTATCCGGCCTTAATCCCGGCACCGCCGAGAACATCATTGATTTCCGCAGTCGCAACGGTGGCTTCCGCAGCCGCCAGCAGTTGCTGGAGGTGCCGCGCCTGGGGCCGAAGACCTTCGAGCAGGCCGCCGGCTTCCTGCGGATCAGCCAGGGGGAGAACCCGCTGGACCGGTCCGCCGTGCATCCGGAAGCCTACGGCGTGGTGGAAGCCATTGCCGCGAGGAACAACCGTAAGGTGGCCGACCTGGTCGGTGATGTCAGCTTCCTGCGTTCCCTGGATCCGAATGATTACGTGACCGACCAGTTCGGTGTTCCCACCATCCGCGATATCATCGCGGAGCTGGAGAAGCCGGGTCGGGACCCGCGTCCGGAGTTCCGTTTTGCCAGTTTCCAGGAAGGGGTGGAAACCCTGAACGACCTGAAGCCGGGCATGACCCTGGAAGGCTCGGTAACCAACGTCACCAATTTCGGGGCGTTCGTGGATATCGGTGTCCACCAGGACGGCCTGGTGCATATCTCGGCCCTGTCCCATGACTTCGTCAAGGACCCCCGCGAGGTGGTCAAGGCTGGCGATATCGTCAAGGTCAAGGTGATGGAAGTGGATATCCCCCGCAAGCGCATTGGCCTGTCCATGCGGCTGGATGACAAGCCTGGCGAGAGCAACCGGCCGCAACGGGGGCAGGGCGACCGCAAGCCGAGGCAGGCCGGCAACCGCCAGAATGGTCGCGGCAAGCCGCAGCAACAGCCCCAGGGAGCCATGGCCGGTGCGCTGGCACAGGCACTGGCGTCAGCCAAGGACAAGCGCTGACTATCAAGCGCTAACTATTGAGTTGGGGGCAATTGCCCCCATATGCCCTGAAGCTTCCGAAAACGTCCTGGGCCCATCAAATGGTCCGGGCCCTTTCCAGAAGCTCCGAAACGTTGTCCGGAACGGCAAGCAGGCCGTTTACCTGGTGATCAGAGGAGTCAACCATGGGTGCATCACGCCAGGCGCTGTTTTCACAGCTGACGGCCAGTGACTGGGACGGTTTCCTGAAGGGAGCCGAGAAGGAAGGACTGCGGGTTGACCGCAACGGGTTTATCGCCCAGACGCCGCACCCTGAAGCACTGGGCTCGGCGCTGACCCACCCCCGCATTACCACCGACTATTCCGAGTCGTTGCTGGAGCTGATCACGCCGGTGTGTCGCAGCACCGAAGAGATGCTGGCCTCGCTGCGGGATATTCACTGGTTCGTGCACCAGCACCTGGGGGACGAGGTGCTCTGGTCCGCCAGCATGCCCTGTGGCCTGGACGGCGATCCCAGCATTCCCATTGCCGAGTATGGCAGCTCCCATATCGGCCAGCTCAAGCACGTCTACCGTCAGGGCCTGGCGGTGCGTTACGGTCGCATGATGCAGAGCATCGCCGGGGCCCACTACAACCTGTCGCTGCCGGACAGCTTCTGGCAGACTTGGCAGGATGTTCTGGAAAACCGCCAGTCTCTCAAGGACTTCAAGTCGGACCAGTACTTCTGGCTGATCCGCAACTTCCGCCGCCAAAGCTGGCTATTGATGCTGCTCTTCGGCGCCTCTCCGGCCCTGGATGCCAGCTTCGTGAGGGACGTGAAGCACCAGCTCGCGCCCCTGGGTAACGACTCCTGGTTCGGTCGCCATGCCACTTCCCTGCGCATGGGGGACCTGGGGTACCACAACAATGCCCAGTCGTCCCTGAACATCTGTTTCAACGAACTGAAGACCTACACCGAGACCCTGGACCGGGCCATCCACACCGACTGGCCGGAATACCAGAAGATCGGTACCCGCCGGGGCGACCAGTTCATCCAGATCAACACCAGCATCCTCCAGATCGAGAACGAGTATTACAGTGCCGTGCGGCCCAAGCGCACCACGGAGCGGGGGGAGAAGCCCATCCAGGCCCTGGATACCCGGGGCGTGGAATACATCGAGGTGCGCTGCCTGGACCTGGACCCGTTCTCGCCCGTGGGTCTGAATGCCCCCCAGGTGGATTTCCTGGACCTGTTCCTGCTGGGCTGCCTGCTCAAGGACAGCCCGCGCATTGGTGACGCCGAGTGCGAGCGGCTGGACGACAACTACAAGGATGTGGTCAACGAGGGCCGTAATCCGGAGCTGCGGATCAATCGTTGTGATCGCTCAACACCCATCATGGCGGCGGCCGCCGAGGCCCTGGACGAACTGCAGTGGCTGGCGGAAAAGCTTGATCACTGGCAGGGGGGCAAGGTGTACCGGGAAGCCCTGGACGTCCAGCGCCAGAAGCTGGAACAGCCGGCACTGCTGCCATCGGCCCGGGTCCTGGGCGCCATGGAAGAGACCGGGCAGGGGCACCGGGAATGGACCCTCGCGCTGTCCGCCGGGCACCAGAAGTCGCTGCGGGATGCAGTGCCGGACGAGCAGGTCAGGGCGGAATTCGAGCGCATGACCCGGGCCTCCCTGGACGACCAGCGGGCCATGGAGCGGGAGGATACCGGCACGTTTGCCGGATTCCTGGAGAACTATCTGGCTAGTTGACGGTCCCAGTTGCCGTTAGCGTCTCTGAATCACAAAAGACGTGAACAGTACGTCCACGATCTCCTCGCCGGTCTGCTGGTCTGCGAGCACCTGGTTCAGACGCTTGAGGGCTTCCTGCCGCACGGCACTCTGGCCCTCGGTGCTGGCCAGTGTGTCGAGGTCGGCCTGTTCGCCAAAAAGGATGACCAGTTCATGGCGCAGGCGCGGCATGTGGGTTTCAATGGCATCCCTGGCGGTTTCGGTACCAACCCGAAGGCTGACCTCGGCCTTGAGGTAGGCAGGGCTCTCAGTGGGTTCGCCAACATGGGTGACGAACGGTGGTGTCATTTCCACGTACTCGGTGAAGGACTCTGTGGTGGCTTCATCCCCATCCGCGGGTTCATCGGCGGCCAGGGCCGGGAATGACAGGGCACAGGTCAGCAGCAGGGTTGTCCAGAGGGCAAAGGGTCGATTCATCATCGGCGTTCTTGGTTCACTTTAATTGGAAGTCTGGTCCGCAGAATAGCAGGCCCCGCCGGTTGATGCAGCCATTGGCGGGCGCGGAACCGGTCTTTGACAGGAGGAAGGAGTTGTATGCGCAGGTTGGTGTTTCTCTTTGCGTTCCTGGTGTCCGCCGGGCTGCTGGCTGTGGCCTTCTATATGGAATATGTCATGGGCCTGGAGCCCTGCCCCCTGTGCTGGCTGCAGCGTTTTGCGTTCATGGCGGTGGCAGCGGTGAGCCTGGTCGCGGTGGTCCATAATCCCGGCGACATAGGCGGTCGACTCTACGGTTTTCTGCTGGCCCTGTCGGCGGGGGCGGGGATTGGTCTGGCCAGCCGCCAGTTGTGGCTCCAGAGCCTGCCGGCGGACCAGGTGCCTGCCTGTGGCGGATCCGTGGATTTCATGTTGGAGATGTTCCCGCTGATGGATGTTCTGGCCATGGCGATCAAGGGTACCGGCGACTGCGCCAAGGTGGCGTGGACCTTCCTGGGCATCAGCATCCCGGGGTGGACCGCGATGTTCTTCACCCTGATCGTGGTGGCCTCCCTGGGCATCCTGTTCGGCCTGATCAGGGTGGGTTCCACCGCCCGCTGATCCATGCTGCCAGGCTAGGTACCAGCGCCCCGCCACACCCGCGGGGCGTTGTCGTTTATGGCGTGTTTTTTGATGCTTGCCCGGCTGATCGGAATTGGGGTAACTTGGTTCACGTGGACACGGGACACTACGTCAACATCGGCTGTACAGGCCAATAATAAATCTGCCCGGGAGGCACCATGTTAGACAATTGCCGCGACGCGAAGGAACGCTGGGGAGGCGTCCATCAGCTGATTGACCGCTGGTTGAAGGAGCGCCAGGAACTGCTGGTCCATTACTGTGACCTTTCGGATACGGCCAGGAGTACACCATCCGAGGACCTGGGCAACAAGCTTGAGCGGCTTTGCGAGATCCTGGTGGACTACACCTCGGCGGGGCATTTCGAGGTCTACGAGCAGTTAATCCAGGAAGCCAGGGAATTTGACGATGGCGGCATTGAACTGGCCGGTCGAGTCTATCCCCGCATCAGCGAGACCACCGAGGTGGTACTGGACTTCAACGAGCGGGTGGACGGCAAGCGGCCTTCCGAGTCGGAAATGGATGATCTGATGGCGGAGCTGTCCCGGCTGGGCGAGGCCCTGGAGACCCGTTTCGAGCTGGAGGACTTCCTGATTGAGCACCTGCACAATGTTCATGCCGGCAAGGTGCCGTCCTCGGCCTGACCGTGTTGACCGTGACCGGATAGTTGACCGGACGGGACAGCGAACATAAAAAAGGGGCAGCGTTCTTCGCTGCCCCTTTTTTGTATCTTCAATCCCGTGCGGATTACTCCGCGGCTGCTTCCGGGTTGACTTCCAGCAGTTCCACATCAAATACCAGTGTTTCGTTGGGGCCGATGCTCATGTTGCCGCCGGGGCCATAGGCCAGGTCGGAGGGAATGTAGAGTTTGTAGCGACTGCCTTCGCTCATCAGCTGCAGCCCTTCGGTCCAGCCCTCGATGACCTGGTTGAGGCGGAAGGTGACCGGGTCGCCCCGTTCACGGGAGCTGTCGAACACCTCGCCGGAAAGCAACTCGCCGGTGTAGTGAACTTTCACTTCATCCTCAGGGGTGGGCTTTTCACCATCGCCTTCTTCCAGTACCTCGTACTGCAGCCCGGAGTCGGTGGTCATGACCTCCTCCCGCTCGGCATTCTCCGCCAGGAAGGCTTCGCCTTTCTCCAGATTGTCGGTGGCGGCCTGATCCATTTCCTGCTGCTGTTTTGCCTGCAGCTCCTGCTGGTAGGCCATCATGGCCTGCTGGATCTCTTCCCGACTGAGACGGGGCTCGCCCTCGCCGGAGTGACCCTGGCGGAAGCCTTCGATGAACTGGTCCAGCTCCAGGTCAGGCAGGTCGTTCTTCATGCGTTCGGCGAATACCATGCCCATGCCGTAGCTGACTTTCTCGCCGTTGGTTTCCAGCGGCGCCTGGGTGACTTCCGGCGTCTGGGTGCCTGCCGAGCATCCGGCAAGAATACCGGCAACAGAGAGGGCGATAAGCGATTTCTTCATGATGGTTCCTGTCGCAGTGGTTGTGTTGTCTGAAGAGTCATAACGAAGGCCAAAGGTAACCCCTTTAAGGCTTTGATACCACTGACGGTGTCTTAATCCTGAAACCGGTCGGGGCGGCTTGTGGGAATATCAGCTACCGTTCTCCGGATAATGGGGTTCCAGGGCAAACGGGGCGGAGTAGGGGGACGTCAGGTCTTCTTCCGCCGGATCCGGGCTGTCGGGGGTGACCGGCTGGGTTTTCCGGCCGGACTCGATCGCGAGGGTATACCAGGGCCCTTCCTTCGGGGGCTGGTCGGCGTAGTGCCAGCTGCCATCGTCATCCTGCCACTTGAAGACAATGTCGGGCCCCTCCGGCACCACCGGTGCCGGCACCAGTTCCTCGAAGGACGGCATGGCCCTGGATTGCCTGGGTTCCTCGGGCTTTTCGGGGGCGGACTCAGGTGCCCTGACACCGTATACGATCAGCGCCACCAACAGACCCAGTGCGGGAAAGGCAAGCCGGATCAGCCAGCGGGTCATGGCTCCGTACTCCCTGGTGGCTGACTTTGCCCGGCGGGAACGGTGCCTATAAGCTTTGCCAGTTGTCTGATCATGGGCTCCGTCATGCTGTTGATGCTGCCGTTGGTTGCCGGGGCTGCCTGCCGGAGGTTGGACTCCGTTATCGAATGCCCCGGGCGGGTTCTGTCGGCAGGGTCGCTGTCCCGCAGGGCCTGCCATGCCCGGTAGAGTTCGATGCGCTCGGCCTCCAGTTCGGCCCTGGCCAGGCTCTCCCTCAGGGGGGCGAGCAGACTATCCGATTTGCCCAGGGATTTCTTCAGGCTTCGTATCGACTCCGTCACATTCCGGCGCCACTGTTGAAGCGACTCGGGCTCGGCACCGGAGTAGTGTCGCCCCTGGCGGGCCATCCAGCCCGCACAGAGCAGCCGGGTCACACTCCAGCCCTGTTCCTGCAGTTGCAGACAGAGGTCGCGGGCGGCGTCCTGTTGCCAGAGTGCAAGGGCAAAGCGCCAGAGCGGCGTGTCTGTCCCCGCTGTCGTGTCATGGTCGTCGTTCTCTGGCATTCTTTGCTCGTCGTTGGTCGGGCTGGTGTCCCGCAGTAGGTCAACGAATTCACTAAACGGAACGCTAGGACGTTATAATCCCGCGATGCTTACGATAACCAATCTCAGTTTACAACGCGGCGGTGTCTGGTTGCTAGACTCCACCAGCGTCACGATTCAGCCCGGCCAGCGTGCTGCCATTGTGGGTGCCAACGGCGCCGGCAAATCCAGTCTGTTCCAGCTTTTATTGGGGCAATTGAGTCCCGAGCAGGGGGAGGCAAGCCTGCCCGGGGGCTGCCGGATTGCCCATATGGCCCAGGAGGTGGAAGCTTCTCCCCGCAGTGCCCGGGATTTCGTGCTTGACGGCGACACCCGCCTGCGGGAGCTGGAGGCGGAACTGGCGCAGGCCGAGGCCAACGGCGATGACCTCGCCATGGCTCGGATTCACGGTGACCTGGACCTGCACGAAGCCTGGTCCGCGTCCCGGCGGGCCGAAGCCCTGATCCGCGGGCTGGGTTTTGCCGACGGGGATGCCGACCGCCCGGTGGCCTCCTTCTCCGGCGGCTGGCGGATCCGCCTGAACCTGGCCCAGGCCCTGATGAAGCCATCGGACCTGTTGCTGCTGGACGAACCCACCAACCACCTGGACCTGGACGCCTGCCTGTGGCTGGAGAACTGGCTGGCGGGTTATTCCGGTACCCTGCTGTTTATCTCCCACGACCGGGATTTCATGGACCGGGTGGCCACCCAGGTGATCCACTTCGATCGCAACAAGCTGGTGCAGTACACCGGTAACTACTCCGCCTTCGAGGACCAGCGCCGGGAGCGCCTGGCCCAGCAGCAGGCCAACTACGAGAAGCAGCAGGCCCGGGTGGCGGAGATCCAGCGCTTTATCGACCGTTTCCGGGCCAAGGCCACCAAGGCCCGGCAGGCCCAGAGCCGGGTCAAGGCCCTGGAGCGTATGGAGCAGATTGCGCCGGCCCATATCGACTCGCCCTTCAGCTTTACCTTCCCGGTGGCGGACAAGGTGTCCAACCCGTTGCTGGCCATCCGCAATGGCCAGGCTGGTCATGGAGAGGCGGTGATCCTGACGGGGCTGAACCTGACCCTGCTGCCTGGCAGCCGTATCGGCCTGCTGGGCCCCAATGGTGCCGGCAAGTCCACACTGATGGATGCCCTGCGGGGGGAAGCTACCCTGCTGGGCGGCGAGCGCACCGGCGGTGAGCACCTGGCCATCGGTTACTTTGCCCAGCACCAGCTCGAATCCCTGGACCTGGATGCCAGCCCGTTCCTGCACCTGCAGCGTCTGTCGCCGAGGGCCTCCGAGCAGAGCATCCGCAACTTCCTGGGGGGCTTTGATTTCCACGGTGATGAGGCCCTGTCGCCGATCCATTCCTTCTCCGGGGGCGAGAAGGCCCGGGTCGCCCTGGCGGTGATTGCCTGGCAGAAACCCAACCTGTTGCTGCTGGACGAGCCCACCAACCATCTGGATCTGGAGATGCGCCAGGCCCTGACCATGGCGCTGCAGAACTTTGACGGTGCCATGGTGGTGGTCTCCCACGACCGTCACCTGCTGCGGAACACGGTGGACGAGTTCTGGCTGGTGAACGATGGCTCGGTTACCGCTTATGAGGGTGATCTGGAGGATTACGAACGCTGGCTGGCGGACCGCCGTAAGGACGACGACCAGCCGCCGCGACGGGACAGTCAGGCCACGGTCATGGCCGCCGGTGCGGGACTCACCGCCGACCAGCGCAAGGCCCGCAAGCGGGAGCAGGCGGAACTGAGGCAACAACTCAGTCCCTGGAGGAAACAACTCGCCCGGGCAGAAAAGACCATGGAAACCAGCCAGGCCAGGCTGGCGGAGCTGGAGCAGGCGCTGTCCGACGCCTCCCTCTATGAGGAGACCAGCAAGGGCCGCCTCAGGGAGCTGCTGGCGGAGCAGGCCTCCACCAGGGCGGCCCTGGAAGAAGCGGAAGCCACCTGGCTGGAAACCGGTGAAAAGCTGGAGGAGTTGGAGGCCCAGCTCGAACGGTAACTCGCAGGGCGTGTGTCAGCGGGTCTGGATGACCAGGTCAAAGCCCTGTCGGGCGAGGTATTCCCGCTCGTTTTCGAAGTCCGCCAGGGTCAGCGGGCGCTCACTCAGCCAGTCTTCCTCGAAGGTGAGCTGCAAGCGTTTCCCGGAGGCCTGGGCCACAACCACCGGTGGGGCATCGTAGTTGCGTGCGTGTTGCAGCAGGACACCCAGGCGGACAAGCACGCACAGGCGTTTGAGTCGGGTGGCGTCGTCCGGGGAGAAATCCTCGAAGATCGAGGCGTTGAACTTGCGGCGGTGGCCGCGCACCAGGGTGGCCAGCTCCAGTTGGAATTGCTGGGTGAAGCCGGGCAGGTCGGAATAGCGCAACAGGTAGGCGCCATGCTTGTGGTACTGGCTGTGGGAAATGGTCAGGCCGATCTCGTGGAGCCGGGAGGCCCAGCGCAGCAGTTCCTCGTCCGCGAGCGTGTCGATATCCCAGTCCCGGCACACCGATTGCCAGAGGGCAATGGCGGAGGCTTCCACCGCCTCGCCGTGGCGCTGGTCCAGGTGATATCGCTCCTGCAGGGCGGTGATGGTGCGTTCCCGCACATCCTCGTGCTGGATCCGGCCCAGGATGTCGTACAGCAGGCCCTCCCGCAGGGCTCCGTCGGCGTACGTCATGCTTTCGATACCCAGGGATTCGAACGCCGCCAGCAGAATGGCGAAGCCCGCTGGAAAGATGCTCTGGCGATCGGTGCGGACGCCCAGGTCCGCCAGCCGTCGCACATGGCCCATGTCGATCAGCCGCCGGCGAAGCTCCCGCATGCTCTTGAGGTCGATCTGTCCGTCGGTGATGCGCAGGTTGGACAGTACGCTGGCCACCGCCTTGATGGAGCCGGACGAGCCCACCGAGCTGTGCCAGCCCAGTTCCCGGTAACGGGAGCGGATGTTGAGCAGTTCCTGGGAAGCGTGGGTGACCGCCTGGTCCATCTGCCGGCGGCTGATCTTGCCGTCCGGGAAGTAGCGGTTGCGGAAGGACACACAGCCCATGTGAAGGCTTTCCAGGGCCTGGGTCTCGAAGCGCTCACCGATGATGAACTCGGTACTGCCGCCGCCGATGTCCACCACCAGCCGTCGCCCGGTATCATCGGACAGGGTGTGGGACACCCCCAGGTAGATCAGCCGCGCCTCTTCCCGGCCGGCAATGATCTCCACCGGGTAGCCCAGTACCTCCTCGGCCCGGGCGATAAACGAACTGGCATTGCGGGCCACCCTCAGGGCATTGGTGCCGACAATCTGCACCGCTTCCTGGGGCATGCCGCTGAGGCGCTGGGCAAACCGGCTCAGGCAGTCCAGGGCCCGTTGTTGTGCGTCTTCGGTGAGGTAGTTGTTCTCATCCAGTCCGGCACCAAGCTGGACCTTCTCGCCCATTTTCTCGAGGGTGCGTATTTCTCCGTGGACCTGACGGGCAACAACCATGTGGAAGCTGTTGGAGCCCATATCGATGGCTGCAAGCAGCTCGGGAGGATTGGCATTGTCTGAAGCCGTCACGTGTCTTGAAATCCTATTGCCAGCCTGTTTAGTGTCCCGTCTGGGTAATTCGTTAGCCTCAGTGGCTCAGTAGGTTGACGAATTACCCAGACGGGACACTAGTCGGCATTGCCCGTGGAACGTCGCTGCCGGTACTATAAGCGAAACGCGACGGGCCTGTCAGTAACGGGTAGTGACTCATACCTATACGCTTGCCAGAGCTTCACAGGTGGAGGAGAAATCGCGTAAAGTAATGAGCAACGTCATTTCATAACAGCCAACGTTTTATTCGCGGCGGTGTTGCCACCGTCAAAAGATCCAGAGCATCGGGCCGAGTCCTTCCCCTGGCTGGTGGGAGCCCGATGAAAGCACAGGAAACAGCAATGAGCGGAAATATCGTAAACGTAACCGACGATTCCTTTGACCAGGACGTTCTGGGCGCCGACACCCCCGTACTGGTGGACTACTGGGCGGAATGGTGTGGCCCGTGCAAGATGATTGCGCCGGTACTGGAAGAAATTGCCGAGGAGTATGAGGGCAAGCTCAAGGTCTGCAAGCTGAACATCGACGAGAACGAGCAGACGCCGCCCAAGTTCAACATCCGGGGCATTCCCACCCTGATGCTGTTCAAGAACGGCAACGTGGATGCCACCAAGGTGGGCGCGCTGTCCAAGAGCCAACTGGCCGCCTTCCTGGACAGCAACCTCTGATCGGTTGCTGGTCCCCGTGTACCGTCCGGTGAATTCGTGGATTTTCCGGACCGGACACCAGGCCGCCCCTGGACGTCAGGTTCACGGGCGGTTTTTTTATGGCTGACGGAAACCGCGCACCCCGCATCGCCGGCCTGATCCTGGCCGGTGGCGAAGGCCGCCGTATGGGTGGTGTCGACAAGGGCCTGGTGGACTGGGGGGGCCGTCCACTGGTGGCCTGGGTGCTGGATGCCATGGCGCCGGTCGTCTCGCCAGTATGGATTAGCGCCAACCGGTCCTTGGAACCGTACCGTCACTACAGTCCCCAACTGGTCAGCGACCCGGAAGCGTTCCGGTGGCAGGGCCCCCTGGCCGGTTTGCTGGCGGGCCTGCGGGCTGCGGCGGAAGAGGGCGCCGATGCCGTGCTGGTGTCACCCTGCGATACCCCCAACGTGACTACCGACTTTTTCCGCCAGCTCCTGGGCGCCTACCGCAACAACCCCGGCGAACCGGTTATTGCCCAGTGCGGGGGCCGACAGCACCCGTTACACGGTGTCTACCCGGTCACCCTGGTGCCGATGCTGGAGCAGAGACTGGAAAACGGCGAGAGAAAGGTCATGGCCTTTGCCGAAGCGGCGGGTGCAAAACCGGTTATGGTCGGGCCGGAAGTGCTGCTGGATAACATCAACCGGCTGGAAAGCTGAAAGCAATATCACTAAACCAGAGATAACCAGCGAGCTGACCGGTCCCGGGGTGGGGAGGTCTTTCTGCCGGGAAAAGGTGTCTGAGCGAAGCGAGTTCTTTTCCCAGAAGAAAGGCCTCCCCGCCCCAGGATCAGCCCCCAAAGTCGGAAGGCTACGAGGACCAACGATCCCCAAGCTGAACATCCGCATCCTTCTGCTCCACCCAATGCTCACCCTCCTCGGTCAGTTCCTTCTTCCAGAAGGGCGCACTGGTCTTGAGGATATCCATCAGGAACTGGCAGGCGGCAAAGGCGTCTTCCCGGTGGGCGCTGGCGACCCCCACGAACACAATCTGGTCCGTCAGTTTCAGGGTGCCGACCCGGTGGATGACCCTTACGGACCGCAGGTTCCACCGCTCCCGTGCCTGGCGAATCAGGTCTTCGATAACCTGCTCGGTCATGCCGGGGTAGTGTTCCAGATACAGGCCGGTCACCCCGCTCAGGTCGCCGCTGTCCCGCACCAGCCCGGTAAAGGTGGCAATGGCGCCGGTACCGGCGCCGCTGTTACGCAGTCGGGCATATTCCTCTGATGGATCAAAGTCTGCTTCGCCTACGCGTACCTCATCGCCCATGATCAGCCCCCTGTCACCGGCGGGAAGAAGGCCACCTCGTCCCCGGGGTGCACCGGGGTCCGCGGGTTGGCTATGGTCTGGTTCACGGCAATCATCACCGGCTGACCATCCACCAGTTGTTGCCAGGGGCCACCTCGACCGGCCAGTTGCGCCAGCAGGTCGCCGGCGGTCTGGGCACCGGTGCAGGGCAGGGTTTCGCAGTCGGTATCCAGCTCTTCCCGAAGACGCGCAAAGAAACGGATGGTGAGGGTATCGTCGGCCATGGTGCTACCCGAGCAGTTCGCTGAATGAGTAATAGTGAATGATATCACCCGTGGCAATGGTGGTGTTCTCGGGTACCACCGCCAGGCCATCGCCCCAGCAGGCGGAGCTGAGCACCCCGGAACTCTGGTTGGGGTAGGCGGTGATGGTTACGCCCTTGTCGCCCGGTTCTTTTCGTGCCCTCATGAATTCCCGGCGAATGGACGGTTTATCCACCGGGAAGGCGGCTGGCAGCGGCTCGCCCAGGGGGCGGTAACGGTGGTTACCCTGGCACCGGCGGATATAGGGCATGCCCGCCACCAGGAAGGTCACCAGTACGGCGGCGGGATTGCCGGGCAAGCCCAGTACCGGTGTGCCGCCGATGGTCCCGAAGGCCAGGGGCTTACCAGGCTTGATGGCCAGCCGCCACAGGGACAGTTCGCCGGCCTCTTCCAGTACGGCACGGACATGGTCCTCCTCACCCACGGATACGCCACCGCTGGTGATAATGAGATCGGCCTTGTCCGCCGCGGCCTCCAGGCTGGCGCGGGTGGCCTCCCGGCGATCCCGGAGCGTTTCGCAAAGGGTGACCTCGCAGCCGGCTGCCTCCAGCAGGCCGTTCAGGGTGAAGCGATTGGTGTTGTAGATCTGGCCGGGTTGGAGCGGGCGGCCCGGTTCCACCAGTTCATCACCGGTGGAGAACACCGCCACTTTCAGGCGACGCAGTACCGTGACCTCGCCGATACCCATGGACCCCAGCAGCCCCATTTCCTGCGGGCGGATCGGTGTGCCGGCACTCAGGGCAATGGCTCCCTTCGACAGGTCCTGCCCCTGGCGACGGATATTCTGGCCAGTCTCTACCTCGGCCGTAATCGCGATACCGCCATCCTTCGACTCAGTCCGCTCCTGCATCACCACGGAATCCGCCCCGGCCGGGATCTCCGAGCCGGTAAAGATGCGCACCGCCGTATCGGGCTCCAGTACACCGGGTGCTTCCCCGGCGGCTACCCGGGCGGACACGGGAAGTACCGTATTCGCGGACAGGTCCGCAGCGCGTACGGCGTATCCGTCCACCGCACTGTTGTCCGCCGGAGGGACATCCGCCGGCACGGTGATATCTTCAGCGAGCACGCGGCCCAGGGTCCGGTGCAGGGGCAGGGTCTGGGTTTCCGTCACTGTACGGGCCCGGGCCATCAGGTGGTCCAGGGCGTCGTCGAGGGACGTCAGGTTCTGGCCTGCCATCAGTGCTGCGCCCTGTCGCCGATCTTTTCGTCAACCCGGTGCAGGGGGCGGTCCGGCTTACGTTGTACCAGTGCCGAGAAATTGCATGGTCCGTGGCGGCTGTCCAGTTGCGTACTGAGGATGCCTTCCCAGCCAGTGCGACAGGCACCGGTGGAGCCTGGCAGGCAGAAGATCACGGTGTGGTTGGCCAGGCCGCCGAAAGCCCGGGACTGGATGGTGGAGGTGCCGATATCCTGCTGGGACAGGCGCCGGAACTCCTCGCCAAAGCCGTCGATGGTCTTGTCCAGCAGTGGCGCCACCGCTTCCGGGGTGCTGTCGCGTTCATGGAAGCCGGTGCCGCCGGTAATGATAATGGCATGGATCGCCGGGTCGGCAATCCAGCGGGCCATCAGGGCCCGTACCAGGTAGATGTCGTCGGGCAGCAGGCGCCGGGCCGCCAGCCGGTGCCCCGTCTCCAGCAACTGATCCTCCAGGTACTGCCCGGAGGTGTCCTCGCCCGGGCCCCGGGTGTCGGATACGGTCAGCAGGGCAATATTGAGAGGGGTCAGGTCACCGGTGGGTGTGCTGCTCATGGCGATCTCCGCGTCGAAAACTGTCTGTATGTGCCAAATAGGATGATGCACTACAGTATCCGTATTGGCGCCGGGCAAGGGAAGGGAATACCCCAACAGGAATAGGGGGCACGCGGGGTGCCACCGGGAATTCGTCGGGAATCAGGCGCCAAAGTTCAAAAACTGTTGAAAAACTGGTTGGTGGCACTTGACACGGGTGCGGGGTCTGGACGATTATCCTGTTTGCCTGGCGAACGGTTGTTCTCCCTGTCCCTGGCCTCAATACTTTTCCGGATTCCATCACTACCGGTTGCTCCATCTGGCCAGCATCAATATTTACTAGCGTTTTCTGATCAATCCGTTCAGGGGCTTCCCTGTCATCCCAACTATCGCTTACTTCCATTCCTGAAAATCAACAAACTATGAATCTTACTGAACTCAAGCAGAAGTCCATGCCCGAATTGCTCGATATTGCGCAGGAAATGGGCCTGGAAAACCTCGCCCGTTCGCGCAAGCAGGACGTGATTTTCACGATCCTGAAGAAGCATGCGAAGAGCGGCGAGGACATATACGGCGACGGCGTACTGGAAATCCTGCAGGACGGCTTCGGCTTCCTCCGGTCCGCTGATGCATCCTACCTGGCGGGCCCGGACGACATCTACGTGTCCCCGAGTCAGATCCGCCGCTTCAACCTCCGTACCGGCGACACCATCGCCGGCAAGATCCGGCCTCCGAAGGACGGCGAACGCTACTTCGCGTTGCTCAAGGTCAATGAGATCAACTTCGACAAGCCGGACAACGCCCGCAACAAGATTCTGTTTGAAAACCTGACGCCGCTGTTCCCGGAAGAGCGACTGATGCTCGAGGCGGGCAACGGCAGCACCGAAGACCTGACGTCCCGCGTGCTGGATCTGGTGGCCCCCATCGGCAAGGGCCAGCGCGGTCTGATTGTCTCCCCGCCCAAGGCCGGTAAGACGCTGCTGATGCAGGGCATTGCCCAGTCCATCACCCGTAACAACCCCGAGTGCCATGTGATGGTGCTGCTCATTGACGAGCGTCCGGAGGAAGTGACGGAGATGCAGCGTACCGTCCGTGGTGAAGTGATCGCCTCCACCTTCGACGAGCCGCCGGCCCGTCATGTGCAGGTGGCGGAAATGGTCATCGAGAAAGCCAAGCGCCTGGTGGAGCACAAGAAGGATGTGGTTATCCTGCTGGACTCCATCACCCGTCTGGCCCGGGCCTACAACACCGTGATTCCGTCCTCCGGCAAGGTGCTGACCGGTGGTGTGGACGCCCACGCCCTGGAAAAGCCCAAGCGCTTCTTCGGTGCTGCCCGTAACGTGGAAGAGGGTGGCAGCCTGACCATCCTGGCCACGGCGCTGGTGAATACCGGTTCCAAGATGGACGAGGTGATCTACGAGGAATTCAAGGGCACCGGTAACATGGAGGTGCACCTGGATCGCAAGATTGCCGAGAAGCGGGTTTACCCGGCCCTCAATATCCGTAGCTCCGGTACTCGCCGCGAAGACCTGCTGATGAGCGAAGCCGACATCCAGCGAATCTGGATCCTGCGTAAGCTGCTGCATTCCATGGACGACGACACCGCCGCCATCGAGTTCCTGCTGGACAAGCTCAAGGACACCAAGACCAACGACGAGTTCTTCCAGTCCATGAAGCGTCGCTGATCCCGGTCAGTGTGGGGGCTCCAGGCGCAGGAACTTGTGAGAGGGCCAGCACCGGGGAGCCCCTCCCCGGACACGCCGTTAATACGTCCCTGTAGGCTCGGTTTTGCCATCCATGGCAAAATTTAACGGTCCGGGGAGGGGCTCCCCGGCACTGGCCACCAGCCCTATACGCGCACCTGTATTCAGGCAGTTGCTCGAGGTTTGCAGAACAAGCCGTCCCCCATCTTGTTCCATACTCCGCAATCAGCAGGCGCGACCGTACCAGAACCGGCTGACATCGCGGTGAGCAACCAACGGAGCCCGGCATGAAGTACAATGACCTGAGAGACTTCATCACCCAGTTGGAACAAATGGGTGAGCTGAAGCGTATTTCCGCCGAGGTGGACCCCCACCTGGAAATGACCGAAATTTGCGACCGTACCCTGCGGGCCGGCGGTCCGGCACTGTTGTTTGAAAACCCGAAGGGCTATGACATGCCGGTGCTGGGCAACCTGTTCGGCACGCCCAAACGGGTGGCCATGGGCATGGGACAGGATAGTGTCACCGCGCTGCGGGACATCGGCAAACTGCTGGCCTACCTCAAGGAACCGGATCCCCCCAAGGGCTTCCGGGACGCCATCGAGAAGCTGCCCCTGTTCCGGCAGGTCATGCGGATGAACCCCAAGGTCCTGCGCTCCGCACCCTGCCAGGACGTGGTGATCGACAAGGACGACGTGGACCTGTCCACCATTCCGGTCCAGCAATGCTGGCCCGGGGATGCCGGTCCGCTGATCACCTGGCCCCTGGTGATCAGCCGCGGCCCCCACAAGGAACGGCAGAACCTGGGCATCTACCGGCAGCAGGTGATCGGAAGGAACCGCCTGATCATGCGCTGGCTCAGTCATCGCGGCGGCGCCTTGGACTTCCAGGAGTGGCAGCGGGCCCATCCGGGGGAACCCTTCCCCATCGCGGTGGCATTGGGTGCCGATCCGGCCACCATCCTGGGGGCGGTCACGCCGGTGCCGGACACCCTGTCGGAATACGCCTTTGCCGGGCTGCTTCGGGGCGGGCGCACGGAGCTGGTCAAGGCCGGCCTGAGTGACCTGCAGGTGCCCGCCAGTGCCGAGATTGTACTGGAAGGTTTTATCTATCCGGATGATACCGCGCCGGAAGGCCCCTTCGGCGACCACACCGGTTACTACAACGAAGTGGAGCAGTTCCCGGTGTTCACCGTGGAGCGAATCACCCATCGCAAGGACCCGATCTACCACAGCACCTACACTGGTCGGCCACCGGATGAGCCGGCCATCCTGGGCGTGGCGCTGAACGAAGTGTTCATTCCGATCCTGCAGAAGCAGTTCCCGGAAATCGTCGATTTCTACCTGCCGCCGGAAGGTTGCTCTTACCGGCTGGCGGTGGTGACCATGAAAAAACAGTATCCCGGCCACGCCAAGCGGGTGATGATGGGCGTGTGGTCCTTCCTGCGACAGTTCATGTACACCAAGTTCGTGATCGTGACCGATGACGACGTCAACGCCCGGGACTGGCACGACGTGATCTGGGCGATGACCACCCGCATGGACCCGCTGCGGGACACCACCATGGTGGAGAACACTCCCATCGACTACCTGGATTTTGCCTCGCCGGTATCGGGGCTGGGGTCCAAGATGGGGCTGGATGCCACCAGCAAATGGCCCGGTGAGACCGACCGGGAGTGGGGTACGCCCATCACCATGGACGACGAGGTGAAGCGCCGGGTGGACGAAAAGTGGGACAGCCTGGGGATTGAACTTCCCGGTCACCGCCCCGACTGATATGGCCACGGGTGTAAAACAGGCGCTACTGCAGCCCGCCGGATTGTCCTTTGACTGTCATTCCGCCGACGATCTGCTGACCGCCGCCGCCCGGGCCGGCATTGCCGTACCCGCCTCGTGCCGCAATGGTGTGTGTGAAATCTGCGAGGCTCGCCTGCTCTCGGGCAGCGCCCTCAATACCCGAAACCAACAGACCATCATGGTCGGTGAATCCCTGATGATGTGCCGCACCAAGGCACTCACCGACCTGGAACTGGAGATAGACGCCGTTATGGCCGCTGGACAGAACCCGCCCAAGACCTTTCAGGCCAAAGTCGCCGATGTACGTGCCATCAGTCACGATGTCTATCGTGTGGAGCTGCAACTGAACCGTCGCCGGGAGCTTTCCTTCCACGCCGGCCAGTATCTTTCCGTCAACCTGCCGGATACTGATCCCTGCTACTTTTCCATTGCCAGCAGCCCCCTGGCCCAGGCCGTCGAGCTGCATATCCAGGCGACGCCGGAGTGGGTCTCGGCCCAGAAGGTGATCGATGCCCTGATCCAGGGGCCGGAAGTGACGGTGGAGATGCCCCACGGCAAGGCCTGCCTGGCGGCCGCCCCCGAGAAGCCCCTGCTGTTCGTGGCGGCCGGCACTGGCTTTGCCCAGGTCAAGAGCATGGTGGACTACCTCCGCGAGACCCGTTTTGACCAGCCCGTGGCCCTGTACTGGGGCGTGCGCCGGCCAGAAGACATGTACCTGCGGGAACTGGCGGAAACCTGGCAGCGGGAGTGGGAGCCCTTCACCTTTGTGCCGGTGGTGGGGGATGACGAGGACAACGACTGGAGTGGCCACCATGACCAGTTGGTGGATGCGGTGCTGCGTTCCGGCTTCGACTGGCGGAACGTCCAGGTCATGGCCAGCGGCTCACCGGTCATGGTCTATACCCTGATGGATGCACTGGTGGGAGCTGGGTTGCCCGAAGGCGACTTCCATTCCGATGTGCTGGAGTACGCCCCTCGCTAGTGTCCCTTAACCTAAGTTCGCAGCATTTCAGAGGCTGTGTCAGGCGCTACTACTAGGCGCGTTCCGCCGCCGGCCCGTGCTGGTCGTGAAGGTGACTGGCCAGCGCCACGCCAGTCTCGTTCATGGTCAGGAAGGCCTCGTCGGCGCCGGCCTCGCGGATCTTCTCCGCTTCCTCCACAAAGCCGGTGTGTGCCACCACATGGCCGGTAAAGCCTTTCTTGCGCAGCATCCGTGCGGCAATGAGCTTGCCCTCCAGATCGCTCATGGCAAGGATTACCCCTTCCAGTTTCGGCATGTGCAGCCCCTCCCAGAAGGTGACATCCTCAGCGTCCGAAAACACCACGTTGCGCCCTTCGGCCGCATGCTTTTCGGCCTTGGCCGGGTCCGAGTCCAGCCCCATCACGTCCGGCTCGTATCGGGCCAGCTCGTCATAGGCGGCGGTACCGGTACGCCCCATACCCATCACCAGGAAACGGGTATTACCCAGTGAAATGGGTTGTTCGTCGGGATGGCGACGACTGCCCTCCAGTGGTGTCAGGCGATGAGCCAGGCGCTCGTAGATCGGGTGGGCCAGGCGATTGAGCGGGGCCGACACAATAAACGAGATGGAGACGGCAATGGCCAGTGGGACCAGCCAATCCGGCAGGGCCACGCTGGCGACGATCAGCCCGAACTCGCTGTAGTTGGTCAGTGCCAGGCTGGAAAGGAAGCTGCTGCGGGAGCGCAGCCGGAACAGCAGCAACACGAAGAAGAACAGGATGCCCTTGAGTGGCAGCACCAGGGTGGCCAGCAGGGCATAGCCCAGGGCTGTGCCATCCGGCAGGCCGGCGATGCCGATCTGCAGGAAGAACCCCACCAGGAAGACCTCCTTCACGCTCCACAGGGACTTGGACAACTCCTGGGCGCGGGGATGGCTGGCCAGCATGGCGCCAAAGATCAGCGCGCCCAGCTCCGAGCTCAGGCCGACCGCTTCGAAGCCGAGGCCACCGATGACCAGCGCCAGCAGCAGCCCCAGCAGGACCAGCAGCTCGTCATGGCCGCTGACGTCCAGCAGGCGGTGAAGGAAAGGTCGCAGCAGGGGGAGCCCGAACACCACCAATGCCCAGGCGGAGGGCGTTTTGCCCGCCGCCACGCTCATTACTGCCAGGGCGATCAGGTCCTGCATAATCAGGATGCCGATAGCGACGCGACCGTGGAAAGCCCTTAACTCCCGCTTTGCCTCCAGTACCTTGGCTGCGAGCACCGTGCTCGAGAACGACAGGGCGATGGCCAGCAGGATAGCGGTTTTCCAGTCGAGCCCGGCGATGTAGTAGAGCCCGGGTGCGAAGATGGTGCAGGTAATACCAAAGTGCAGCAGGCTGCCACCAATGACTTCCGGGCTGATGACAGACTTGAGCTTCAGCTTGAGGCCCACGGTGAAAAGCAGCAGCAGGACACCCAGGTGTGCGATATGAGCCAGGACGTCCGTGTCCTCCACCACCAGGGGAGTGAATTCCGACAGACCGCTGAGCACGAAGCCGGCCGCCAGGTAGCCCACCAGGGGTGGCAGGCCGATGCCCTTGACGAGCAGGCCCAGTGAAAAGGCAAAAGTGATCCAGAGGGCTTCTGACATGTAAAGGAAGGGTCCTGACTGAAAACTGGGCAGTGACTTACCTACCGAGTCTAGCGTGAACCACGGCCCGGTGCAGCCACCGGGCCTTGAGTCGGCTCAAGTTTCAGGTGGATTCCCGGGCAATGGCCCGGAAGGCGATGTCCTTTCGGTAGAAAGCGCCGTCCCAGTGGATGCGGGCCGCCAGTGCATAGGCACGTTGCTGGGCCTCGGTGACAGAGCCTCCCAGGGCCGTGGCGCAGAGGACACGGCCACCGTTGGTAAGCACCTGCTCACCCTGCATACGGGTGCCGGCGTGGAAGACCTTCTCGCCTTCGGTTTCCTGCTCCGGCAGGCCGGTAATGGCGTCGCCCTTGTTGTAGCTGCCCGGGTAGCCGCCCGCAGCCAGGACAATGCCAACGGAAGCGCGGTCATCCCAACGGGAGTCGCACTGATCAAGCCTGCCATCGATAGCGGCGTTACACAGCTCAACCAGGTCGGACTGCATGCGCAGCATGATGGGCTGGGTTTCCGGATCGCCGAAGCGGCAGTTGAACTCGATCACCTTGGGGGCGCCGGCAGCGTCGATCATCAGGCCGGCGTACAGGAACCCCTTGTAGGGGTGCCCTTCCGCTGCCATGCCACGAACGGTGGGATAGATCACCTCGTCCATGATGCGCTGGTGTACATTGGCGGTGACCACCGGTGCCGGGGAATAGGCGCCCATGCCGCCGGTGTTGGGGCCGGTATCACCATCGCCCACTCTTTTGTGGTCCTGGGAGGTGGCCATGGGCAGTACGTTCTCTCCGTCCACCATGACAATGAAGCTGGCTTCTTCGCCATCCAGGAATTCCTCGACCACCACGCGGCTGCCGGCGTCGCCGAAGGCATTGCCGGCGAGCATGTCGCGCACGGCCTCTTCGGCCTCTTCCAGGGTCATGGCTACGATCACGCCCTTACCCGCGGCCAGGCCATCGGCCTTGATCACGATGGGCGCGCCCTGTTCACGGACATAGGCCAGTGCCTGGTCCACCTCGGTGAAGTTGGCGTAGGCGGCGGTGGGAATCTTCTGGCGGTCCAGGAAGTCCTTGGTGAAGGCCTTGGAGCCTTCCAGTTGCGCCGCGCCTTCAGTGGGCCCAAACACCCGCAGGTTGCGGGCTTCGAACCGGTCGACGATGCCCGCGACCAAGGGCGCCTCCGGGCCGACGATGGTCAGGCCCACCTCGTGGGTGGCGGCAAAGTCCGCCAGGGCGTCCAGGTCCATCACGTCGATGGAGACGTTCTCCAGGCGAGGCTCCAGGGCGGTGCCGGCGTTGCCCGGGGCCACGAACACCCGGTCGGCGTCCGGTGACTGGGCGGCTTTCCAGGCCAGGGCGTGTTCACGTCCGCCGCTGCCGATGATCAGGATATTCATCTTGTTGTGTCCTCTGGCTGAAACCTTGTGTGGCGGAAATGATTAGTGGCGGAAATGACGCATGCCGGTGAAGACCATGGCAATGCCGTGTTCGTTGGCGGCGTCGATCACTTCCTGGTCGCGCATGGAGCCGCCGGGCTGGATGACGGCGGTGATGCCCGCCGCAGCGGCGGCGTCGATACCGTCCCGGAACGGGAAGAAGGCGTCAGAGGCCATCACCGAGCCCTTCACTTCCAGGTTTTCGTCCGCGGCCTTGATGCCGGCGATCTTCGCGCTGTAGACCCGGCTCATCTGGCCGGCGCCGATGCCAATGGTGCGACCGGCGCGGGCATAGACGATGGCGTTGGACTTGACGTACTTGGCTACTTCCCAGGCAAACAGCATGTCATTGAGCTCGTCCTCGGAGGGCTGGCGGTTGGTGACCACCTTGACGTCATCCATGGATACCATACCCAGGTCACGGTCCTGTACCAGCAGACCGCCGGTGACTCGCTTGTAGTCCATGGCTTTCGCCCGTTCACCATCGAACTCGCCGCAGGCCAGCAGGCGTACATTCTTCTTGGCGGCCACCAGTTCCACGGCCTCCGGGGCAATGGTGGGGGCGATGATCACTTCCACGAACTGGCGGTCGATAATGGCCTGGGCGGTTTCGCTGTCCAGCTCACGGTTGAAGGCGATGATGCCGCCGAAGGCAGAGGTGGGGTCGGTGGCAAAGGCCAGGTCGTAGGCCTGGCGGATGTCGGCACCGATGGCCACGCCGCAGGGGTTGGCGTGCTTGACGATAACACAGGCCGGGTCGGCAAAGGGCTTGACGCATTCCAGGGCGGCGTCGGTGTCGGCGACGTTGTTGAACGACAGTGCCTTACCCTGGAGCTGTTTCGCGGTGGCCACCGAGGCTTCCTTCGGGTGGCGTTCGGCATAGAACGCGGCGCGCTGATGTGGGTTCTCGCCGTAGCGCATGTCCTGGACCTTCACGTACTGGGCATTGAAGGTGCGGGGGAAGTCCGCGTTGTCGTTGTCCGGTGTGCGTCCACCCAGGTAGTTGGCGATGGCACCGTCGTAACCGGCGGTATGTTCAAAAGCTTTGACCGCCAGGTCGAAACGGGTGGCGTGAGTGAGGTGGCCGTCATTGTCAGCCAGTTCCTTCAGCACCCGGCTGTAGTCGGAGGCGTTGACCACGATGGCCACGTCGTTATGGTTCTTGGCGGCGGCACGGACCATGGTGGGGCCGCCGATATCGATGTTCTCGATGGCAGTGGCCAGGTCGCAGTCCGGGTTGGCGACGGTTTCCTCGAAGGGGTAGAGGTTGACCACCACCATGTCGATGGGGTTGATGCCATGGTCGCCCATGACCCCGTCGTCGGTGCCCCGGCGTCCGAGGATGCCGCCGTGGATCTTCGGATGCAGGGTTTTGACCCGACCATCCATCATTTCCGGGAAGCCGGTGTAGTCGCTGACTTCGGTGACGGGCACCTGGTTTTCCTTCAGCAGCCGGAAGGTGCCACCGGTGGAGAGGAGTTCAACGCCGGCGTCGGCCAGCTTGCGACCGAACTCCACAATGCCGGTCTTGTCGGAAACGCTGATCAGGGCGCGACGAACAGGGGTGCTAGACGGGTGTGCCATTTTCGATGCCTTCTTGAAACAGGAAAGGCCTCGCGAAGGATGTCCGGGAGGCCTTGGGATGACGAACGGATTATAGCAGACCGTACTGCTTGAGCTTCTTCCGCAGCGTGCCGCGGTTCAGCCCGAGCATGGTGGACGCCTTGGTCTGGTTGTTGCGAGTGTACTTCATCACCTGTTCCAGAAGGGGCGCTTCCACTTCCGACAGCACCAGCTGGTAGACCTCGGTGACGGGGGCACCGTCGAGTTGGGCAAAGTAGTTCTTCAGGGCCACTTCAACGCTGTCACGCAGGGTCACGGAGTTGCCCGTGCTGCTGACCGTCTGAAGGGTGGGCTGGTCGTCGTTGGCGGAAGACGCCAGGTTGTCGTTTGCCAGGGTTTCAGCGCTCATGCTGCGAATACCTCTCCATTTCGTAAGGCTGCAAAATACTGTTGGATACTGTCGGACTGTGCCTGGGCACACTCCAGCGTATTGAAACGCTTTCTGAACTGTTTGCCGGCATCGTGGGACTGCAGGTACCAGCCCACATGCTTGCGGGCGATGCGTACGCCCATGGGGTCACCGTAGAACTGGTGCAGTTGCTCCAGGTGCTCCAGCAGGATGCTCTCCACCTCATCCAGCGGCGGTGGCGCTACCGGTTCGCCAGTGGCCAGGAAGTGGTGGATCTCATGGAAGATCCACGGTCGCCCCTGGGCCGCCCGGCCGATCAGCAGGCCGTCGGCACCGGTATGCCGGAGCACCTCCTGCGCCTTCTGCGGCGAGGTGATGTCGCCGTTGGCGAATACCGGAATGCCCACGGCGGACTTCACCTCGGCGATGGTGTCGTACTCGGCGTCGCCCTTGTAGGCATCGGCCCGCGTGCGGCCATGCACCGCCAGGGCCTGGATGCCGGCATCCTCGGCCATGCGGGCGATGGTGACGGCATTGCGGTTGTCCCGGTCCCAGCCGGTGCGCATCTTCAGGGTCACCGGAACCTCCACCGCCTGGACGACGGCGTGGAGGATCTCCTTTACCAGTGCCTCGTCCCGCATCAGGGCGGAGCCGGCCGCCTTGTTGCAGACCTTTTTCGCCGGGCAGCCCATGTTGATGTCGATGATCTGGGCGCCGTGGGCGGCGTTCATGCGGGCGGCGTTGGCCAGCATGTCGGCGTCACCGCCGGCAATCTGGACCGACCGGGGTTCCGGCTCGCCGGTATGGTCCAGGCGCAGGCGCGATTTTCGAGTATGCCACAGGGACGAGTCGGCAATCACCATCTCGGACACGGCCAGCCCCGCCCCCATGCGCCGGCAGAGTAGCCGGAACGGGCGGTCTGTCACGCCGGCCATGGGCGCGACCACCAGGGAGTTGGGCAGGGTGTAGGGCCCGATCTTCACCGTGGGCAGCATACGTCAGTGTCCGTCGTCGGTTACCAGCGTTCCGTCTGAAACTACCATACCTCACCGGCGGACTCCGGCGGGGAGTCGGTCAGTTCGGGGCGGTAAATTCAGGGGGCGACAATGATACCGCCAGGGGCAAGGGTATTGAAGGCCGGGAGCATGGAAAAAATTGATTATTTTTCGTTCTGTCTGGTTGACTTTCAGGCAGCCTGCTGTCCCTGAACCGGGACAGGATCAGGCTGCCTCAGGAGTCGTTACGGCGGTTAACAAAGCGCAGGTTATAGTTAACCGCGTCCCGGCCCGGGTCGCGGATGCTGATGGCGATGCGGACCGGCGTCCCCGGGGGCATGGCCTCCAGGTCGGTGCCGTCCCCGGCCAGGTAGTCTTCCGGCGGAAACACGCTCTGTGCCACCACGTCGCCGTTCAGGTTGGAGAAGGTCAGGGCGATGGACGGGAACGGCTGCTCGAATTCGGCCTGGTTGATGATTACCGCATCCACCAGCAGGGCACTGCGGTTCTCCGGATCCGTGCGTACCACCAGCTTGCGGCTCTGGATGCGGTCCATGGCCACCAGCGGTTCCAGTTCGCAGCCGGCATACTCACAGGCCTGCTCATACCAGGGACGGAGTTCGGGGATTGCCGCCAGGCGGTCAAACTGGAACCAGGCCACCTGGGACACCAGGCCGCCAATCAGGGCCAGGATGACCAGAGTCCACAGCCAGCCACGCAGGCTGCCTCCGCGGGTGGGCTGCACCGCCACCGGTTCCCGGGATAGCTGCTCATAGGGTGACAGGTCATCCAGCGGCGGGAAGGTGCCACCGGTAACGCCATCCTGCTGGCGGCCCGGTCCCGCCGGAGCCTCGTTGGGAGGTGGTGCAGCGGTGATCTCGGTCATTTCCAGGTCGTCGGTGGAATATGGCGTGGCATGATGGTCTCGGTCAGGCACCTCAGCCGGGTTGCCCCGCTCCGGCTCTGGTTCCGGGCGTGTGGGGTAGGTCGGTGGTTCCTGCGGGGTTTCCGGTCCGGTTCCATGATCGGGGGAGCGGGATTTGGTGCGAGCGGGGGTGGTATCGGGCAACTCCTCCTGGAGCATGGCCTCGGCCCAGCTTTCGTCCACCTCGCTGTCCTCGTCCTCATCCATGGGATCCAGGCTGCCGTCGTGGATGCCAGCATCCCGGAAGCTGTCGCTGAGCTCGTCGTCGGCGAAGCTGGTCTTCTGGCCGGCATAGTGGCCTTCGGCGGCATCTTCTTCGGGGTTGTCCTGGAAGATCAGGTCGTCTTCCGGCGCCGAGGCACTGAAACTCTCATGGGTTTCGGCGGTATCGGGAGCGGTGTCCGGCCCCTCGCCGGAATCGGCATGAGAGCGTGCATCGAACACTTCCATGCAGTGGCCACAACGCACCCTGCCGTTGGCTATACTGAGCTGTCCATCGGTTACCCGAAAGCGGGTATCGCAGTGCGGGCAGCGGGTCAACAGACTGGAGGTATCGGCCATCCCTAAATCCTGTAAGGTGTCAGACTCTCAGCAGTTTAGCGACACGGGTGTCGTTCGTCATCCGTCAATCCGGCGACCTGTGAGGCGTATCCACTCTTCGCGTTGTTCCGGCTCATCCATGACAAACCAGGGCTCGTAGGCGGCCATCACTTCGCGGGCCTGCTGGGCCAGGATGCCGGACAGTACCAGGTGGCCACCGGGCCTGACCTTGCCCGCCAGCGTGGGTGCCAGTTCCACCAGTGGTCCGGCGAGGATGTTGGCCAGCAGGATATCCGCGCGGGTGTCCGGATCGTCCCCTGGCAGGTACAGGTCCAGATGACGGTCTTCCACCTGGTTGCGACGGGCGTTGTCGCGGCTGGCCTCCAGGGCCTGAGCATCGGTGTCGACGCCAATGGCATGGTCGGCACCCAGCAACAGGGCCGCCAGGGCCAGGATGCCGGAGCCGCAGCCATAGTCGATGACCTGCGTGCCTTCCACCCGGGCGCCGTCCAGCCACTCCAGGCACAGGGCCGTGGTGGGGTGGGTGCCGGTGCCGAAGGCCAGGCCCGGGTCCAGAAGCAGGTTGGCGGCATCGGGGGCGGGGGCGTCATGCCAGCTGGGGACAATCCACAGGCGCTCGCCGAACTTCAGAGGCTTGAAATCGTCCATCCAGGCCCGTTCCCAGTCCTTGTCCTCCACCAGGGTGACCTCAATGCCGGGTAACTCCTGCTGGGTCTGCTGGTGCCACGCATCGCGGATATCGGCACAGATGCGTTCGATATCCTGGTCGGCATCGAACAGGCCGGTCACCCGGGTGTCGCTCCACAGGGGCGTTGTGCCCGGGTCCGGTTCGAAGATGGGCTGGTCGGCGGCATCTTCCATGGAGACGGCATCGGCGCCCATCTCCATGAGAAGATCTTCCAGCTGATCCGCGTTATCCGGATCAGCCGGGATCTGCAGTTGGATCCAGGGCATGTCAGTCCCGCATCAGCTTTTCGAGGTAATGGATGGTGAAATCCACGCTCTTGAAGCCGCCGTCCCGCACCAGGTTACGGTGCAGGGGCTGATTGGTCTTGATGCCTTCCACGACCAGCTCGTCCAGGGCATTTTTCATGCGCCGGCGGGCGATTTCCCGGTCGTCGCCCCAGGTGATCAGCTTGGCCACCAGGGAGTCGTAGTAGGGCGGAACCGTGTAGCCGCTGTACAGGTGGGAGTCCACGCGGATGCCGTTGCCGCCGGGGGCGTGGAAATGCTTCACCTTGCCGGGGCTGGGCACGAAGGTTTTCGGGTCTTCGGCGTTGATCCGGCACTCCAGGGCATGACCGGAAATGCGGATGTCATCCTGGCTGTATTGCAGGGGCAGACCGCTGGCGATACGAAGCTGCTCGCGGACGATATCGACACCGGTCACCATCTCGGAGACCGGGTGCTCCACCTGGACCCGGGTGTTCATCTCGATGAAGTAGAAGGCACCGTCCTGGTACAGGAACTCGAAGGTGCCGGCACCCACGTAGCCGATTTCCTTGCAGGCGTCGACACAGGCCTTCAGGGTCTTTTCCCGGGCTTCCGGGTCAATGTTCGGCGCCGGGGCTTCTTCCAGAACCTTCTGATGACGGCGCTGCATCGAGCAGTCCCGGTCCCCCAGGTGGATAACATTGCCGTGGGTGTCCGCCAGCACCTGGACTTCCACGTGGCGCGGGCGCTCCAGATATTTCTCCAGGTACACGGTGGCGTCGCCGAAAGAGTTCCTGGCCTCACTCTGGGTGACCTGGATACCCTTGAGCAGAGCGGCTTCGGAGTGAACCACCTGCATGCCACGGCCTCCACCACCGGAGGCGGCCTTGATAATCACCGGGTAGCCGATTTCACGGGCGATGCGTAGCGTCCGTTCATCGTCGTTGTCGATGGGGCCGTCGGAGCCGGGTACAGTGGGCACACCGGCCTTTATCATCGCGTTGATGGCGGAGACCTTGTTGCCCATCAGGCGGATGGTGTCCGCCCGGGGGCCGATAAAGGTAAAGCCGCTTTTCTCCACCTGCTCGGCGAAGTCGGCGTTCTCAGCCAGGAAGCCGTAGCCCGGGTGGATGCCGACGCTGTCGGTCACTTCCGCCGCGCTGATGATGGTGGGAATGTTCAGGTAGCTGTCGGAGGCGCTGTTGGGGCCGATGCAGACGGACTCATCCGCCAGTCGCACATGCATCAGGTCGCGGTCGACCTGGGAGTGCACGGCAACCGTCCGGATGCCCAGCTCCTTGCAGGCCCTGAGCACCCGCAGGGCAATCTCGCCGCGGTTGGCGATCAGAACTTTTTCAATCATGGCCATGATGTCGTGTCACCTGTTGCTCAGGAAATGATTACCAGTGGCTGGTCGAATTCCACGGGCTGACCGTTTTCCACCAGAATCTCGGAAACGGTACCGCTCTTGTCGGCTTCGATCTGGTTCATCATCTTCATGGCTTCGACGATGCAGACAACATCCCCGGCCTTGACGGTCTGGCCAACTTCAACGAAGGCGGCAGCGCTTGGGGATGGCGCACGGTAGAAGGTGCCGACCATGGGCGATTTCACGGCATGGCCCTTGGGTGCCTCGGGTTCAGCCGGCGCGGCTTCCGGCGCAGCCTGCGGCGCCGGGGCGGCTGCCTGGGGCTGGGGTGCCGGCATGGGTTGCGCGGCGTAGGTTACACCGGCGTGCTCGCGACGGCGGGAAATACGAACGGAATCGTCACCCTCCTGAATCTCCAGTTCTTCAACATCGGATTCCTCGAGGAGTTCGATCAGCTTCTTGATTTTGCGAATATCCATGGTGTTTAACGTCCCGTCTTATCGGTATCAGTTGGAGTTGATTCTTCGCAGGGCGGCGTCAAGCGCCAGGTCGTATCCCTGACTGCCAAGACCGCAGATAACGCCGTCGGCGATATCGGAAAAATAGGAATGGTGCCGGAAGGGCTCCCGGGAGTGCACGTTGGACAGGTGCACCTCGATGAACGGAATGCCCGAGGCCAGTACCGCGTCCCTCAGGGCCACACTGGTGTGGGTGAAGGCCGCAGGATTGAAAATCAGGTAGTCGATGCCCTCTGCCCGGGCATCGTGGAGTCGCTCGATCAGTTCATATTCGGCATTGGATTGCAGGTGCAGCAGGTGGTGACCACGATCGGATGCGGTGGCATGCAGCCGGTCATTGATGTCCTGGAGGGTTTCATGACCATAGACGTCAGGCTCGCGGACGCCGAGCATATTCAGGTTGGGCCCGTGGAGAACGAGTATGGTGGCCATGTTCAGTCTTGCCTTGCTGGTGTTTTGTAAAAATGCCGTATTTTGTCGAATTTTGTGCCCATAATGCGTCTTGAACGCTGTTGGTTCAACAGTTTTTGACAAACGACCGTATGAATTCCGGGCCGCGGGCAGGATTCGTTGCGTCTTGCGCCATATTCTCGATGTTGGCGGGAGATCCGTCCATAAGACGATGGTTTCATCGACGAAAGGAGAAAAATGCCAGCCAGTTCGCAGCGCGCGGATGACGGTTACGCAACGGACTCCGATGCCGGGGTTTCCCTCCTCCCTTACTATAGGTCAGAGGGAACGTGACGTGTCGTAATCCTCGGCTCCGATCACGCAGTTGCGGCCTGATGCCTTGGCCTGGTACAGGGCCTGGTCGGCCCGTTCGCAGAAGGCGGATGCCGCTTCCCCCCGCCAGTGGGCGACCCCGCAACTGAAGGTGACGTGGAATTCCCGGTCGCCCGCGGACTGGGTGAGTTCCGAAAAGCGTTCCCGGATATCGTTGATCACCGCACGGGCGTCGCTTTCCCGGGTGTCAGGCATAATGATGGCAAACTCCTCGCCACCGTAACGACCGATATGGTCGGTCTTGCGCAGCCGCTGCTTCAGGAACATGGACAGCGCCCGCAGGATGCGGTCGCCGATGGGGTGGCCGAAGGTGTCGTTCACCTTCTTGAAATAGTCCACGTCAATCATGGCGAAGCACAGGGGCTGATCCTTCTGCTGCGCCTTCATGATTTCCTGTTCCAGCAGGTACAGGGTGTGGGTGTGGTTGTACAGGCCGGTAAGGCTGTCGCGAATCATCAGGGCCAGCAATGAGCGGGCCCGTCGTCCCCGGTTGTGGATAGTGGCCACCAGGTGCTTGGGGTCGATGGGCTTGGTCAGGAAGTCGTCGCCCCCCAGGCTCATGGCATGGAGCTGCTTCTGGACGTCGTCCTCGGCGGACAGGTAGATAATGGGAACGCTGTGGAAACGGTCCTGCTGGCGGATCACCCGGGCGATTTCCATGCCGGTGCAGCCGGGCATGTACATGTCCAGGATGATGATTTCCGGGTTGAACTCTTCCAGCGCCATGATGATCTGCATCGGGTCGGTGATGATGTGGGCGGTCATGCCCGCCTTCTTGAGCACCGTTTCCATGAACTTGGCCTGGGCCCGGGAATCGTCCAGCACCAGTACCCGGTAGGGTTCCACCGCGTTGTTGTGGGTGTAGGTCTCGATCTTCTCGATCAGTTGGCCCGGATCCACCGCCGGGTAGAAGAATTCTTCGCCGCCACAGCGGGATGCCCGCAGGCGGGTTTCGATGGTGCCGTCCTCATCACTGACGAAGATGATGGGGATGGGGGTGTCGTGGCGCTGCTGCAGGGTCTCGACCGTGGCCAGGCCGCTGTCCGGCTCGCCCCCGAAGGCGATATCCATGAGGATGGTTTCCGGTTTGTGCAGGCCACAGGCGTCCATCAGGCCTTCGGGGGTGTCGAAGGCCTCCGCCCGGAAGCCGAAAAACTCCAGTTGCCGGACCAGTCGGGTTGCCAGCTCGTTACTGCTCAGGGCCACGTAGATCGGGGTTTTGCGATAGACCCGGGGAGGTTCGCTGCTCTGGCGGTCGGATCGGCGCTGGGTGCTCTGTTCCAGGGATATGACCGCTTCCCGGAGGGCCTGTATGGCGTCGCTGTCCGGCGCCTGTCCCTCCGGCCATTGCCGGATGGCGTTCATGATGGCCTTGCCGGCCTCCACGTAGGCGGTCATTTCAAAGCGGCCGGCATAACGCGCAAGCTTGTCTGCGGCGGAATAGAGGTCATCGCGGAAAGGCGCCGAGGCTGCCGGGTCGGCATGGATTTTCTGCCAGGTGTCCAGCACGACCCGGGCCTGGTTGGTCACCCGTCGGGCGAAGTGCTGGCGCAGTTTTTCTTTTTGGGACTCGTCAGTCATGGTGTTGTCAGTCTGTCCTGATTTTTCTGGAATGCCGAAAAGAACCGCACCGAGCCTCCCTGGCGGAAGAATCGGCCTGTTTTTCTGGCTCCTTTGCCATGGAATGCAGGATGTCTCTGTTGCTGCAGTCTATAGTGTTTGTAACCGAAGACGCAGGCAGCGAACTGTAAATCTTTGTGAACCTGAGACCTGGGTACGATCCAGGCCGGGAATTTGGTGGCTAAAACGTTCCAAGCCCAAGGTATGGCACGGATGCAGCAGGAAAGCCAAAAGAACCGTCCAGACCGCGCCGTGACACTGCGCACCCTGTTGCTGATCTTCACCGGCGGCCTGGTGTTGCTGTTGCTGGTGGTCAGCATGTCGATCAGTTTCAGTCGATTCCACCACTACCTGGTGGAGGAACTGGAGGGCCGGACCCGGGATGCGGCCACTGCCATCGGGCTGTCCCTGTCCAATGCCGTTGATGCCACTGACACCGTGGCGGTGAGCTCCCTGATCGACTCGGTATTCGATAGTGGAGAGTACCTGGTGGTGGAGTTTCTGGACCACGATGGCAGCCAGGTGGCCGGCCGCTCCCAGGCCCTGACCGATCTGGATGTGCCGTTGTGGTTCGTGCGCGCCGTTGATCTGCCCCGGCCGGTGGGTACGGCGTCCGTTATGAGCGGCTGGCAGTGGTTGGGAGAGGTGCGGGTGGTGGGCCACCCGGGCAATGCCTACCAGGACCTGTGGCGGATAACCCAGTGGCTGACCCTGGCCTCCGTGGCGATTGGTGTTGTTGCCATACTGGTGCTCTATTTTCTGCTGGGACGGCTGTTGCGTCCGTTGCAGGCCCTGGAGCTACAGGCCAAGGCTATCGGTCGCCGGGATTTCCGTATGCGTACCCATGTCCGTTCGACCCGTGAAGTGAACGAGGTCACCGGGGCCATGAACCAGATGACTGATGACCTGGAGCAGCTGTTTGCGGGCCAGGCGGCACTGATTGCCCACCTCCGCAAGCTGAACAACGAGGATGCCCTGACCGGCCTGGCCAGCCGCAGTGCCTTTGACCAGCGGCTGGCGGTGGAAGCTGTCACCGAGGAAGGTCGCCGCCCGGGGGGGCTGATACTGGTGCAGATAACCGGCTTTGCCGACTTTAACCAGAGGGCAGGGCGGCTGGAGGCCGATGCCCTGTTGGTGCGGCTGTCGAAAGATTTGCATGAGTTTGTGGATATTCATGCCGGCAGTTTTGCCGGTCGGCGCAGTGGTGCCGAGTTTGCCCTCTTCATTCCTGGTGGGGCGCCGGCCGATGCCCTGATCTGGGGGCGGGAACTGGTGGATGCCCTGCAGTCCATCTGTGCCGAGTTTGCCGGTGAGGGCAGCGATGCCCTGGTGGAAATGGCGGTCCACGGTGGTGTGGCGGGCACAGGTGAAGGGATCTCGGTGCGGACCCTGTTCGAATATGCGGATGCCGCCCTCCGGCGCGCCCAGACCGAGGGCGTGCCCCATTGTGAGCTGGCGGACAGCGGTGCCGATGTCCATCACGGTGCCGAAGACTGGCGGCGATTGCTGGAACATGCCCTGGACCGGGAGGCAGTGTGGTTGTGGGAGCAGCCGGTCATGACCGCAGCGACCGGTTCCCCGCTATACCATCAGGTGTTCTCCCGTCTACTGATCGAACGGGACTGGGTGCGTGGTAATGTCTTTGCGCCCCTGGCCGAGCGCTTCGGGCTGATCGGAAGGCTGGATCTGATGGTGCTCCAGCGGGCACTGCAGAGGCTGAGGGAGGACCCCACGGTGGAGATCGGGTTCTCACTGGGAGCTTCCTCCGTGGTGTTGCCGGGGGTTCCGGAGCATATCCTGGAGCTGGCCGGGGCGGCCGGCACCGATATGCGACGGCTCTGGATCGGTGTTCCGGAACAGGCATTGCACTACCATCGGCAGGAGGCCCAGACTTTTATCCGGCAGCTACGGCGGACCGGTGCTCGCCTGCTGGTGGATCGTTTCGGGGTGGGGGGGATTCCCTTCAGTTACCTGAAGAATCTGTCTATCCAGGCGTTGCGTATTGATTCCAGCTTTATCCATGGTATTGACCGGCACGATGAAAACCGCTTCTACCTGGAATCCGTGATCACCATCGCCCATGGTCGTGGTGTGAAGGTGCTGGCCGCCGGCGTGGAAACGGAGTCGGAATGGCAGGTCCTCCAGTCCATCGGCATTGATGGGGCCACCGGCTATCACCTGGGCAGGCCGGGCCCGGTTGGCGATCCGCCAACCAGTTAAGCTACTGGCGGCGTTGCATAAATCTGACAAATCATTCATCTTTGAGACCGGCTTCCGGTTTATCGGCAAAGGACAGGCGCATATGTTTAACCGACTCAAATCCGTTTTCTCCGGTAGCGGATCCGGCTACCAGGGTTCATCGGCCAGCTCCGGAAAATCCCGCCCCATCGGCAGGATTATTGCAGTTGTGGTGTTGCTCTACCTGCTGGTCACCATCATCCTGGGCATGATCTGGAGCAGTGAGCCGGATACGTTCTCCGTGCGTGAACATACCCGCACCGTGGCGCAGGACATGGGACGGGAGCCGGTCACCGGCTTCGCCACCACGGCGACCATGATCCGGGTCGCAGAGACCCTGCTGGATAAACCCGGTGGTTACATCTCCAACGATATCTTTCCCCCGGGGCTGTGGATGGACAATATGCCGGCCTGGGAATACGGCGTACTGGTTCAGCTCCGGGACCTGTCCCGGGCCATGCGCCAGAACATCAGCCGCTCCCAGAGCCAGTCCGCGGAAGATCCGGACCTGACGGTGGCGGAGCCCCAGTTCCACTTCAACAGCGACAGTTGGGCGCTGCCCTCCACCGAGGGCGAATATCGCCGTGGCATCCGGGCACTGGAAAGCTACCTTGACCGTCTGTCCGCCCCGGAGGGCCCGGAGGCGCACTTCTACGCCCGTGCCGATAACCTGAACAACTGGCTGGCGGATCTGGAGACCCGTCTGGGCAGCCTGTCACGGACCCTGAGTGAAAGCGTCGGCAAGCCGGAGGTCACCGAGGCCCTGGCCGGTATCGACGACCTTGACCCGTTAAAAGAGGAAGAGCGGGGGGCGGATGTGAAGACTCCCTGGACCCAGATCGACAACGTGTTCTACGAGGCCCGTGGTACCTCCTGGGCCCTGCTGCATATCTTCCGGGCCATTGAGGTGGATTTCCGCAAGGTGCTGATGGATAAGAATGCCCAGGCCAGCGTGCGGCAGATCATTATCGAACTGGAGGAATCCCAGGCCCAGATGTGGAGCCCCGTCATCCTGAACGGCAGTGGTTTCGGGGTGCTGGCCAACCACTCCCTGACCATGGCGGCGTACCTGGCGAGGGCCAACTCGGCCATCTCGGATCTGCGGGAGCTGCTGTCCCAGGGGTAGGGCGTGGCTGATCGTCAGACACAAAAAACCGGGCCCTTGAGCCCGGTTTTCTGTTTCAGGGCGAGATCACTTGCCCTGGTAGTTGGCCACGGAATCCTCGATGGCCTTGCGGGCGGCATCGGCGTTGGCCCAGTCCTGGACCTTCACCCACTTGCCGGGCTCCAGGGTCTTGTAGTTCTCGAAGAAATGCTGGATCTGGTCCCGCAGCAGTTGCGGCAGGTCGTCGACATCCTTGATGTCGGTGTAGGCCTTGGTGAGCTTGTCATGGGGAACGGCCACCAGCTTGGCGTCGCCGCCGGCTTCGTCTTCCATGTTCAGGATGCCCACCGGGCGGCAGCGGATAACCGAGCCGGGTTGCACCGGGTACGGGGTGACTACCAGTACGTCCAGGGGGTCGCCGTCATCCGCCAGGGTGTGGGGGATGAAGCCGTAGTTGGCCGGGTAGAACATGGGAGCGGTCATGAAGCGGTCCACCATGACGGCGCCCATGTCCTTGTCGATCTCGTACTTGACCGGCGAGCTGTTGGCCGGGATCTCGATGGCCACGTAGATGTCTTCGGGCGGGTTCTTGCCGGCCGGGATATGATCAAAGTTCATGGCGGTTCCTTTTCTGCGGTAATTGGAGTAACTCGGAAAAAGTGCGCGCTATTATACGGGCAAGCGGCCACATCCGAAACTCAACCAACGTCGGGTGAGTTGCCCGTCCGTAACGTTGGCCTATGCCGGCCGCTCGATGGTCCGCACGCCGTCGCTCGTGCCAAGCAGCAGCAGGTCCGCAGGCCGGCGGGCAAACAGGCCGTTGGTGACCACGCCGACAATCTGGTTGAGGCGCTCTTCCATCTCGATGGGGCGCGACAGGTCCATGTGGTGGATGTCGATGATGATGTTGCCATTATCGGTAGTGACCCCCTCCCGGTAGACAGGGTCGCCGCCCAGCTTGACGATCTCGCGACCGACGTGGCTGCGGGCCATGGGAATCACCTCCACCGGCAGCGGGAAGTCACCGAGGATGTCCACTCGCTTGGAGTCGTCGGCAATGCAGATAAAGGTCCGGGCCACGGCGGCGACGATTTTTTCCCGGGTCAGCGCGGCGCCCCCGCCCTTGATCAGTTCCAGGTGATCGTTGGTCTCGTCGGCGCCGTCCACATAGAATTCCAGCTCGTTGACGCTGTTCAGGTCGTACACCGGAATGCCGTGCTGCTTCAGCCGTTCGGCCGTGGCATCGGAACTGGCCACGGCGCCGTCGAAGTCATTGCGGATGTCGGCCAGGTAGTCGATAAAGAAATTGGCGGTGCTGCCCGTGCCCACGCCGATCACGCTGTCCCGGTCCAGGCGGGGGGCAACATGATCCAGGGCGGCCCTGGCCACCGCCTGCTTGAGTTCGTCCTGCGTCATGCTGGCCTCCGGTTAGGTCGTCATTGGTCGTAAAAGGAAGGCGCCTGGGCGGCGCGAGACGACGTATTATACCCTTCCTGCGGAGCCCAGTTATAGACGCGGACCGTGCAAACTTTCTACACTGTGCGTTTGCCTCGCACACCGGGGCGGTCAATGCCCAGACGGAACACTAGCCCAATCACCCAGAACTGGACTCCAGCACCATGCCGCAACGCTACATCAAAAAGATTCTTGATGCGCGGGTATACGATGTGGCCATCGAATCCCCGCTGACCGAAGCACGCAGTCTCACCAAACGCCTGGGCAATAACATCCTGCTCAAGCGTGAAGACCTGCAGCCGGTGTTTTCCTTCAAGATTCGTGGTGCTTACAACCGGATTGCCCAGCTCTCCGATGAGCAGAAGGCAAAAGGCGTGATTTGCGCCTCAGCCGGCAACCATGCCCAGGGCGTGGCGCTGGCGTCGAAGAAGCTGGGCATCAAGGCGGTCATCGTCATGCCCCAGACCACACCGGACATCAAGGTGAAGTCGGTGCGGGACCGGGGCGCGAAGGTGGTGCTCCGGGGCGATGCCTTCGATGAGGCCGCCGCCCATGCCCAGGAACTGATTGCCAAACACGGTTACACCTATATCCCGCCCTATGACGACCCGGACGTGATCGCCGGCCAGGGCACCGTGGCCATGGAGCTCATGTGGCAATGCTCCCATAACCTGCATGCGGTGTTCATCCCCGTGGGCGGTGGTGGCCTGATTGCCGGCATGGCGGCCTATATCAAGTACCTGCGCCCGGAGATCCGGGTGATCGGGGTGGAGCCGGCGGATTCCAACTGCCTGCAGGCGGCCATGGCGGCCGGTGAGCGGGTGGTGCTGGACCAGGTGGGCATCTTCGCCGACGGTGTCGCCGTGAAACAGATCGGGGAAGCGCCCTGGGAGATCTGCAAGGACCATGTGGATGAGGTGATCACCGTCAGCACCGACGAGATCTGCGCGGCCATCAAGGATATCTTCGAGGATACCCGTTCCATCTGCGAGCCTGCCGGGGCCCTGTCCGTGGCCGGTATCAAGAAGTACGTGGAGCGGGAACAACTGGAAGGGGAGAACCTGGCGGGTATCCTCAGTGGTGCCAACATGAACTTCGACCGGTTGCGCTACATCTCCGAACGCACTGAGATCGGGGAGAAGCGTGAGGCCATCCTGGCGGTGACCATCCCCGAGAAGCCGGGGGCGTTCAAGACTTTCATCAACGCTCTGCACAAGCGCAACATCACCGAGTTCAATTACCGCTACTCCGACCCGGAATCCGCCAGCATCTTCGTGGGCATCCAGATCCAGGCCGGCGGCCATGGCCGCGAGGACCTGGTGCAGAGTCTGCGGGAAACCGGCTACCAGGTGATGGACCTCACCGACAGTGACCTGGCCAAGCAGCACATCCGGCATATGGTGGGTGGTCATGCGCCGTCGGTGCATAACGAGAAGGTGTTCCAGTTCCAGTTCCCCGAACGCCCTGGCGCACTGCTGAAGTTCCTGCTGTCCCTGGGAACACGCTGGAACATTTCCATGTTCCACTACCGCAACCACGGCGCTGCTTACAGCCGGGTCCTCATGGGGGCCCAGGTGGAGGACGGGGAGTTGGCGGACTTCGAGGCTATGCTGGACCAGGTGGGATTCAGCTACACCAACGAGACCGACAACGAGGCTTATCGCCTGTTCCTGGGGGCGGGCAACGGGCACTGATCGCCTGTCAGGATGTCTTTCCAGGGTGCCTCCGGGTTACGCCGTGTTACCAAAGGTAATGCGGCGGCCCATAGCCTTTACAAATTTTAATTATAAAAAATTGTAAATGGCCAGATACGTGTTACGCTTTTTGTCAATTCTGGGAAACGGCAACATCCAGCTGTTTTTGAAAGCAAAGTGATCGTTTTAAACGAAAATAACAAGCGGCAGGGGTTACCAATGGAGGAGAAGCAATGAGGCGCAGGCCGGATACACTTCGGACGGTCGTCCTGTTATTTTTCATTGGGTTGGCGGTGACCGGATTAACATCACTCCAGGCGTCGGAGGATGAGCCTCGCGCGGTGCCCGCCGATATCAGTTCCCAGGGCCAGTGGTTTCAGGCCCAGCGCAGTCAGGATCCGCGCAACGAAGGCTGAGTCAGCCGGTCCGGACTATCCTTCTGTCCGTTACTACCGCATCCAGCGGCACATCCCAGGGCTCCGTCGGCAGCCTTTCTACCCGTTGCAGTTCGTGAGCCAGCCCGATCAGGGTGGGGCGCAGCCGTGGGCGCACCCGGGTAAAGGCCAGGGTGCGGTCATAGAATCCCCCGCCCATCCCCAGGCGCCCGCCCTGTTCATCGAATCCCACCAGGGGCATCAGGATCACATCCAGCGACCAGGCCGGTCGTATCAGGCGATGATGGAATACCGGCTCCGGGATGCCGAAGCGGTTGGGCGCCATAGGTGTGTGGTCGTCATAGCGGCAGAAAGCCAGTTGCCCGGAATGTATGGGATGCAGGACCGGCAGGTAGAAGTGAACCCCCCGACGACGGCTTTGCTCCATGAACGTCCGCGGATCGATTTCGCCGTCATTGGGCAGGTAGAGCGCAATGTTGTGGGCACCCATGACCCTGGGGTGTCGGCGCAGGGCGTTAGCCAGGTTGATGGCGGCGAGGGTCTGTTGCTCGGGGTTGAGCGCCCGCCTGGCGTCACGGAGGTTCCGTCTGAGGGCCTTACGGTCCCTGGCGGATTCCGGCTCGAATTCTGAGAGATTCTGGAACGTGTGACTCACGATGGGTCAGGGATCAGGTGGAATAAGCTTCCCGGGCTGCCGTTATCGGATGTGGCCCTTGAACCCAAAGTTCAAGGTGGTGGCCGCTGTGACACATTAGGCTTTCCCCTTCGCGGGGGACTTGCTCACAATGCCCTGAAGTAGCCACCTGGGTGTTGCGCATCGGCTCGAGGACGTATCCGACCAGCGAACAGCCCAGGAAGTTGGCTTCATTATACGGGCATTGGCCGGGGCCTTTGCAACCGCCGTGTGTGACTTTTCGGTTACTCGGTGCCTTGACTGTTCCCGGGGCCGGGGTGCGAGCCGCCCAGGGCCATGTCCAGTTTGTCGTCCATCGAGCGGAGCACCTGGTCCGCAGCCCCGGAGACATTGCTGTCCTCCAGCAATTCGTGGGTGATGTTGAGGGCGGCCATGACTGCAATGCGCTCGGTGCCCAGGACTTTACCCGTCGTGCGGATTTCCCGCATCTTGCTGTCCAGGTGGCGGGCGGCCCGGCGCAGGGCATCCTGTTGGTCCTCAGGGCAGGCAACCAGGTAGTCCTTGTCGAGGATGGTGACTTCAACCGTGGTGGGGGATCTAGACATCAGTGGTGCTCCAGGGCTCTGAGCCGGCCGATCATGGCTTCAATCCGGTTCTTGGCCTGGTCGTTGCGCTGGAGTAGCTGGGCCCGTTCCCGGTTCCATTCGTCCTGAAGCTCCCTCATGGCAGCGTTGTCCTGCTCCAGTTTGCGACAGCGCTCGATCAGGCGGTCCAGTTTCTCCGCCATGGCCTGCAATTCTGACTGTTCCATAGACATTCCGGTACTTGGCGGGGCCGTCTGACACCGGCGGCCCCTTTCGGTCTTACAGTTCGCGGTCTGGCACTCTGGTTTGTAATGGCCCGGGTCGGCAAGGACCCTAGTGTGCCGTGCGGTTAATTCGCTGACCTACTGCGTGACGCTGGGGCCTCTGGCCAAGGCGCCAGTCCGCCGGTGTGGTGGTTCCACATCAAGGGCTGGCAACACCGGCCAGAGGCCCCAGCGTCGCGCCCTTCGGGAGCCACTGAGAGCGTTGATAGCCGCACGGCACACTGGCCACCGTGGCGACCGCCTGCAATCACTATAAGTGGGCGATGGGAAAGGGTCAATTTGCCAGTCTGTCATCTTGCTGTGACTCCTGTCCCAACCTGGTAAGTCGGCGCCACACGTCTGGCAATCACCCGGCACCAGGGGGCGGAGACGACGGGCTAGCTTGTCATATCCTCCGTGGCTCCCCATCCACCCGGACGGCTGCCCATTCGCCAGGCCCTGACGGCGGGTATCAGCCCCACCAGCAGCCCGGCCACAGGCACCGCCGCCAGCAGGCCCCATTCCGCCAGTGTGGGTGGCCGCAAGGCGATGGCCACGCCCCACACTTCCAGCAGCCAGGGGGCGAGGATGGCCACGGCCAGGTACCACAGGCCGCTGGCCAGCACCGCCGCCAGCAGGGCCAGCCCGGTACACTCCAGCAGGTAGAGGCCGGCAATCAGGGCGGGGGAGGCGCCGTTGGCCCTCAGTACCGCAATTTCCTGGTGACGGTGGGATTGCAGGGTCAGTAGCACGGTGACCAGCCCCGCCAGGCTGGTGATCACCACGAAGGTGGTGATGCCCAGCAGGATGAACTCGAACTGGCCCAGCACCTGCCAGAGCTGTGACAGGGCAACACCGGGCAGGATCGCGGACAGGGGTTCCGCTGACATTTGGTTGATATCCCGTTGGATGCGGAAGGTGAGGATCTGTCGTTCCACGCCGGCGAGGGCCGCAGTGATGGTCTGTGGTGTCAGGCCGCGCTCACGGGCGGCATCGGCGGACAGTGTCCGGCCCGGCGAGGGCACACCGGCCTCCCAGCCCACATGGATGGCCTCCAGTCCCTCCAGGCTGACATAGACGCCCCGGTCCACCGGCGTGCCGGTGGGCGCCAGGACGCCGCTGACCCGGAACGGGTGCTGGTCGTGGCTGACAAAGCTGGTACGTCCGCCGCCATGGGACAGGATGACCTCGTCGCCGATACCGTGTTCGAGTTTGCGGGCCACCTGGGATCCGAGCACCACATCGAACAGGTCGCTGAACCATTGGCCTTCGTCCATGGCCAGGGCCTGTTCATCCCCGTACTGGTAATGTTCCAGGAAGCGCCGGTCGGTGCCTACCACCCGGTAACCCTGGTAGCTGTCTCCCAGCGATAGAGGGACCAGCCAGTCGATGCGCTGATCCTGTTCAAGATCCTGGAAGGTTGACCAGCGCAGGTTGTTGGTGGCATGGCCAATGTGGAACACGGAGTAGAGCAGCAGGTTTAGTTCTCCGCTGCGGGCGCCGATGATCAGGTCGGTGCCGGACACCGATTGGTTGAAGGACTGGCGGACCTCGGTGCGCAGGTATTGCACGCCCAGCAGCAGGGTGACACTCAGAGTCAGAGTCAGGGTGACCAGCAGCAGGACCCGGCGGCGGTGCCAGAGGCTGGCGGCCGCCAGTGACAGGGCGAGGGGCAGTCTCATGGCTGCACCTCCCCGCCGGCGGCCAGCTCCAGGTGATAAGGGAAGTGGGCCGCAAGCCCGGGGTCATGGCTGACGAAGACGACGCTGGTGCCATGGTCGGCCGCCCGTGCCAGCAGGAGGTCGATAAACCGGTCGCGGTTATCTGTATCCAGGGCGGAGGTGGGCTCGTCCGCCAGGATCAGTGGCGGCGCGCCGATAAGCGCCCGGGCTGCGGCCACCCGTTGTTGCTGGCCGGTGCTCAGGGCCGCGGGTTTGCGCCCCAGGCTGTCATCGGGCAGGTCCAGTGCCCGCAACAGGCGTCGGGCGGTGTCTTCGGGGTGTCCGGCATTCCGCCACCGGGTGGTGGAGAGGCGACATGGCAGCGTTACGTTGTCCAGGGCACTGAGGTAGGGCACCAGGTTGAACTGCTGGAAGATAACGCCGGTGCAGTCGGCCCGCAGTCGGTCCCGGGCGCCGCCGCCCAGCCGTTTCAAGTCCTGGCCGTGGACTTCAATGTGCCCGTCCACCGCTCGGTTGAGGCCGCTCAGAAGGCTGAGCAGGGTGCTCTTGCCGCTGCCGCTGGGGCCGCGGATAAACAGGTGGTCCCCCGCCTGCAGCCGGATGTCTGGAAAGTGGAGGCTGCCACCCTGGTCGGGCCAGTGCCAGCTCAGGTTTGTCGTATGAATCACCATGGTCTGATCGTGCCTGTGATGGATGTCCGGAGTATCGGGCTATGGGAGCTGTAGTGTGCGTCAAAATGGTAATCGTCGTAGTCTGTGAAGCCGATTCGGGTCGTGGCATGATAACCTGAATCATCGTGACCGGCCCCGGCTATCGTCCGTCAGGTGCCTCCCCGAATACCTGGAGACCATCAATGTCCATAACATCCCTTCGTGCGCCGACAAAACAGGTCCTGGTGGCCTGCCTGTTGGTGATGATCGCCAGCACCAGCCTTGCCGACGAACAATGGCGCGAGCTGGACTGGCTGGAACTGATGCCCGAGGAGGATCTGCGACTGCTTGAGAACCTGCCGGAGGTGGAGCATGAGGGCAGTGGCCCCGCCGCATTGCCGGATGAGATCCTCACCGGTCGGGTGGTGCCGGAAATGGATGGCACCCGGGCCAGGATCCCCGGCTTCGTGGTACCCCTGAAGACGGTGGGTGATCAGCGCATTGTCGAATTCTTCCTGGTGCCCTACTACGGTGCCTGCATCCACGTGCCGCCACCGCCGCCGAACCAGATTATCCATGTGACCTACAAGCCCGGCTTCACCCTGAACGCCCTCTACGAACCTGTCTGGGTCCAGGGCACCCTGAAGACGGAGTCGGTGGAGAACGATATCGGTGCCGCCTCCTATACCCTTATCAGCGAGAACGTGGAGCCCTACGAGGGCTGATGGGCCGACGCGACGGGATCCAAGGTTCCGTCACGCCGCCCCATGGTTTGTCCCGGTCAGTGGTCGAGATGGATCTCGTCCTCCCCCGCGTGCAGCTCGGTATGCCCCTGGCCGCCGGAACCCAGCCAGTCCACGGACAGGTGTTCGATACCGGGGAACCGGGTCATCAGGGAGGTGGCCAGGGGATCGGTCAGTTCGCTGTCGCACTCGATTCTCTGGGTGACTTCGAAATCGCTGTGGTTACCCTCTTCTTCGTGCTCGTGCTCGTGCTCGTGCTCGTGCTCGTGCTCGTGCTCGTGCTCACCCTCAACGCCCCCCTTGTGATGGATGCTGCCAGCGGTCACGGTGCAATCGTTGCTGGTGGTCTGCACCAGCGGATTCGCGGTCAGCCACTCCCGGGTTTCCATGACCGCGGCTTCCTGTTCGGCGTTCTTTGGCTTGTGCTCGAACCCCAGCAGGTTGGCTGCCGGTGATTGCAGGATCAGTTCGGCGGTCCGGCCATCGACAGCGACCTGGAGTTTTGCATCGCCATGGACATGGGCCTGTTGATGGTGCCCGTGCTCGTCACCAGTAGCGGTAGTAGCAAACCCCGCGCAGGCCAGGGCGAGCAGGGAGGCTCTGTAGATGCCTGGAGTAGCCATGGAATTGATCTCCTTTTGATATGTTATAACGTAAGTTACCTGAATCCGTTGCCAGGTCAAGCATGATGTCTTTCGGCGGATGGATATGCCGCTGCCACGCCGGAAATGCTAGGATTGGAGGCCCATTCAACTGACAGGTACAGCGACTTCATGACCGACAACGCAGAACCCGGTGCCAGCGCTGGTGATTTCGAGGGCTGGGCGAACCTGTTTACCCGCTGCCGGGCGTTCAGTCATCCCTCCGAGCTACACGGCGGACTCTGTGGCCGGCTTGCCGCCGGCGCCCGCCTGAACCAGCAGCAATGGCTGGAAGTGGTGTGCGAGCATATCGGCATCGCGCCGGAAACCCTGGAACAGGGCGACGACCTGCCGGCGGAACTGCCGGAGTTCATGGCCGAGGCCTACCAGCAGACCCTGGACCAGTTGCGGGCCTCTGACATGGCCTTCGAGCCCCTGCTGCCGGAAGATGACTATGCGTTCGAGCAACGCCTGCAGGCCCTGGCGGCCTGGGTGCGTGGCTTCCTCGAGGGCATGGCGCTGGCGGCCGGCGAGAAACTGGGTCAGGCTCCGGATGAGATCCGGGAACTGATCGAGGACATGGTGGCCATCAGTCAGGTGGAAGAATCCGATGAGGGTGACGAGGCAGCGGAAGTGCAGCTTATCGACATTACCGAGTACGTCCGCCTGGGCGTGATTTCCGTATTCACGGAATTCAATCCCCCGGAGCCGCCGACACCTTCCGCAGGCCAGACCCTGCACTGAGTTTGATGATCAGGAGACCCTATGAGCCCGTGGATTCCGATGAGTGAACACGCCGAGCGCCGTCGCCGGCTGATGGATGTGATGGCAAAGGACAGCATTGCCATCCTGCCCGCGGCCCCGGAACGCACCCGCAACCGGGATGTGCTCTACCCGTTCCGGCAGGACAGTGACTTCCAGTACCTGACCGGTTTCAATGAGCCGGAAGCCGTGGTGGTGCTGATTCCCGGCCGGGAACATGGTGAATCGGTACTGTTCTGCCGTGAACGGAACCCGGAGAAGGAGCAGTGGGACGGTTCCATCACCGGCCCGGAAGGGGCGATTGAAACCTACGGGCTGGACGACGCTTTTCCCATCGCGGATATCGACGACATCCTGCCGGGGATGATCGAGGGCCGCAGCCGGGTATACTATCCCCTGGGCCGCGACCAGGCCTTCGATGCCCGGGTTATGGACTGGGTCAAGCTGATCCGCAGCAAGGTGCGGGCGGGTGCCCAGCCCCCCGGCGAGTTCGTGGCCCTGGAGCACCTGCTCCACGACCTGCGCCTGTACAAGAGCCCGAAGGAAATCAAGGTCATGGCCGAGGCCGGCCGAATCAGTGCCGAGGCCCACTGCCGGGCCATGAAACGGGCCCGTAAGGGGGGCTACGAGTACCAGCTCGAGGCGGAGCTGATCCACACCTTCATGGAGCACGGTGCCCGTAATACCGCCTATCCCTCCATCGTGGGCAGCGGCGCCAATGCCTGCGTGCTGCACTACATCGAGAACAGTGCGCCGCTGCGGGAAGGGGACCTGGTACTGATTGACGCCGGTTGCGAGGTGGACTGCTACGCCTCCGACATCACCCGTACCTTCCCGGTCAGTGGTCGCTTCAGCGAGGCCCAGCGGGCCATCTATGAAGTGGTGCTGGAGGCCCAGTACGCCGCCATCGACGCGGTGCAGCCCGGCCACCACTGGAACATGCCCCACGAGGCGGCGCTGGAAGTGCTGACCGAGGGGCTGATCGATCTGGGTATAATAGAGGGGCCTCTGACCCGGGCCCTGGAGACGGAAGCCTACCGCCCCTTCTTCATGCACCGCACCGGCCACTGGCTGGGCATGGATGTCCACGATGTGGGCGACTACAAGGTGGGCGACGCCTGGCGGGTGCTGGAACCGGGCATGGTGATGACCGTGGAGCCGGGGCTCTACATCGCTCCGGATAACATGGATGTGGACCCGAAGTGGCGGGGCATTGGCGTGCGCATCGAGGACGATGTGGTGGTCACCAAAGAGGGCTGCAAGGTGCTTACGGACGCGGTGCCCAAGAACATCGCCGAGGTGGAAGCCTTAATGGCGGAATGACCCGGACAGGTGGCTGACATGCAGGCGTGGGACACGGACATACTGATTGCCGGTGGTGGACTGGCGGGGGCGACCCTGGCCCTGGCCATCTGCCGGCTGGTGCCCGGCTACCGCGTGACCGTGGTGGAGGCTTTCCCCCTGTCCGGTGACCCCGCCCCCAGCGACTACCAGCCCAGCTACGATGCCCGCTCCACGGCCCTGTCCTGGGGCTCCCGCCAGATCTTCGAACGCCTGGGCCTGTGGTCGTCCATCAGTGGGCAGGCGGCGGCTATCCGGCATATCCACGTCTCCGAGAGAGGCCGTTTCGGCGTTACCCGCCTGGATGCATCGGAGCACCAGCAGCCAGCATTGGGTTATGTCGCCGACAACCGCTGGCTGGGCCTGTGCCTGATGGAGTCCCTGGCACGGCAGCCGAACATCCGCTGGCTGGCACCGGCCCGGGCCGAGGGCGTGACCAGCCTGCGGGGCGGCGTGCGCGTGGCGATCCGGCAGGATGGCGAGGAACACAGCCTCACCAGCCGTTGCCTGGTGGTGGCGGACGGAGGCCGTTCCGGCTTGAGGGAGGCCCTGGGGATCGGCGTCCGGCAGGAGGATTACGGCCAGTACGCGCTGATCGCCAATGTCAGTACCGAACAGCCCCACCAGGGTATCGCCTGGGAGCGCTTCACCGAGCGGGGGCCCATGGCCCTGCTGCCACAGGTGGGCGGTCCGGAGGACGGTCATCGCTCCGCCCTGGTATGGACCCTGTCGCCGGACGACCTGGATGACGTGCTGGCCCTGGACGAGGCTGGCCGTTGTGCCCGTCTGCAGCGGGTATTCGGCTGGCGCCTGGGGCGGTTCACCCGGTTTGGTGAGAGCCACCATTATCCCCTGGCGCTGACCACCGCCAACGAGTGCATTCGTCCCGGTGTGGCCCTGGTGGGCAATGCTGCCCATGCCCTCCATCCGGTGGCCGGGCAGGGGTTCAACCTGGCCCTGCGGGGGCTGATGGCGCTGGTGGATGCCTTCCGGTATGCCCATGACAACGACCTGTCCCCGGGGGATCTGCGGGTGCTGGAGCGTTACCGGCGGCAGCATGCCCCGGATCAGCGGCAGACCATCGGGTTCTCCGATTCCCTGGTGCGCCTGTTTGGTGGCGGCTACCCCGCCCTGGGGCCGGCCCGCAACGCCGGACTGGCGGGGCTGGACATCATGCCCGGTGCCAAGCAGTGGTTTGCCCGACGGGCCATGGGGATGGTGACGGGGGGCACGCCCAGGCAGCCATCGGACCGCGACCGGGAGTATTGGCAATGAGTGATTTTGATATTGTCGTGGTTGGTGGTGGCATGACCGGAAGCGCCCTGGCCCTTGGGGCCGCTCAACAGGGCTGGCGGGTCGCGCTGGTGGAAGCCGCGCCGGTGGCGAAACTGGTGGAGTCGCCATTACCGGCCCGCACGGTGGATGATTTCGAGCCCCGGGTCAGTGCCATCTCCGTGGCCAGCCAGCGCTTGCTGGAGCGCCTCGGGGCCTGGCAGCGGGCGACGCAATCCCGCCATTGCCCCTACATCGCCATGGATGTCTGGGACGGTGAGGCCATCGGCCGCATCCGTTTCGACGCCGCCGAGCTGGGGGTGCCTGCCCTGGGCACCATCATCGAGAACCGTCACCTGGTCCGCAGCCTGTTCGAGGCGGTCCGGGACAGCGACCTTACCTGCCTGGATGGCCAGTCGGTGGATGCCCTGGAACAGGACGGGGAAGGCTGGCAACTGACCCTGTCCGGTGGCGAGAAGTTTACCGCCTCCCTGGTGGTGGGCGCCGACGGTGGCCATTCCCGTATCCGCCAGTGGGTGGGCCTGCCCACCCGGGAGTGGGACTATGACCAGGAAGCCATCGTCTGCACCGTGCAGGCCGCGCAGTCCCACCAGCACACCGCCTGGCAGCGTTTTACCGCCACCGGGCCCCTGGCCTTCCTGCCGCTGCAGCCTGACCCTGGTGAAGAGGGTGAGCAGGGCGAACGGTTCTGCTCCATTGTCTGGTCCCAGGATACGCCGGAGGCCCGCCGCCTGCTGGCCCTGGATGCCGATGCCTTCATGGCGGAGCTGACCAGTGCCCTGGAGGGACGACTGGGCCCCGTGGAAGCCGTCTCCCGCCGCTTCTCGTTCCCCCTGCGGCAGCGTCACAGCAAGCAGTACGTCCAGCCAGGTCTGGCCCTGGTGGGGGATGCGGCCCACACCATCCATCCCCTGGCGGGGCAGGGGGCCAATCTCGGGTATGGCGATGTCTCAGCCCTGCTGGCGGAACTGGAAACCGCCTTCCAGCGAGGGCAGTCACCGGGCGACCTGCTGCTCCTCCAGCGCTACCAGCGCCGACGCAAGGGTGAGAACCTGTCGATGATGGCCGCCATGGAAGGATTCAGACAACTCTTTGCCCGGGATGAACTGCCACTGAAATGGCTGCGCAGCACCGGCATGCGCTGGCTGGACCGGGCTACTCCGCTCAAGAACCGGGTAGCCGCACAGGCAATGGGGCTGTGACCGGTTCGCCAGAGTAACCGTGGGCAAAAGCCATTACATTCGTCCCGGGACGCTATATAGTGCCCGATAGTTTTCACTGTCCCGGAAGTTGTTGAATAGGAGTCCTATGCCATGGCCGGCGCCAGCCTGCTTACCCTGCTTGATGATATCAGTGTCGTTCTTGACGACGTTTCGGTGATGACCAAGGTGGCGGCCAAGAAAACCGCCGGTGTCCTGGGGGATGACCTGGCCCTGAACGCCCAGCAGGTGACCGGCGTCAGGCCGGCCCGGGAGCTGCCAGTGGTGTGGGCGGTGGCGAAGGGCTCGGCCATCAACAAGGTGATCCTGGTACCCCTGGCCCTGGCCATCAGTTATTTCCTGCCATGGCTGATCACGCCCCTGCTGATGCTGGGGGGCGCCTTCCTCTGTTATGAGGGCTTCGAGAAGCTGGTCCACAAGTGGCTGCACCGGGAACAGGAGGAGGCCCATCGTGAGGACCTGCGACAGGCCATGGCGGACCCGCAGAAGGACCTCAAGGCGCTGGAGAAGGACAAAATCAAGGGGGCCATCCGCACCGACTTTATCCTCTCCGCCGAGATCATCGCCATCACCCTGGGCACCGTGAGTGCCGAGCCCATCACAATGCAACTGGCGGTACTGGTGGTGATCGCGGTGGCGGTGACGGTGGGCGTGTATGGCATGGTGGCGGCCATCGTCAAACTGGATGACCTGGGCGTGCACCTTACAGAGCGCGAGTCGTCATTCTCCCAGTCAATGGGCGCCGGCATACTGCGGGCCGCTCCCTGGTTGATGAAAACCCTGTCCATCGTCGGTACCGCCGCCATGTTCCTGGTGGGCGGTGGAATCCTGGTGCACGGTATCCATCCCCTGTACGAATGGATCCGTGAGTTCACTGCTGGCCTGGGTTCCATAATGGCGACCGTGGGCCCAATGTTGATTGATGGCCTGATTGGGGTGCTGGCCGGGGCGGTGCTGGTGGCGGTGATATCCGGGGCCCAGCGGTTGAGAGCCTGATTCTGTCCGGGGTATCGGCCTCACCGTCGGTGGCCGGATACCCTCGTTATCTGTGTTGTGTTGCGTATAATGAGAACCGTTTTCACCAGGATTGCCGGTACTCATACTGGGTTCATGCCGGAGCCTGAACGAACCACGGTGCGGATACCTCATGACGATTCCTGCCCTTGCTCCCCTGTTTATCGGGGATTTCGAATACTATCGGGATATGCTGGTTCTGCCGGGCCAGGACCAGCGCCCGGGCATACCGGCCAGGGACCTGATTTCCGGCGACGGCCTGTCGTGGCTGCTGTCCGAGTATCGACGATCCCAGTCCGGTGATGACGATCGGGCCCTGCTGTCACTCTGGTCCCGGTATTACTTCGTGAAACTCACCGTGCCGGTGGTCGCCGCCAATCTGGTGCTGGGGCGGGAGTTGCCGGTTGCCCTCGACCGTATCGAGGTCATCCTGGGCGAGGGCGGGGTGCCGGAGGCCTTCCGCCTGCCAGACGAAGGGCACCCCTTCGAGGTGTCTCCGGCGGGGCCGTTCGAGCGTTTCCGGGAATTGCTGGAGGGCAACTTCGAGCCGCTGATCGAGGGCTGGTGTGGTCAGGTCAAGCTGTCGCGTCGGGTGCTTTGGAACAACGCCGCCAATTACTTTGACTGGCTCATTGAAACCATGGCTGCGGGCGGCGTGCCAGAGGCAATGCTCGTGGATGGGCGTGGGATCATTGAGCGGGAGCGACGCCCCGATGGCGGGCCCAACCCCATGGCCAATCCGGTACGTTACGTGGAGCGCGGGGAAGGCTGTGAGCCCCTGCGGCAACGACGCCACTGCTGTATCCGCTACCGCCTGCCCGATCTTCCCCTGTGCAGGAACTGTCCCCACATTGACCGGCCCCCCAAGGGCGCGCGGTTACCTGAAGAGGCATAGCGCCTGTAGTCACACCGTTTCTCGAGGCTCAGACCACCGCGATTCGGGCACCATCCTGCCTCGGGTGAGCCAGGATCGACATGGGGATGCCGTAAATATCTTTCAGGGTATCCTGGTTCATCAACTGGTCGGGGGTGCCCTCAGTCAACAGTCGTCCGCTGTGGAGTGCGACCAGGTGATCACAGTAGCTGGCGGCCATGTTGATGTCGTGGAGTACCACGACCACGCCCATTTTCAGTTCCTTGCCCAGTTTGCGCACCAGCGATAGGACCTCCACCTGATGGGCGACGTCCAGCGCCGATGTCGGTTCATCCAGTAGCAGGTAACGGGCGTTCTGGGCAAGCAGCATGGCGAGCCATACACGCTGACGCTCGCCGCCCGACAGCTCATCCACGCTGCGGTCGGCAAAGCGTTCGGTGTCTGTCAGGGCCATGGCCCGCTCCACCTGTTCCTGGTCCTCCCGGGAGAATCGACCCAGGGCTCCGTGCCAGGGGTAGCGCCCAAAACTCACCAGTTCCCGGGCCGTCAGGCCGTCAGTGGCCGGTGGTTGTTGGGGCAGATAGGCGACCTGCCTGGCCAGGGGGCGGTCCCCCCAGCGGTGCAGGTCCTTGCCCTCCAGGAAGATCCGACCGGCGGAGGGGTGTAGCTGGCGGGCCAGCAGTTTCAGTAACGTCGATTTGCCGGAACCGTTGTGGCCGATCAGTCCCACGACCTGACCATGCTCAATGGTGAGATCAATGGGATGCAGAAGGGTTTTCTCCGGTAGCCGATAGCTGACGGCGTCCAGTGTGAACATGGAAGCAGACCTGTTGTTTGAAAGATCAGATACTAATTCAAGTGTAAATGGTTATCAATAACCGCCGTTGCCGGGTCGCAGCCAGGGCCGGCTAACGGGCTGCCGGCAGTCGCATCATCCGCACCAGGAAATAGCCCCCGCCAATCAGTGTGGCGACCAGGCCGGCGGGCAGTTCATAGGGATACACGACAGAGCGGGCCAGCCAGTCCGCCCATAGCATGAGCAGACTGCCGATCACAAAGGCCGCCAGCAACTGTGGCAGTGCTCGCTGGTAGCCCAGCAGTCGAGCCAGGTGTGGCGCCATAAGACCAACGAACGACAACGGTCCCACCACCAGTGTGGCAGCTGCCGTCATCAGGGCCGCCAGCAGTAATAGCGCGAGGCGTACCGGGGCAAGCGGTAATCCCAGTGACTGTGAGGTGCTGTCGCCCAGAGGGAGCAGGTCGAGCCACCGTATCGACAACAGTGTCAGCAGCATGAGCAGTGGTGTCACCACCAGCAGCACCAGCGCATCGGTGTCTCCGGACAGCCAGGTGGAGCCGGACAGCCAGTTCAGCAGGGTGACCGACTGGGCATCGCCCATGGCAAGCACCATGCGGATACCCGCATCCAGCAAGGCTGACAGGGCAATCCCTCCCAGCAGCAGCCGCTGGGGAGAAAAGCCGTTGCGTCGGCTCAGTAACAGTAGCGTCAGCAACACCAGAGTGCCGCCCAGTCCACCGGCCAGGATCTGCAACGGTCGACTGCTGGTGCCCAGGGTCAGCACCAGTATCACCATGCCCAGGGCGGCACCGGTGCTGATGCCCAGAAGTTCGGGGCTTGCCATGGGATTGCGGGTCAGTCTCTGCACGATCACACCGGCGCCCGCCAACAGGCCGCCAGCGAGCAAGGCGGTGACCATGCGTGGCAGTCGCATGGCCATTATTGCCGGGTCCCCGCTGAGGCCGGTCCATTGCCAGCCATCCCAGGTGGGGCCCAGGTTCAGGGTGACGGTGAGGCTGGCCAGGGTCGCCAGGCATAGAACGGCCAATCCGATGAGCGGTACCCCGGTTTTCCGTCGCGCTGAACTTACCGACAGGGTTTCAGACGGACGGGCGGGGATCAGGCGGGTGCGGGTCAGTACCCAGAGCAGAACCGGGCCCCCAATCAATGCGGACGCCGCGCCGGTGGGGAACAGCAGGTAACCAAAGGCCATGGTCAGCTGTTGCGCAATGCCGTCGGCCACCAGGCAGAGCAGGGCACCGGAAAGGGCGCTGGCCAGCAGGCGCTGACGCAGGGTGCGTGCGCCCAGCAGTCGCACAATGGCGGGCGCAGCCAGGCCGATAAAGCCCACCACGCCGACATGGCTGACCGTCAGTGCGGTCAGGTAGACCGCCAGCGACAGGGCCAGCACCCGTGTGACACCCGGCGACAGGCCCAGGGAACGGGCACTTTCGGTGCCTAGGTCCAGGGCCTGAAGGGGGCGCCATAGCAGCAGGGTGACGCCGGTGGCTGCCAGCAGTCGGGGCAGCAGCTCCAGGGTGCTGCGCCAGTCGTTCTGGCTGAGTTCACCGGCCCCCCAGATAAATAACCCGGCCAGTTGCTCCTGATTGAACAGCAGGATGACGGTGTTGATGGCGCCGAGGTAGAGGCTCACGATCAACCCGCAAAGGGTCAGTGTCAGCGGGTCAAAACCACGGCGGGCACCCATCAGCAGGACCAGGCCAAGGGCGGCCATGCCACCGACCATGGCCCAGGCCTCTCGCCAGGCGAGCAGGGCAGGAGCCAGCAGCATCACCAGGCCGAGCACCAGTTGGGCCCCGGCGGCAACACCCAGGGTAGTGGGCGCGGCCAGGGGGTTGCGCAGGACCTGTTGCACCAGCGTGCCGGCAAAACCCAGGGCCGCCCCGGTCAGCAGGGCCATGGTCAGTCGCGGCAGTTGCGTGTAATGCAGTACCGCCTGTTCGAAGCTGGCAGATGCGGACAGCCACAGAGCACCAGGCAAACGGGCGAGGCTGTCCGGACTGGCGAGAGGTGATAGGAACAGGCCGGTGGCCAGCAGTAGCAGGGCCAGTAGTGTCAGCCGTGCCCAGGGGTGCTGATGTGCCATGAACTGACTCATTCAGTGGCCTCCCCGTCGACGTTAGTCAGCTGGTCCGCCAGCATGCGGGCCATGAGCGGAACACTCAGTACGCCGCCAAAGGTCCATACCGGCCCCACGCCTGTGATACGGCCACTTTGGGCCATGGGCAGGTAAGGCCAGAGATTGCTGGCCAGCAGCCGTTGCCGGTCGGCCTCGGGCCATGGCCGGATATAGATCAGCCATGCATCAGGGTGGCCGCCCAGGTCTGCCAGGGTGCCGGGTGTGAAGCCCCACAGGTTGGTGGAGCGCTGCCAGGCATTGTTGAGCCCGGCCTGCTCCAGGGCCTGGTGGAGCATGGAGTTGTTGCCATGAATGCGCAGACGGCGATCGTCCAGGAAGCGGACGAGAAAGGCGTTCTGGTTTTCCAGACCGGCGTCCGCAAGCCGGCGTCGGGTGTCGGCCAGTTCCTGCTCAGCCTGCTGTAGGACGTTTTCGGCCCGTTCTTCCCGGTCGAGTACCCTGCCCAGGGTGATCAGGTGTTGGCGAGCGCGGACCCAGGGGTTTGAGTCAGCTTCGTAGATGGTCTGTGCCAGGGTCGGTGCAATGGTTTCCAGGGCCGGGACCGCCGCCATCAGGTGCCCACTGACCAGGATAAGGTCGGGGTTCAGGGAGCGGATGGCTTCCAGGTTTGGGGACTGCCGGGCACCGACGGATTTCACGGTATCCGGCAGGGGCGGTTGTGCTACCCATTCCCGGTAACCTTCCGCATCCGCCACCCCGACCGGGATTACGCCGAGGGCGAGCAGATGCTCCACCTGCCACCAGTTCAGCGCCACAATCCGTTGGGGCGGCTCCTCAAAACGCAGTTCGCCGGCATCGTGGGTGACCACGGTGCCGGCGCTGCCTGTGCTGCAGAACAGGAAGAGCACCAGGGCCCGCAGTGCAGGCCCTGGTCGATAGCGTGTCAGCATGCCATCAGTAGTCCACGGAGTAGGTCAGGGAGTAGGTGCGGCCCTGGCCCTTGAAGTCGAACAGTTCTTCGTAGCCATAGAACAGCTGGGCGCGTTGGCCCCACACCGTGTCGTACTGCTCGTCCAGCAGGTTGGTCACGGCAAAGTTGAGTCGACCCAGGGGCAGGTTGCGTGCGGCCATCAGATCAAAGGTGGTGTAACCCTCGATTTCATCACCGGCGTCGTCATCAATATCAAACGCCTTGGAGCCTTGCAGGCGTACGGATGTCAGGCGGTCCTGCCAGCGGACGAAAGCGGTTGCGTTGGGCAGGCTGGCCGCGGTGACCACGTTCTTCTGCCAGTCGCCATCGTCGTCTTCCACTTCCGAGCGCACGTAGTGGCCGGTGCCACCCAGGGACCACTGATCATTGGCGTACCAGGTCAGGGCGCCCTCGAGGCCGTAGTCCCGGCTCTTGCGGTCCACAACGTCGACCGTCAGGCTTTCACGATTGGTCTGGGCTTCCTTGTCGGACCAGGTGTAGTAGGCGGCTACCTGGGCATCCCATGTCGGTTGATAGGTACGCCAGCCGAGTTCCACCTGGTTGGTCTCCAGACCGGGAATGGGGTTGTCGTCAATGTTCAGGGAGTCTGTCAGGACGTAGCGTCCGCCGTCCAGCTCGTAATTGCCGCGCCCGGCCGCCTTGCCCGGGTCCGGGATTTCAAAACCCTGGCTGAAGTTCGCCCAGATCTGGTGGTCATCGGTGAGCTTGTAGATGGCGCCAGCGTTCACCAGGGTCACGTCGTAGTCGCTTTCACCGCCGGGAATGGCGTCCGCGCCGGTCACCAGGCCGCGTCCGGATTCAACCGCCTGCTGGGTGCCCACAAAGTCTTCCATTTCCAGGCGGGCATAGCGCTGTCGGATGCCGGCATTGAGCTGGAGTCGGTCAGTGACCTGCCAGCCAGCCTGGATGAACGCGGCGACCCCTTCCACACGGTAGTCCGGGTAGCGGGGCACCACGAATTCCTCATCAAAGACCAGGCCGCCGCTGGGCAGGGATGTGTTGTTGTCGAAGATCATCTGGCTGGCGGAGAAATCCTCCCGGTCCAGGTCGATGCCGTAGTTCAGGTTGACACTGCCGAAGTCCTTGGCCAGAAGTCCCTTGATCAGGTACTGGCGGGTATCCTGGCGGGAGGCGCCGAAGTAACTTTGCGGTATGGTCGCGCGCTGGTAGGGGTAAGGGTGAAAACTGGACTCCTCGTTACGCATCGACGCCTGCAGATAGGCGGTATGTCCCAGTAAGTCCCGGTGTTGGTAGGCGAGGTTGAACATATAGCGTTCGGTTGCGGGATCCCGGTCACTGGAGTAACCGTCACGAACTTCCGGATTATCAAGTTCGGTGAGGAAGGGGCCGAGCCAGACGCCCTCATCGCCCTCGTAGCGGGACCGGTAGTACTGTGCCGTGAGGTCCAGGCTCTGGTTGTCATCAATGCGGATCTGGGTACTGCCCAGCACGTCGACACTTCGGTTGTACTGCAGGTCGGTCTGGGAAATGTCGATCATGATGCGATCGCCATTGCCATCGTACATGGCGCCGTTGTCCTGGGCGGCGATGGCCAGCCGTCCCTTGATGGTGTCATTGCCGCCTGCGATGGACTGGCCGACCCGGAAGGTGCGGTCTTCGGTGTTGTTGAAACCACTGGAGGCGCCCAATTCGGTACTGAACCGGGCGTCGCCTTCCTGGCCTTTCTTGGTGATGATATTGACGATGCCGCCGGTACTGCCGCCGCCATAGATGGCGGTTGCGCCGGACAGCACTTCAATGCGCTCGATATTGAACGGGTCAATGGAGTCGAACTGACGGCTCAGCCCCCGGGAACCATTCAGGGAAACGCCGTCGATCATGACCAGCACGCTGCGACCGCGCATGTTCTGGCCGTAGTTGGTGCGGGTCTCCGGGGCCAGGTCCATACTCGGAACCAGCTTCCCGATCACCGTTTTCAGATCCTGCCCGGACTGGAACTGCTGCTCCAGTTCTTCACCGTCCAGAATCCAGACGGTACCCGGGATCTGGCTGATCTGGGCTGGTGCACGACTGCCGACCACTACCAGCTCATCCAGTGACTGCGAGGCTGCGTTTGCTGCCAGCGGGGCGGCCAGCGCCAGTGAAAACAGGGCTCCTGGAAAGCGCGTTCGAACTGCCATCGGTGTTTCTCCCTATGAAAATAAGGCGAAAGTGTAAACGATTATCAAAATGATTCAATTCCCGTTTGAGCCATTTTGCGGGGAGCCTCCCGGTTATGTGAGATTTTTCGGGTTGTGCTGCTGCCCCAGTGGACCGACAGGCCCTCCTCTGAAACCGGGTAGTGCTCTTGGCCGAGCAGGTGGTTGACGATCACGGCAGAGCGCCAGCAGGTCAGGCTGAGCTGGGATTCGGCAATGCCGTGACTGAAACGGCCCTGATTGACGGTGTAGATGGCGCGGTCATCGGGGCCGTCCCAGTCCAGATTGAATGCCGCCTGAAGCCGTGGACGACCGGTGCTGTCCTCGCGGAGCCGGTTTTTGATGGGGGTCAGGCAGGGTGGAAGGCCGTGATCAAACCCGGTACACAGCAGCAGCCGGTCAGCCTGGAACTCTTCAAACTGGTCATCCATACGGTTGCGGGTCAACAGGTTCATGGGCGTGCCATCGGTGACCGCATAGACGGACCGCCCCGGCAACAGCTCGGGCAACGGGTGCCCGGGGTTTTCCAGTGGGTATTCGTACAGCCGCTGATAGAGCGCCTGCAGGGTGTCCGGGGAAATGCCGTCGGACGCCAGCTTCTGATAGTGAACCAGCTCCCGGCGACGTTGCTCCGGCAGTTTGCGGAAGGTATCCACATAACCGGGAGAGAAATACAGGTTGGTAAAGGGGGTCTCGTCCAGAGGTTCGAAGTTGGGGCGGCGGGAGAACCAGCGGATGCTGGCGGGCTGCCCCCAGAGACCGTCGAGTAGGCCCAGTACTACCTCGGCACCGGACTGGCCGCCGCCGATTACTGCTACCTGCTGGCCGGTGAAATCCCTGTCCTTTTGCATAAGGTGGATGCAGTGCAGGCTGCGGGTGGATGGGAGCGCCTCGCAGGCGGGTGGAATGTGAGGCTGGATGCCCGTGCCAATGCAGAGGTTACGGGCACGGACCGGATTCTGTCCCGTCTCAAAAGTCAGCCGGAACAGGCCGTCCTCAAAGGTCACCGACTCCACGCCATGGCCGAAATGCAGGCTGGAAAGGCGACCCGCGACCCAACCTAGGTAATCGGCGAACTCACGGCGGCTGATGGCCGTCATCCCGGCACTCAGGAACGGGTAGAAGCGCCGGTGCTGCACCAGATAGTTCAGGAAACTGTGGGGGTTGCAGGGATCCGCCCCGGTGACCAGGTCCTTGAGGCAGGAGGTCTGCAGCCGTGCCCCCGGCAACTGCATGCCGGGGTGCCAGTCGAACCGGGGTTTGCTGTCAAAAAAGGCAGAGTCCACGTCCTGGTGCTGGTCCAGCAGGGCCGCCACGCTCAGGTTGAAGGGGCCAATACCGATGCCGGCCAGGTCGAGAATATCCTTACTCATCGCAGGTCTCCAGGGTCTGATGATTCGTCGGGTGAAGGGGGTTGGGCAATTCCGGCCCCAGGGTTGGGGTGGGGCGGGCCGCATCATCGCCATAGCCGATCCGGAAGCGCACGCGGTTGAGGCAGACCCGTTCCATCACGGGCCGAAACAGGTCGAATGTGCGGAACTGATGCGCAAGGTCCGGGTACGCCTTCTGGTACTGGACAATCCGGTCGTGGAGTAGCCGGTAGAAATCCCGTTCCGGATAGCCAAGGTAGTCTTCAAGCAACGGCGACAGGAAGCGAAGACCGGTGACCAGGTGGCCGGTATACAGGTCATGAAACAGATGGGCGGCCGGCAGTCGTGGTAGTGCGCCGGCCAGGGAGTCCGGCATCCCGGCCTGCATGGGGTGGTCGCCCTCCACCAGGCGCAGGTCTCCGTGGAAATCCTTGACCACCACCCGTTCCGGTTGCCACTGACGGAAGATGACGCCCAGGTTCTGGCCGTGGGCCACCAGACCGACGCCATAGCGACAAAGCAGGTGGTAGAGCGGTATGGTGACCCGGTCGAACAGCCGGGTCAGCCAGCGTTCCACGGACCAGCCCGAGCGGCGGATCATCTCGGCGACCAGGGGGGTGCCGTCCGCATCGGTTTGCATCAGCATGGCGAAGATCCAGGCCTGTTCACCTTCGGCGCTCTTGCCGGCCAGGCTCTCGCGCCATACTGCCCCGAGCATTTCCCGGTAGCGATAGGGCGTGCCGGCAACCTGCTGTTGGTGAGGGTGGGGCAGATGCACCCCACCCAGTTCCCGCTGCACCGTCAGTCCGGTGGCGGCAAGGAGCGGGTCAGTGCTGGCGGTGGTTGCCAGCCAGGCGGACAGTTCCGGTGCCAGCGCCATGGGTTCCGGCGGAATACCCCGGTAACAGGAGGTGTTCAGGATGGTCAGCGACAGTTTCAGGTCGCAGGCTCCGGGGGCATCGAGATCCGACAGCGTTCGGATCGACTGCTGGGGCAGGTAATGGTGCCCCCGGGGTCCCAGGTCCACCAGGTTGCCGCCCTCCAGCATGGCGGCATACTGCGGCTGGATATGGTGCTGCCATTGCCAGGGATGAACCGGTACCAGTTGCCAGTCCCGGGACTGCAGGTAGGGTGCCAGTTCCTCCCGGTCGTCGGTCGTCAGGCACTGCTCGGGGGCAGGTTGACCATAAACCCTTAACCCGGTGGCCCGGTGCGCGGCCAGCCAGTGCAGGCTTACCGGTTGGCTGGCCTCCGGGCTGTAACGGTGCAGGTCATCCATGCCCCAGCCAAGGCGACCGCGATTGGCCAGTACTTTCGGGTGGCCGTCCAGCAGCGTCTCCAGCCTGACGGGTGGCAGGTCGAGGAGTTGTGCGGCTGTCCGGCCCGCCAGGGCCCGCTGGCGAAGCAGATCACCGGCGAGGGTATTGTTCAGTTCCTCGATGAAGTTACCCAGGGTGATATCGCCCATGGCAAAGGCCTGGCGGCAGTCCAGCACAAGCTGGATGGCGTCACTGCTGGGAAAACCGTTGCGGAGCAGGGTCTGCGGGCGTATCCACAGGAAGTCCCAGGGTGTCCGGCGCGCCTGGAACTGATAACGGTGCTCGCCGGTGTCCAGCTCGAACCGGTCCTGGCCCTTGTTCTGAGGCGTAATCAGCCCTTCATAGCTGCATTCAGCCAGTATCCGGGCCATCAGCCGCTGGTTGACGAGTTGCCAGTGGTTGGCATGTTCCATCTCGGTCATTCCTGTTGGTTTACAGTCGGGTGTCGGCGAAGAACCGGTGGCGGGGATTGCACAACAGCGCTGAGCGCTTGTGGGGAAAGTCGAACTCACCATGGTTTTCCCAGGTGGTGGTCCGGAGATAGCGCAGCATCGCCCGGTTATCCGACCTTGGCTCGCCCCACAGGCAGCGGGTTCGTGGTTCCGACAGAAACAGGAAGTGGCTGACGGTGTTGAGCCACAAGTTGGTCAGGCCTTCACCGAGGAACCGCCGTTCGCCGATCAGTACATGCATGCCCTGATCGAAAGGCCCGGCCTTGCAGTAGGGGCCCAGTCGGTCTTCCTGCACGTAGTAGGTTTCGAAATAGCCAACGGCCTCGCCATCGGCTTCAAGGATCAGCGGCAGCGAGTGCGGGTCGGCCCGGCGGTCCTCCAGCATTGCGTCCAGCCGCTCGCGACTCCAGGGGTACTCCCAGAACCTGGCCACTCGGGGATCGTTCTGCCATCGGTGAAAACGTTCGCCATCCTGGTCCACCGTCGCCTGGCGCAGCGTGATGGTCTTGCCCGTACTCGGCGCGAACCGGCAGTAAAGGATCTGGTCGCCTACCGACGGACGACGGGGATGGCGCACGTCGTCTGTCCGCACGGAGATCTCGGGCATGACCGGCCACAGGCCGGGATCCAGCCAGTGCTCGCGGATCTGGTAGAAGGCGACCCGCTCGATGGCGATGCCGTCTGCCGTGTGCTCCCAGGCGGGATGGTGGGTGTCAAAGGCTTCGCAGGCGTTCCTCCCCAGTTCGATCCGTGGCGTATCCAGTTCATGAAAAAGGGTATCGAGCAGGCGCTGGCTGGTGGTCGGGTCGAGGGTCGGTCCCTCCCACTCCAGCAGTCGTTCGCCGGCGGGACTGCTCTGCCGTTTCGTCTGCCAATGCTCACGGTCCAGGGTGATCTGTAACTGCTGGTGGTCTGATGACGGTGTCAGTTCAATGGGAGACAAGTGTTTCATGGTGGTTGCTGTCCTTGTGTGTCTCTGGCTGTTCAATCCGCAATGGGTTGGGCATGGGGTGATAGATGGATTCGAGATCCTCGAGGGTGTTCTCGTTCAGGGCTCGCAGGGAGCACAGAAAGTTGTTCTTGGCATACAGTGACGGGCTGCCCAGCAGGTAGCGGAAGGCGCTGGTGTCTGCCGGTTCCTGCCTGAGTTGTTGCTGCAGCCATTGCCGCAGTTGGTGCCATAGCCGGTTTTCCGGACACAGCCCGGCGGCTGCCAGCGAGGTGATGACATTGAAGGTGCTGTTGATGAACAGGTAATAGCAGAACAGCCGCACGCCCAGGGTCTCAGGCAGCTCGTTCTCCCCCGCCTGTATCGATGTTGCCAGCCCGGGGCCGAAGCGGTGGTGGGCCAGGGAAGAGAAGCCGGTGCCCTGGCAGTCCCGGAACCAGGCGGACACCGGCTGGAAATGGTCGTCCAGCCGCAGGATCAGGTTTTGCTGGTGGGCCCCGAACAGCAGTCCCAGGTTGCTCTGGGCGTCCAGTAGTGGCTTGACCGCCAGCTCCAGGTAGGCGTGGAACCAGTCAGCCGCGTCTGTCTCGCTGGCGCTCCGGGCCCGAAGGCAGGTGGCCAGGCGTGAAAGTCCTGTTTCCGGTGCGTCCTGAAGGAGTGACGCCAGTAGCTCACAATTATGGCCGGTTTGGTTGCGGAACGGATTGTCGCGGAAGACCACCGTGCTTTCGGCCAGTGGCTGCCCCTGGCGGTCGCGGATGGCGACGGTCACCGGTTCATTGAGAATGCGGAAATTCCGGTGACGATTCAGCCAGTCCCGGGCCGGTGTGGTGGTCAGCAGGTCGGCCAGTCCCGGCCCGCGGACGGCTTCCCGGGGCTGCAGGTGCCTCAGGGAATTGGTGAGGCGCACGGACAGGGAAAACTTCAGCATCCAGTCCTGATCTTCCGCCCAGATTGCCCGCAATGACGACGTGGCTCGCCATCGGCTGGCCCCCATGCCCAGCCGGCGCAGCCGTCCCGTTGACTGCAGTTCCCGCAACTCAGGATGGGCCTGCCAGTGACGGTGCTGGAACGGATGGCAGGGGAGCACGGTATGGCCAGTTGCGGCAGCGGCCTCCGCAGCCTGTCGCACGGTGGGAGACTCCTGCTGCAGCAGTGTCTCAATGGCGCCGGACAGGGAGGTGAGAGCGGATCCATGACATTGCAGCTGGTCACGGGCCACGCTGTACCAGATCAGTGGAAACCGACCGGTGAATTCCGGGGCAAAGGCGGCGGCTTCTTCAGCCGTCATGTTGCCGCGGTCCTTGGGGCAGGGGTGGATGGAGTGCCCATTGATCAGGGCCTGCTCCGAGTCGATAAAAGTCTGTGGCGCCAGCCCCGCCGGGGCCTGATATGTGGAGCGATAGGCTACGGCAAGCTGGAGGTTGTCATGACTGTTTCGCACGCGCTTAAGCAGATTCTCCCGATCCTGCACCGATGACTGGCTGACGATCTCGGGCAGCGACAGGGTCCATTCCACGGCCGCCAGAAAGTTCATCCGGTGCAGGCCGTCACCCCGATCAAGCCAGAGGTCCGGTCCCAGCAGGTGCCGGCCACCCCGACTGTGAAACCGGCAGGGAATCAGCAGGATTTCCCCGGTTATGTCATGGGTGATCGAGTAGTGGCCTGGTACGGGGTGCCATGGCCAGGGGCCGGTTTCCCGCAACAGGGCATTGAAATAGGCGTTCACTGACGGGTCTAACGCTTCCATCACTGGAATCATGGCAATATCCTTTGTCGGCGAATTGCAAATAACTGTAAAATAAATAATAATGATTCGCAATTACATTTCGTGTGACGCAGATCAGGAAATCTGAACAGGATGACGATTCGGGGAAGGGAGGCCTGGGGCCCGGTATTGATGATGGGGGTGCTGCAGTCGGCCATGGTGGCCGCCCTGCCGTGGTTGATTGAGCGTACGGGACTTTCCGCCGGACTCTGGTCGATGATCCTGTCAGCCGGCATGATTCCGGTTCTTCTGGGGGCCCCGCTATGGGGGCAGTTGGTGGATCGAAGGGGCGCCCAACGGGTGTCCCTTATTGCCTCTGCGATGGTGCTGGCTGGCTTCGGGCTGTTTTTGCTGGCGCTTGGGGCCGGCCTGCAGGGAGCGATTGGCCTTGGCTGTTTGCTGGTAGCCCGGTTGGCCCATGGCATTGGCGCAGGAGGCGTTTTCCCCGCGGCCCAGCGGCTGGCGGTGGCGGATGCCGATCCCGGGGAATGGAGCTATCGCCTGTCCCGTCTGCAGATGTCGGTTCATGCGGGGCGTCTGGCTGGCCCGACCCTGATCGCACTGGCGGTCTGGCTGGGCATGATGACGGTACTTACGCTGACCGGTGTGTTGGCCTTGCTACTGGTGTCCGGCCTTCGCTGGCAGAGGGGGCAGCAACCGGAGGGTGAGTTTGCGGCTGGGGGCGATTCCGGTGGTGATCGCCGTCCGCCGTGGCGGGCCGGGTGGCCCTACTATCTGATGGCGCTGGTGCTGACGGTGGCGGTGGGGGCTGTTCAGTTTGTACTGGGGCCCCGGCTCACGGCTTTGGCGGGCGTCTCTGCGGAAGTCGGTGCTTCCCTGACGGCAGCGGCACTGATCCTGGCTTCCTTGATCGGGCTTGTGTTCGGGCCCCTGGTTCATTCGCGGGTCCGGGGAAGTCCGATACTGGGGGCCATCTGGGGGAGTTCCCTTCTTGTGGGCGGAACCCTGCTGGCCTACGCTCAGAATCTGTCGGCGATGTTTGGCGGTATTGCGGCGCTGGCCTTTGGGGCGGCGGTGCTAACGCCCTGGTATGGCAGTCTGCTACGCCAGTGCCATCCCGATGCACAGGGCGAGGTGGCGGGCAGGCTGACCAGCACCCATACCCTGGGGTACATCATCGGGACCCTGGCCGGTGGCTGGCTGCTGGAGACCAGCCCGGGGCAACCGCTGCTCGCTCTGCTACTGATTGCACCCGCTCTGGTCATGCTGGCATGGCGGGCTGGCGGCTTTACCCGCAGAGATCGTAAAGTCGGCTGATCAGCACGGGTACTGCGGTCTCCACCCTGAGGATGCGGGGCCCCAGATGGACCGACTGACATCCGGCTTCCACCAGTTTGTCCACTTCGTAGGGAATGAAGCCGCCTTCGGGGCCGATGCAGAGGGTGGCCGGGTTCCGGATATGCGTCGGGCACGGGGTGTTCGTACCCGGGTGGGCCACCAGGCCGGGCCGGTCCTGCAGCAGTGACGGCAGCTCGTCTTCCACGAAGGGTTTGAAAAGCTGGCGGATGGTGACCCGGGGCATGCGGGTATCCATGGCTTGCTCCAGGCCCAGGGTCAGGTTCTCCCGCAGGTGCTCCGGTTGTAGCCAGGGTGTCTGCCAGAAGCTCTTCTCCACCTTGTAGCTGTTGATCAGCCAGATGTCCTTCACGCCCAGGGCCGCAACCGTCTGCAGGACACGGCGGAACATCTTGGGGCGGGGCATGGCGAGGACCAGTGTCAGTGGCAGGGGGGAGGGCGGCGACCGGTCCAGTTCCAGGTGGAGTTCCGCGACGGTATCAGTCAGGCGGGTCACCGTGCCGGTGCCCATGGGGCCGTCTTCCAGCCCGACCGGCAGGGTGTCACCCTCGCCGGCACGGAGTACCGAGACCAGGTGATCCCGACGCCGGCCCGTGAGTTTTGCGTGATTGTCGTCCAGCAGGTCCTGTGGCGACAGCAGGGCCAGGTTCATAGGTCTTCGGGATAGCCGTCGTCGGGCCGGTGGCGGATTGCCAGGCGACCACACAGCACCCCAATCTCGAACAGCAGCCACATGGGCACGGCCAGCAGGGTCTGGGAGATCAGGTCAGGGGGCGTCAGCAGCATGCCAATGATAAAGCACCCTACCACCACGTAGGGGCGCTTGGCCGCCAGGTCCTGGGGAGTGGTGGCGCCGGACAGGATCATCAGCACGGTGGCAATGGGAATTTCGAAGGCAACCCCGAAGGCAAAGAACATCTTCAGCACGAAGTTCAGGTAACTGGTGATGTCCGGCAGTTCCACGATGCCTTCCGGGCCAATGGCCGTGAAGAACCCGAACACCAGGGGAAACACCACGTAGTAGGCGAATATCGCCCCCAGGTAGAAGAGCAGTATCGAGGAGAACAGCAGCGGGAAGGCAAGTTTCTTCTCATGGGCGTACAGCCCCGGTGCGATAAAGCTCCACAACTGGTAGAGGATGACCGGTATTGCCACGAACACCGACAGCACCAGGGCGAGCTTCATGGGGGCGAAGAAGGTGGCGGTGATGTCGGTGGCAATCATGCTCTGGCCCACCGGCAGCAGCTCCATCAGCGGGCCGGCCATGATCAGGTAGAGCTCGTTGCGGAACGGGAACATCACCGCGAAGCACACCAGCACCGCCAGTACCATCTTCAGCAGGCGGTTGCGGAGCTCCAGCAGATGCTCGATCAGGGGCATTTCCTGCTGCTCGGGAGGAGGGTTGCCCGGGGAAGCTGAACTCATGAATCGCGTTCCGGTTTATCCTTGGGCGTCTCCGGGGCACCGGAGACGCTGGTTTCGGTGGTGTCAGCGGTCTGGCTGCCCTTGCGGATCATGGCGTGGGGGTCATAGCCGGGTTTTTCCGGCGGTTCCCAGTCCCGGAACCGCTGGCGGTCGTCATCCCGGTGGTTCTCATGGTCATCGGGTTGGCTATGGTCGGCGCCCTGAGTCGGATCTTCCGGCGGGGGCTGGTCACCCTGTTCGGGTGGCTCCGATGTGTTCTCCTGCTCACCGGCAACCCGGCGAGTGGCCGGGGCGGGTCTGGCCTTGCGGGTGTCGCCGTCGGAGAGGATCATGTCCTCGTACTGTTTGGCTTCATCCAGCGCGCCGCGAACACTCTTCTCCACGTCTTCCAGGCCGATATCCCCGGCCTTGCGCAATTCCTTGCGCAGTTCGTCGGCCTTGAGCTCCCGGTCCAGTTCCGAGGTGAACTGGGTGACCATGCGCCGGGCACCACCCACCCAGCGGCCGGCGGTGCGGGCCGCCGAGGGCAGGCGTTCCGGTCCCAGGACCAGCAGAGCGATGACGGCACAGATCACCAGCTCAATAAAGCCGATATCGAACATGTGGGGGCGACTCAGCTATGGGTCTTTTCTTCGGTCTTTTCGGTGCTGGATTCCTGGACCGTGGACTTTTCCTGATTCTCGATGGAGTCCCCATCGGTCTTGTCCTTGTCCTGCTGGCTTTCCTCGTCGCTCATAGACTTCTTGAAGCCCCGGATAGCACCACCCAGATCTGTGCCGATATTGCGCAGCTTCTTGGTTCCGAACAGGAGGATCACAATGCCCAGAACAATCAGAAGTTGCCAGATACTAATTCCCATCTCTCAGGACCCCTTTGGTTTACTTACCTGATGTTATTGTACGCCAACCCTGGCGTTAACCGAACACCCATGGAGGGAGACGCGGACACCAGGGGTGCCTCGTCCAGTTGACGGCTATGGTTTGTTGCGGGCTGCCTTTTCCTCCAGCCCCGAGAGGTCGAAGCGACGGCCCAATTCTTCAAGAATATCATCCGGTCCAAGACCAAACCGTGACAGCATAACCAGAGTGTGGAACCAAAGGTCGGCGGTTTCGTAGACCAGGTCGTCGGTCTTGTCCGAGTTCTCGGCATCCTTGGCGGCAATCAGCGTCTCGGTGCATTCCTCGCCCACCTTCTCGAGGATCTTGTTCAGACCCTTGGCGTGCAGGCTGGCCACATAGGAACTGTCCGGGTCGGCGGCCTTGCGGGCCTCCAGAACGCGGGCGAGTTGCGACAGTATGTCACTCATGGTGATGGCCTCCCTCTCCGTAGATGGCGTCCGGGTCCTTCAGTACCGGATCTTTGGTGACCCAGCTACCGTCTTCCAGCGCCCGGTAGAAACAGCTGCGACGTCCGGTGTGGCAGGCGATTCCGCCCCGCTGTTCCACTTTCAGCAGGATAACGTCGTCGTCGCAGTCCACTCGGATCTCCCTGACACGCTGCTCGTGCCCGGAACTCTCGCCCTTGCGCCAGAGCTTGCCCCGGGAGCGGGACCAGTAGATGGCCTGCTGTTCCCGGGCGGTGAGTTCCAGGGATTCCCGGTTCATCCACGCCATCATCAGGATGTCGCCGGTCTCGGCGTCCTGGGCGATGGCGGGAACCAGGCCGTCGGCATTCCAGCGGATGCTGTCGAGCCAGTCGGTGCCGGACACGGTAGAGGTTGATTCTTGCATATTTATGACACGGTTTGTCTGTTGGGTTAGCGACTGCCCCTGGCAACCAGCCAGGTGGCGCCGGCCAGCATGGCCCAGCCATACCAGGGCATGTCCCGGGCCAGGGGCTCCAGTTCACCCTGAACGCCCAGCCAGGCGCCGGCTACCAGGGCCGCCGCGAGAGCCAGGCGGCGCCAGCGGCGATCGGCACGGCGTTGTCCGGCCCTGATGGCTGCCAGTGTATCCTGTTTTGCCCCCGGCTGGTTGCCGGAATTGCGTAGCTGCACCAGGGTATCGTGCACCAGTTGCGGCATCTCCGGAGACTGTTCCAGCCATGATGGCAGTCGTGACTGCAGGGTCTGGAACAGGCCGCTGGGGCCGATACGGCGTTTCATCCAGGTCTCCAGGAACGGCTGGGCGGTGCTCCACAGGTCCAGGTCCGGGTACAGCTGGCGGCCGAGGCCCTCCACATTCAACAGGGTTTTCTGTAGCAATACCAGTTGCGGCTGTACTTCCATATTGAAGCGCCGCGCGGTCTGGAACAGGCGTAGCAGGAAGTGGCCGAAGGAAATGTCCTTCAGGGGGCGCTCGAAAATGGGCTCGCAGACGGTGCGAATGGCGGCCTCGAACTCATTGACCCGGGTTTCCGGCGGCACCCAGCCGGACTGGATATGCAGTTCCGCCACCTGCCGGTAGTCGCGGCGGAAGAAGGCCAGCAGGTTGCGGGCCAGGTAACTGAGGTCGTCCGGCGCCAGGGTGCCGACGATGCCGAAATCAATGGCAATGTAACGGGGATCCGCCGGATTGCTGGCGTCCACGAAGATATTGCCCGGGTGCATATCGGCGTGGAAGAAGCTGTCCCGGAAAACCTGGGTGAAGAAGATCTCCACGCCCTTTTCGGCCAGCACCTTCATATCCACCCCGGCGGCGTTCAGAGCCTTGATGTCGGCGATGGGAATGCCCGACACCCGCTCCATCACCAGCACTCGCTGGCTGGTGTAGTCCCAGTCGATGGTGGGGATGTAGATCAGCGGCGAACCTTCGAAGTTGCGGCGCAGCTGGCTGGCGTTGGCGGCTTCCCGTTGCAGGTCCAGTTCGTCGTGGATGGTGTTCTCGTAGTCCTCCACCACGTCTACCGGGCGCAGGCGCCGGCCCTCGGACCAATACCGCTCCAGCAGCCGTGCCATCAGGTACATCAGCGCCAGGTCCTGCTGGATCACCCGCTCGATGCCGGGGCGGATGACCTTGACCACCACGCGGCGGCCGTCGGGCATGGTGGCGGCATGCACCTGGGCCACGGAGGCGGAGGCCATGGGGTCCCGGGTGAATTCGGCAAACAGCTCGTCCACCGGCTGCCCCAGGGATTCCTCGATAATGGCCCGCGCGGCGTCACTGGGGAAGGGCGGTACGTTGTCCTGCAGCCGGCGCAGGGATTCGGCCATGTCATCCGGCAGCAGGTCACGCCGGGTGGAGAGGATCTGGCCGAACTTGACGAACACCGGCCCCAGTTCCTCCAGGGCCAGCCGCAGCCGGTCACCGCGATCCAGCTTGCCCTTGGGGAACAGGTGCCAGGGGGCGAACAGGAAGAACAGCTTCAGGGGGGCGGGCAGCTCGGCGATGGGCAGGAAGGTGTCCAGCCGGTATTTGCAGAAAACCCAGGCGATGCGGAACAGGCGTTGCAATCGAGTCACGGCGTCTCCGATCCGGACTCGCCGGTGGTTTGGGCCTCCAGCCGCTCAATGCGGGCGGTCAGGCGTTCGGTGCGCAGGTTGAGCTGGTCGATCTCCTCGAAGGTGGGCTCCAGTTCACGCCGACCGGGCAGGGTGCCGGTTTCCTCGTGGATATACTCCTCCAGGCTGGCGGTGACCGAGGCCATGGCCTGGCGGCTCCAGCGAACACTGCCGCGAATTCGACGACCGATGAAGTGGGCGGGGATGTCGCCGGTATAGCGGGCCAGGGCCGCCTCCCAGTCCGGCGCCAGTTGCGCCAGGGCCTGCTGGAACTGGTGGGCAAGGCCGGTATCGCCTTCCACGGTCAGGCGACCGTCGCTGATGGCCTGGTCATCGCCCAGGGCAAGGGCGGCCATGGCCAGCGGGCGGCCACGGATCACCAGAGCCGGATCGTCCGGGCGCAGACCCGATACCCGTACCCCGCGACGGGTGCCCTGCAGGCAGATGGCCATGGCCACCGGCTCGCTGACCTCGAAACACACCGGGCCGGTCAGCGCACGCAGCAGGTCGCGGCGACCGGGCGGGTCCAGTTCCAGGGCCCGGTTCAGCGCCAGCTCAAGCGTGCCGGTGATGGCCGCGTGCAGGGTGGGAATCCGTGACATCAGGGTTTGGTTCCCACGTGCAGGGCCACAATGCCGCCGGTCATGTTGTAGTAGCGGCAGTTCACCAGGCCGGCGGACTCCATCATACCCTTGAGGGTATCCTGATCCGGGTGCATGCGGATGGACTCCGCCAGGTAACGATAGCTCTCCGAATCACCCGCAAATAACTGGCCCATCAGGGGCAGGGCGCTGAATGAGTAGGTGTCGTAGGCCTTGCTGAGCAGAGGATTGGTGGGTTTGGAAAACTCCAGCACCATCACCTTGCCGCCGGGCTTCAGCGCGCGCGCCATGTCCCGCAGGGCCTGGTCCTTGTCGGTCACGTTGCGCAGGCCGAAGGCAATGCTGACCACGTTGAACGTATTGTCCGGAAACGGCAGGTGCTCAGCGTCCGCCTGTACGTATTCGATATTGCCGGCGTAGCCCCGGTCCAGCAGGCGGTCACGGCCCACTTCCAGCATGGAGGCGTTGATGTCCGCCAATACCACCTTGCCATTGGTGCCCACCAGGTCTGAGAACTTCATGGTCAGGTCGCCGGTGCCGCCGGCAATGTCCAGCACCTGGTGGCCGGGGCGCACGCCGCTGAGTTCGATGGTGAAGCGCTTCCACAGGCGGTGGATGCCCATGGACATCAGGTCGTTCATCAGGTCGTACTTGCTCGCCACGGAGTGGAAGACCTCGGCCACCTGGCCCGCTTTCTGGCTTTTGGCCACCTTGCGGAAGCCGAAGTCGGTAGTGTCGTCCTGGGCGGGGCGGTTCTGATGTGAAGCCGGGGCTGACTGCTGTTCGCTCATGGGGGCGTCCTGTGGAATGTCGCATCGGGGCGCTGGGCAACCCGCCGACGGACCCGTGAGTCCGGTTTTGGCGGGCGTAAGCGACCCTATTCTAGGGAACCTCCGGGCAAGTCTAAAGTTTTTTGCCGCAATATGTATCATCGGAGGCTGGTCTGGACGTGTCGCTGCCCATAAACTGGAGACAAATCAACTTTCAGAGGGAAATCGTTCATGTCTGCTATTGATGTTCGCCGCAGTCATTCCATGGACCAGGAACATGCCCGTGAGGCGGCTGAATCCCTGGCCCGGGACCTGTCCCGGAAGTTTGACGTGCAGTACGAGTGGGACGGCGACCTGCTGAGGTTTCACCGCTCAGGGGTCAAGGGGCACCTGGATATCTCTCCCAGCGAGCTGCATGTTCACCTGGAACTCGGCATTATGCTGAGGCCCTTCAAGGGGCGGGTCGAGGAAGAGATCCACAACGAGCTGGACCGCATCATCGTCTGAAGGGCTCAGGTGACACTAAGCTGTGCCGGACTGGCCTGCGTCCGGACTTCCCGGCGGGTGATCCAGTGCCGGGATCAGGGACTGGTCATCCAGGGCGATAAAGTGACTGGGGGCGTCGGTTTCCTGGATGGTCATGGCGGCGCAGGCCCGGGCGCTTTCCAGCATGGCGGACTTGTCCAGGATCCGGTCGGTGCCGGGAATCAGGAAGATGCCGTGGCTGATGTTCCGGTAGATGTCCGTGGGCGTCCTCTCCATCCAGTCCAGTACGTCCTCCAGGTTGCGCACGATAGTGAGATGGTCGCGGGTGGACGAGAACAGTTTGCTGAGGAGGGTTTTCTTGCGGGGATTCATGCGACCGAAGAAGGTCTGCCCATAGACGGAAGAGGGCGCGCTGTTGATCAGACGGATCAGCCAGGGCCACATGCCGTGGCTGACCGGTTCCAGCATCATGGTGACCAGCGCGTGGGTGCGGCCCTGGGGCAGGGCCGGGGCTTCCAGCAGCAGCTCCACGTTGCGGAACAGGTCGGGTCGCCGGCGGGCTGCCTCCAGGATCACCGCCCCGCCGCGGGAGTGGCCGTGGACCCGGACGTGGTCGGAGGAGGGCAGAATCTCCATGGCCTGGATCAGCAGTTCCGCGTCGTAGGCGATGGTGCCGGCGAGTTCGTTGATCTCCGACTGCCAGCCGGCGTCCTCCGGTGTCACGCCGTTGACCGGAATGTGGTAGTTGCTGCAGGTAAGCAGGATCAGTTCGGTGGTGGGCGCATCGTAGATCTGGGTGAAGTAGCAGTGGTTTTCCAGGTAGCCGTGAACGCCGATGACCGTATGCAGGGCCTCGCCACTATGGTTGCGCACCGACACCGCACCCTGGCCGATGCGATAGACCTGCCCGGAGAACATTTCCGAATAGGCAATGTCGATGGGCTTGATGAGTTTGCGTATATGGCTTGCTTTCATGTGCCACCTCCGGGGCCACACTGGCTGGCTTATGGCGCCCTGCTCCAGAGTATACGATGACTTGCCTGTCATGACGTAATCTATATCAGTACTGCATTTCCCATGATCGGGAGTGGAGCAGGTTTTTCGCCTCTGTCACAATGCCGGATCAGTGTTTTCACACCTTTACCACAATGATCATGACAATGATCAGGCAACCCGGGACCCGACACCTTGAGTGACGCCGCCAACGACAGGGAGCCGCTGCGATTACTGCCGATGGACGCGGCGTGGCTGAATCTGGAGAGTCCGCAGAATCCGTTGACCATCACGGTGCTGATGCGTGTCGATGGTCTCTCGTTTACCGAACTGCGGGCCTTCCTGCAGCGTTACTGGCTGACCTGGGAGCGCTTCCGCATGATGCCGGTGGAGAAGGCCTGTGGCTGGTGCTGGGAGCGTGACCGGCACTTCGACCTGGTCAACCACCTGGTGCATGTGCCCGAGGCCATGGATGAGGCCCGGCTGCAGCAGTGGGTGTCCGCTCGGTTGAACCAGCCGTTACGCCGCAACCGGCCGCGCTGGGCTTTCTGGCTGGTGCCCAACGCCGAAGGCGGGGCAGCGCTGCTGTTCCGCATCCACCACTGCTACGGCGATGGCATGTCGTTGCTGGATGTTTTCGACAGCATCTGCACACGATCCCCCGATGGGCGCCCCGAATCGTTCGGAAGCCAGGAATATCAAAGCGCCCGCCGGTGGCCCCAGGTAATGCAGGCCTGCCGGGACGCTGTTTCCTCTGGCCTCAGAGGCTGGTGGGGCAAGGCTTCGGGAACGGGAGAGGGTGTGCCGGGCGGGCGGCAGGATGGCGAGCTGCCGGAGTTCCATCAGGCCGGGGCCCTGGAGCAGGGCGCGATGGCCGGTCTGCGGGCACTGAACGAGATGAGCGGTATGGTCACCGAGCCGGAGGATACCCCATCCGGCCTCAAGCGCCCCCTGCTGGGGCGCCGCCATTGCCGCTGGTCTGCCCCGGTGTCGGCGAGGCGTTTCCTGACCCTGGCCCGCCGTTATGGCTGCAGTGTCAACGATGTCCTGCTGGCCTGTGTGACTGCGGCCATGCGTGATGCCATGGCGGTTCCGGAGCGACAACTTAACCAGGCCGTGGTCCACGCCGCAGTGCCGGTGGATATACGCCGGGCCTTGCCGGAGGCCCTGAGGCCGGCAAAACATATGCCCGGCAACTACTTTGGCACCATCTTCGTGCCCCTGCCGGTGGATGGCGGCTTTGCCCTGGAGCGGCTCTGGCGCATCAAGCACGAGACACGCCGCCTCAAGCGGACCTGGCAACCTGTTATTGCATGGGGGTTGAGTGGCCTTGCGTCATTGCTGCCGGCACCCCTGCGTCAGCCTATTTCCGAACTGTTCTTCCGCAAGGCCAGCGCCGTGGTCTCCAACGTGCCTGGTACCCGCGAGCCCCGCTACCTGGCCGGCCACCGGGTGCGGGAGCAGATGTTCTGGGTGCCCCAGGCGGGGGAGATCGGGCTGGGAGTGAGTATCGTCAGCTATGCCGGCAATGTGCAGTTCGGGGTGGTGGCGGACGAAGCGGTACTGACCGACCCGGACCTTTTCCTGGACCGGTGTCTGGACGAACTGGAAAAGCTGACTGAGCATCCCTCCCTTTGACGGATGGATAATCCTGGATGGTTGTTATTGCTCTCCGGTCCCCCTACAACTAAACAGTAGGTGAATCCCTGCAAAAGTCCTGGCCCCGGGGAGGGTATCCGGGAGCAGTGCCTGGCGCTCCAGGATTTCTTCAGGGATTCCGTTGGAAACCAGCGACAACAGGAGGTAACGGCATGAGTGATACACGGGTCGAACGAGACAGCCTGGGGGATGTCCAGGTACCGGCCGACGCCCTCTGGGGGGCACAGACCCAGCGGGCGGTGGATAACTTTCCGGTCAGCGGTCAGCCGATGCCCCCTGGCTTCATCGAGGCCGTGGTGCTGGTCAAGAAGGCGGCGGCCGAGGCCAATCACCGGCTCAAGCACCTGGATGACGATCGTCACCGGGCCATCGTTGGCGCCTGTGACCGCATTCTCGAGGGGGGATTCGAGGACCAGTTCCCGGTGGACCGTTACCAGACGGGGTCCGGCACCAGCACCAATATGAATGTCAATGAGGTGATCGCTAACCTGGCCAGTACTGAAGAGCTGGCGGTGAACCCCAACGATCACGTCAACATGAGCCAGAGTTCCAACGACGTTATTCCCACGGCGATCCACGTGGCTGCCGTCAAGGCACTCCAGAACCAGGTGCTGCCGGCGCTGACCCACCTGGAAGGCTGCATCTATGAGCGGGAAAACCTGCTCAAAGGCCAGGTCAAGACGGGGCGTACCCACCTGATGGACGCCATGCCGGTCACCCTGGGGCAGGAACTGAGAACCTGGCGGGAACAGCTGGAAGGGGTCAGCCGACGCCTGGAACACTGTGGCGAAGACCTGCTACCCGTGCCCCAGGGGGGAACCGCCGTGGGTACCGGCGTGAATGCCGATACCCGCTTTGCCGGGGAATTCGTCAGGATCATGCATGACCTCACCGGCTTCCGGTTCCGGGAAATGGAGCACAAGTTCGTGGGCCAGAGCGCCGTCGACGCGCCGGTGCACCTGTCGTCCCAGTTGCGGGGCATGGCCATTGTGCTGATGAAGATCGCCAACGACCTGCGCTGGATGAACAGCGGCCCCATCCACGGCCTGGCAGAAATCAGCCTGCCGGCACTCCAGCCCGGCAGTTCCATCATGCCGGGCAAGGTCAATCCGGTGATTCCGGAGTCCGTGGCCATGGTGGCGGCCCAGGTCATGGGGCTGGACAGCGCGGTTGCCATTGCCGGCCAGTCCGGCAACTTCCAGCTCAACGTGATGTTGCCCCTGGTGGGCGCCAACCTGCTGGACATGAGCCGGTTGCTGGCCAGCAGCGCAAAACTACTGGGGGACAGGGTGATCGCCGGCTTTACCGTGAACGAGGAAACCCTGGATGAAGCCGTGGGCCGGAATCCGGTGCTGGTAACGGCGCTGAATCCGGAGATCGGTTATGCGAAGGCCGCGGAGATCGCCAAGGAGGCCTACGCCAGCGGACGGTCGATCATGGATGTGGCCGAGGAGAAGAGCGGCCTGAGCCGGGAACGGCTGGAAAAGCTGCTCAACCCGCTGGCGCTGACCAAGGGCGGCCTCTAGTGTGCCGTACCTTGCTCTCAAGGCTCTCAAGGCTCTCAAGGCTCTCGGGGGCCGAGAGGGCCAGCGAGTTAACCAAACGGCACACCAGGACTCTTAGGCCCGGAAAACAACGACAAGGGAGAACGTCGGCGGATGATCATTGTCTGGTTACTGGTATTGTTGATCCTCGCCAATGGCTCGCCCGTGGTGGCCGCCCGACTGTTGGGCCGTCGTTTCTCCGGTGCCGTGGATGGTGGTCGCCGGTGGCGGGACGGCCAGCCGGTGTTCGGCGCCAGCAAGACCTGGCGGGGGCTGGCGGCCGGTTTCGTGACTTGCACGGCGTTTGCCCCGGTGGTGGGGCTGGGCCTGGCCTTTGGGGCCATCTTCGCTGCCCTGGCCCTGGGGGGGGACCTGCTGAGCAGTTTTATCAAGCGCCGTATGGGGCTTGAAGCCAGTGCCCGTGCCTCGGGCCTGGACCAGTTGCCGGAGTCGGTGCTGCCGGTGGCCTATGCGTGGGGCTCCCTGGACCTGCCAGCCTGGCAGGCGACCGGGGTGGTGTTGCTGTTCGTGGCCGGAAACATGCTGTCCTCGCCGCTGCTGTTTCGGCTGGGTATCCGCAAGCGACCGCACTAGTGCCCCGTTTGAGTAATTCGCTGACCTACTGCGTGATGCCCTTCGGGAGCCACTGAGAGCCTTGATAGCGGCGTTACTCCGGTCCCCGTGTCAGCTCATGGATGGTCACCTCGGGGGGGCAGTTCAGGCGGACGTTGACCACTGAGGTACCGGCGCCGGGGGAGGTGTAGCCCTGCATGCCGTTATGCCGCCAGTAGCCCCGGCCCAGGGCGCGGGGACAGTTGGCATCCAGGGTGACCGGGATGCCGCCGGGAAGGCAGATCTGGCCGCCGTGGGTGTGGCCGCAGAGGAACACGTCATAGCCGGCATGGGCGGCTTCGCGCCAGATCTCCGGGCTGTGGCTGAGTAGCAGCGACACGGCGCCTTCGGGAATGTTATCGCCGGCCCGCTGCAGGTTGTGGACCTTGTAGTAGTGGGGATCGTCCACGCCCGCAACGAACAGGGACTGGCCGCCCCTGCTAATGCAGTGATGTTCGTTCAGTAGCAGGCGGAACCCCATGTCCTCCAGACCGGGCACCATGCGAATGCTGTCATGGTTGCCCAGCACGGCCAGGGCCTCGCCCCGGATGACGTCCCGCAGTCGTGCCATGCCCTCCAGGGCGGCATCGACCGGTCCCCAGGTCAGCTTCCTGTAATCACCGGTCAATACACACAGGTCATACTCCAGTGGTTCGATCTGCCGGAGCACCGCGTCCAGGTTCTCCGGGTCCATATCCACGTGGAGATCGGTGAGGTGAAGAATGCGGAATCCCTCGAAGGCGTCGGGCAGCGAGGCGATCCGGAACGGGTGCTCCACGGTGGTCAGGCGACGGCTGTTGCTCTGCCCCCGCCCCAGCAACCCGGATAGCTTGAGGCAGGTACGGATAAAACCGTGGGCGGAGTAGAGGTTTTCCAGATGGAAGGAGCGGCGGTCGCGACCAGTCACCCGCTGTTCGGCCTCCTGTTCTATGCTGAGCCGCTGGCGGGCGTGTACCGGCCCCAGGCGGAGGCTGAGGCGGTATCGCAGTAGATCGTCATCAGTGGGGGCAGGAGCCTGTGCAGTCATGGATCAGTGCCCGGTTCCGTCGGTTTCACAGGAGTCTCGAAAACAGTATGGTTCCTGAGCCATAAACCGACAATGTGAGTTGCCTTCACCGTAACGTGAATTATCGCAGGAGGTCTACTGACGTGATGTCCACATTCCGGGACGTGTTCCTGGTGTTCCTTCGCCTTGGCCTGACGTCCTTCGGTGGCCCAGCGGCTCACCTGGGCTACTTTCACGACGAGTTTGTCCGCCGTCGGCAATGGCTGAGCGAGAGCGCCTATGCCGAACTGGTGGCCCTCTGCCAGTTGCTGCCCGGACCAGCGTCCAGCCAGGTGGGGCTCGCCATCGGGTTTCTGAGGGGGCACTACGTCGGAGCGCTGGCCGCCTGGCTGGCATTCACCCTGCCGTCAGCCATCCTGATGGCCATGTTCGCCTTCGGGCTTGGGGTCTGGCCGGATGCCGCCGAGGGTGGCTGGGTCGCCGGCCTGAAACTGTTTGTGGTTGCCGTGGTAGCCCAGGCGGTGTGGCAGATGGGCGGGAAACTGTGCCCGGATCGGAAGCGCCAGGGTCTGGCGTTGGTGGTGGCCATTGTCCTGCTGGTGGCGGGATCGGCGGCCATGCAGGTGGTGGCGCTGGCGATGGCGGGGCTGGTGGGGTGGGTGCTTCGGGTGCCATCGGGCCAGCAGCAGGCCTCCCTGTCGCTGCCGGTCAGGGGGCGGCATCCGATGGTGTTTGTGGTTCTGTTCGGTCTGTTCCTGCTGGCGTCGTTCCTGCCATCGCAACCGGGCTCCACGGGCTGGCTGGCGGCCGAGATGTACCGCTCGGGGGCGCTGGTGTTTGGCGGCGGGCATGTGGTCCTGCCCTGGTTGCAGGAAGGCTTTGTCGCCTCCGGTCAGGTGCCTGCCGATACCTTCCTGGCGGGCTACGGTGTGGCGCAGGCGGTGCCGGGGCCACTGTTTACGTTTTCCGCCTTCCTGGGGGGCGTCAATGGCGGTGTTTGGGGTGCTATTGTGGCCCTGCTGGCGGTGTTCCTGCCGGGGGTGTTGCTGGTGTTTGCCGGGTTGCCCCTGTGGCAGTGGCTGCGCCACCATGACACGGCCCGCTCGGTGCTGGCTGGCGTCAACGCTGGCGTGGTGGGCCTGCTGCTGGCGACCCTGTTCGATCCGGTGTGGACGTCCGCGGTGCATTCACCGGCGGGGGTCGCCTTTATACTGGCAACCTGGTGGGCATTGGCCATTGCCAGGGTGCCGGTCTGGATACTTGCGCCGGTCAGCGCATTGGCGGGTGTGGTACTGTTTTAGGTGGCGGATTGTGGTTCAGGTGTCAGGCAGGATCGCGACCGGGTCACAACCCCTGTAATAAGACTGGCCATAAGGCTATAAAGGTTACAGAATGGTCACCTGAGGTGCGCAGCAAGTCCCGTCCCGGGAACCCGGAACAGGGCATGCTGTCGAAGGCCCTGAGCATAGGAGGAAGCAGGCAATGAGTACGACCTGTAGCGTTCCAGGCTTGACCATTCCGAGGAGCCGTTTCCCGGTTCCTGAGCATGACCTGCCATCGCCGGACAACGGCCTGGCCACGACGGTGTTCGCCGGTGGCTGCTTCTGGTGCGTGGAGGCCGTCTTCCTCGCCCTGGATGGGGTTCAGGGCGTTGTCTCGGGTTATGCCGGTGGCGACGCCGACTCCGCCAACTACGAGGCGGTCTGCACCGGCAGGACCGGACATGCGGAAGCGGTGAAAATCCAGTACGATCCGGCAGTGATCAGCTACGGTGAGTTGTTACGGGTCTTTTTCTCCGTGGCACATGATCCGACCCAGTTGAATCGCCAGGGCAATGACCGGGGTCCCCAGTACCGCTCGGCCATTTTCTTCTCGTCGCCGGAGGAAAAGCGGGTCGCCGAGGACTATATTCGCCGGATTGATGAGGCAGGCGTGTACCCCGATCCGGTGGCCACGACCCTGGAACCGCTGGACCGGTTCTACCCGGCGGAAGACTATCATCAGAACTTTGCCGGCAAGCACCCCCAGCAGCCCTATATCATGGCGGTGGCTGCACCCAAGCTCAGGAAGGTCAGGGAAGTCTTCCCGGACAGGCTCAAGCAGGCCTGATCCGGCAGCCTGGACTAGGGTGGGGTGCCATCCGGCTTGCCAACAGAGGTGAACCTATGACCACATCCGCTTCAGGATACGACCTGACCCCCCTGTCCCCCGGGCAGATTGACCGTCGCGCCGCCGACCTGACCGAAGAGGAACGCTCCGTCCTGCTGGACCACGGCACGGAAAGGGCGTTCTGCGGCACCCTGCTGGATAACAAGCAGAACGGCGTCTACCACTGCCGTCTGTGCGACCTGCCGCTGTTCAGCTCCCGCTCCAAGTTCGATTCCGGCACTGGCTGGCCCAGTTTTTTCGAGCCTTTCGATGCGGATCATATCCGCTACCTGGAGGACAACAGCCTGGGCATGACCCGTACCGAAATCCGCTGCCCCCGCTGCGACAGTCACCTGGGCCATGTTTTTCCGGATGGCCCGCCCCCGACCGGGCAGCGCTACTGCCTCAATTCCGTGGCCATGGAATTCCGCCCGGAGTGAGCGAATACGGCTACTTGCCGGATACGCTGGACACGTAGCGGGCAACAGCGGTTATCTGTTCGCTGGTCAATGAGTCCCCATAGGCCGGCATTACCCCGACGCCACTGCTGACAGCGGCTTTCACCTGCTGTTCGGACGGGACCAGCTTATCCAGGTCCGGTCCGATTGTCCCGCTGGCCCCGGCATTGGCCAGCGTGTGACACAGGGTGCAACTGGGCTGGGCCTGTTCGATGAACACCTCCCGTCCCTGAGATGCCAATGGGTCAGCCTGGGCCGATGCCGCCAGCATGACAGCAGCCAGCAGCATGATCGGGCGGGTGCTCATATCAGCCGACCCGTACCGTGACTCCGTGGTCCGACCAGCCGTTGTGTCCATAACCCCGTTCGTTATCGGTTCGTCCTTCCGGCTGTGTGGTGCCACTGACGGAAGTGGCCCTGCTGACCATCCTGACCTCACCGGGAGCCAGGTTGGCGGCTAACACGAAAGGGCGCCAGGCGTAAGGGCCAAGATCCGGCCCCACGAAGCGCGCCTGTTGCCAGTCCTTGCCCCCGTTGATGGAAACCTCCACGTTGTCGACGGCTTCCGAACCACCCAGTGCCACCCCGTAGATCAGGTTACGACCCTTGTGGGTGGATTCCAGGGGGCTGGTTATCCAGGACTTGACGTTCATCTCCCACATAGACGGTTGCTCGGGTGAGCCGGATTGGCCGACGTCGCGGATACGGTAGCCGGATGCCTGGATCTTGGCGTCGGTTTCTTCCGGGGTGAAGGCCACACGTTTGACGTATTTGACGTTGTTGACGCCGTAGTAGCCGGGCACCACCATGCGGAGCGGGCCTCCGTGGGTGATGGGTAGGGGCTCGTCGTTCAGGCCCCAGGCCAGGATGGCGGTCTCCAGCGCGCGGGTGGGTACGGAGCGCTCCACCACCACGGTTTTCGGGTCCAGGCCTGCGGGCAGTTCTTCGCCGCCGGTGCAGGTGATGAAGGCCATGCCGTCCTCGACACCACCCAGTTCGCGCACCACATCCCGCAGGGGAACGCCCGTCCAGACCACGCATCCTGCGGCCCCGACGCTCCACTGGGTGCCGCCTGCGCCGTGGGGAAAGAATGCGCGTCCGTTGCCGGAACACTGCAGTACCGTGGTCACCGACTCCACGCCGATCTGCCTGAGTTCGGCCAGGGTGAGGCTGCGGGGGTTGCGAACGCCGTCAAAGGTCACCTCCCACGCGTCCGCATTGGTCACGATATCCTCAGGGGGAGAGGGCAGGTTGTTCCTGACGAATAACCGGTCAGAAGGAGTTACCACGCCAGCGCCAATGGCATCCCGATGGGTTTCCATGGTGTTGGTGCTGTGCACAATCAATGCACTGCGGTCTTTCCAGGCGGCGTAGTCAGGCAGGCTCCTGGGTTCATCGGCCCGGGCTATCGGTATCAGGCCCAGTAGCGGTACCGACGCGAGGGCTCCAGCACTTCCGAGCAGGAACCGTCGTCGACCGCTGTCCATTTGCTCACTGGGTGCCAGGGTAGAAGGGGCTGGGAAGCGTTGGGTATCCATGATCAGTTCCTTAATCCATGTTGTGTTATCCGCCAGAGCTGTCAACCAAGGAGGGCCATGGGACGGCGGGTATCATTACGTCTAGTGCGATTTATGCGGGCGGTCAAAGAATAAACAGTTCTGGTTTGCCTCCCGGTTGCTTCCGCGAGCTATAATCACCGCCCTTTCAGCATGGACCCAGGGAGCCCGGCCACCGGAACCGTCATGATCCGACTCAGATCCAACCCCCTTACTGAATCCGCCACCCTCCTGCGCCGTGTCGCGGTTATCCTCGGTTCCTTCGGGCTGACCGCCCTTTACTGCCTGCTGGTTCTGGGACGCGCCGCCGTTCGCCGGCTGGATCGGGAGACGGTGGACGCCTATACCCGTGGCTGGTCGGCCACCCTGCTGCACATGGTCCGGGCCAGCCTGACGGTTCGGGGGGAGGTGCCTGAGTTCGGTGACGGGCGGCGCTACATGATCATGAGCACCCATGCCAGCCACTACGATATTCCGGTAACGTTCGTGTCCATGCCAGGCTCGGTTCGCATGCTGGCCAAGAAGGAACTCTTCAGTATTCCACTGCTGGGACCGGCCATGCGGGCAGCGGAGTTTCCCTCCATTGACCGCCACCAGCGCAATCGAGCCGTCCAGGACCTGGCGAGGGCCAGGACAATGATGGAGAGTGGCATCGTGCTGTGGGCGGCGCCGGAAGGCACCCGTTCATCGGACGCCCGCCTGAAGCCATTCAAGAAAGGATGCTTCCACCTGGCGCTGGATACCGAGGCGGTGATCGTGCCCATGGCGATCTGCGGCATCCACCGGGTCCTGCAGGCCCGAAGCTGGAAGATTAACCTGGGCCAGCCGGTGGAGGTACGGGTCGGCACACCGATCGATACCTCGGGGATGACCAAGGAGCAGCTACCGGAACTGATGGCCCGGGTCCGCAACCAGCTTGAAGACCTGCTGGGTGACGGTGAGGCCTGCTAGTGCCCCGACGGGATGCTACAGGGGCGGCAGCCCGGTGGCCCTTGCCGCACTGACAACGGTGGAGGCCAGGTAACCGGTGTAACCGATATAGGCCGCCATCAGCACCGCCCCCTCCCAGCGCAGGATAATGCGCCGGCTGCCCAGGGCACCGTACCCCATCAGGAACAGCGCCACCGTGACCGCCATCATCACCGACCAGTCGCGGTAGAGGACCACCGGTTCTGCGGCCATGGGCTCAATGGTGGCGGCTATTCCCACGACGGCTAGGGTGTTGAAGATCCCGGAGCCGAGGATGTTGCCCAGGATCAGGTCGTGCTCTTTCTTGCGCACGGAGGCAATGCCGGCAGCCAGTTCCGGCAACGAGGTGCCGATGGCGACAATGGTCAGGCCGATGATCAGGTCACTGACACCAAGGGACTGGGCCACGTAGACCGCTCCCCACACCAGCATGCGCGAGCTCACCAGCAACAGTATCAGCCCGATGACCAGCCACATCAGGGCCCTTGGCAGGGGCATGGGGTGGGCGGCCAGCTCCGTTTCGGCCTCGCCTCCGAGGGGGTCGCCCTTGCCCTTGATGCCCTGGACGATGGACCACCCCATGATCACCGCGAAGACCGCCAGCAGTACCCAGCCATCCAGCCGGGTGAGCTGGCCGTCCAGGAGCTGCCAGCCGGCAAGCAGGGTGATGCCGATCAGGATGGGGAGTTCCTTGCGGAGTATCTGCGAGTGAACCTCGATCGGGCTGACCAGGGCGACCAGGCCGACAATCAGGGCGATATTGGTAATGTTGGAACCGTAGGCGTTGCCCAGTGCCAGCCCGGGGTTGCCGTCGGTGGCGGCAATGGCTGATACGGCCAGTTCCGGGGCGGAGGTGCCGAACCCGATGACCACCATGCCGATCAGCAGTGGTGACATGCCCAGGTGGGCGGCCGTGGCAGCGGCCCCTTCCACGAATCGGTCCGCGCTCCAGACCAGCAGGACAAGGCCTGCGACAATAGTGAGCAAGGCAAGCAGCATCAATATTCCCTGTGTTGAAAGCTCAGCACGCCTAGGAGTCTGCGCGGTGGAAATCGCGCCAGGCGAGATCGTCCCACTTTGAGGCCATTTTGACGGTCATTTGAGGCGCATAGTGGTTCTATGTAACGAAAATGAGCGCTCAAAAGGGGCCAAAGTGGGGCGATCGCAGCGGCGGGACTTTCTGCCGCGCAGACTCCTATTCCACTGAACGGGCTGGTTATTGCGGTCGTAGTTACTGGTGGCAGACGTTACCGCAAAAGTGCGTCAAACGTAAGCACCGGGGTAATCCCCTATGGCGGGGTCTGGCGTTTTCCCAGACCATCCGACTAAAGTTGCGATGACTCCGTACGTATTAGTACGGATGATAGCGCCAACACCGGAATTCCCAAGGGCATGTCTGTCGTTATGCAAATGATTGTCATGCTCAGTATTTTGTTATCCTCCCCAAAAAGGGGATAATGACCTCCTTTTCAGGGAACCGCTGCTGATCGTGGCGGCCCCGACAGGTTCGACAACTCGCTAAGGTGACTAGCAAATGGCTGTAAGACAGGCAGACGTAGTGCTGGTCGGCGGTGGCGTCATGAGCGCCACTCTCGGCATGATGCTCAGGCAGCTTGATCCGTCCCTGGACATCGTCATGGTTGAACGTCTCGATCACGTAGCCCATGAGAGCACAGACGGATGGAATAATGCAGGGACCGGCCACGCCGGCTACTGTGAGCTGAACTACACCCCTGAAGGCGAAGACGGTGATGTGGCCATCGACCGGGCACTGACCATCAATGCCTCCTTCGAGGTTTCCCTCCAACTCTGGTCCTGGCTGGTGGAGCAGGGGATACTCCAGGATCCCAAGTCCTTCATCAATCGCACACCGCATATGAGCTTTGTCTGGGGTGACGACGGCGTCAGCTTCCTCAAGCGCCGCCACGAAAAGCTCAAGGCCCACCACCTGTTCCGCGAAATGGAATATACCGAGTCCCCGGAAGTGCTCCAGCAGTGGATGCCCCTGGTGGTCAAGAACCGGGACCCCATGCAGAAGGTGGCAGCCACTCGCATTGGCCATGGTGCCGATGTGGACTTTGGTTCCCTGACCCGGAGCATGGTGACGTACCTGGAGAGCACCCCTAATTTCGAGCTGATGCTCAGCAGCCCCGTCACCGACCTTCGCAAGCGCAAGAACGGGCGTTGGAAGGTGGAGCTGAAGGACCAGAAGACCGGTGAACAGAAGAAGGTTGAGGCCGGTTTCGTGTTCCTGGGGGCCGGTGGCGGGGCCCTGCCCATGCTACAGAAATCCGATATCGACGAAGCCAAGGGTTACGGCGGCTTCCCGGTCAGCGGCCAGTGGCTGGTCTGCCAGAAGCCCGATATCGTCGAGCAGCATCGGGCGAAGGTTTACGGCAAGGCTCCCATCGGTGCGCCTCCCATGTCGGTGCCTCACCTGGACACGCGTATTATCAATGGCGAACCGGCACTGCTGTTTGGCCCGTTTGCCGGCTTTACCACCCGCTTCCTGAAGAAGGGATCGGTATTCGACCTGTTCGGCTCGGTCAAACCCACCAACCTGCGACCCATGCTGTCAGTAAGCCGGACCAATATGGACCTGACCCGTTACCTGATCGGCGAGGTGTTCCAGTCCCATGGCGACCGTGTGGCGTCCCTGCGCAATTTCTTCCCGGATGCCCGGGAGGAGGACTGGAAGCTGCAGGACGCCGGCCAGCGGGTGCAGATCATCAAGCGCACCCAGGACGGCGGCGGTAAGCTGGAGTTTGGTACCGAGATCGTTGCCGCGAAGGATGGCACCCTGGCGGCCCTGCTGGGGGCTTCTCCCGGCGCATCCACCGCAGCCCACGCGATGCTGGATGTGATACACCGCTGTTTCTCCGAGCGGGTCCAGACCGAGGAATGGCAGGCGCGCCTGCGGGAGTTGATACCCTCCTACGGCCAGTCCCTGGTGGACGACGAGGAACTGCTCACCCGTGTGCGCGAGCGTACCCTGAACACCCTCCGTCTAAGGGAAAACTGACCGTTCGTCCGGTGCCGGGTCGGTGATTTGCCGGCCCGGGCCAATCCATCTCCTTGCCGCCATATCTCCTTCCGTTATCCACCCCACGTTTTTATAGCCAACCAGTCTGTTTTTTAACTTTCTGGGCTAGTTGTCTGATAAGTCTTTGTTTTTTCCGATTTCTGCCGTTCATCAGCCAAGTGGGACGGCCAATTCTGGTCTATCCTGATAAAGGCGTTATTTCCCAAATGACTGGAATCCGTTATGAGTGAGCGCAAATCGAACTTTAATCCCGACAAGGGTTTCGTGGCCTTTCTGGGCTGGAGCCTGAATGCCGTGGAAGCGGCTGAGTCCTTCGACCGTCGTTATGTGGTTGTTGCGCCGGACTGGGCAGAGGCCTATTGCAAGGAACACGATATTCCCTACCTACCCTGGAACTTCGAGCGGCTCAATGACCGTTCGGTGGAGATAGCACAAACCCTGCAGGAAATGGGGGTAGACGTGGCCATTCCGTTGTTCGAGGAAACGGTGGAGTGGGCCGGTGCCATCAACTCGGTGCTGATGGACAAGCCCCGCCTGTTTGGTCAGGCCATGCTGCTGCGGGACAAGGCCCTGATGAAGCGACGGGCCCAGCTCGGGGGCATCCGGGTAGGCATCTTTGAGGAAGCCCACGACCGGGGAGACGTTATCCGTTTCCTCAAGCGGGTGAATCAGACCCTGCTGAAGCTGGATGGCGACCCCAACGACCCGATCCACCTGAAGGCTTTTGACAAGGCCGGTTGCCTGGGCCACCGGGTGATCCGGACGCCTGATGAAGTGGATACCATCCCCGAGGAGGAATTTCCGGTGCTGATGGAATCCCACCTGGACGGCTGGGAGTTTGCCGTCGAGGCCTGGATCCACAAGGGCAAGATCGCCTTCCTGAATATCTCCGAGTACGTGACCCTGGGTTATTCCGTCTTTGTGCCGGCCACACCGGATCTGGAGAAATACCGGGACCAGATCAGGGGCGAGATCGAAAAACTGATCAAGACCTTTGATATCGATTTTGGTTTTATTCACCCCGAGTATTTCGTGACCAGCGACAGCACCATGTACTTTGGGGAGGTGGCCTACCGGCCGCCGGGCTTCAAGGTGTTTGAGCTGCTGGAGCGGGCCTATGGTTTCAACGCCTACCAGGCCCTGATCATGACGTTTGACCCGAAAACCACGGAAGAGGAGGTCAAGGCCTTCTTCCCGAAAGAGGTGGTGGATGCGAAGGGGTACGCCGGTTGCTTTGGCGTCTATCCACGCCGTCGGGTGGTCAGCAAGCTGGAAATGCCGGAGGAAACCGAGGATCACGAGTATTTCGAGTCCCACGAACTGACTTCTCCGCTGGAGGAAACGGTGACCAAGCGTACTGCCTTCGGGACCCATTGGGGGCTGGTCTATTTCTTCGGGGACGACCCCTATCGCATGAGGGACCTTCTGAAACATCAGGAGGAACTGGACTTCTATGTATAATCAACCTGAATTACTGGTACAGGGCAGAATGCCCTAAGGATTTCGGGTTTGACCAATAACAACGAACAGGCGTCGGGAAATAATATCGAACAGAAGCTGATGGTCAGGGTCCGGCGCCTGGACGATGCCATAGAACGGGTGTCCGCCAGTCCGGCCTTTTCACGCCTGTCGAAGATGCCTCAACTGATTGACAGCGCCCGCCAGGTGCTGATGGTGGAGGGCGGCTGTGCAGCGGTGGAGGTCCGGGCCGGGGTGATCGAGCGTTGTGGGGTGTTCGAGGGGTCGGACTGGGCCGAGCCCCAGATCCTGCTCCCGTCCCTGACCACGCATTCCCTGCGCAGTCCGCAAATGGAAACCGTGGTGATCGAAGCCCTCAGCGAGCTACGGCTGCTGGCTATTGCCAAGGGAGACTATCAGCATCCCCATCTGTCTATGGAACAGGCTCACCACTACCTGGCCCAGGTACTGGCCATCAACCTTGAGCTCCTGTTCGGGATGCCCACGGAGGCCGAGCGGGAGCAGCAGGGCCGGCTGGCTACCATCAGTCGTGGCGTTATCCGTCACCTGGCGGATCGTATTGGTTACGAGCACATTATCGATCGCCTGATCGACGAGATCTGGCGGGTACTGAACCAGCGCCCGATCCAGGTGGCGGGTGTGCACCAGATGATTACCCAGATCGCCGTCTGCCGTAATAACCCGGATATCGACCTCGGCAGCAGTGGCCAGGGCGCCGAGCGGCTGATCAGCAGCCTGTTCGGCCCGACCCAGGCCTGCCGGGAGGATCCCGGCATTGAGGTGTACCGGGAGCGGCTTGCCGCCATGGACAGCGTCGCCCTGCAGAGCGAGGCCACCGGTTGCGCCCGGGCTATGCACGATACCGGCCTGGTATCCCCCTACCATGGCGAGCTTGTCCGCTACCTGCAGGAACATGCGCCGTCGCTGCTGTCCGAGGCCCTGGGGCTTTCCAGTACGGGGCGTGATTGCCTGCTGTGCTATCAGGAACTGGTACACGCCATGGTCGACCAGGGCATCTACCCCCAGACCTGCCAGGGGCTGTACGGGCTGGCGTTGACGCTGGAGCGGGGTATCCTGTACCAGCCTCCGGTGGCGCCGGCGCTGTGGCGCCAGGTGCAGCTTCCGCTGTCCCCCTATAGCCGTGAGCGGATCGGTCTGGCCTACGGTGAGGCTCCGGATCCCCGGGCCTGGCTGATCCAGGGCGTGTTATCCATGCTGGGACAGCCGCTGGGGGTAGGGCAGGGCAACAACCCGACCTGCCAGTCGGCGCGGGCATTGTCCATGTGGGCCTACAACGATCCGGACTACCTGTTGCAGATGGTGGCCTGGGCGGCACGGGACGACGAGATCATCATGCACTTCGAAGGTCAGCCGGTGTCTTCCCGTCTGAGCGGGGCTGGTGTGGCACAGGAGATCACGCTGGACCTGGATCCGGTCTCCCTGCTGGTGGTGCCACACCTGGATCGCATCTACGCCGAGATGGGGCGGTTATGTGCAGATCGTGAGGGAGACCCCCATCGCTGGGTCAACCCCGAGTTCCACGGCTGGTGGTCGGGCCGGGGGTTCCGGATCAACGTGGATGTGGACACTGGTCAGCTGGACGATCTGGAGGGGTTCCTGCGCCACTTCTACGTGAGTTATCACCCCTACTACAACGGCAACCAGCCGCTGATCCATCCGCAACCGGCGGGCATCGCCGTGACCGACAGCGCCGCCCGCTTTATTGGCTGGCATGCCATCACCATCCTGCGGGTGGCCCTGGATCAGCAGGACCGGATGCGGATCTATTTCTTCAACCCCAACAATGACAGTGGCCAGAACTGGGGCGATGATATCATCGTCAGCACCGCCGGTAACGGCGAACGCTTCGGGGAAGCATCGCTGCTATTCGAGGCCTTTGCCTCCCGCTTGTATATCTTCCATTTCGATCCCCTGGAACGGGGAAACCCCGAGGCGGTATCAGCGGAAGAGATCGAACGGATCACTGCCCTGGTCCATCGTAGCTGGGGAGCAGACAGGGTTGGTGGAGAGGTGTTGCAGGCGAATCAGGGGCCGGTCTGAACCGTCCCCTGATCCGGAACGGGCTCAGGACACCCTGAATCCCGAAGACGCCTGGTTCAGGCCATCGGAGCACTGTCCCAGTGCCTGGGCATGGTTGGCGAGGTGACCCCGGACCGAGCGGGATTCCAGGGTATGGCCGTGAATATGCTCCACTTTCTGGGCAATCTCCTCCGTGGTGCTGGAGATGCCTTCCACGGACGTGACCACCTGCTCCATATCGCCGGCCAGGGACTGGATGGACTGGGTGATGCGCTCGATCACCGATACCGCCTCACCCGCGCCTTCTTCACCGGCACTGGCCTGCTTCAGGCCCTGCTCCATCAGGGTGGTGATTTCACGGGTTTCCCGGTTCAGGGCGTCGACGATATCGGCGATGCCACTGGTGGCGGACACGGTCTTCTCCGCCAGGGAGCGCACCTCGTCGGCGACCACCGAGAAGCCACGGCCGGCTTCGCCCGCCCGTGCCGCCTCGATCGCGGCATTGAGGGCCAGCAGGTTGGTCTGCTCGGCCAGCCCGTTGATGGTGTCCACAATGGTGTTCACCTTCTCGCCGGTCTTGCTCAGGCTTTCCACCTGGCCGTGGGTCTGGCGGATCTTGCTGGACAGGTCCTGCATCACCTCGCCATTGTTGCGAACCACCTGGGCGCCATGCTGGGCGGCCTCGTTGGCGTCCTGGGTGGACTGGTTGACCGTGTTGGTCAGTTTGGCGATGTCGGACGCGGTGTGGGAGATTTCCTGCACAGCGGCGGCGGCCTGCTCGGTCTGGGCCTCCACCTGTTCGCTGCTGGCGCTCATCTGGTTCACCAGTTGTTGCAGTTCTTCCTGCAAGCGGGACAGGTCGCGATTACCGTCGAGCACCTCCTGGATGACGCCGGACACATCGTCCACCATCTGGTTGGAGGCACTGCCCAGGGCATTGAACTCATCATTGGGGTTGCTCCCCACACGCAGGCGCTGGCTCAGGTCACCGGCGGCCACCTGTGACAGCAGTCCGGCGGCATCACGCAGACGACTCACCAGCGTGCGGGACGCCTGGGTGAGTGTGACCACCAAGATCACCAGGACCACGACCGAAACAATCACGATCAGCCACGCCGACGCCTGGCGGGCCTGCTCCGCCCTGGCGGTGGTCTGGGCGACGAGGCCGCTTTCCAGGGACTGGTTCTGCTGTTCGATCACGGCCTCCAGGTCGCCACCGAGGGTGGCAAGCTGTTGCTCGGTGTCGAGGATCGCGTTGATCTGGGTTTCGGCGCGTTCGAACGCTGTCGCGAACGTCTTTACGGCCAGCCCCAGGTCGTTCTCTTCCCAGTCCATGTCGGCAATAACCTTCCGCATCCCCTCAATGGCCTTGTGGGTCTGCTCTGCGGATTCCGGGGTGAAGTTGTTCAGATAGTCCGCGTAGGTAGTCATTGCCAGCTCGATATCATCGTTCATGATCGAGATGCTGATTTCCCGGAGCCCCTCGTCCATGGCCTTGGCCAGTTCTCCCCGGATGCCTTCCGATGAACTCAGCCCAAGGGTCTGGCGTTGTTCAAGCCAGTCTCGGCGAAGTTCCACATAGCCGGTAATCCGCTCCCTGATCTGCCGGGCGGTCGACTGGATGCTGTCATCGGCGATGTTGTCCGTCAGCGACACCAACTGGCTGGACTGTTCTCCCAGTGCGTCCAGTAGTTGTTGATAGGTCCCGACCTCATCGGCATCCAGTGAGGAACTGAGGTTTTCCACCTTCAGCCACTCGCTCCAGAGCGTGAGGGAGGCGTTCTCATAGGCGTTCGCGGTGGCCCGGGCCTCATAGGACTCCGACACCTGATCCAGACCACGCAGGGCCGCCAGCGCAACCAGCACCAGTCCGATAAACGTGGCCGCAATCAACAGCCAGAACTTCTGCCGCCATGACAGGGAAAGCATGCGTTTCAAGGGGTTACTCCTGATGTTGTTCTTGGGCTCGCAATACTATAGTGCACACCTTATCGGCAAGGAGTGGATTTTCTTGAAACAGTTCGTTAACGAAGTGTTTTGGTTGGGGTGATCTGCGTGCCTGGATGACACACGTCCGGAGCTGCTGGCGCAGGCCGTCAGGGAGGCGAAAAGTTGTGGGTGTGTCTTAATACTGGCAGGGGTATGAACAAAAAAGCCCCTGAAATCAGGGGCTTTTTTGAGGTTGTTTGGTGGAGACGGCGGGAATTGAACCCGCGTCCGCCAGTACTCTGCCTTGAGCTCTACATGTTTAGTGTCCTTCTATTCGTTTAACCCCAAGCGACCCGAAGGTCAGGGTGCAGGGGGCGAGCTCTTTGGATCTTAGCCTTTAACCAGTGAGCTCTGGTCAAAGGAGCAGCCTGTTAAGCTATGACGTCCTGAAATACCCGTTTACAGGCACCCGGGTCAGGACGACCGGCGGCTTACGCCGCCAGTGCGTAGTTGTCGTCGTTTGCGACTATTGCTTGCAGCTTTGGATTAACGAGATTCGCTGCCATCTCGACATGCACCCAAGGGTTCGCCACCGGCGTCGAAGCCATGTCGTCCCCTTGCAGGTAAGTATATGGGGCCAGTCCGGCCTACTTCAAGGCTTTTATGCGTCGACCTCAGCCGGTGTTGTGCTCGCGCAGGATGCGCTGCTTCTGCCGGTTCCAGTCGCGTTCCTTCTCGGTGGCCCGCTTGTCGAACATTTTCTTGCCTTTCACCAGCGCGATTTCGCACTTCACCTTGTTCTTTTTCCAGTAAAGGGCCAGGGGCACACAGGTGTGGCCGGTCTGATTGACCTTGCCCATCAGCCTGGCGATTTCCTTGGCGTGCAGCAGCAGCTTGCGGTTGCGGGTCGGGTCCGCAATCACATGGGTGGAGGCCGTATCAAGCGGGGTAATCTGCGCGTTGAACAGGAAGGCTTCGCCCTCCCTGAACAGCACGTAGGCCTCGGTAATCTGGCCCTTGCCGGCACGCAGGGACTTGACCTCCCAGCCCAGTAACTGGACGCCCGCCTCCAGGCGTTCTTCAATGTGATACTCGTGCCGGGCTTTCTTGTTGAGGGCAATGGTGCCCCCGGAATTGGCCGGTTTCTTTTTGCTCATTGAATCTATCCGTTGGACATTCGGTGTCTGTTAATGGGGATTGGTCCAGGCGCAGACAAGAGGCGGATTGTAACCCAGGTCCCGATATCGGGTCACCAGCCAGGCGAGCCGGGGCGGATATCAGTTACAATCGAGAATCCATTCTGAACAGGGAATCGAATGCCGACACCATCGACCAATGCCACCCTGGGCCTATGGGCCGGGCGCAGTACGTTTTTCTGGAGCGCCGCTGCAGCCACGATCGGGCTGGGCAACCTCTGGCACTTTCCGTGGCTGGCCAGTCAGTTCGGAGGCGGCTATTTCGTCCTCATGTACCTGTTGTTCCTGCTGGTGGTGACCCTGCCGCTGGTGCTGGCGGAAAGTGCCCTGGGGCGCCACTCCCGCCATAACATGTCCCTTGCCATGGGGGCCGAGGCCAAGGCCCGCAGGCTTTCACCCCGCTGGCGGTGGGTTGGCCGGATCAGCGTGCTCTCCGGGTTCCTGGTGTTGTCCATTACGCTGGTCATTGGCTCCATCTGCCTTGCCTATGTGTTCTATGGGGCTTTGGGCTGGTTCGCGGACGCCACGCCGGCTTCCATGACCGGCCTGCTGGGTCAGCTGGTGGAGAATCCCCACGAGTATCGCGGTTTCATGGCGTGGCACCTCTTTTTTATTGCCCTGGTCGGTGTGGTTGCAGTACGACAGGTGTCGGTTGAGCGCGCCTTCCGGCTGGTCGTGCCCGTCGTTCTGATCCTGCTGATGCTGCTGGTGGGCTGGAGTCAGTGGCAGGGCCTGGCGAGCGGCTCCCTGGAGGCGGTCGTGGGATTCCGCTGGCAGGATGTGGGCTTCCGGAGTGTGTGGTTTGCCCTGTCCCATGCCTTCTATACGCTGGGAATTGGTCTCGGTGTCTGGGCGGTACTGGGGGCGTTGATGGCCCCGGGGGCGCCGCTGAAGCGATCTGTATTCATGGTGGCGTTGCTGGATACCGCGGTGGGTGTTATGGCGGGCGTTGTCGTCTACGCCATCGCCCAGTCGATGGTGGACGTCAGTGATGCCCGTGGCTTCGGGCTGGTTTTCATTGCGTTGCCTGTGGGGCTGGGTGGTTTCGAGTACCACCAGCTCCTTTCAACGGCGGTGTTTGCCGTGATCCTGCTGGTGGCCTGGACATCGGCCCTTGTTCTGGTGGAGGCAGTTGTTGCCTGGTTGCGGGAGTGGCTGGTGTCGCCCCGTCCGGCATCAGTGCTACTGGTGCTGGTGTTTGCCTGGTTGCTGGGGCTGATCACGCTGTTTTCATTCAATATCTGGTCTGACGTCCAGTTTGCGGGGCTGACGCCTTTCCGCTGGATCGAATTGATCACCAGCGGTCTGTTGATACCCTTTGTGGCCGCCGCCCTGGCCGTATTCCTGGGCTGGCTGGCACCAGTCGGTTACTTGGCCGAGCTGTTGGGGGCGCCCCATGAATGGCTGGCCCGACTCTGGCACCTTGCCTTGCGCTACCTGCTGCCGTTAGTCGTGGTGGCGGTGGGGCTGAGCTATTCCGCGGCGTCGCTGCATCCGGTGTGCGAGCGCGCCGATCTGAGCTGGTGTGCGCAGTCGACCCATGACGTAACATCCGGTTCGGAGAGCGGGGCTGGCGATTCCGGCGCCGGTGACCAGCGTTCCCGCGGGCCTGGCCGGGCCGCCGATTTCTGATGGAGGTGGGCCGAAAAATCCGGCCAAATCGGATATGATTGGCGCTTGAACCAACCCACAGGATTCTCAGTTTTCATGGCCCATCAGATAGACAAGAGTGCCCTGGTGATGCACTCGGCAGAGCGTATGTTTACGCTGGTTGACGATATTGTCAGTTATCCGGATTTCCTGCCCTGGTGCGCCGGAGCCCAAGTGCATGAACGCACTGACTCCCAGGTCCTGGCCTCCATCGACGTGGCCAAGGGTGGCATCCGGCATCGCCTGACCACCCGCAATGAGCTTGCCTCGCCGGAACGTATCGAGATGTCCCTGGTGGACGGACCGTTCCGGAACCTTAAGGGGAACTGGTACTTCACACCCCTCGACAGTCAGGCCTGTAAGGTTACCCTGCAACTGGACTTCGAGTTTTCCGGGTCCCTGTCCCGGATGACCTTCGGTCCGGTATTCAACCAGGCTGCCAATAGCATGGTGGAGGCATTTTGCCGTCGGGCGAACGAAGTCTACGCTGAGGTGGTGAGTCGCTGATGTGGGTGGAAGTGGCTTATGCAACGCCGGAGCGCCAGGAGATCGTGCCGGTGAAGGTGGAGGAAGGGGCGACCATGCTGGATGCCGTTCGCCGTTCCGGAATTGAAGACCTGTTTCCAGGCCTTGATCCCGAGGCGGTGGATATGGGGATCTTCGGCAAGGTGGTAAAAACGCCAGCCGGGCATATACTGCGGGAAGGCGATCGTATCGAGCTCTATCGGCCGCTCAGGATCGATCCCAAGCAGGCCCGGATGAACCGGGCCCGTAAGAAGAAAGAAGGCTGAGGTTGTCGCTGTCAGTAGGCAGGTAGGTCCTCAAGCATTTCCTTGTCAAGGCGGGTGAACCTATCGTCGTCATAGTGGACGGTCACTTTCTGTTTCCGTATTTTTCCACCAGCCTCCTGGAACGTATAGATGTAATACTCGACGGACGTGTCCGCAGCATTCAGGGTCAGGGGAGTGCCAAGGGCGGAATGCACCTGGGAGCGTGACATGCCCGGTTCAAGCTGGGCGATTTCCTCGTCGGTGACGATATTGCCCTGCTGGACATTGATCTTGTAGACGCCGGGAAATACGCAGCCGGCAAGCAGGGTCAGCAGGAGGATGGGTACAACTTTACGGATCGGGTGCATCAGGAACAGAAGTCCTTATAGCCGGAAATGAAACGGTTTATGAGTCAAAATATGGCGGTATAATACCGGAAGCACTGAACACACCAAAGAGCGAAGAGCATTATGTCATCTGAAAACGCCGAACTGCGCAAGGTGGGCCTGAAAGTCACTCTGCCACGAGTGAAGATCTTCAATATCCTGGAGACGTCGGAAGAGCACCACCTGAGCGCTGAGGATGTCTACAAGAAGTTGCTGGACCAGGGTGACGACGTTGGGCTCGCGACGGTTTACCGGGTGCTGACCCAGTTTGAGGCAGCGGGACTGGTGCTGCGTCATAACTTTGAGGGTGGCCACGCGGTCTTTGAAATGGCCGGGGACGATCACCATGACCACATGGTCTGTACCCAGACTGGTGAAGTCATCGAGTTCGTGGACGAGGTGATTGAAGAGCGTCAGAAAAAGATCGCGGAAGAGCACGGCTATGAAATCGTGGACCATAGCCTGATCCTCTACGTTAAGCCGATCAAGAAGTCCTGATACGCCAGCCTGCCCTGTAGCGGTCGCAACCCGTGACCGCTGCCCATCATCCCTTCGTCTGTTCAGAAATCCTGCCAAAAAAAGAGCGCCGGGGCGGCGCTCGAAAAGCTCTCTGGTGAGAAGGGAGTCGATGAGAGCAACTTGAAAATCAACGTTCAGTTCAATGGTGGGTCGCTTGCCCCTTGGTGTACATCTCGCGGGCGTGGGCCAGAGTCTGCTCGGTCATATCCACGCCACCCAGCATCCTGGCCACTTCGCTGATACGGCCTTGATCATTCAGTGTTTCGATCTTCGAGAAGGTGGTATCCGCTTCGGTGAACTTGCTGACAAACAGGTGCTGGTGGCTTTGCGCCGCCACCTGGGGCAGGTGGGTCACGCAGATGATCTGACCACTTTCACCCAGTGAGCGCAGCAGCCGACCCACGACTTCCGCCGTGCCGCCGCCAATGCCTACGTCCACCTCATCGAACACCAGGGTGGGTGTGGTGGACGTCTGAGCCACTACTACCTGGATGGCCAGGCTGATGCGGGACAGCTCGCCACCAGATGCCACTTTGGCCAGGGGGCGTGCGGGCTGGCCGGGGTTGGCACTGATCAGGAATTCGATGTCTTCGTTGCCCGCCGGGCTGGGCTCCTGGTTCCGGGTATCAAGCTGGCTGGTGAACTGCATGGTGGGCATGCCCAGCTCCGCCAGTTCCTGGCCCACGCGCTGGTCCAGTGTGGCCGCCCCCTCGCGCCGGGCCTTGGACAGTTTGTCGGCCACCGTCTGGTAGGCCTTGCGATAGTTCTCCACATCGGCCTCCAGTTGTTCCAGGCTGCCTTCGCTGCCATCAAGTTCGGCCAGTTCCTCTCCCAGTCGCTGGTGCAGCTCCGGCAGTTCCTCCGGTTGGATGCGGTGCTTCCGGGCCAGTTGGTAAATAGCGCTGAGGCGATCCTCCACTTCCTGCAGGCGCTCCGGATCCGCCTCGTAATCCTCCACGAAATGGACCAGGTTGTTGCCGGCCTCCGACAACTGGATCTGGGCTTCATTGAGCATCTGGATGGTGTCAGCCAGGGCCGGTACCTGGACCGGCAGTTGCTCAAGTTGCTGCAGGGCCTGGCGAACCATGTCGGCGGCGCTGGTTTCATCCTCGGAGCACAACATGGCGGCATGGTGGCTGTGCTGGCGGACGGTTTCCGCGTGGCTGAGCTGTTCCTGTTCCTGCTCAAGGCGCGTCTGCTCGTCTTCCTCGAGGGCCAGGCGGTCCAGTTCTTCGACCTGGTAGCGCAGGAGCTGCAACCGGGCCTCGGTTTCATCCGCATTCTGTTGACGGCTGGTCAGCCGTTCCCGGGCCTGGTGCCACTGTTTCCAGGCCAGGCGGGTCTTGATGGCAAGGTCTTCGGAGCCGGAGAATTCGTCCAGCAGGCGACGGTGGGTGTCCTTCTTCAGGAGAGACTGGTGCTGGTGCTGGCTGTGGATATCCATTAGCGTGGCGCCCAGGTCCTTCAACTGGTTCAGCGGGCAGGGCTGGCCGTTGATGTAGGCGCGGGAACGGCCATCCCGGCCGATCACCCGCCGCAGGATGCAGTCGTTGCCGTCATCCAGGTCCTGTTCCTCCAGCCATTCCCGGGCTTCAGGGATCCGGGCGATGTCGAAGGTGGCGGTAATATCCGCCCGCTTGGCGCCATGGCGAACAGCACTGGCATCGCCACGGCCTCCCATGGCCAGCCCGAGTGCGTCCAGCACAATGGACTTGCCGGCGCCGGTCTCTCCGGTGAGGGCGGTCATGCCCTTCTGGAACTGGAGTTCGACGCGTTCGGCAATGGCGTAATTGGAAACCGTGAGTTGAGTCAGCATGTGGTGTCTCCCTGAGTCACGAACACTGTTTAGGCATACAGTGACTGTGAATATATACAGCAAAATTGCTGTATGCAAATCCAGTGTGGCGAATTCTGTGAAATGCTCATGGTTGAAAGCGCTTATTTGGGCCCCATATCCGATGGCAAGTTTTTACCATCATTGGATAAAGGCGCGGCGAGCCGCGCACAGGCATAACCGGGAGTAGCTGATGAGCGCTGACGAAAATCGCAATGAAAATGTCGATGAAGAGCTGAAAGCGGAGGAGCGGGCCGGTGAGCCGGTGTCCGAGCAGCAGCCGGGTGAGACCTCCTCACCGGAGGAGGACGCCGATTCCATGGAGACCCGCGTCCAGGAGCTGAAGGACCAGGTGCTCAGGAGTCAGGCGGAAATGCAGAACGTGCGCCGCCGGGCGGAGATCGACGTGGAGAAGGCCCATAAGTTTGCCCTTGAAAAGTTCGTCAAGGAGCTGCTGCCGGTGGCCGACAGCCTTGAAAAGGCCGTTGAGAGCACAGAGGGACAGCAGGATTCCGATGACGTTGTCACGTCCATCCGGGAAGGGGTGGAAATGACCCTGGACCTGTTCCTGAAGAGTCTGGGCAAGTTCAACGTGCAGCAGTTGAACCCCGTGGGCGAACCCTTTGACCCGCAATTGCACGAGGCCATGTCCATGGTGCCGGCGCCGGACGCCGAGCCCAATTCCGTGGTGGCCGTGGTGCAGAAGGGTTACACGCTGAACGAGCGTCTGGTGCGTCCGGCCATGGTGGTGGTCGCCAAGGCCGAAGATGCGCCAAAAATCGATGAGCAGGCTTGAAAAGTCGGCGTCGGAGCCAATATAGGCAGGTAACAGTCAAGACGCGGTCCCTGGTGGGCCGGAAAAGAATCAGGTAAATCCGGATCAGGCAGCATCCGGACTGAATAGCTAACTGGAGTGATTTCATGAGCAAGATTATCGGTATCGACCTGGGCACGACCAACTCCTGTGTTGCCATCATGGATGGTGACAAGGTCAAGGTGATCGAGAACGCAGAGGGCGATCGCACCACGCCTTCCATCATCGCGTACACCGACGATGGTGAAACGCTGGTTGGCCAGTCCGCCAAGCGTCAGGCGGTGACCAACCCCCATAACACGCTGTACGCCATCAAGCGTCTGATCGGTCGTCGTTTCGAGGACGATGTGGTTCAGAAGGACATCAAGATGGTGCCCTACACCATCACCAAGGCGGACAATGGCGACGCCTGGGTTGAGGTGAAAGGCGAGAAGATGGCGCCGCCGCAGGTGTCCGCGGAAGTCCTGAAAAAGATGAAGAAGACCGCCGAGGACTACCTGGGCGAGAAGGTAACCGAAGCGGTTATCACCGTACCGGCCTACTTCAACGACAGTCAGCGTCAGGCCACCAAGGACGCTGGTAAAATCGCCGGCCTGGAAGTGAAGCGGATCATCAACGAGCCGACTGCCGCCGCACTGGCCTATGGGATGGACAAACAGAGCGGTGACCGCACCGTGGCTGTCTATGACCTGGGTGGTGGTACCTTTGACCTGTCCATCATCGAGATTGCCGATGTGGATGGTGAGCACCAGTTCGAGGTTCTGGCCACCAACGGCGATACCTTCCTGGGTGGTGAAGACTTCGACCTGAAGATCATCGAGTACCTGGCGGACCAGTTCAAGAAGGACAGCGGCATCGACCTGCGCGGTGACTCCCTGGCCATGCAGCGCCTTAAGGAAGCCGGCGAGAAGGCCAAGATCGAGCTGTCCAGCAGCCAGCAGACCGACGTCAACCTGCCGTACATCACGGCGGATCAGAGCGGTCCCAAGCACATGAACGTCAAGCTGACCCGGGCCAAGCTCGAGGCGCTGGTGGAAGAGCTGGTGGAGCGCAGCCTGGAGCCCTGTAAGGTGGCCCTGAAGGATGCCGGCCTGTCCGCCAACGAGGTTGACGAGGTGATCCTGGTGGGCGGTCAGACCCGTATGCCGATGGTGCAGGAAAAGGTGAAGAACTTCTTCGGCAAGGAAGCCCGCAAAGACGTGAACCCGGATGAAGCGGTTGCCATTGGCGCGGCCATCCAGGGCGCGGTTCTGTCAGGCGACGTGAAGGACGTTCTGCTGCTGGACGTGACCCCGCTGACCCTGGGTATCGAAACCATGGGTGGTGTGGCCACGCCGCTGATCGAGAAGAACACCACGATTCCGACCAAGAAGTCCCAGACGTTCTCCACGGCGGAAGACAACCAGACCGCCGTGACCATTCACGTGGTCCAGGGTGAGCGCAAGCAGGCGACCCAGAATAAGTCCCTGGGACGGTTCGACCTGGCGGATATCCCGCCGGCGCCCCGTGGTGTGCCGCAGATCGAGGTGACCTTCGATATCGACGCCAACGGCATCCTGAATGTGTCCGCCAAGGACAAGGCGACCGGCAAGGAACAGTCCATCGTGATCAAGGCCTCTTCCGGTCTCAACGATGACGAAATCGAGAAGATGGTCAGCGACGCCGAGGCCAATGCCGAGGAAGATCGCAAGTTCGAGGAACTGGTCCAGGCCCGTAACCAGGGCGACGCCATGGTTCACACCGTGCGCAAGACCCTGAACGATGCCGGCGACAAGGTCACCGACAGCGAGAAGGAGAACATCGAGTCAGCCATCAAGGACCTTGAGGAAGCGCTGGAAGGCTCCGACAAGGACGACATCGAAGCCAAGACCCAGAAGCTGACCGAAGTGTCCGGTGAGCTGGCCCAGAAAATGTATGCCGACCAGGGCGAACAGGCCCAGCAGGCCGGCGGCGAAGAGCAGTCCAGCGGCAGCCCCGATGACGCCGTCGACGCTGAGTTCGAGGAAGTCAAGGACGACGACAAGCGCTAAGCGTTTCGTTCGGTCCGGCAAGAACGCGGGGGTGATCGCCCCCGCGTTTTCTGCGTTAGAGAATGGCGGGTTTCCGGATACCCGGGCCCGAATTTGATTAGCACAGACAGGTTTTTCAACAAGGTTTTCCAGAATGGCCAAACGTGACTACTACGACGTTCTCGGGGTATCCCGGGATACGGACGAGAAGGAGATCAAGCGAGCCTACCGCAAGCTCGCCATGAAGTACCATCCGGACCGTAACCCGGACGACGCCGAAGCCGAGGCGAAGTTCAAGGAGGCCACGGAAGCCTACGACGTGCTGATGGATGCCAACAAGCGCGCCGCCTACGACCAGTTCGGCCATGCCGGAGTGGATGGCCAGGCCGGAGGCGGCGGCTTTGGCGGCGGTGGTGCCAGTTTCTCCGACATCTTCGGGGATGTGTTCGGTGATATCTTTGGTGGCGGCGGCCGGGGCCGCAGCAACCGGGGGGCCGACCTGCGCTATACCCTGGAGCTTGACCTGGAGGAGGCTGTTCACGGCACCACGGTGAAGATTCGCGTGCCTGGCCATGTGGAATGCGACCTGTGCGAGGGCAGCGGTGCCGCCAAGGGCTCCAGGCCGGAAACCTGTGGCACCTGTAAGGGCATGGGGCAGGTTCGCATGCAGCAGGGCTTTTTCACGGTCCAGCAGGCGTGTCCCACCTGTCGCGGTAACGGCAAGGTGATCAAGGATCCGTGCAGCAAGTGTCATGGTGCCGGGCGCCTCCAGGAAGAGAAGACCCTGTCCGTCAAGGTTCCTCCAGGTGTTGATACCGGCGATCGGATCCGCTTGTCCGGAGAAGGTGAGATGGGCGTTGATGGCGCACCGGCAGGCGACCTGTACGTGCAGATCGCGGTCCGTGAACATTCCATCTTCACCCGGGACGGTCGTAACCTCTATTGCGAGGTGCCCATCAGTATCGTGGACGCCGCCCTCGGCGGTGAGCTGGAAGTGCCGACACTCGATGGCCGCGTGAAACTGAAAATTCCCCCGGAGACCCAGACCGGCAAGCTGTTCCGCTTGCGGAACAAGGGCGTTTCTCCGGTCCGTGGCGGTCCTGCGGGTGATTTGCTGTGCCGGGTCATGGTGGAAACGCCGGTCAATCTGACCAAAAAGCAGAAGGATCTGATGGAGCAGTTCCAGGAAACCCTGGACGGCAACAACGGTAACAATCACGCGCCCCGGAAAACCTCCTGGTTTGAGGGTGTGAAGAGCTTCTTCGACGAAATGAAATTCTGAGGTCTGCCATGACAAGGATTGCGGTAACCGGCGCGGCCGGTCGAATGGGCAAGGTGCTGATCGAAGCCATCGATGAGGCGGATGATCTGTCCCTGGGTGCCGCCATCGTCCATCCGGAAAGCTCGCTGGTGGGCGCGGATGCCGGTGAAATGGCCGGCATTGGCAAGAATGGCGTGGCACTGGCCGGAAGCATCGCCGATGTGAAGGATGCCTTTGACGTCCTGATCGATTTCACCTTCCCGGACCTGACACTGGAGAACCTGGAGTTCTGCAGCCAGAACGGCAAGGCGGTGATTATCGGCACCACCGGCATGACGGATGCGGAGAAGGAGCAGGTCAAGGTGGCGGCTGACCGGGTGCCCGTGGTCTTTGCGCCCAACATGAGCGTGGGTATCAATGTGGTGCTAAACCTGCTTCAGACGGCCGCGTCCGTTCTGGGTGACGACTACGATGTCGAGATCATCGAGACTCATCACCGCCACAAGAAGGATGCTCCCTCTGGTACTGCCCTGCGTCTGGGTGAGGCCGTGGCTGACGCCCTCGGGCGGGATCTGAAGGAGTGTGCTGTCTACGGCCGCGAAGGGTTCACCGGCGAGCGCCCCCAGAGGGAGATTGGTTTCGAGACCATCCGGGCCGGGGATGTGGTGGGCGACCACACCGTGCTGTTTGCCACCATGGGTGAGCGCATCGAGATTACCCACAAGGCCAGCAGCCGCATGACGTTTGCCAAGGGCGCCATTCGTGCAGCCCACTGGCTACAGGGCAGGCCCGCCGGTCTGTACGATATGCAGGATGTGCTGTCCCTGAAAGACTGAGCTTCTGATGGACACAGATCGTCATATTTCCTACAATAAGGCGATTTAACTGCACCAAGCGTAGCCTGAAGACAAAGCCCGCCCGGAAGTCCGGATGATTTCCGAGGGCGGATACAAGAGCGGGACGGGGCAACACCCCCTCTCGCTTTTTTGCGACCTGAATTTGCGCTTGCGTTCCCGTTTGCCCAAACGAACCCGATTGAGGATACACGCCTTGAGTACACCAGCCATCCTTGCACTCGCAGACGGAAGCCTGTTTCACGGAGTCGCCATCGGCGCCGACGGCGAAACCAGTGGTGAGGTGGTTTTCAACACCGCCATGACCGGCTACCAGGAGATCCTCACGGACCCGTCCTACGCCCGTCAGATAGTGACCCTGACCTATCCTCATATTGGTAATACCGGCATCAATGACGAGGATGTGGAATCCGACGACCTCCACGCTGCGGGTCTGATTATCCGCGACCTGCCGCTGCTGGCCAGCAACTGGCGCAGCCAGAAGACACTGTCCGACTACCTGAAGGAAAACAACCGCATCGGCATCGCCGGCATCGATACCCGGCGCCTGACCCGGATCCTGCGGGACAAAGGCTCTCAGGATGGTGCCATTGTGGCGGGCGAAGGTGTGACAGCCGAGCGTGCCCTGGAGCTGGCCAAGGCCTTCCCGGGGCTCAAGGGCATGGACCTCGCCAAGGAAGTGTGCCGCAAGGATACCCGGACCTGGGACGAAACCGAATGGGTACTGGGTGAGGGCTATGGCAAGCGCACTGAAAGCCGTTTCAAGGTCGTCGCCTGGGACTATGGTGTGAAGAAGAACATCCTGCGTATGCTGGCCAGCCGTGGCTGTGACCTGACCATCGTGCCGGCCCAGACCCCCGCGTCGGAAGTGCTGGCCATGAAACCGGACGGGGTGTTCCTCTCCAATGGCCCCGGCGATCCTGAGCCTTGCGACTATGCCATCAAGGCGATTGGCGAGGTGCTGGAAACTGATGTTCCGGTCTTCGGCATCTGTCTGGGACACCAGTTGCTGGCCCTGGCCAGTGGCGCCAAGTCCGTGAAGATGGGCCATGGCCATCACGGTGCCAACCACCCGGTACAGAGCCTCAGGGATGGTACGGTGATGATCACCAGCCAGAACCACGGGTTCGCGGTGGACGAGACCACGCTGCCCGACAACGTCGAGGCGACCCATAAGTCCCTGTTCGACGGCACGCTCCAGGGCATCCGACGCACGGACAAGCCGGCGTTCAGCTTCCAGGGACACCCGGAAGCCAGCCCGGGGCCCCACGATATGGCTCCGTTGTTTGACGAGTTTATCCGGCTGATGGAAGCACGGTCCGCGTAAGCGGACGCCCGACACAGCGTTGCCGAAAGGCCCTACGAATCTGAATTTTGCTGACAGGTTGACTGAGAAATGCCAAAGCGGACCGACATCAAGAGCATCCTGATCCTGGGCGCTGGCCCCATTGTGATTGGCCAGGCGTGTGAGTTTGACTATTCCGGCGCACAGGCCTGCAAGGCCCTGCGGGAAGAGGGGTACCGGGTGATCCTGGTGAACTCCAATCCCGCCACCATCATGACCGACCCGGCCATGGCGGATGCCACCTACATCGAGCCCATCACCTGGCGCACGGTCGAGAAGATCATTGAGAAAGAGCAACCGGACGCCCTGCTGCCCACCATGGGTGGCCAGACGGCCCTGAACTGCGCCCTGGATCTGGAAAAACACGGTATCCTGGACAAGCATGGCGTCGAGATGATCGGTGCCAATGCCGACACTATCGACAAGGCCGAGGACCGCGACCGCTTCGACAAGGCGATGAAGAAAATCGGCCTGGAGTGCCCCAAGGCGACCATCGCCCATTCCATGGCAGAAGCGTGGCAGGTAGCTGATGACATCGGTTTCCCCTGTATTATCCGCCCATCCTTCACCATGGGTGGCTCCGGCGGTGGCATCGCCTATAACCGGGAGGAGTTCGAGGAAATCTGCACCCGGGGGCTGGATCTGTCCCCCACCAACGAACTGCTGATCGACGAGTCCCTGATCGGCTGGAAGGAATACGAGATGGAAGTCGTTCGCGACAGGAACGACAACTGCATCATCGTCTGTGCCATCGAGAACTTCGACGCCATGGGCGTGCACACCGGTGACTCCATCACCGTGGCCCCGGCCCAGACCCTCACCGACAAGGAATACCAGATCATGCGGAACGCCTCGCTGGCGGTGCTGCGTGAGATCGGTGTGGAAACCGGTGGTTCCAACGTGCAGTTCGGTGTCAACCCGGATAACGGGCGCATGGTGGTCATCGAGATGAATCCCCGGGTGTCCCGCTCCTCGGCTCTGGCCTCCAAGGCCACCGGTTTCCCCATCGCCAAGGTGGCTGCGAAACTGGCCGTTGGTTACACCCTGGACGAGCTGCAGAACGACATCACCGGCGGCATAACGCCGGCGTCTTTCGAGCCGAGTATCGACTATGTGGTCACCAAGATTCCCCGCTTCACCTTCGAGAAGTTCCCCCAGGCGGACGCTCGCCTGACCACCCAGATGAAGTCGGTGGGTGAGGTGATGGCCATCGGCCGCACCTTCCAGGAGTCCATGCAGAAAGCCCTCCGCGGCCTGGAAGTGGGCTCGGAAGGGTTCGAGGAAAAGGTGGACCTGGATAGCACCAGCGGTCGCGAAACGCTGATCAAGGAGTTGAATGTGCCGGGTGCGGAGCGTATCTGGTACATCGGCGAGGCTTTCCGTGCCGGTATGACGGTTGACGAAGTCTTCCGTCACACGAAAGTGGATCCCTGGTACCTGGTGCAGATTGAAGACCTCATCCTGGAAGAGGCATCGCTGAAAACGGCCGGCACCTCCGACATCGATCGGGATACCCTGTTCCGCCTGAAGCGCAAGGGCTTCTCCGATGGCCGGCTGGCGAAACTGCTTGGTATCTCCGAGGTGTCGCTGCGCAAGCTGCGCCATGAACTGGACGTACGCCCGGTGTACAAGCGGGTGGACACCTGTGCCGCCGAGTTTGCCTCCTCCACCGCCTACATGTACTCCACCTATGAGGAGGAGTGCGAGGCAGACATATCCGACCGGGAAAAAATCGTGGTCATCGGTGGTGGCCCCAACCGTATCGGCCAGGGTATCGAGTTCGATTACTGCTGTGTCCATGCCGCCCTGGCGATGCGCGAGGACGGTTATGAAACCATCATGATCAACTGCAACCCGGAGACCGTCTCCACCGACTACGACACCAGTGACCGGCTCTATTTTGAGCCCATCACCCTGGAAGACGTGCTGGAGATTGTCTACAAGGAGAAGCCCAAGGGGGTCATCGTCCAGTACGGCGGCCAGACACCGCTGAAGCTGTCCCGTGGCCTTGAGGCTGCCGGTGTGCCCATTATCGGCACCTCGCCGGACGCCATCGACCGTGCCGAGGACCGGGAGCGTTTCCAGCAGATGATCACCCGCCTGGGCCTGAAGCAGCCGGAAAACGCCACGGTGCGCAGCCATGAGGAGGGCATCCTGGTGGCCCGGGAGATTGGCTACCCGCTGGTGGTCCGCCCGTCCTACGTTCTGGGTGGCCGTGCCATGGAGATCGTCTATAACGAGGAAGAGCTGGTGCGCTACATGCGCGACGCCGTGCTGGTCTCCAATGACAGCCCGGTGCTGCTGGACCACTTCCTCAATGCTGCCATCGAGGTGGACATCGACGCCATCTGTGACGGCGAAGACGTGGTGATCGGCGGCATCATGCAGCATATCGAGCAGGCCGGCGTTCACTCGGGCGATTCCGCCTGCTCCCTGCCGCCCTATACCCTGCCGAAAGACGTGCAGGACGAGATGCGCGAGGCGGTCAGGAAAATGGCCCTGGAACTGGATGTCGTGGGCCTGATGAACGTGCAGTTGGCTTGGCAGGACGGCGAGATCTACGTAATCGAGGTGAACCCCCGTGCGTCCCGGACGGTGCCATTCGTCTCCAAGGCGGTGGGCGTCTCCCTGGCCAAGGTGGCCGCCCGTTGCATGGCTGGTCGCAGCCTGAAGGAGCAGGGTTTTACCACTGAAATCGTACCGACCCACTACTCGGTGAAGGAATCCGTCTTCCCGTTCAATAAGTTCCCGGCGGTGGACCCGATCCTCGGGCCGGAAATGAAGTCCACCGGTGAGGTGATGGGCATTGGCGACAGCTTTGACGAAGCCTTCGCCAAGGCGGCCCTGGCCGCCGGGGAGCGGTTGCCGGCCAAGGGCACGGCGTTTATCTCCGTGCGTGAAGTGGACAAGGCCGGTGTGGTCAAGCTGGCCCGTGACCTGGTGGACGCCGGTTTCAGTCTGGTGGCCACCACCGGCACCGCCCGGGTTATCAGTGAGGCCGGGATGGATGTCGAACGGGTCAACAAGGTGGGCGAAGGCCGTCCGCACATTGTTGATGCCATCAAGAATGGCCAGGTGCAACTGATCATCAATACCACGGAGGGGCGCAAGGCCATTGCTGATTCCGCCCAGATTCGCCAGTCGGCCCTCCAGCACAAAGTGACCTATACAACCACGCTGGCAGGGGGCGAAGCCTTCTGCCGCGCGATCAAATTCGGACCCGAGCGGACGGTGCGCCGTCTGCAGGAACTGCATTCAGGAAAGTGACTATGACGACTCGAGTACCCATGACCATCTATGGTGAAGCACGCCTGCGGGAAGAGCTTCAGCAGCTCAAGTCTGTCGAGCGCCCCAAGGTGATCGAGGCCATCGCCGACGCTCGTGAGCACGGCGATCTCAAGGAAAACGCCGAGTACCATGCCGCCCGGGAGCAGCAGGGCTTTATCGAGGGGCGAATCCAGGAGATCGAAAGCAAGCTGGCCGCCGCCCAGGTGATCGATGTCACCACCATTGAGAACACCGGCAAGGTGATTTTCGGCACCACCGTCCACCTGCTCAATGTGGAGACGGACGAACAGGTGGTCTACCAGATCGTTGGCGAGGACGAGGCCGACATCAAGGGGGGCAAGATCTCCATTTCATCTCCCATCGCCCGAGCTCTGGTGGGCAAGAGCGAAGGCGACGTGGTGGCGATCCGTGTGCCTTCCGGTACGGTGGAATACGAAATTGAGGAAGTGGAGCATATCTGAAGCTCCGCCAACGTTGCCGGCGCGCTTTATATGAAGCCCTTCTCCCGTCAGGGGGAAGGGCTTTGTTTATGGAGTGCGGACCCGGATTGGCGATGGCGAAGGCCCTTGGTGTTCAGTTACTCCGGTGCCGGCCCGGCGACAGGGGTTTGACGTTGCCCGAGTCCTGGGGCGGTGGGGTTTCCGCCTTGTCGTGCAGTAGCATGCCGATCTTGCGGTCAATGCCCTCAAGGGCATCGGCAATGCGAGAGAGGGTATTGCCCAGTTCACTGCTGCCGCTCAGCGGTGTTGATGCCGCCGCCGGTGGTTCAAAGTCCGCTGAACTGGTGCTGGTGGGGATGGAAGGTTTCCTGTCCGGATCGGGGGCATCGCCCAACAGATCCTTGCGGATTTCCTTGAGATCACGCCGGTCCAGCACATCCCGCTCATCGGAATAGGCACACATCATCAGTCCGTCACAGAGCTTGTTGATGACCCGTGGGATGCCGGCGCTCATGGTAAAGATATCGTGGATCATGGCTTCGTCGAACAGCGGGGCACCCTTGTGGCCGGCTACCAGCAGGCGATAGTCGATGTACTCGCCGGTTTCCTTCTCGGACAGTCCTTCCAGGTGGAAGAACAGCTTCACCCGTTGGGAAAGCTGCTGGATCTTGTGGATGTGATCCTTGAGTTCCGGCTGGCCCAGGAGGATCACCCGCATGGCGGGACCGCCCAGGCCCTCCAGGCCCGCCAGCATACGGATATCCTCGAGATTTTCCTTGGTCAGGTTCTGGGCTTCGTCCACCGCCAGTACTACCGGCGTCCCGCGATCCGCCATCATCTGCAGGTAGTCCATGATGGCGAACAGCATGGTGACCTTGCTGTCCATTTCGGTCTTGATGCCCGCCTGGTGGATCAGCAGGCGGAAGAAATCGTCGGATTTCAGGTTGGTGTAGGAGACGTGCAACAGTTTCAGGTTGCCGTCCAGGCTGCGGATGGTCTTCTTGAGCAGGGTGGTCTTGCCCGAGCCGATTTCACCACTGATAACCACAAACCCTTCCGGACTCCAGATAGCGGAGTTCATGTACACGAACGCCCGGGAGTGCTGCTGGCTCATATAGACAAAATCATCTTCCGGGGTCATCCGGAAGGGGTGTCGGCGTAATCCGAAGTGTTCCAGGTACATGTTGGTCGTCCGTCGTGGTCAGGCCAGGCGAATCATCTCGTTCTGGTGAAGCTTGATTCGATCCGGCTTATATTCCTCGTAGCTCTGACTTACCGTGCCAAAGCGAAAGTCCCCCAGCAAGCGTTCCAGTCGACCGTAACATTTATCCAGGTTGGTGTAGTGACGAAAACGGGAGAACCAGCTGGCATTGTCATACCTGGGCTGATCCGGGTCGATTTCCCACGGGTGCAGGTAAAACATCTGTGGTTGGGTGTCCCCGGCGCTGGCCATTCGGAACAGGTGCCGGAACAGCGGGTAGGGGAACTGCCGGAAATAGCCTCCCCCCGCAGCCGGAATGCTCATGCGGAATAGCTTCGCCGTGGCCAGCGGAAACTCCCGCAAGGCGGTGCCCGTACTGGTCTGGATGGTATACGGCGTCCTGGGAGAATCCGGTATGCCATACCGGTCATGGTGAATGGGGAAAATGCTGGAATCCCAGGTGAAGCCAAGTTCGGCCAGGATGTCCAGGGCCCATAGGGATTCCCGGGTAATGGAGTAGCTGGCTGCCCGGTAACCCGTGACCGGCTGCTGGATGATGTCTTCCAGTATCGCCTTGGATTTGCGGGTTTCCTCGGCGAACACCGCCGGGGTCTGGTTGTAGACCAGTTGGTGGCTGTAACCGTGGGAGGCTATTTCGTGCCCGTGGTCGGCCAGCTTGCGGATCAGGGCCGGATAGCGTTCGGCTACCCACCCCAGCACGAAGAAGGTGCACTTGACCTGGCGACGGTCGAACAGCTCCAGCAGTCGCTCCGTGTTCTGTTCCACGCGGGACGGGAGTGTTTCCCAGTCTTTGGGGGCAATCACACCGGACAGGGCGGCAACGTGAAAGTAGTCCTCCACATCAACACTCAGCGCATGCAGTGTCCTTGCGCGGTGACCGTCCTCGCGGGCGGTCGATTGAACTGGTTCCGTCATAGGAGGCTCCGTTCTCCGTCTCCCTACAAACCACAACGGGATCTGTCCAGACCCCGAATCCGTTCAAATAGTAGCCTTAACGGACCCACTTGTCATCGCCATTCGGGGCCGACTTCCGAACATTGTCGCATGACAACGTAAATAGTTGTAAAATTCCGTTACAGATTGATACATGGCACCTTGAGATTGTCATATGTCGGGCGCAAAATGAACTTCAGGAAATAAAGCTCTCACGCGTCGTCTGACAGATTCGGTTAGCTGCGGGCTGACCTGGTACCGTCTCACTTCTTGACAGTGCCGGCCCATCGAGTTTTATAGAGACGACAAGGATGTTTGGTGTGTCCTATATACGCATCAGAAAACATTACCTGCATCTTCCATACCTGGTGCTTGGCGCCCTGGAATTTGCGGTACTTTTCGGAACGTTGTACCTGCTGGGGTTCGTGCTGGACCAGTTGGGCGGATATGGTTCGGGGTTTGACACCGGTGCGGGTTCCGCCCTGCTGTTTGCCCTCGTCATGAGCTGCGGCACCCTGGCCATGGGCGTGTATTTCGCCATGGTACGGGAAGGTTTTGCCTCCATGTTCTTCCGCACCCTGGTGGCCTTCTGTTTCCTGGGCGGGCTTGCCCTCACGATTCTCTATATGGTCCTGCCCAATGTCAGCCCCGGCAGTGACAAGCTTTTCCTGGCCGTATTGCTGGCGATCCTGCTGGTCACTGTGATCCGGCAGCTTTTCCTCAAGGTTGTGGATTCCGACCAACTGGCCCGGCGTGTGGTGATCTATGGCGGTGGCGAGTTCGCCGAGTCGCTGATGACGGATTACCAGACCAACCTGAAGGCCTCGGGTATCCGTATTATGGGGTGCATCCCCGACTCCGCCGACCCCAGGGTTGACCGCCGTCACCATCTGCCTGCGCCCACGGATTTCTTTGAATTCTGCCAGCAGAACAGGATCTCGGAGATCGTCATTGCCCAGCAGGAGCGCCGCCGTAATGAGGGAGGGCAGCTTCCGGTGGAGTCATTGATGGAGTGCAAGCTTCGTGGCGTCGAGGTGACCGACGCCGTGGCCTTTTACGAGCGTGAGCTGAAAAAGGCCCGGCTGGAGCTGGTTCATCCATCCTGGATCCTGTTTTCCGACGGTTTCAAGGCCTCCAAGTCACGGGATATGACCAAAAGGGTGGTGGACCTGGTTATCAGTCTTTTGCTCACCGTGGTGCTGGCGCCATTCATGGTATTGACCGCCCTGGCCGTCGTGCTGGAAAGTGGACGACCTATCCTCTATAGCCAGAACCGTGTCGGCGCACGGGGCAGAACCTTCCGGATCTACAAGTTCCGCAGCATGCGCCAGGACGCGGAAAAGGACGGCAAGGCCCGCTGGGCTTCCCAGAACGACAGTCGTGTGACCCGGGTCGGCGCCTTCATTCGCAATACGCGGCTGGACGAGCTGCCCCAGTTGTGGAACGTGATCAAGGGGGAGATGAGTTTCGTCGGCCCCCGTCCGGAGAGGCCGGAATTTGTCGAACAGTTAAAGGAGCAGGTGCCATTCTATAACACCCGGCATTACGTGAAGCCGGGACTTATGGGGTGGGCCCAGCTGAATTACCCCTACGGCGCATCCATTGAGGACGCCCGGGGAAAGCTGGAATACGACCTGTATTACTCGAAGAACCACAGCATCGTGATGGATTTCCTGATCATGATCCAGACCGTTGAAGTGGTGTTACTGGGCAAAGGGGTGCGATAAACGATATGGATACCAAGCGGATAACAGCGCTGCAGACGGCCGTCATGGTCATGCTGGCCGGCTTTCTGGCCGCCTGTGCCGGCGTGCCGGAAGGTGGTAATAACCCTAGCCCGCCCGTGACGGCCACGGAGCCGGAACCCTACCGCATTGGGGTGGGCGACACCGTGTCGATCCACGTATGGCGGAACCCTGAGCTGACCCAGAGCATTGTGGTCCGGCCTGATGGCCATATCTCCATGCCCCTGATGGGGGATGTGGAAGCCGAGGGGCTGAGGCCGGAGGACCTGGCGGATGAAATCAGCGCGGGGCTGAGCGAAGTCATTCGCAGCCCGGAAGTGACCGTGATGGTCAACAGTCCGGTCAGCGCGGAATACCGCAATCGCGTGCGTATCACCGGCCAGGTGGGGCAGCCGATTTCCGTGGCCTACCGGCAGGGTATGACCGTGCTTGACCTGGTACTGGAAGCCGGCGGTCTGACCCCGTTCGCGGCAGGGGACCGGGCGGTTATGCATCGCCATACCGGCGAAGAGTATGAGAGCTTTGGCCTGGACCTGGAAGCCATCCTGGAAGATGGTGATATGAGAACCAATTACACCATCCAGCCGGGTGACGTGGTCAGTGTCCCACGCAAGACCCTGCTGCGCGGAGAACTCTGATGGACTGGCGGTACATTCTCGATATGATCAACGCGGTCAAGCTGGAGCTTTACCGTTATCGGGTGCTGGCCGCCATCATCTTCATGTGCGTGACGGCCGGGGTCCTGGGACTGGGGTACGTGACGCCCAAAACCTACACCTCCGAGGCGTTGCTGTACGCGGATTCCTCAACGATCCTCGAGCCATTGCTTCGTGGCAGCGCGGAAGTGACCCCCATTGATCGGGTCAACGAGGCCCGTGAAATGCTGCAAAGCCGCTCTTACCTGGAGCAGGTGGCCTTCGACTCCGGGCTGCTTCTTGGCGGTGAAACGGATGTGGAGAAGAACGGTGTTACCGGCCAGCTCCGGGATACCCTCAATATGCGGGTGTCGAACCGCAATTTCCTTGAGCTCAGTTACCGGAGTGGCGATCCGGACCAGTCGTTCCGCGTGCTGAGCGCAGCTCTGAACCGCTTCATCGAGCGCACCTCCAGCAAGAAGCGATCAGAGAGCGAGGGCGCCTATGAGTTTATCGACGCCCAGGTCAAGAGCTACAAGAGGCAATTGGAAGAAGCGGAAGCCCGGTTGAAGGAGTTCCGGGGCAGCAACCAGGATGGAACGCAGTCCAGCGTACAGGCCAGGATCGAAAGTCTCAGAAGTGATATTGAGAATCTCAAGCTGGAAATTCAGCAGAGTGAACAGGAAGTTGAACTGACCACTTCCCAGCTTCAGGAAGAGCGGCCATACCGGTCGGTCAGTACCGGTGGCGGGTTATCGGAAGTGGACCGGAAGATTGCCCAGCTTGAGCAGTCGCTATCCGACCTGAGGCTCAAATACCACGACACCCATCCGGACGTTTCCTCCGTGCTTGGACAGCTTGAGGATTTGCGGGCCCGTAAGGCAAGGGGCGATGTCGGTCAACGGAGTGTGGGATCCAGCGAGGTTATCGAGAACCCGGTTTACGAACAGTTACGCCTGAAACTGACCGACGCCCAGACAGACCTTGAGGTTCAGCGCAAGCGACTTACATCCCTGGAGAATCTCCTGGAAGAAGCCTTTGAGCGGGCCGAACGTGTGGCGGCCAATCAGGCGGAACTGTCCGAACTGACCCGTGACTACGATGTAACGAAAGGCGTGTATGAGGACATGTTGCAGCGCCGCGAAAAAGCCCGTCTGTCCATGACGCTGGATGTGCAAGGGCAGGGTGTGAGTTATCGTATTCAGGAGCCCGCCTCCTATCCCACCCACTGGGATGGATTGCAGTTGTACGAGGTTGGCATGGCGGGCCCGTTCCTGGGCGGAACCATGGTTCTGGGGCTGTTGGTGGCCCTGGTCATGTTCGATAACCGGGTCCGTTCCAGCCGGACGTTGCTGACGCAGCTTCCGGAAGACATCCCCGTGCTGGCTTCCGTTCCGCATTACTCGAGTACCTGGAAGGAACGTTTGCTTCGCAAGGATGTGATATTCATCGTCGGTATCCTGGTGGTGTTCATGGGCGTGTACCTGGCCATAATGGTATTCAGCATCCTCGGTGTGACGCCGGCACAGATCATGGACACGATTACCGGGTCCGGCACCGGTCAGGGCGGTTAGAATTCATGGACAACAATAAGCTCTACAATGCTCTGCTGAAAACCCAGGAACGTCATCGTGCGGAACGGGCTGCTCAGGCGGCAGAGATGGATGAGGTTTCCGAAGACTCCGGACAGGAAAGTGCGGAGAACAACACCTCGTCGGAGCCGGCCTATATCAGGCACGGCCGGTCCGAGGACCCCGCGCGGGCGGAGCGACCTTTTGCCGAGCCCGGCCCCAACTGGACCCTGGTGGAGGAAAGGCGGGAACGGCGCGCGCCGTCGGTCTATGACTCGTCAGTATCCCTGGACCTGATCGACAATCCACGCCCCTGGAGCCTGGACGATCTCAGGGAGCGCAAGATTATCTACCCCGGTATGGCCAACAAGGCCATACTGGATGCGTTCCGCGAGATTCGTATCAAACTGCGTGACAGGGCTGGCGCCGTCAACTTTTCGGTGCTGATCTCGTCCCTGGGAAAGAATGACAATTCGGTACTGACTGCGTTTAACCTGGCGGCCACGTTTGCCATGGATGCCCAGAGTTCCGCGCTGCTGGTGGACTGCAATCCCTGGGACAGTGATCTTGGGCATCTTGTTTCCTCCCCCATGAACCTGGGCGTCACGGATTTCGTGGCTGACAAATCCCTTAAGGTGAAGGACATCATTTACCCAAGTGGTGTGGATCGTCTCAGTGTGGTGCCCGCCGGCACCCAGTCCGCTTCCGCCGTCGAACTGTTCTCCGCCGTCAGGATGCGTGACCTGATGGGGGAACTGAGAAGCCGTTACCCGGATCGTTTCCTGATCATCAATGCGCCACCACTCAAGGCCAGCACCGAGGCCCACATCCTGGTGCGGTATGCGAACCAGGTGGTGCTTGGCGTTCCTTTCGGCGAGGTTACCCCGGACGACATTGTCAGCTCTGTTGAAACTCTCGGGTCAGAGAAATTTTCCGGCCTGGTTTTCCAGCAATGAGGTATGGCATGGAGCGCGCTTTCCGCAAGCTGTGGCCCGAAGGCCATGTTGTGGCGACACTGGTGTTGCTGATGGGGCAGGCTTCGGTGTCCTACGCTGCGGAAGACGGTCTGCCCGAGAGTCGCTACACCGCGACGACCACTCTGTTCTCGGATCTCACCCACACCAGATACGAAAATGATAGCGACACCCGTGCCGGGGCCGGGATCAGTGGCGATGTCGGCGCGGAGTTTTCGTCGGGACCGCACAGCTTGATTGGCCGTTACGGTGCGAGCCTCGAAACGGAACGCAGTAGTCTCGGCAGGAGTGACGACGACAATTTCTGGCTGCGTGGCTCATCAAGTTACAACTACTTCGAACCCGGCAGCCGTTTCGACTTCAATGCCGGCCATACCATACGCTCCGTGCGTAATGACACCGGTTTTGCCGTGGATAACTTTGACTACGATACCCAGAATGCGGTCAGCGCCGGTGCCGGTGTCAATTTCTATCCCGGTGACCTGACCACCTTCCGGGTGTCTGGCCAGGGTGGCAAAACCTGGGAAGAAGGGGACGTGCCAGACGGGGAGTCCGTCAGTGCGAACGCCACCCTGACCCGCCAGGTGTCGGAGCTGAGCTCCGTTTTTCTCATGGCCACGAGGGCATGGGAGGAACAGGAAGACACCAATGATATCACCCTTGACTCCGTGTCTGTCGGTCTGCAATCGCTGCTGGAGGATGGGTCGTTTAACCTGTCTGTGGGCCTTTCCCGGGCCGAAAGCAATGGTTTTGAGAACGAGGCGATTATCGGGTCCCTTGCGCGCGTCTGGTCAACGGACCTCACCAGTACCCGTTTCAGTTACGACCGCACCCAGAGCAGTACCCTGCTGGACCTGGCCCTGGGCCCCATCGCCGGACCGGGCTTTGAGGATGAATTCTCCATCCGTTACCAGGGCGTTACGGTTCGGGATCAGGTGACCTTCGCCCACAGTTCCAGTCGGTTTTGCGACCTTTGCACGGTCAGGGTGATCGCCCAGGCGGCACAGGAGGAAGAGGTTGCCACCAGCGATGAGACCTGGCAGTACCTTGCCGGGCTGGGAGTGGGCTTCGAGGTGGCTGAGTTGAAAACGCTGGACTTCGACTATCGCTGGCAGGCGGACGCCCTGGAGGAGCGGGGAGAGATTGATGACGCACTCCACCGGTTCAGTGTGACCTATCGGCACCAGTTGACCGAGCTGGCCACCTGGGGAACCTCGTTTGAAACCGCGGTTACCCGGGGGTTCACGGATGAGGAAGAGTACCGGGCAAAGGTCTTTGTCACGCTCGGCTGGGACGGCATGGAATCGGCGTGGTAGCCAGACAGGCATCATTGCAGGACGAACAGGGAAGACGCTGTGTTTGAGAATCGAAAGACCATACAACTCCCCGCGGATACGCCTCCCCAGCTCATGGTGGTCATTGATACGGAGGAGGAGTTCGACTGGAACGCAGATCCGGATCCGAAGGCTACCGCGGTCACCGCAATGGACCATATCCATCGGGCGCAGGATATTTTCAACGAGTATGGCATTGCGCCCTGCTACGTGGTGGATTACTCCATTGCCAGCCAGGAACGCAGCATAGCACCCCTGAAGTCTTTCCTTGAGGCCGGCCAGTGTGAAATCGGTGCCCATCTGCATCCCTGGGTCAATCCGCCGGTGGAGGAATCGCTGTCCCGCTCCAACATGTACCCGGGCAACCTGCCCGAGAGCCTGGAACGCCGGAAGCTGACGGAGCTGCGGGATACCATTGCGGATGCCTTCGGGGCACCGCCCCACATCTATAAGGCGGGTCGCTACGGCTATGGTCCGAACACCACGGCCATCCTCAATGACCTGGGTTTCGACATTGATCTGTCCATCTGTCCACCACTGGATGCCAGGGGGGATGGCGGACCGGACTACCGTTACGAAAACGCCTGGCCGTTCTGGTACGGGCCGGAGGACAATCGGGTTTTGGAGCTGCCGGTGACTGGCGGCTTTGTCGGGGTGGCTGGTGGGTTATCACCCCCCGTTTTTGATCTGGCCATGGCGTTCCGCAAATTGAAGGCACCGGGCATCCTGTCACGGCTCGGGATTGTCGACCGGTTGATGCTGTCGCCGGAAGGGTTCCGGTCGTCCGAGCACATTAAGCTGACCCGCGACCTTTATCGTCGAGGGGTACGCACCTTTACCTGGAGCTTCCACAGTCCCAGTGTGGTTCCGGGCCATACCAGTTACGTGCAGGATGAGCAGCAGCTCCAGGAGTTTCTGGACTCATTCCGGCAGTTCTTCGATTTCTTTTTTAACGAATTGGGTGGGGAGGCTTCGTCTCCCACCCGGCTAAAGACGCTGATGGAGAAGTTTGCATGAAAGTGCTTGGTATTTCGCCACTGGACAAGGACGCCACGGTCTCGGTTGTCGAAGATGGCCAGATCCTGTTTGCCGCTGGCGAGGAGCGATTCTCCCGGGTAAAGCAGCAGGATGGTTTCCCGCAGCTTGCCCTTGAGAAGGCCCTGGAGTACACCGGCAGTAAGATGAGTGATTTTGACCTGGTGTGTTACCCGTTCCTGAGCTGGGAGAATGAGGCCAAGCTTTTCACGCAGAACCTGGAGGACGAACGCGAGTTTATCCGCAGGTTCGAGCCCGCCGACCTCAACCGTCAGGTCAAGGAAGCGCTGACCCGGGTGCCGGATCGCAACGAACCGATCCATGGCCTGGAACACCCGAACGCCATCATGGAAAAGGGCTTCCTGCACAGCTCGTATTACTCCATGGCAGGCGCCCAGCGCATTGCTTCCAATAATGCCGCCCTGAAAGGCTCCCGACACTGGGGGGAGGAGGCAACGGCGTCCTTCCAGAAGTGGGAAAAGGCCCTGGAGAGCGGATTGCAGCGAATGGGCTGGGACAAGCCGGTCAAGCGGATGGAACACCACCTTTCCCACGCGGCCAACAGCTACCTGTGCAGTGGTTTCGACCGTGCTCTGTGCATCACACTGGACGGCTATGGATCGGGCCTGGCCGGTTCCGCCAGCGAGGCGCGGGACGGCAAGATCCATCGGCTGCACGGTATCAGCTATCCCAATTCCCTGGGGACGCTCTACGAGCATGTGACCTCCAGCCTTGGCTTCAAGCCCAGTCGTCACGAAGGCAAGATCGTCGGCCTGGCGTCCTACGGTGACCCGGCCATCCTGGGCGATATCCTGTTGGATCGTATCCAGCAGGAACCCGGGGACTACCGGATCTATGAGGCCAACAACGTCTATTTCTCCCGTTACCTGGCGTCCAAGTTCCCGAAGATCGATGTGGCGGCCGCCTACCAGCATGCCCTGGAAGTGGTGGCCACCAACTATGTTCGCTACTGGGTGGAAAAGACCGGCATCGATACCGTGGTGCTGTCTGGTGGCGTCACCGCCAACGTCAAGCTGAACCAGCGTATTTTCGAGCTTGAAGGGGTCAACCACATCTTCGTGTACCCGAACATGGGCGATGGCGGTTGCGGCACGGGGGCCGCCCTCTATCACAGCTGGCCGGGGGGCGTGAAGGATTCCATCACCAGCGCCTACTTCGGACCCGACTACAGCGATCGAGAAATTGAGGCCGCCCTGGAGGCGGAGGGACTGTCGTATACCCGGCCCAACAACCTGGCAGCGGAAGTGGCGGCGCTGATCCACAGCGGCGAGGTGGTTGCCCGCTTTGACGGACGCATGGAATACGGCCCCAGGGCCCTGGGTAACCGTTCGATTCTCTACCATGCCAGTGAGCCGGAAGTGAACCAGTGGCTGAACAAGCGTCTCGGGCGCACCGAATTCATGCCATTTGCCCCGGTAACCCTCTATGAAGCCCGGGAAAAGTGCTACCACGGGATTCGCGGTGCCGAGCACAGCGCGGAATTCATGACCATCACCTTCGACTGCACCGATTTCATGCGGGAGAACTGTCCGGCAGCAGTTCATGTGGACGGCACCGCCCGACCGCAACTGGTGCGCCGGGAGGTGAACCCGGGGTACTACGATATCCTCAAGGAGTACGAGAAGATCAGCGGCGTTCCCAGCCTGATCAACACCAGTTTCAACATGCACGAAGAGCCCATCGTGAGTTCGCCGTCGGATGCGATCAGGGCTTTTGTGCAGGGCGCGCTGGATTATCTGGCTATTGGACCGTTCCTGGTCAAGCAGCCCAATCCGGTCCACTGACCTATTTACAGCGGGCGGAGCACGGCGCTGATGACAGCAGACAAGCTGGAAGTTAGTCAGGAGCCAGTCGTCACCCCGGAGCAGCTACGGGAAGAGTGGGAAGACCTGGAAAGCCGGTCGGCTCCCACGGTTTTCCTGTCGTGGCAGTGGCTGGGGCACTGGCTTGAGGTGTACCAGCCCGATGTACGGGTGTTGCGGGTTCTGGAAGGAGGCAGGCTGATTGGCCTGGGGATGGTCGTGACATCGGATGAGCGCCGCCATGGTGTGTTGCGATCCCGCTGCCTGCGTCTACACCAGACCGGGCACAGGGTCCTCGACCAGATCTGGATCGAGTACAACGGCTTCCTGGCGGAACATGGCCGTGATCGTGATGTTTCTGCCGCATGCCTGGCGTTCCTGGAACGTCAGCGGGATATGTGGGACGAGTTCGTGGTTGGGGCGATCGATGCCGACGAGGCCGATTTCTACGCCCGGACCATGGGGTTGCACAAGCACATCCGGTGGGAGGCGCCCTGCTATGGCGTCAACCTGAATGCCCTGCGCCGTGGTGGACAGCATTACCTGGATACGCTGTCCCGCAATACCCGGTATCAGATCAACCGGGCACACCGGCTGTACGAAAAACGGGGCGACGTAGAGCTGGTCCGGCCGGACAGCGTTGAGGAAGCGCTTGCGGTGTTCGACAGTATCGGCCCCCGTCACCTGGAGCGCTGGGGCAGCGGTCCGGACCAGAGTGGCTTTGCCAATCCGGATTTTGTCCGCTTCCACCGGTCACTGATCCGCAGCCAATGGGCCGAGGGGGGCGTGGATCTGGTGTCGGTACGGGCCGGGGATGATGTCATCGCATCCTTTTATAACCTGCTTCACAACCAAGTGGTGTACTTCTATCTCGGTGGCATGATGACGGAGTCGGACAACAAACTGAAACCCGGGCTGCTCGGGCACAGTCTGTGTATCGAAGACTACCGCCAGCACGGTTTTCACTACTACGATTTCATGGGCGGGGATGAACGCTATAAGTCGAACCTTGGTCAGTGTCATCGTCAACTGGTCCAGATTGCCCTCCAGCGGCCTCGCTTCAAGCTGAAGCTTGAGAACGCGCTCCGGGAAGCCAGGAACCACTGGCTCGGGGAGCCGGGAGCGGGCTATGGGCGTTGAGGAGAAAATGATGTCGGGCACGGACGATGTTGAGGTCGTCTCGACAGGTCTCAGGGAGGCCCGGGCCGCGGGATGGGACGACTATGTCAGTCGGCACCCGGACGGCACCGGCTACCACCACCTGGCGTGGCTGGAGAGCATCGCCTCGGCCTATGGTCATCGCCCCTGGTGTCTGGTGGCGCTGTCTCCGGGGGGTAACCTGTCTGGGGTGATGCCCATTTGCGAGTTTCGGGTGCCGTTGCTGGGGGCTCGCTGGGTGTCCTTGCCCTATTGTGACCTGGGAGGGCCGCTTGCCAGCAGCCAGACGGCCGAGACCGCGTTGCGTGACCGGGCCCAGGAGCTGGTTCAGCAACGTGGCGGAAAGGGCCTGCAGCTTCGCTTACCGGGAGCCGTTGTTGAAGGGCATGAGGAAGAGGCTCTGGCGAAAGTCAGCATGCTCTGTGATTTGCCGGAAACCAGTGAGGCCCTGTTCAGCAGTTACAAGCCCAAACTGCGAAGCCAGATCCGCAAGGCCGAAAAGAACGGCCTGCGGGCGGAGGTGCAATCCGGTCCGGAGGCTATCCGTCAGTTCTATCGTGTGTTTGCCATCAATATGCACCGCCTGGGGTCGCCGGTACACAGCCTGCGCTGGTTCCTCGACCTGCAGGCGGCATTCGGGGATCGTATGAAGGTGGGGCTGGTGTTCCTGGACGACAGGGTCGTCGGTGCCGGGGTTGTTCTCGTGAACGGCGTCAGGGCCAGCATTCCCTGGGCCTCCACCCTGGCCGAGTACAACCGGCTGGCACCCAACATGCTTCTGTACTGGGCACTGCTGGCCGATGTGACCGACGCCGGCTGCCGGGTTTTCGATTTTGGCCGTTCCACCCCCGGCGAGGGCACCTACCGCTTCAAGAAACAATGGGGCGCCAGGCCCCACGAACTGCGTTGGCTCGACATGACGCCGGATGGCCGCCCGAGCCCTGAAACCGTATCGTCGGGCCAGGCCGGCAGGTTGCGGGCCACGGTTGAATCCCTCTGGCAGCGAATGCCGTTATCCGTGGCAAACCTTCTGGGGCCACCGGTAAGGAAGTACATCAGCCTATGACGACCCTGATGTTGCTGGTGACGGTGACCAGCCTGCTGATCCCCGCCTACGTTTATGCGGGCTACCCATGTGCCCTGTGGTTGCTGACCCTGGGGCGCACCGGGCCAAACCATCGTGTCTGGGAAACCCGGCCAACGGTGGCACTGGTGATTTCCTGCTACAACGAAGCCGACGTCATCCGCGACAAGCTCGAAAATGCCCTGGAGCTGGATTATCCCCGGGACAAGCTGACCATTGTGGTGGTATCCGACGGCTCCGATGACGGCACCGACGACATCGTCCGGGAGTACGCCCTGATCGGTGTCAAACTGATCCGGCAGGAAGGCCGGCTGGGCAAGACCATGGGGCTGAACCTGGCCATGGAGCAGTTGTCCTCGGAGATCACCGTGTTCAGTGATGCCAACGCCATGTACGCCCCCGATGCGATTCGCAAGCTGGTCCGCAACTTTGCCGACGAGCAGGTGGGGTACGTGGTGGGTGCAGCGCTCTACACCGATAGCGACAGTGGCGCCAGTGCCCACAACGAGAACCTCTACTGGCGGTATGAACTGGCCATCAAGGCCATGGAGTCCCGCCTGCATTCCGTGGTGGGCGGCGACGGGGCCATCTATGCCATTCGCTCGCATCTGTGGGAACCGCTCCAGCAGAAGGACATCAACGACTTCGTCAATCCGCTGCAGATCATCGCCAGGGGATACCGGGGCATTTTTGATCCGGAAGCCCGCTGCTACGAGGAAACCGCTGGTGATTTCGGGCGGGAAATCGCCCGCAAGGAGCGGATCGTCAATCGCAGCATTCGCGGGCTGATGCGGGTCAAGAGCGTGATGAACCCCTTCCGGGTGGGCCTCTTTGCCTGGGAGGTGGTTTCCCACAAGCTGCTGCGTTGGCTGATTCCTCTTTTCCTTCTAGTGGGCGCCATTGGCAGCCTGTTACTTGCGCTGGCGGGTTACGGGGTGTTCCAGTTGATCGCCGCCGGCGTCCTGCTGGTGCTGTTACTGGCCGGAGTGGGGCACCTTGCCTCCGACAGGAATGCCCTGCCGCTGTTTATCTCGGTGCCCTACTACTTCGTGATGGTGAACCTGTATGCCCTGCGGGGAATTGTGAAAGCCCTTCGGGGTGAAACCCAGGTGACCTGGAACAGTGCCAGGCCGGGGCGGGAGCAGGACTGATGTCGAAGTTTGCGCTGTTGTTCCTGTTGATATTCTTTGGTGGCATCTTTGCGGCTTTGTTTTTCAGTAGCGCTGCCGCATTTTGGTTATACCAGCTCGTCTATCTGTTAAATCCGGATGACCGTTGGTGGGCGGCGGCCATTCCTGGATTGCCTTATTCCTTCGTTGCCTCGGCGTTAATGCTATTCGTTATGATGCTCAACTATCGGTCGTTGACGTCGGTTAGCCCTTGGTCTCGTCATCCGTCGTTCAAATGGATTGTCATTCTTCTTCTTCTATATGTTGTGGCTTTGGGTTATGCACTTGCTCCCAATACACACCGGATTTTCCTCGTTAACTTCATCAAGCTGATCGTCATATTTTTTGTTGCTTATAAGCTGATTAATGATGAAAAAAAGCTGGATATTTCGCTGTGGGTGTATTGTATTGGCTCCACTTATGTGTCCTATCTTATTTGGGGGACGGGGCGGAATGCCAGTGGCAGGGTGGAAGGTATCGGATTTGCTGATGGAACCGATGGTAATGGCGTCGCTGCTGTCTTAGCTCCGCCCTTGGTTCTCTTGCTCTACTACTTCTGGCAAGGATCAAAGAAGCTCAAATTGCTGTCTGTATTCTGTGGAGCGCTGATCGCCAATGCGTTGGTGCTGATTAACAGTCGGGGAGCCTTTCTTGCAGTTGCATTGAGTGCCGGAATTTTCACCTGCTTCATGATCTTCTCCAAATGGCAGCAAAAGGGCCAGCGCGCAGCAGCCGTGTTTGTAATCGTTGTAAGTGCGGCAGGTGCTCTTTATGTGACCGATGATTTGTTCTGGGAACGAATGGGGACACTCAAGTCTTTCGAGGAAGACGAGGGGCGAACCAGCGGTGCTTATAGGATGCAATTTTGGTGGGCCACGTTTGATATGGTCGGGGACAACCCGTTTGGAATGGGCATATCCGGTTATAACGTACTGAGTAGGACTTATATACCTCCCGAATTTATGGGGGATATGACGTCGCGATCGGTTCACTCAAGCTGGTTCCAGTTGTTGTCGGACGTTGGTTGGCCTGGTGTTGTTGTTTTCTTTTTCTTGTTTGTAAGCCTCGCATCAACGTCCAGGAAAGCCAAAAAATATGTGTTAAGCCAGGAAAATCATAACCATTATTTTAAGATATTGGCTATCGAATGTGGCCTTATATCCTACTTTATAGCTGCGACCTTTATTGATCGGATCAGGGCTGAGGCTTTCTGGTGGGCCATCCTTTTTGTGATGATTTCATCTAACGTTTTTTATCTTAAGTTCCAAGAAGCTAGAGGTGACATGTTGCGAACGAAAGGACGCGTGATTGGGGGTGGTTCAAGTGGGTAAGATGCGCATACTTCAGTTTATTACACCCTCAGGATTCTACGGTGCTGAGCGCTGGGTTCTTGCACTGGCGAATAATATTGATCAAGACAATATCATTTGCGATTTGGCTGTGACACAGGAGAGCGATAAACAGGATCTGACGGTTGCCGAGCTTTACCCAAGAGAAGCAGGGGAAGTTCACTATCTGTCCATGTCGGGAAGGTTTGACATTCAGGTGGTGGACAGTCTGGTGAAGGTTATCAAGGACCGCCAGATCGAGATCGTGCACACCCATGGATACAAATCCGACATCCTTGGATTAATAGCCGCTCGTAGGGCAGGAGTTAAATGCCTCAGCACTCCTCATGGATTCTCTGGCGATGTTGGCTTCAAACTGAAGGCATTTATCCGCATGGGTACCTTTATGCTGCGCTATTTCGATGCGGTTGCGCCCTTGTCCGAGGAATTGGTCGATAATATGGCCGATTTCAAGGTGCCGGCTCGAAAAGTCCATTTTATCCGCAATGGCGTGGATCTGAATGAGATTGAACTTAGCCGGGACATGGGGAGTGAGGCGCCACCTTCGGTTGTAGCTGATGACAGGGTGGTCGGCTTTGTGGGCCAATTGATCCCCCGTAAAGGCATTTCGGAGCTGCTGGAGGTGTTTGACGGGCTTCATCGGGATGATCCTGCACTTAAGCTCCAGATTCTGGGGGATGGTCGTCAACGTGCAGAACTTGAAGCTCAGGCGGCGGCGATGCCAAGTGCCGATGCCATCGACTTCCTTGGCTTCAGGCCAGATCGACTGGAACTGGTGTCCCGGTTCAGCCTGTTTGTGATGACCTCGACCCTGGAGGGCATCCCGCGCTGCCTGATGGAGGCCATGGCCTTGGGCGTTCCTGTGGCAGCCTACGATATCCCGGGGGTCGATCAATTGATTGAACACGAGGTGACTGGACTGCTTGCCCCCTTGGGCGATCAGAGGGCTCTGAAGGACTGCTGCCGACGACTGCTTGAAGATCCAGAGTTGGCTGGAAAGCTGGTAAAGGCAGCCAGGGAAAAGATTGAAAGTACCTACTCATCTCGACGTATGGCCTCTGAATACCAGTCGTTGTTTGCGCACCTGACAGGTCGAAATTCTGTTGCATCAGTGCGATCTGCGGACGGGGCAGGCTGATATGTGCGGAATAGCGGGATTTTGTCGAACTGCAAAAACCTTGTACCCAGATGCCCATCGCGCCTGGGTGACAGCAATGGGCGAATCCATTCGCCATCGCGGACCGGATGCCGGGGCTGTGTTTCTGGATGAAGGCGTTGCCCTGGCGCATCGCCGGCTCAGCATCCTGGATCTGAGCGATGAAGGTAATCAACCCATGGTTTCTGCATCGGGTCGATATGTGATTGTGTTCAATGGCGAGATCTACAACTTTCAGTCACTGCGCATGGAGCTCGAATCGGAGGGTGTTCGTTTTCACAGTCGCAGTGATACTGAAGTGCTGCTCGCTCTGTTCGAGAAGCAGGGGGCTGAGTGCCTGCATGAGTTAAATGGCATGTTTGCGGTTGCCATCTGGGACAGGGAGGAGCGTGCGCTTTTCCTGGCAAGAGATCGTTTAGGCAAGAAACCGCTTTACTATTACCATGCCGATGGGCAGTTCGTATTCGCCTCTGAGCTCAAGGCATTGATAGAAATGCCGCTGGTTAAGCGAGAAATTCGACCGGATGCTGTCAAGGATTTCTTCGCCTATCAGTACATACCTGATCCGAAAACCATCTACCAGAATACCTATAAGCTGGAACCGGGCCATTGGCTCAAGACGGATGGTACCAGTGTTCAAGTGGCCAAGTACTGGGATGTGTCTTTTAGCAATATCAGCTCGCGTTCCCAGGGTCAGATTGAGGATGAACTTTATGGTCTGATTGATGATGCTGTCCATCTGCGAATGGTGAGCGATGTGCCGCTGGGAGCCTTCCTGAGCGGCGGAGTCGACTCGAGCGCTGTCGTGGGTTTGATGGCATCGCATGCGGATCAGGCCGTAACCACCTGCGCAATCGGGTTCGATTCGAAAAAATTTGATGAGGTTCAGTACGCTCGCCAGGTAGCCAGTCAGTTTCAAACCAGCCATTACGAGTTCACGGTAAAGGAGCGGGTGGCGGACAGCCTTCCATATATCGCCCGTTTCTTTGACGAGCCGTTTGCCGATCCCTCATTCGTGCCAACGTTTTTCGTGTCGCAACTAGCCCGTCAGGAAGTTACGGTCGCTCTTGCGGGCGATGGTGGTGATGAGAACTTTGCGGGTTACAGCAAGTATCGAACAGATGCCGTTGAGAACCGTTTACGCTCGCTTTTCCCTCTTCCGATAAGACGCTCTTTGTTCCCAATGTTGGCATCAGTGGCAGCGGGGGTTCCCGGGCGGCTTGGGGGCAAGGCCCAGACTTTGTGTCAGACACTGATGAGACCCGCTGATGAAGGCTTCTACCTGACCAACTGTTTCTTCAGGCCATGGCTATGGGATCAACTGGTCAACGACAGCTTCCGAAAGTCGACTGATGACTATGATCCTGCGGATACCACTCGGCGCCATTTTGAGGCTGCGGATACCGAGGATCACTTGTCCCGAATTCTCTATACTGATATCAAGACTTACCTGCCCGGCGACATCCTGGTGAAGGTTGATCGCATGAGTATGGCGAATTCCCTGGAAACCCGGGCGCCGTTGCTGGATTATCGGGTGGTTGAGTATGCCGCCACCATTCCGTCAGCCCTAAAGCTCCGGCAGAAGGAAAAGAAGTACATCCTGAAGAAGGCATTCTCACGAATGCTTCCGGATGACATCCTTTACCGAAAAAAAATGGGGTTCTCGGTGCCGTTGGCCAGTTGGTTGAGGCATGAGCTGTATCCGGTGGCAAATCGCCTTTTGACGGACCAGGATGGTGGGTTGTCCTACTGTTTCAAAATGTCCCGGGTCGCAGAACTCTGGCAGGCTCATATTAACGGGGATGATCGCTATACTCAGGAGCTTTGGAGTATGGTGGTCTTTGGTCTTTGGTGGCAGAGGTATGCGCCATGCTAGGAAGCCGAGGCCGTATCCGCTCAATGGATACCCTGAGAAGCGTCGCCATCCTGATCGTGGTGTTTGCGCACTCGATTCTTGGGTTCGGTTCGCCGCCGCTTCTTGCGCCTTTCCAGCTCGGAGGCATGGGGGTGGATCTGTTCTTCGTCCTGTCGGGCTGGCTTTTAGGAAGCCAGCTTTTCAAGGAAATGGAGAGTGGTGAGATAAACGTCCAGCGGTTCTGGATCCGGCGCTGGATGCGGACACTGCCGGCCTATTATGTGGTGCTCCTGTACACCATGGCGCAGCAAGTGCTTACGAAAGAGTCTCCAGCGACACCCTGGACGTATTTTTTCTTCCTCCAGAATTACGATTATCCACTTGAGATATTTTCAGTCAGTTGGTCTCTCGCAGTCGAAGAGCAGTTCTACCTATTCATTGCACCATTCCTTGCATTTACGATTTATTTTCGCCCGAATACACGGTTGGCAATGTTACTGTTGATCTTCATCCTGCCGTCCGTATTTCGGTATTTCGAATGGTACGGAACCACCTCCGAGACTCATGTTCGACTCGACTGTTGTATTATGGGGGTGCTTCTGGCTTGCCTTAAATACCAGCACCGGACAATCTGGAATCAGATGCTGAAGTATTCCGGGCACATGGCACTACTGGCAACGGGCTTCTTCATACTTTACTTCTATCAGCGCTTTTTTCCGCTGAGTTGGCTCGACGAGCCGGGGTTCGTTGCCAGGGCTTTGATGTTTGGAGCTTGGGTGGTGTATGCGAATTCCAGCCCGAAGGTAAGCTGGAACCTATATTTCCCCGGGGCAAATTACGTGGCCACCAGGTCCTATGCTATTTACCTGCTGCATCCTGATGCTATTGCCATTGCTAACAGGCTGCCCATTGAGCTGCCGTTTGTCGTTTACCTGTCGTTGGTGCTTGTGCTGTCGGCATTAGCCGCCGAGGCATTGTACAGGGCGGTGGAGCTACCCTTCATGAATATGAGATCCAAGGTCCGGCTGGCAACTTGAGCTTGCGGAAAGGATGAGGCAAAGAGTGACATGACGGCTCGCACCAGTACACCAAGGTCGGTAAAGAAAGTCTTCCTGGACGCTTTTTTCCTGTTATTGGCGTTGGCGGGTATGGCGTTGATGCTCATCAATGCTTACGGCTTGACCCAGCCGATACGGAAACCGGGTCTGGGGATCAACGACCATGACCAGTTGAGATTTATTCCAGAGGAGGTCTGGTCTTACGAACAAAGCCTGGAAGCTATTGACCAGTTGGGGGGAGGGTCGACGAGGAGCCTGGTCGGTCAAGCTAATCGTGTTGTTAACCAGAGTCTTATCCATATCGACTGGGTAGATGTCGATCCGAAAGAGTACCGACAACTGGTCCCAATATGGGAGAACTACTTCCTGTGGGGCATTGGCAAGTTTTCTGGTCTGCCCCAGTTTGAGCGCTACCACTATGCCAATTACAAGCGCAATATCCGACGGGGCATAGGAATCTGTGGTGATGCATCCACGGTGCTGTCCAGTATTCTCGATAACCATGGAATTGAAAATCGTATTGTATCCTTCCATGGCCATGTCATCGTTGAGTATGAGGACAAGGAAGGAAATCGTTACCTGGCAGATCCGGACTTTGGTGTTGAACTTGAAGGTAATCTGGAGCAACTGGTTCGAGATCCGGACAGATTCAGGAAGCACTACTCTGAAGCTGGCTATCCACCTGACGAGGTGGACTATCTGTTCAAGGCCTATGAATCCCGTTTTGCCATATTCGACGACACCTACCATTTCATGACCAAACGCTACATCTTTGAAGAAGTCAGCTATATCCTGAAATGGCTCCTGCCGTTGGCCCTGCTGGCTTTTTCCGGTATTTATTTCCTGTGGCGCCGTCGCGCCCCAAAGCCCTGATTACTGGACTGATCGTTTTATGGGCAATTTTGTGTCAAAGCTCAATATCCTCCATGTCACCTTCAATATGGGCGTTGGTGGGACGGAGCAGGTTATTACCCAGCTGGTCGAGAACGGCGATCCCCAGCGGTTCCGTCAGGAGGTACTTTGCATTGATGGGGAGGTCGGTCCGATGGGGCAGCGGCTGGCAAACCAGGGAATCAAAGTGTCGGCTTTGCGCCGGCGACCGGGTATTGACCTGAGACTGGCCCGGGACCTGCGCCGGCGGATCCGCGAGGGGGATATCCACATCGTGCATTGTCACCAGTACACCCCTTACTTCTACGGCTGGCTGGCGGCCCGGATGACCCGGGCCTTGGTGGTCTTCACCGAACATGGCCGGTTCCACCCGGACCGGTATCGGACCAAGGCCAAATGGCTGAACCGGTGGATGGCCCGGACAACCGCGGCGCTGGTAGCCATTTCCCGGGCCACGGCCGATGCCCTGGCGGAGTATGAGTTCATGCCGAGGCGCCGGATCCAAGTCATCTACAACGGCATCCAGGGCAAGACGGTAACCGAAGACCAGAAGCGATCCCTTGCCGGCGAGCTGTCCTTGCCCAAGGGGGCTCGGGTGTTGTGCATGGTGTCGAGGCTGGATCCGATCAAGAACCACAGCCTGGCCTTGCGGGCCTTTCAGGCCCTGTGCGACCGGCTCGACAACCTGGTCCTGGTGATTGTGGGGGATGGCCCCGAACGTGCCGCCATCGAAGAGCAGGTCAGGGAACTGGGCCTGTCGGAGCGGGTTCGTCTGGTGGGGTATTCGGCGTCCCCTGAGAAGTACATGGCCCTGTCGGACCTGTATCTGTTGACCTCGTACTCGGAAGGCACCTCCATGACCCTGCTGGAGGCCATGAGCCTGGGAGTTGCGCCGGTGGCCACCGATGTGGGCGGCAACCCCGAGATCATCGAGCATGGAAAGAGCGGCTGCCTGGTGCCCAACGATGATCAGCCGGCCCTGGTTGAGGCGCTTGCCGGATTGCTGGAACGGCCCGATCAGATTGACCGTATGGCCCGTGAGGCCCGTGAGGCTTTCGAGGCCCGTTTTTCGGTGGCCACGATGGTTGGGGAATACAACAGGCTTTATAACAATGTGGCGGGTAGCCGGGCATGAAAATAGCGATCCTCAGGACCGATGGCAGCGACGTTGACCATCGTCAATACAACAGCCAGGAGATCGGGCTCGCACGGGGCCTGACCAGCCAGGGCCATACCGTCAACATCATTACCGCCGGGGGAGGTTCGGACAATCCTCCGGTGGAAGTGATCGACAGTCAATCAGGCAGCCCCATTACCATTATCCGCACCGGCTACCGCCGCATTCCCGTGCTGGAATACGGTGTCCTCACGGGCCTCTGGAAGCTGCTGCGCAAGGGGCAGTACGATCTCGTTCATGTCAGTGAGGAGAACAACCCCGCCGCCACCATGGTGGCGTTTAATTGCCGCCGACTGGGCATTCCCTATGTGATCTACCACGGCATGTACGTGGTGCCCTCCGGTCGCGCCAGAACCTGGTATGACCGGCTGCATGGGTATCTGCTGGCGCCGGCCATCCGCCGCAACGTCCGCGCCTTCCTGGCCAAGACCACCACCGCCCGCGACTTCCTCCGGTCCCGGGGGATCAACGACGTACAGGTATTGCCCGTGGGGCTGGATACCACCCGGTTTGAAGCCATGACCGAGTCCTCTCCCCATGAAGGAATGTTGCAGGAACTGAGATCCCGTTATTCCCGGATCCTGCTGTACGTGGGCAGGCTGGAGCAGCGACGCAATCCGATGCTGCTGGTTGATATAGCCGCCGCCATGCGTGATGACACCGCGCTGATCCTGGTGGGCAACGGGCCGATGGAAGAGGCGGTCCGTCAGCGCGTGGCTGAACAGGGGCTCGACAATGTGATCATGACCGGGGCCCTGGGGCAGGAGGAGTTACCAGCCATTTACCGCCATAGCGACGTGTTCCTGTTGCCCAGCGACTACGAGATCTACGGCATGGTATTGCTGGAGGCTCTCTATTTCGGCGTGCCTTGCGTGACAACCGCCACTGCGGGTGGTATCGACGTCATCGGCGGCAACCAGGCGGGTGAAGTCGTCCGGGGCCTGGACCTGGACGACTGGGTGGCCGCCATTCGCCGGATTGGTGAGCCGGGCGCGGATACCGGGTACCGGGATCGGCTGTCGGCCCTGGTGAGGGACAGATTCTCCTGGGAGCAGATCGCCATTCGCTACCTGGAGCTTGTTTCGGATGAAAGGGGAAGGACATGTTAGGAACACTCAGGAAGATCAAACACGAGTTTCTGTCACTGGAGGGCTTCTACGGTTTCCTGAGTCACCTGCCAGGGCTCAAACGGGGGCGCTCCCATGACCTGGACAGGGAAGTGGTGGTCAGCATGACCTCCATCCCCTGGCGCTTCGAAAAGCTGCATGCGGTTCTCATGAGCCTGCTCTGGCAAACGGTGCGCCCGGACCGGGTTGTCCTCTGGCTGTCGGAATACAATCAGAAGGGGGAGAAGGTCATCGACCCCGAAAACCTGCCGGCAAACCTTCGCCGGATGCAGCGCAAGGGGATTGAGATCGCGTTTGTCGATGACATTCGCTCCTACCGGAAGCTGCTGCCGTCGCTGGAACGCTACCCGGACGCCATTATCATCACCGTGGATGACGACACGCTTTACCCCGGTAATTGGCTTGAAAAGCTGCTGGCCGCTCACAGTGACCATCCCGAAGCGGTTGTGTGTTACCGGGGGACCAGAATGCTGGTGCAACGGGGTAGCCTGGCGCCGTACATCCAGTGGCCGGAGTTCACGGAACGCAATAAACCCAGCTATCTGCTGTTTGCCCAGGGGTGCGAGGGCATACTGTACCCCCCTGGCTCCCTTCATCCCGAAGTCCATAACCGGGATGCTTTCATGGAGCTGTCCCCGACTGCAGATGACGTGTGGTTCAAGGCCATGGCGCTCTACAACGGCGTGCCCCATGTGAAGATTACTGAAAGGCACCAGGATTTCCCGCGTACCTGGGGCAGCCAGGCGGAAGATCAGTCACTGCATCATGTCAATAATACGCTGGGTCATAATGATCGGCAGGTGGCTGCGGTGTTTTCCCGCTACGGATTAATAAGCCGTCTGCAAGATGTTAGCCAGGCTTAGTCGTTTCATCCGGGATGCCTCCGCGTATTGGAGTGATGGTCATTGGTACTAATTCAGATAACCAGCCATCATTACCATGTGTCGGATGAACTGTAAGCCTCTAGTAGTCTATTTCAAAGGCAGTATTCAGTGAGGTTGGAGTGGGCAGTCTGAAAGGCAAGCGCATTGTAATGGTCAGCCTGATACCTGACGCAGGTCACCTGAAAAGTCTATTTCTCATCCTGAAGAACCTGGAGGATGCTGGCGCCGAGATTTACGTTCTGGTGCCTGATGAAGCGGAGATCCAGGCACGAAGTTTTGGTTTTCCCTATGAGTTGATTGGCCCGGTAGTGCCGGAAGATGGGCGCCAGTTTTTGCAGGTTCTGTCTCGGTCCGGAAGATGGAAGCATGTGTTCTTTACACATCTGGAAGCGCAGAAACGCTACTTTCTTACGCTGACCTATAACGGATTGCAGCATCGGCGATACATCATGGAAAAACTGAAGGGGTTAGGCTGCGACGCACTCCTCTGTGATCCCCATATCTTTCTCGAGGAGTATGGCCTGATGGCGACGGTGCTGAAGGTCCCCCTCATTGTCCATGAGGCCACGGGAACGCTCTACCGGTTGCAGGACCGGCGGGCTCACTTGGAAAAACGCTCATGGAGTGGCGAGTTGTTGGAACGATTCGCGTTGCAATTCATGCCGGCCTGGCACTATCGCTTTAACAAGGTATTTCGCAGACGCCGGTTCAAGGCCTGGGGCGATATGAGCCGGTTCGTTAATGAGCACAGGGCGTCCTATTCCCGGGCCAGGCCAGGTGCAGTCCATAGAATAACGACGGGGACGGCTAACATCGAAAACAAGTACCTGTTTGGTGGAGCCCAGAACTCGGATCCATTCCTCAGACTTGGCTCCCTGGATCCGGAGTCAGACTGGGGCGCCGGTCAGAGTGTGATGGATTGGCTTAGTGGTTGTGAAGACAACAGCGTGGTTTATCTTTCCTTTGGTACTCTGGCCTCGCCGCCAGACCGACTCGTGCACAGGATCATTAATCACATACGGCTATTGGGAAAGCGTGTATTGGTGGCTGCCGGAACCCGTTCTGAAGGAACAAGACGAAAATGGGAAGATGACAGTGTTCGTTGGGTGGATTGGGCTCCCCAGGCGTCGGTATTGGCCAGTCCAAAGGTTACTGTATTTATTAGCCACATGGGGGCAACCAGTTACCGGGAAGCGTTGTGGTTTGGCAAGCCGGTGCTGGGTATCCCGTTGCTGTGGGACCAGTTCTATTGCGCGTGGGCGGCGGAATCCCTGGGCGTTGGGCGTATGATTCGGACATTCCGGATCAGTGATAATGATCTCCATGAGGTCATTTCTGACGTTTTATCCAATATGGGCTTTGTGGCCAATGCAAGGCGATTGTCGGAGGAACTCAAAGCCGAAAGCGGCGATGAGCATGTTGTTCGTTTTGTTAACGATGTTCTGGCCACAGGGGATCGTTCTTCTGACGCATCGCGTATGGTGCCACCGGAACACCAGCCGATATAACGCTCTTGTACCTCTATCCCGATTTGTGGAGTATTCGCGCCCAGAGCCCTCTCACTATATTGCCCAATGTTTTCAGGGCAAATGCCCCTTCATCATAACGTTGGTATACCGTAACCAATATCAGTAGGAATGCGGGAATGAACAGGCCAAAGTAAAGCACGGCTACTGGAAAGACAGAAAAACTGTTGAGCTCTATGGCTAGTCGGGTTTCTACTTCCCCAGTCAACCACGCAGCCAGTATCGCCAGCAGGATAGTTGGTGAAATCAGGGCCGCGAGGCGAAGAATCCGGATTCCCGTGCAGTACCGTAGAAAGGCAATTATGCCTAAGACAAGGCCTACTGCGAACAGTGAGCGTACCTCTATGAAGTGCCGAATTTCCAGGTTGCGTGACAGAAAGAGGGCAGTTGTCAGCATCACAAGGCCAATGATCTCGAAAATGAAGAGCGCCTTGACTCGCCCCAGCGACATAATGGCCTGATTGATTATCTGGCCAAATGCGATCGTCGCAAGCACGACCGCCAACGGTGGTAGCATCGGATAGGCGATGGCCCACTCTGGCCCGAAAAAGAAGTTGATGATGTGATCAGGGAACCACCACATGAAGACCACGATCGGCATGATTATCGATGTGATCACGAAAATCGCCTTTGATAACTGCTGGTTGAACTCCTGGAGGTCGTCCCGGACCCGGGACAGTGATGCCAGCAGGGGTTCCACGGCGGGGCCGATGATGTCCGTGCTGGGGAGCACCGAGAGATTCTTGGTCATGTAGAACGCCCCCAACTCCTGTGCCGAGAAGAACTTTGAGATCAGCAGCGAGTCCATCTGCGATTTGCTGAATCCCACGCTTGCCCGAAACAGTATCCATTTCGAAAAGCGCCACTGGTTGCGCCAGTTGGCCAGGCAGGGCCGTGGACGAAACGGGTGGATCAGATAGGAACCCAGGCAGAGCACGCTGGCGGAGGTAATATCGCCAATGATGAGGGCCCAGTAGGATTCAGTGGTGAGGGCAATGGACAGGGTGACCGTGAAGGCACAGACCTTCTGGGTGATCATGACGAAGAAGATCCGGCGATAGTCCAGTTGCCGTTTGAGGGCAATAAGCCCCGGGCTTTTCAGGGCGTTGATCAGCAGAATCGACGAGGTGGCATAGAGTACGGGGACCAGGCGCTGGTCCTCGTAAAAGTCAGCGATAAAGGGAATCGCGATCACCAGCAGCAGGAAGATGGCCGACTTGATGATCAGGTCGATCGTCCAGGCGGTGGACAAGTCCGAGGAGGCGACATCGTCTTTGTGAATAATATAGGACTCGCTACCGGTGGCGGCCAGTGTCTCGCAGAAGTACAGCAGGAGGGCTGAAATGGCGACGATGCTGAAGTCGTCGGGGGTCAGTATCCTGGCGAGCACCAGAATGCTGACCAACCCGATGGATCGCTGGACGCCCTTTGCCATCAGGAGAAATGCGGAACTCTTGAGCACCCGGTTGGCGGTCGTCGACATGGATGGCGGTCAATGGTTGAGAGAGTGGCGATCACGGCAATGTGATCAACGAGTCATGATCTGGGAGTGTCAGATCCTCCGGCTACCGGGAGGGATGATATAACCCGATCGATGTCAGCGCACTTTTTATATGGAACTTTATAATGGCGAGGCGCTCGTTGTCAGGCCTGGGAATCCGGATCCTGCCCCCCGTCAGGCGCACGGCCTGTTCCCGGAATCCGGCCCGGTCGGGCGGGGCCAGTTCAAAGTGATAGTTGGTCAGATCCGTCTGCTGTCGTGTGCGGATGATCGGCTCCCATTCGCTGGCAAACTTCTCGCTACCCGTCGCTGCTGAAACAAAGGCCCTTGCCTGTTCATAGACATCATACATGGACACGTCGTCCGGCCGTTTTCTGGACTTGGTAATGGACTGGGGGCGCTGGCGATAGAGATAGGTGCCCTTGCGTACGGTCTTGATGGATTCCGCCAGGGCAACGGCGCAGATGGTGAAGTAGTTGTCTTCCGATACGCTCTTGCCGGTGTAGTGCCTCAACCCAATCCCATGGATGAACGCGGACCTGTAGAGCTTGTTCTGGGTGAGCCCGGTGGAGGTGATCAGGGGAGCCTTTTCGTCGGGGGTGGTGAGCAGGGCGTCGCCGGTAACACCGACATTGCGGGAGTTTTTACGACCATCGGGCCAGTACTCCAGCACGTTCCCGGTTACCACGATATCGGGTTTTTCGGGAGAAGTGCTGGAATAGAGTTCTTCCAGGTAGTCGTCGCTGACAACATCGTCCGAGTCAATAAATGACAGGTACTCGCCGGTGGCGCTTTCGATGCCGAGATTTCTGGCAGAGCCGACACCGCCGTTCGTCTTTTCGATCACCCGGAACCTGGGATCCCTGTCAGCCACTGCCCGGAGAATATCCCGGGATCGATCCGTAGAACCGTCATCCACGCAGATAACGTCAATATCATCCAGTGTTTGACGACAAAGGCTGGTCAGTGTTTCATCCAGACATTCCTCGGCGTTGAAAACCGGTACCACCACACTGACTTTGGCCATTCCTCACCTGCCACCATTCCTGGCGAAGTTTCCTGTAAACGAATCCTTACAGTGGAAATTAATGGAGTTCCTGCAACCAAGTCAAGGATTTGGGATTGCCTTACCCGAGTCCTCGGGCAATTGTCGGCATGTGGATGTCGGCTTCCTTTACACGATTAGTGTTAAACAGAGGTTACATGCGTTGCTGAGAGCGCGTTTGTTTCCGAATTTTAATAAGTTATCAATGCTTGGTTCATTATTTGCTGCTGCTTTAATCGATATGTAAGAGTGCAGAGGCAACAGGTATGAATCAGGGACGGTATTGGTCTGTATTCCTGGGAGTGGCATCCCTTCTGATCGCCCCGCTGGCGGCGTCGGAAACCCTGTCCAGCGATAATGCACTGATCTGTATCAATGCGGGTGGTGACGAATTCGTTGACGCCAACGATGTCACGTTTGAGGCTGATGTCCTGTATTCGGGAGGGCGTACCAGCTTCCATGCTCACGATATTGAGCAGACGACCGACGACCTCCTGTTCCAGAGCGAACGTTGGGGCGGCTTCAACTATTCCATCCCGTTAAGCCCCGATAACTATTTTGTGACGTTGTACTTTGCCGAGATCTATTACCAGGCGACCAGCTCCAGCGGAGGGCCTGGCAGTCGGGTGTTCGATATTTTTCTGGAAGACCAGCTGGTTGACGACAATTTTGACATCCTTGCCAATGTGCCCAGCAAGACGGCCCTGTCACGTACCTATGCGACCACCGTTGAAGATGACGACCTGAAGATCAGTTTTTCCCGGGTGGCTGATTATCCAAAGCTTTCGGGGTTGTGCGTCCACCTTAGCACCGGCGATTCCGACGGTGACGGTTACAGTGATACCAACGATCTGTTCCCCCTGGACCCTGAGGAATGGGCCGATTCGGATGGCGATGGCGTCGGCGATAATGCCGATGTGTTCCCCAACGACCCGTCGGAATGGGCGGACCTTGATAACGATGGCGTCGGCGACAACAGTGACACCGACCGCGACGGTGATGGCCACCTTAACGACGAGGACGCCTTCCCGGATGATCCGGACGAGTGGCTGGACAGCGACGACGATGGCATCGGTGATAACTCGGATCCGACCCCACTGCTGGCAGTCTCCGCCTATGAGATGTGCATCAACGCCGGCGGGCCTGCCTACACCGCCGTCGATGGCACCGAATACCAGGCGGACGGCTATTACTCCAGTGGCCGCACCAGCACCCATGCTCATGATATTGCCAATACCGACGACGACCTGATCTACCAGTCGGAGCGCTGGCGGGCCTTTGGTTACTCAATTCCCGTGCCGGAGCCCGGCACCTACACCATCGAGCTGGAGTTCGCCGAGATCTATTACCAGGCCACGTCCAGCAGTGGCGGTCCGGGTACCCGGGTTTTTGACGTCTTCGTGGAAGACGAACTGATTGCCGATAATTTTGACATCCTGACCCAGGTGCCCAGTACCACCGCCCTGACCCTGATCCATATGACCACGGTCGACGACGGCATGGTGGACATCGGCTTTGGTGTTATTCAGGACTGGCCAAAACTGTCGGCACTCTGTGTGCGGGAAAGCCTCGGTGACACCGACGGTGACGGGGTCGCCGACAACGAGGATGTGTTCCCCTTTGATGGGGACGAATGGGCGGACAGCGACAGCGACGGTGTTGGCGATAACGCGGATACCTTCCCCAATGATGCGGACGAGTGGGCTGATCTGGACGGCGATGGTGTTGGCGACAACAGCGATCCGGACCGCGACGGTGATGGCGTTGCCAACGAAGACGATGTGTACCCGAATGATCCGGAGCGCTGGGAGGAAGAGCCACCCCAGCCGGGCTCTGACTGGGGTTACTGTGTCAACGTGGGTGGCGGGGAGCTGGTCTCCGCCAGTGGCTTGACGTACCAGGCAGACCAGTATTACTCCGGCGGCACCGCCAGCGTTCATACCCATGACATCGCCGGAACCGAGGACGACCCCCTGTACCAGACCGAGCGCTGGGGTAGCTTTGTATACGAGATTCCGGTTCCCCAGGCAAGCGACTACATCGCCACCCTTCATTTTGCCGAGGTGCATTTCCAGGCATCGACCAGTGCCGGAGGTCCGGGCAGCCGGGTGTTCGATATTTATCTGGAAGACGCCCTGGTCGAGCAGGGCTTCGATATCCTGGCTGAGGTGCCCAGCAAGACCGCACTGTCCCGGAATTACGTGGTGCCGGTCAGTGACGATTCCCTTAAGGTGAGCTTTGTTGGCCAATCGGACCAGCCCAAGCTCTCTGCCGTCTGCCTGCATCAGAGCTATGGCGACGCCGACGGTGACGGCGTGGCGGACACCAGTGACCAGTTCCCGCTGGATGCCGCCGAATGGCAGGACAGCGACGGTGATGGCATTGGCAATAATGCCGATGCCTTCCCCAATAATCCGGACGAATGGTCCGATCTGGACGGAGACGGTATTGGCGACAATACCGATACCGACCGGGACGGCGACGGTTACCCCAATGACGACGATGCCTTCCCCAATGATCCGGAAGAATGGCTCGACAGCGACGGGGATGGCATCGGTGACAATGCCGACCCGACCCCCAACGAGCCGGTGAACAACTTTGAGATGTGTATTAACGTGGGTGGTCAGGCCTACACCAGTACCGGTGGTGTTGATTACCTGGCGGACCAGCACTATTCCGGAGGCCGGTCCGCCAGTTATGAAGTCGAGATAGCCGACACCGACGACGACACGCTCTACCACAGCGAACGCTGGGGCAACTTCAGCTACAGCATCCCTGTACCTGACAATGGCCCCTACAATGTGGCGCTGATGTTCGCCGAGATATACTTCCAGGCGGCCAGCTCGTCCGGCGGGCCGGGCTCGAGGGTATTTGATGTCTACATTGAGGGTGAGCTGGTTCACGCTGGGTTTGATATTCTTGCCGAGGTCGGTAGTCAGACGGCCATCGTTGAGCGTTACCTGGCGGAAGTGGATGACGGTAGTGTCCAGGTCAGCTTTGGCAGCATTACCGACGCTCCCAAGCTGTCGGCCCTGTGCGTCTATGACAGCAACGGCGACTTCGACGGCGATGGCATTCCCGACAACAACGACGCCTTCCCGAACGATCCGACGGAGTGGCAGGACACCGATGGTGACGGTATTGGTGACAACGCCGACGCCTTCCCCTCGGATGACAGCGAATGGGCTGACACCGATGGCGACGGTATCGGCGACAATTCCGACCCGGACATCGACGGCGATGGTCACCTGAATGAAGACGACGCCTTCCCGCTGGATCCTGCGGAGTGGTCCGACCTGGACGGTGACGGTATCGGCGACAACACCGATGCGGACCGGGACGGCGACGGCTATGCCAACGATATTGACCTGTTCCCGGACGATCCCGATAACTGGGAAGACACCAACAACAATGGCATCGGGGACAACAGTGACCCGGCCCTGGATTCCGACGGTGACGGCTACAACAATGCCGAGGACGCCTTTCCCCAGGACCCCACCGAGTGGGTGGACAGCGACGGCGACGGCTACGGTGACAATTCCGACGCCCATCCGAATGACGCCAGCCGCTGGCTGCTGAGCGAGCCCTTCCAGGTGCTGTTCGTCAAGGGCACGGAAACGATCAATACCATGGCCAAGGCCCAGGCACTGATCGACAATCAGGACCAGTACCAGACCGTCTCCATGAGCTCGGACATCATCAGCTTCAGTGACGGCAGCGAGGGCAACACCGGCATCTTTGCCGACTCCGCGGCGTTCCCCTTTGACAATCATTTCGCCATGGTCGCCACGCGCTCGGTCTTTATTCCCGAGGATGGGGAATACACCTTCCTGACCCGCAGTGATGATGGCGTGCGCCTGACCATCGATGGGCAGGTCGTGATCAATGATGACGAGCCTCACCCGGTCAACAATGCGGACGCCACCGTCTATCTTGAGGCGGGTATGAAGCAGGTGGAAATCCTGTACTTCGAGGCCTCGGGGGGAGCGGTTATCGAACTGGCCGCCGCCAGGGGCTCGGAGAATGACTTCTACTTCTCCGGTGTCGAGGATATGGCGGCGATCACCGACCGTGTGGACGCCATCCTGACACCGCCGACGGAGTTTGCCAGCCACATCGGCGGGCAGTGGAGTGATGTGGTCCAGTGGGCGGAAATCCCCGTGTCCGCCGCGCAATTGCCGGATGGCAAGCTGCTGACCTGGGTCGGTGGTACCGAGATTACCGATACCGGCAACAAGTCCACCGCGAGCATCTATGATCCGGAGACTGGAACGTTCCTGGCGAAGGACCACGCCACCCATAACCAGTTCTGTTCCGGTATCGCCCAGATGGAGGATGGGTCCATCTTCAACTCCGGCGGTAACCCCACCACCAAGAAGACCAGCCGTTTCGATATCGAAACCATGTCGTGGGTCACCCTGGACGAGATGAGCTATCCCCGCTGGTACCCGACCACCCTGACCATGCCGGACAACCGCATTTTCACGGCGTTTGCGGAAGGGGCGGGTAACACCTCTGAAATCTACGCCACCGGGCAGCAGCAATGGCTGGATACCCCGGGAGCGACCATGCAGAGCCTGGTGGACGAGCAGAACCTGATCAACAGCAACCAGTCCGGTAATGGCAGCACCGACATGCAATGGTATGCCTTCATGCATGTGGCGCCCAATGGCCGGGTGTTCCAGTCCGGCCCCATGCAGACCATGCACTGGTTCGATACCGCCGGACAGGGGGATATCGAGCAAATCGGTGCCCGCCTGGGCGGTGACCAGGCCAGGATGTTCGGCTCCGCGGTGATGTACGACATTGGCAAGATCCTGATTACCGGCGGCAACGATGCCTCCCAGGAAGAGCCTTCTTCCAACAAGGCCATCACCGTGGACCTGAACGGCGCTGCCCCGGTCATCCAGGAAACCACACCCATGCAACACAGGCGTACCTTCCAGGATTCCGTAGTGCTGCCGGATGGTCGTGTGATGGTGATCGGTGGCACCACGGTCGCAAAACTGTGGAATGATGAGGGCAGCATCCTGCAACCGGAGATCTGGAACCCGGACACCGGGGAGTGGACACCGGTCAACAGCCTGACCGTGCCCCGCAATTACCATTCGACCGCGCTGCTTATGAAAGATGGCCGGGTCTTCACCGGTGGTGGTGGCGCCTGTGGCGCCTGTGATGCCAACCATCAGGATGCCCAGTTCTACTCGCCGGACTACCTGTTCAACGCGGATGGCTCCCTGGCCAGCCGCCCCGAGATCCTCCAGGCACCACAGCAGGTTATCGCCGGCGCCCAGATGACGATCAACACCAGCGAGGCGATCGCCGAGTTCAACATGATTCGCCTGCAGGGAACCACCCACTCCATCAACACGGATCAGCGCTTCGTGCCCCTGGCCTTCGACGGCGGCAGCGGCTCCTATTCGGTTGAGGTCAATCCCAACCCGAACGTGATGATTCCGGGGTACTACTGGCTGTTTGCCGTCAATGACGAAGGCGTGCCGTCGGAGGGCTTTGCCATCCAGGTGGTACGTGAGGGCGACGGCCTGGATACCGATGGCGATGGCGTTGTCGATACCGAGGACGCCTTCCCGAACGACCCGACTGAATGGACCGACACTGATGGCGACGGCGTGGGCGACAACGGGGATGTTTACCCGAACGATCCCAACGAGTGGGCCGATACCGATGGCGACGGCATTGGCGACAACAGCGACCCGGACCGGGACGGCGACGGTTACCCGAATGAACAGGATGCCTTCCCCGGCGACCCGACCGAATGGACCGACAGCGATGGCGACGGGGTGGGTGACAATGCCGATGTCTATCCGAATGATCCGAACCAGTGGGGCGACGGCGCGACCCAATGGTCTGTCCGCCAGCCCGATTTCGGCACACCGGATGCCCGTCACGAGGGAGACTACATCGCTGTGGAAAACAGCATGTACCTGATCGGTGGCCGGGACAGCCGGGCGGTAAACGTCTACAACGCCCTCACCAATAGCTGGTCCGACCGTGGCGTACCCAGGGACGGCGCTTTCAACGAGCTACAGCTGCACCACTTCCAGAGCGTGGAAGTGGGCGGCCGGGTGTACATCGTCGGTGCCCTCCGTGGCGGCTTCCCGTCGGAGACCCCGGTGGCGGAGATCTACAGCTTTGATCCCAGTGAGCCGGCACAATGGCGTGAAGAAGCGGTGATTCCTGAAGACCGCCGTCGTGGTGCCGCCGCGGCGGTTAACTATGGCGGCAAGATCTACGTGGTCGGTGGCAATACCGAGGGCCATAACGCCGGTTGGGTATCCTGGTTCGACGTCTACGACCCGGTGGCGAAGACATGGACCCCATTGCCTGATGCGCCCCATGCCCGTGACCACCACCGCGCCTCGGTGGTGGATGGCAAGCTTTACGTGGTGGCTGGACGCCGCTCCAGCGTCAATCTGGGTAACGCCATCGGTGATACCGAAGCGAGCGTGGATGTCTACGATTTCGACACCGGCCAGTGGACAACCCTGGAGAACGACATTCCCACCCCCCGTGCCGGTGTGGCCCTGATCAAGCACGGGCCGGAACTGGTGGTGGCAGCGGGTGAGAGCCCAGCCGGTGACCACACGGACGTGGAAGCGCTGGATGTCCGCACCGGAAGCTGGCGGGAGCTGCCCAGCCTGATTTCAGGTCGCAATGCCCCCGGTGGCGCCGGTTTTGGTGATGAGCTGTTCATCGTGACAGGCCGTGACGGCAACACCGAACTGGCCAGCCAGGAAGTGATGGGACTCGTCCCCCGGGTGGCACCGGCGGATACCGACAACGACGGTGTCATCGACGACGAGGATGCCTTCCCTGAAAACTCAGGGGAGGTCATCGACAGCGATGGCGACGGCGTCGGTGACAATGCCGACAGCTTCCCGAACGACCCGGACGAATCGGTGGATTCCGATGGCGACGGGGTGGGGGATAACAGCGATCCGTTCCCCGACGATGCCACCGAGTGGGCTGACAGCGATGGTGACGGTGTGGGAGATAATGCGGACTTCTATCCGGCGAATCCGTCCCTCTACGCCAGGCCGCCGCTGCCGGTACTCAACTCCACCACCCTGGCCGTGGAAAGCTCGACCAGTGAGGATCGGGTGTGGGTTGCCAACCCGGATAACGACACGGTCTCACTGGTGGTGGACGATCTGCGGGTTGCCGAAGTTTCCGTGGGTGGCAAGCCATCGTCCATCACATTGGCGGCGGACGGTTCCCTGGCCTGGGTGACCAGTAAGGCCGACGCCACTGTCAGCGCCATTGACACCACAAGCCAGGTCGTCGTGGATACCATTGACCTGCCAGCGGACAGTCGTTCCCACGGCCTGGTACGCGTGCCTGGCAGTGACGATCTGCTGGTGGTGCTGGAGGCTACGGCGCAACTGGTTCGGGTGGATACCGACACCGGTCAGGTCAATGCCACCGGAGCCCTGGGCGGACGGCCCCGCCATCTGGCGATCAGCGAGGATGGCAGCACCGTCTACGTCACCAACTTTGTTACGCCGCCCCTGCCGGGAGAGGACGGCCTGGCACCGGACGTCGCGGCCGGTGGTGGTGAGTTGTGGGTGGTGGATGCCCAGAGCCTGTCGGTGGTGGACACCATTCAACTGGGTTACCGGAACCGGGGTGTGTCCGAAAGCACCGGCCCGGGGATGCCGAACTACCTCAATGCCCCGGTCCTCGGACCCGACGGCGACTGGGCCTATGTGCCGTCGAAGCAGGACAACATCCTGGCCGGCGCGGCCCGTGGTGGTCCCGGAATGACCTTTGACCAGACCGTGCGGGCCGTGACATCGAGGGTGGACCTGGTGTCCGGCAGTGAGAACCCGGGGGCGCGCATCGACCACGACAACGCCAGTATGGCGACGGGTGCGGTGGTAACGGCGGATGGCCGGTACCTGTTCGTCGCCCTGGAAACCAGCCGTGAAGTGGCGGTCTACAACCTGGAGCAGGGCTACCAGCTCACCAGACTGGCCACCGGCATTGCGCCACAGGGGCTGGCCCTGAGCGCCGATGGTGAGCGACTGCTGATCCACAACTTCATGGATCGCAGCCTGCAGAGCTACGACCTGGCCCCGATCCTGCTGGATAACCTGCCGCAGGCCAGTGCATTGCACGTGGTGGATCTGGTGTCCAGCGAAGCCCTGGCGCCGGACGTGCTCTTGGGTAAACAGCTCTTCTACGACGCCGCGGATGATCGGCTGGCCAGGGACAACTACATGAGCTGTGCGTCCTGCCATAACGACGGTGGCCACGATGGACGGGTCTGGGATCTGACCAGCCTGGGCGAGGGCGTGCGCAATACCATTGACCTGACCGGCAAGGGCGTGGGCCATGGCCGCATCCACTGGACCGGTAACTTCGACGAGGTCCAGGACTTCGAATCCCAGATCCGCCTTCTGGCGGGTGGCACCGGCCTGGTCGACGACAGTGAATTCGATCTGGGTGACGACCCGCTGTCAACGGATCGTGCCGGGCTCAGTACGGACCTGGATGCCCTCGCCAGTTACCTGGCATCGCTTGACGGGCATCCGGCCTCACCCTTCAATGACGGCAGCCTGTCAACGGCCGCAACGGCGGGGCAGGCGGTGTACCAGCGGGAAAACTGCGCCGGTTGCCATAGCGGGGATCGCCGCACGGATTCAGCCTCCGGCGTGGTGCACGATATCGGCACACTGACGGATGCCACGGGCTCCAGCAGTCAGGGTCCGGTGTACGGCATCGATACGCCCACCCTGGATTTCCTCTGGGCGACCGCGCCCTACCTGCACAACGGGGCTGCGCTGAGTATCGCAGAGGCCATACTGGCCCATGACAACCTTACTGTGACGGAACAGGAAGCGGTGGAACTGGAGTTCTACCTGCTGGAGAGTGATGCCGGACGACCGTGATGGATGCGGTCGTCCCCATCGAAATGGAAGAAAACGATAAAAGAAGGAAGCAGACGTGCGATACACCCATGGTGTTCTGGTCAGGTGCCTGGAGCGATTGAAAATCGGGTGCCTGATTGCTGTCATGGTGTTCCCGGCCATCGCTATCGCCGGGGACTGCACTAGCGGTTGCGAGGCTGTCACCAGGGACGGACACTTCCGGATCTCCGTCGCCCCGGCTGAAGGGGAGGTGCCGCTCCGGAACCATCATGACTGGATCCTGGACGTGTGGGACGCCAACAACAACCCGGTGAAACTGGACGGGCTGTCCGTGACCGGAGGCATGCCTGGCCATGGCCACGGGCTGCCCAGCCAGCCCAGGGTTTCGGAGTACCTGGGGGAAGGGCGTTACCGGCTGACTGGGGTCCTGTTCAATATGCATGGCGACTGGACACTGCGTTTCCATCTGGTCAGGCAGGGGGTCCAGGATGTCGCGGACCTGGAACTGACCCTGGATTACTGATGGTTGTCCGTCGCGCCCTTATCCTGCTACTGATCCTCATGGCGCCGTCCCCCGCCGCATTGGCGGAACGGCCGGGCGGACTCACGGATCGTGACCTTCGCATCCTCCAGTCCCTGAGCCTGGCCGAGCTGGGCCCCGTTCCCCCCAGTCCGTCAAACCGGGTGGCGGACAGCCAGCGGGCCGCGGCCCTGGGAAAGGGCCTGTTCTTTGATACCTCCCTCAGCCTGGACGGCTCCCTTTCCTGTGCCAGTTGCCATCAACCGGAAAAGGCGTATACCGACGGCAAACCCCTGGCAGAGGGTGTGGGGCGCACGGCTCGCAACACCCCCACCCTGTATGGCGCCGCCTACCTCGACTGGCTCTACTGGGACGGTCGTAGGGACTCGCTCTGGTCCCAGGCGCTGATACCTTTCGAAGCACCCAGTGAAATGGGGGGCAGCAGGGTGTTCGTCGTACATCGCGTGCTTTCCGATCCTGAGTACCGGGAAGCCTATCAGGCACTGTTTGGCGCGCCGCCGGATCTGGACTGGGATACCTTGCCGGAGCAGGCAACTCCCATTGGTGAAGTGCAAAAGCAGAATGCGTGGTACCGCCTGTCTCGTCCGGTCCAGCGGAAGATAAATGCCGTATTCGCCAACATCGGCAAGACCCTGGAAGCGTTCCAGCGCACCCTTCATCCCCCGGAGACCCGGTTTGACCGCTTTGTGTCGGCACTGAACCAGGGCAATATGGCGCAGGCCAATGAACTGGTGACCGAGCAGGAGCTGGCTGGCATCAAACTGTATACCGATGACCGGCGCACTCAGTGCCTTCGTTGTCACAATGGCCCGATGTTCAGTAATGGTGGCTTCCACAATATCGGCACGGGCAGGTTTTCAGGGGAGAACATGGATTTCGGGCGGGTGTTCGGCCTGCAGGCCGTGCTTATGGATGAGTTCAACTGTCTGGGGGATTACAGTGACGCCAGCGCCGACCAGTGCAATGCTCTCAATCATGTATCACAGGATGTCCACCAGAGCCTGCATGGAGCCTTCAAGACCCCCACGTTGCGATACCTTGAGCAAACGGGTCCCTATTTTCATGATGGCCGGTTCAGTTCCCTGGAGGCGGTAATCAACTATTACCAGGACCCTCCAGACAGTGGTCCGAACAGGATGCATGAACTACAGGATATGGATCTGACCGAAAAAGAACGGAATGCCCTGGTTGCATTTTTAAAGATGTTGAACTAGCAAAGTGGATCACATGTGATCGGGGCATAATAGAATGGATAACATGCCAAAACGATTTATACCCCGGCTAGCGTTTGCTGCGGACAGATCCAATACTTAAAGACAGTCTCTAATCAATGGATACAGGTGGATTATGTCCGTCACAAAGATATCGGCATTGATGTTATTGGCTGTCACTCTTACTGGATGTCAGGTCTGGCGTGATGATCTGGATGAAAAAGAACCCACGGCAGCGGTGAGTGAGCCCGGGGTCGTTTATGTCGACTACTGGGATAACATCGAGGGCGTCAGTGTTTCCGATCTGACCAGTTCCCCCCGCTATCCGGATGATCCTGATGAAACCGTACCCATCAATAGTCTGGATGGTCCCAGGGATCGGGGGAGTCAATACGGTGCCAGGGTCAGGGGGTTTATCGAACCGCCTCTGGCGGGCGAATACCGTTTCTTTATAAGCAGTGATGACCAGTCCGAGTTCTATCTCAGCTCCAATATCAGTGAGGATAACAAGGAACTGATTGCTGCCGTGACGGGCTGGAGCAACGTCGGGGAATTCGACAAATATGCTTCCCAGGCATCCGGGGTTATCGACCTGGAAGCGGACAAGCGCTACTACTTTGAAATCCTGTTCAAGGAACGTTGGAGCGGTGACCACTTTATTGTGGCCTGGGAAGGCCCAGGGTTCGCCCGCAGTACGGTACCCGGGTCCGCTCTCCACTCCTGGGCGCCGCCATCCGAAATAGATGACGGCACCGGCCTGGCATCAGGCGAGGCCTACAATCTGGGCTATCGTGTAGGCTATCTCGACGGCAAGGAAGGGTTAGACTTCAACCCGGAGTATCCCCCCAGGGATGATGACGGAGATGGCATCTACGACAACTGGGAAGTGGTCCACGGCCTGGACCCGAACAACCCCGACGACGCCAGGTCAGACCCGGACGGTGATTTCCTGAGCGCCTCCCAGGAGTTCTTCCTGGGCACCGAGGAAGGTAACCCCGACACCGACGGTGATGGTATTCCCGATGGCGAGGAGTTTGCCATGGAACTGGACCCGCTCGACCCGGCGGATGCCCAGGAGGATCTCGACGGCGATGGCTATACCAACCTCCAGGAATACCAGGCCGGCACCGACATCCGGTCAGCGGACGACAGGCCGGAAGAGCCGGAAACCACCTTTGTGTCCGGTTTTGTCGGCCAGTATTTCAATGGTACCGGGTTTGATGAGTTGGTGTACGTCCGGACGGACAACACCGTTGACTTTGACTGGGGCAGGAGTGGAGCCCCGGAAAGTCTTCCGGAGGACAATTTCAGTGTCCGCTGGTTCAGCGAGTTCGTTCCGCCCCATGGCTCCGGCACCCGTGACTACCGGTTTACGGTAAGGACCGACGATGGGGCCCGACTCTACCTGGACGGCGATCTGGTTATCGATGAATGGCAGGGACAGTCCGTGACCACCTTTACCCATACGGCCTCCCTGGCCGCGGGAGAGCCCGTGGCGGTGACCCTTGAGTACTTCGAGGGACGGTACGATGCCATTATTGAAATGGACGTGACGGATCTGGCCGAAGGGACAAGTGTTAACCTGACAGAAACGTTCCGGGCGCCGGATCCGACAACCACATCGTCGGTAGACACCGATGGCGACGGTATACCGGACACCTGGGAACTGGCGAATGGGACCAACGCCTGGGTAGCTGATGGGGGAGAGGTGCTCAATGATCAGGAAGTCACCAACCTGGAGGCCTACGCCAGCGGACTGGCACCGCGAACCCTGGAGCCCGCGGCCGGAGAGCCGGGCGTCCTTCCGGATGAGGAAGAGCCCGCGACCGGTGAGGGCAGTGTCCTGCTGACCTGGACAGCGCCTTCAACCCGGGTGGATGGGGAATCAATCTCGTTGAGCGAAATCGACTCCTACATCGTGCGCTACGGCCAGCAGGAGGGGGCCCTTGATCAACAGGTCGAAGTGGATAGTGCCGATACCAGTTATCAGTTCAGTAACCTGGAATCCGGAACCTGGCACTTCACTGTCCAGGTGGTGGACACCAGCGGCCTAGTTAGTGAACCGTCGGAAGTCGTAACACACAGCGTTCCTTAAACAGGGGCCAGCGTTACGGTTTGTTATGAATTGCAGGAATGAGATGTTAGTCCGGCAAAGAGGTAGCGTAAGATCTAGCCTTGATCGATACAGAAGATATCGGTTGCCGGTAAAACGATAATGACCCTGAGCATTGAGGCTGTCAGATGAAAGTTAAAAGTCTTCACCCCGTAAGCAGTAAACGAAAAGTAGCACGCAACCCGTTAGTCGTATCGATTATTGTTTCGCTAATGGTTCCGGCTGTCGTTGAGTCCCGTGTGCTTTTCGAGGAGTCTTTTGATGACTTACCTGACTACACCAGCTCTGAAGAACTGGACCTCGAAGGATGGGATCATCGAAGGAACGGAGAAGTAAACTGGTCACCAAGTAACGGATACCCAGATAAACACGATGCATTTGAAATCCTGGAATCTAATGCGGATAAAGCACGTGGTGGTACAGGAAAGTCATTTGTTGCGTGGCGGGAGTCCTATGATCCAGGGTGGCAACGATGGAATAGCGACGGCATCCTGGCAAAGAAATTGGATCAGGGTGTTAGCCAGCTATACGTCAGTTTTTACATTCGATTTGAGGAGAACTGGACGCCTGGTGGGCAAAGCAAGTTTTTTCGCGCCTATTACTGGAATGGTGAAGGTAGCCCATTCCAGTTCTTCGATGATGGAAACTCCGGTCCCATCTTCTTGTGGGATTACAACGAAAACAACTATGGTGTGAGAAATGTCCATGCATATAGGGGGGGGCCTCCTGAGGGCAGCTATTATCAGATGACCAGCGAGGACATCTATGATACTCCAAGGGGGGTTAATAATTTGGGATCGTTTTCGTTGAACTACACCCAAGATACGGTTGGAATGGCCGCCGATGGAGGTACTCCGAAAATTCCAGACCAAGTGAATGGGGGATATCTGTCAGATAACCTGAATCAGACGGTCAAGCATGCTCAGTTATTTGGACGACCAGAGAATTGGACTAAAGTGGCCTTCTTCCTGAAAATGAATTCGGAACCAGGTGCTAACGACGGCGAATTAATTCAATGGATTAACGACGAACAAGTCTATGTCAATAGAACCATTCGTTGGGTCAAGGATAATCCTGATAACCGGATGGTGCAATGGAATATGGTGGCCATTGGAGGAAATGACAACTGGCAAGCATATCCGAATAGCCAAATGCGTGAAGAATGGTATTCGATTGATGATGTGTATATGGCTACCGAGATTCCTGACGATGTTATCAGCGGTGGTTCTGACGATGGGGCCGTCAGCCGCCCAAATCCGCCATCAGGCGTCACTGCTGATGGAGGTTAACTCTCCAAAAACGCGTGTTTAGAAAAATGACCAATGGGCAGATTCCTCAGGAATCTGCCCATTTTTTTTGGGTGGATGGTTCGCATGCTATCAGTAGTGTCCCGGCTCGGTGAGCGTGTTGCATTGTTGGTATTTTTACCAAATAATAGGAAGGGATTTTGAGTTAATCAGGGAAGCTAAAAGCTGGCGTGAAATAATGCTAGTATTTTTAAGGGATTAAGTGTGCTGGCTTTGCTTTTCGGTCATACTAGGGAAGGATATGGTCTCGTATTTTCGAAGTCTTGGCTGTGGGATTCTCATACTTGTTTTTCTGTTTCTGGGCGAGTTTAGTCTCGATACCCTGAGAACGGTCCTAAAAGGTCAGGCTCTCTTCGGGGCTGAACAGCCTGAAGAAGAAGGAACTATGAAACAGGCCTCTGTTGAGGCGGTCCCTTTCCCATTTACCAGTCGCCCTGTATCGATAAAGGGATATCAGGACCACGAGCTGAAGCTTTGGGTCTCTTCTGCATCCCACGCAGCGGATCATCATGGTCCAGAAAATCAATTTGCAAACCTTCTCTGTGATTTTCTAAAGAATACGAACTGCTACGTATTGAATGCCTCAACCCCAGGGGTCTTGCTAGAGGATAATATCGAGTTTCTCAAGGAAAATGGGGCAGACTGGAAACCTGATTACGTCCTTCTATATCAGGCTTATCTCGACATTCATTATTCGGCGAAATCTGCACCCACTTCTGCACCGGAGGTAGACACGCTTGATACTCCACAGGCTGAACCTCGGGTAGCTGATCGAGTGAAAAATAGCCTTCGAATTGACGAGATGCTGAGGAGTACGATTCTCAGGAATTACTCCCGAAATTATCTGGGTAGTGCTTTCTTGCTATCCACTCCTTTACTATCGGATCTTCCAGATTCTGAAAAGGTGGAGTTTCGTGACCGTCTGATCCGTTTTATTCACGAAGTTGAGGGAATAGGATCGACGCCTATCCTCATGACATTCGTTTCGGCACATGGAGATTCCCCGGACGAAATAAGCTGGATGTATAAGACCTGGTTAATGCGTTATTTCGAGGGATACAGCCCCACCACAGTCAACCGTCTGGTGTCTGAGTACAACACATTGATTCGTGAAGTAGGTCGTCAGCATGGAGTTGAAGTCATCGATTTAGATGGAATCTGGGCTTCAGAGGAGCGACAGGGTCACTTTGACGACTTCGTTCATTTCTCAAGGTCCGGGCATCAGCAGGTTGCGGGGATGATAGCGGAAGAGCTAAAGGGAATTGTCAGGTAATGGTATTTAATTCGATTGAGTTTCTTGTTTTTTTCTCGATAGTTCTCTTTATCTACGGGTTTGTATATCGGAATGAGCGTGCTCGCGACGGATTTCTTCTGGTGGCAAGCTATGTTTTCTATGGTGCGTGGTACTGGGAATATTCGTTCCTTATCTTGAGTTCCACCCTGGTTGACTATTTTGTGGGAATCAGGATGGCCGACGAGGCCAGAAAAGGGCATAGAAAGATGTTGCTTGCCTTTAGCCTGATTTTTAATCTCGGTCTTCTCTCTATATTTAAATATTTTAACTTCTTTTCCGAAGTTGGCGTTGATGCGTTATCTGTTTTTGGGTTTCAGGTTGATGCTATCCGTCATGAATTTCTATTACCTGTCGGTATTTCGTTTTATACCTTCCAAACACTCAGTTACACAATTGATGTCTATCGGGGAAATATAAAACCCGAACGGTCATTTCTTAAGTTTGCCGTTTTTGTTTCCTTTTTTCCTCAGCTAGTGGCTGGGCCAATCGTGCGAGCCTCCGACTTCCTCCCGCAGCTACACAAAAAAATAAAAATTGATTCAGCTATGGTTAACGCGGGGCTCTTCCTGATCTTCTGCGGTCTTGTGAAGAAAATTCTTATTGCCGACTCCCTGGCTTTATTAGCTATTGATGACATCTTCGAGAATCCGGAAGCTTTTTCTTCCTTGGACCTGTTGATAGCACTTTACGCCTATGCGCTGCAAATATACTGTGATTTCTCAGGATATTCTGACATCGCAATTGGTGTTGCGTTGATGCTTGGGTTTAGGTTGCCTATCAACTTCAACAGGCCTTATCTGGCAAAGGATCCTAGCGAATTCTGGACCCGGTGGCATATTTCATTATCGACATGGCTTCGTGACTATTTGTATATATCTCTGGGAGGGAATAGGCGAGGGCCGCTGATTACTAAGCGAAACCTGTTCATCACCATGCTGCTCGGAGGTCTTTGGCACGGCGCGTCCATGAACTTCATCTTGTGGGGAGCGTTTCATGGCTTGATACTGATGTTGTTCCTGCCTTTTCGGTCAGTCACAGCCAATGCGACAGGGATAAGGTCAGTTCTTCTGATCGTGCTGACATTCCATCTGATACTTTTTGGCTGGTTACTGTTCAGGGTTCAGGATATGCAAACGTTTACCGAGTTCGTGGCTGGCTTTCTCAAGTTCGATTTCGACTGGACAGTATTGTCGTGGTACTGCTATGCATTGCTGATAGTGGCCTATGTTTGGCACTTTATTCCTCAGCGTGTTCTAAGGGAGCGGCTCAGGGCCTTCTACCTGAACTTGCCTGTGCCCTTTCAAGCAGTAGGATACTCTTTGCTGTTGGTTGTATTTTCAGGCTTATCTTTCGACACTCCCGAGTTTTTGTACTTCCAATTCTAGTAATGGGGGTCAGGTTGCTTGCTCTTTTGTGCTGTTATAAAAACCGAAGACAGTAAGCCTATTCCCCTCCCAACGAGATACAGAAGGTCGATGATATATAGCTTTGGAAGGTCTATGAACCTAAGCTTATAGCTTCGAGCTCTGTGAATGCGCTTGAAAGTTAGTATGGCTGGCACAATCAGAAGCATAACGATTATCGCTGCTATCTTTGTTTTCGACCCAGATGTAATGACTGATATGGCTAAGCTAAAGAATAATAGTACAAATGTTGCTGTTAAGATAAATATCGGGTCTTTTATAGAAGAGCGAATGTCTTGTATGTAGTTCTCTGAATGCCAAACTTGTCGCCTTACAAAGTTGGTTGCCGTTTTTGCATTTCCAAGGTGAGTTACATCCATATCATTGGTCAAATTGACTGTAATTTTAAGATCTGTCAGGCGACCATGGAATTCGCTGTCCTCGCCGGAGGTAACAGTCTCATTGAACTCGCCCGCTAAAAAAAAGGTTCTTTTGGGAGTTAGAATTGAGGCTCCAATTAGCCTCTTGGGCAGTTCTGAGCGATCTTCGGATTGAAGGGTCCAGAATCGTTCGATCCAGGTCGGTCTATCGGGTAACAAGATGCCTCCCCCGAATACTGTTTCTGGATGCTCTCTAATTAGCTCGAGTTTTTGCTCCAGCCAAGCACTTCCTATAGTGCAATCACTGTCTAGAAATATCAGATAATCTCCGGAAGCGGCTCTGGCACCAAGGTTTCTTACCCTGCCAACGTTACAGTTAGGTGCAGATATATAGATAACGTCGTTGTGATATTTGATGATCTCAGCTGATCGATCCTGAGAGCCGTTGTCGACAGCTATTACTTCATATTGATCGTTTGGCAGGCTGGAGGATAGGATTGACTTGAGACAAGTGTCAATGTGTTCCTCTTCGTTGAACACTGGCAGCACTATTGAAAATTTTACTTTACGCATGAAGTCTGCCGCACCACTGCCTTGAACTTACCATTGGCTCCTCGGGGAATCATTGATGTGTATTGGATTTGTACACCAATACGGTTTGCTGTTCGAGCCTTGAAGTTCTCAATGAGTTGCTTTTCTTGGTCTGCTCCGGGCCTTATCGTTGACTGCTGTATGAGAATCGTACAATGATCGGGTGCATCTTGAATGATCTGTGCTTCGGATATATTTTCAAGACCTTTGAATATATGGTCAATCCGACCAATCTTTCGTCCATCAGGGGTCTCTATGTAGTCATCGAGGCGGCCGGCGATTCTGCCAAGCTGATTGATAATCGAGTGGTCCGAGTCTGTGGAGTTATAAGGTTCGGCCTGGTCTCCAATTTCATAACGCAACAATGGCATGGAAGTGTTTGTGAGCGACGTTGCAATCAGTTGCCCTAGTGGTTCAGAATGATCTTCGCCTCTTAGTAGCTCTGTCACGCCAATAATTGGATTCACACGGTAACCGCTGGTTTCCTGTCCTGCAAACAAAACATATTCCGCTGTGCCGTAGTAGTCCCATATCGGGCACCGAAAAACTTGCTCAATGATATCCCGTTGCCAGTCGAGCAATGTCTCCGAATTCGTGATGATAGCTGTTGGCTTGAACTCAGGTGTGACTTGGCCGGTGCGATAGTGGTTTGCCAAATCGCAGATTGCGGAAGGATAGCCAATCAACTCTTTGGGCTGGAAACGGTCCAGTTCACGCCGGTACCAGGGAAACGTCTCTGCGTTAAGGTGGTAGGAAGAAAATAGCTTCTGGTTCTCCGCCCTGTTCATGCGTGCGAAAGGCGGCTTCATGTCGGTGGACGGCTGTACCATGCGGCCGGCAAAGGTCGCGCGGCGGGCACCAAAGGGAACGCCGTGGTGCTCCTCATGTTCGACGACCAGGGCCATTGCCAGCCTGTAGGTGAGTGCGTTCACCTCAAGTACCAGCGGTGTGCCGGTGCTTCCGCTGGTGTGCTGGGTCATAAAGCCGGGAAAGCCTGGGGCCTTGAAGGACTCCGGGTCAGTGCGCAGTTCCTGTTTGGTCAGGATGGGAAGTTTGTGCAAATCCGAGGTTGACGTGATGTCCTTCTCGTGGAGCCCGTGCTCGGCAAAGAGCCTTTGATAGTAGGGCACGTGCTGGCGACAGTGCCGAACCATCTCGAACAGCTTTTCGTCCTGATATGCCTGTATTTCTTCATCGCTCCACTGGCGTGATGCCCGTACCTGGTCGAGGATCTTCCGGAAATCCCCCCCATAACGCTTACGGTACAGGCGGTACCCGTAGGCACTCACCAGGACGTTCTGTAGCCAGGCTGGAGAAAGGTTGTAGAGCTGTTCAGCAGAGCTTCCCATAACTTATCTTGCCTCGACCGGATCAGACGTTGGCTCTGTTGCTGAGGCGGTCTCAAGTCGGTTACGGATGAGTCTGGCGGGGTTGCCGGCAACCACTTCGCCCTCCCGTACAGGTTTGGAGACCACCGTGCCCGCAGCGACAATTGCCTGGTTGCCAATGGGGGCCAGTACAACCGCCCCATTGCCTAACCAACAATCATCGCCAATGTGGATTTTTTCAAAGTGCCCCCCCTGCTCCTGGATAGGGCGATCAATATCATCAAACGCGTGCTGCCGACTGCCACTCAGGATATGCACCCCGCTACCAACCAGTGTATTTTCTCCAATGGTGCACTTGCCAATATTGCACTGGGGGCCGATGTAGACGCCCCGTTTGATCGTCGTATCCCGGTGCGATAGCAGGGTCAGGAAACCCACGGAAATGTCATCGGATGTGTCCGGGCAGGCCAGGCGATAGAAGGCCGCCCGCAGGTAGGTGCCGATCTTGCTGGGTATCAGGCTGAGTGCCTGGGAGAAGCCCTGGAAGGTTGAGTCCTCCTGGGTAATGGCGGCCAGTCCGAGAAACAGCAGGTACAGGGGGGCTGCCAGTATCAGGAATACCATTTTGATGGTTCTCTTGATCACCTGTCTGGTTGTCATGGCCGGTCCAGCCTTGCGTTGAGCCAGGCGCGCTCCCGGGCCGGGCGAAAGGTTGCCAATGCCCGTGCCAGCCGTTTTATGACCCTTGCCGTCAATGTGCTCCATGTCAGTTTCGGTGTTTCAGGCAGGTCCGATAGGGGGTATGCCTCAAGCGCCTGAAAGACCGACTGGTGAGGGCCATGATTCTGCAGCAGGATAATCTGGACCCGGGCATAGTGGCGCTCGTCGCTGGCGGCAAGCCTGTGACAGATTGCCTTTAGCCAGAGATCGGACTGGTGCAAATAGTCGTCAGCTTTTTCGGGGTCGATGCCGGCGGCCATACGAAGCAGCGTCACCTTGCGGAGATCCTGGGCTGTCCAGGTGTCGTTGGGGAACTCCAGCTGCTCCCGGTCCTCCAGGAAAAGGCGCTCGTGTCTGAGCATCCAGCGGGTGTACTGGATGAGGGCGTTCCGGGCATAGCGGTAGTTCTCATCGACCTGATGGTAGGCTGACTTCAACCACAGGTAACGGTTGATGCTGGTCAGCAGCACCAGGTAGGACCAGCCGGTTTCCACGTCCAGCAGTTGGCGCTGCCCGATATCATCGGCCGGATGGATCGTCTGGCGGATGACATCCTCGGCCAGCCTCAGCCAGTCCTCGTCCGGTTGCAGTTGCCAGGCATCCAGCAGGGTGTTCAGGTAGTTGCCGGTCCCCCGGGTGAACGGATAGGTATGGCGGGATGGGCGCTCCCCCCGGATCAGGGCACGGGCCTTGGGCAGGTCCTGTTTTTTCAAGGCCAGCAGTTGTTCCAGCAGGCCGCCCTGTCCCTCATGCATGGCTTTCATCCAGTCGGCAAGCTGGAGTACCGCCTGACGGGACGATTCCGCACCGGTCAGGTAGTAGTGGTATAGCAGCCCGGTGGTGTAGCAATGCTCGGAGGCCGGCCCGCCTCCCGTCTGCCCGGGTGTCGAACTGGTGCTGTTGTGCCGGCTGAACGTCCGGTGGGTGGCGGTATGGGCCGGCAGGTAATGGTCGGTGTGCCAGAACAGGCCGTTGTTATACTCGCTCCGGTCCTCGGTGGTGTGGTAGATGTCGATATCCACCACATGCCGGGCCAGGTCATCCATCAACTCGAACCAGCGCCTGTCACCGGTCAGGGCGTACTGTCGGGCGAAGCCGTAGATGGCGTCGTACTGGTTGTTGTAGTGGGAGATCAGGGGGGCTTCTCCCGGTGCCTGGTAGAGGGTCTCATGGTCGGCGAAGATATCGCCGAAATTGCGCCACCCGTATTCGTCGATTGTTTCCCGCTTGGCGAAGAAGTTGCTCTGTCCTTCCAGGCCCTCCTGGATCAGTGCCTCCAGGGGGCCGGGTTCCGCGTCCGCCTGGAACCAGGGAAAGGCCTGCGCTTGCTGGTACTGGTCCGGGGAGAGGGTTGGGCGTAGCGGGTGGGATACCCAGGCGAGCGCTTCCGGATCCGCTGAACCGGTTAGCCATAGGGTTTGTGTCTTGCGTTCACCGCCTTGCAGTTCGTAGGGCTCGGCGGCATCACCGGGGAAAAACCCCACGGTCAGGCTGTTGTTGCCTGCGCCGATGGATGACGGGAAGTTTTGCCAGAAAGCACAGAGTGTTGCCTGCAACCCATGATTGCCTATGCGGATACCTGCGCTCGGCTGTGCCCGGTTGCCGGAGGTGAGTTCCTGTCCCTCGGAGGTGAGCCGGTATCCCCGAAAACGGGGGATCGGTTGCCCGTCGGCATTCATATGATTGGGGCTCTGCCAGGCGTCACCACCACTGGAATCCTGGTATAGGTGGAGTTGTTGCCCCCCATCGGCGGTGATCGGCTGGCAATCCGTTTCAGTCCGGAGCCAGCCGGTTCCTGCTTGTGGCAATGTGATCCCCAGTTCCAGTGACCTGAAATGCAGCGAGCCGGGATCACCCAGATCCCAGAGTCCGCCTGAGTGACGGGCCCGGTTGGGGTTGTGCAGGCACACGTCCACTTTGACGTGGCCACTGCCACGGTATACCTCAAGCTGACATCGCAGTCTCCCCAGGGGGGCCTGATCCGGCGTCAGCCACTGACCATGGCACTCAAGGGTAACGCTGACATTGCCCCGGCTGACGACCTGCCACGGTTCGTCCATCGCCAGGGTACAAGGCTGGCCTTGGGCATCTTCGTATCGCAACAGATGTCGGACGACCGATGTGCTATCGGCCATCCCGTCGTTGTGGTGGTTGGTCCGTGTCCATTCAGCCCGGTCCGGCATGAAATGCAGGCTCATGGTGTCCGTGGATACGGTCAGGGTGCCGTCCGGCAACTGAGACACTTCAGGTGATGGTTCAGGGATCGATGATGACGCTGGCGTTGCCTCAAGCCTGAGCTCCAGGCTGTCATTGGCGGGAAGGCTTGCCAGGAACTGGACGGACAGCCAGCGCACGCTGCCGTCATGCCAGTGTGCAAGGGGGGTGGGTTGGCAGGGTATGGCGTGCCCCGTCGCCGGATCAACAAGGCGAACCTGGGGAACCTGCCCGGGGGGGAGGGCACCCTGATTGAGGGGAACGCCAACCGTGACCGGCTCATCCTGTCGGATGATGCCAGCGTCTTCCCTGAGATAAATGGCGATGGGGTCCATGATCATGCCTACTGCCAACTCCTGTACGCGATAGCATACGACCTTTTCCGGGTAACATAAAGTAACACTTGGAGGCCGGTCGCGGTATTTTTCAGCCCCCGAATACCCCTGGCTATCTGGTTTACTGCCGGGCGCCGGCTTCAGTGCGATGGCTGTTCCGGGATGATTTCCGGAATTTGGTCGGCCGGACGCCATTCAGCAGGAACGACAGCCACTGTGAGCGGGCTATGCCCTGGTGAGCCAGCATGGTCAGTGTGAATGTCAGTACCACGATAACCGGGTAGGCCAGGTACATGTTGACCGAGGCGTCGACGAACAGGATGCCGAGGCTCACAACCAGGATATGGTGGAGCAGGTAGATCGAATAGGCTGAATCCGAGATCAGGCCGAGTGCCCGGTTCCTGAAATCCAGGAACCGCCGGAACAGGAAGAAGCACATCGACGACAGGAACAGGATCACGAGAGAGTGATTGTAGGCGCCGGATACATCATGCAGAAAGCTATCCGTCGCTGTCCGGTCCTGGACCACATAAGAGCCGATATAGGCAAGGGCGAAGGTCAGGAGTTCCACTTTGCCGGGCTGTGAGAAGCGGTCCAGCAGTCGGGCGCTGTACCCGAAGAGCAGCCCAAGGGCGAAGAACTGAAAATAATAGAGCAGGAGGAAGGGGCTGGTTACGCCATAGAAACTGGAATAGATGTCCATCATCCTGTTCATCCCGTAGATTCCCGAGATCATCAGGGGAAACGCCAGGATGGCGAGCGGGTACACGTATCGACCGGCAAGCCAGTCGCTGGTCCGTTGTAACAGCGGATGTGCGGGCTTCAGCAGGAAAAGGCCCCAGACCACCAGGTTGTAGACCGTCAGGTTGACCAGGAACCAGAGATGGGACACCCAACCGCCCGCGGTGAAAAACCGGGCGAAGTCCAGGGGCTGGTCATAGTGGGCCTTGACCAGGAATTCCTGGATCACGTTCAGGGTCAGGGCAGTGAACACAAGGGGAATGACCAGTCGGAACACGCGGTCGACGATATCGATGCGCTGGCGCTTCCGGTAGATGTAGACGAAAAAGAAGCCGGATACCATGAAGAATGCCGGCATCCGAAACAGGTTGATGAAGTCGGAGATCATGGCAAAGAGAATGCTCGTCTCGTTGCCGGACACCAGCCAGAAATGGCTGGGGCTGTAGATATTGGCGGTATGCAGCAGGATGCCCAGGATCATGAGGATGGCCCTCATGGAATCCAGGTAGTAAATGCGACCATTATTCAGCATGACCTGGGCACCCCTTCAAGGAACAGGTCGTAGCCTTTCCGGTTCAGGTGAACGCCGTCCGGGAGATAATACCGTGGGCTTACCTGCCGTGACAGCGTCGACCCAACCACCGTTACCCGGGGTATCGAGTCCAGTGTGTCGAGGGCCTGGTTCAGGGCGGTCATTCCCTCGTGATAGTCGGACCGGGCCGGCGCCAGTTTGGCCTTGAGGATGTAGATCTCCGCTTGGGGAAAGCGTTGTGACAGGCGATCCGCCAGGGTGTCAAACCTGTCCATGATCTGGGGGACAGAGTTCCCATACACCAGGTCATTCTCGCCGGCATAGACCACCACCAGCGACAACGAATCCGGCAGGGGGCTGTAGTCCAGGTATCTGGACAGGTGGCCCAGCGTGCCGCTGCCGAAACCCCGGCGGGCCAGGGTCTGGCATTCCGTGAAATAGTCCCTGGGGAGCGACAGGATGGAGCTGCTGCCCATAGCAACGGCGTCGATTCTGTTATGCCCGGTCAGGTCATGAACCCAGTACCGGAAGAAATCCGACCAGGCATAGGCGCCCCCCAGGACCAGGATGAGTGTCAGAGTGAAAAGCAGCAGGATTTTCAGGATGAGCTTTCTGGAGGCAGCGAGCATCAGTTGGCCTTCTGAGCGTCTATGGTGACGATTCCACTGTCAATCTGCTGTGTCAGTCGGCTAATGGCGTCTGTGCAATCACGGGGCTCGCAGGGCGCCTGTAGAGTCAGGAAGGCAAAGCGTCCCTGGCCCTGTAGCGTGGCCGGTATCTGCAGGAGTTTTGCGACCCAGTAGCTGTTCGCGCGATAGCGGCCCACAAGGTAGTGCTGGTAAACGGCGACCTGCTGTCGGGACGACAGGTTCTGATAGATCCGGATCGGCGGCTGCTGGTGCTCATCTGCCAGAAACCAGTTACCGGTATCGAGCGGCCTGGGCAGATAGGGCACCAGTTTTTCATCCGATGCTGAACGGACACTTTGGGCCAGTGAAATCCAATGGCCATCCGTGGTACGCCACACTTCATGGTCCATGTGGGTTGGCAAGTGAACCGCCAGTGGCAGTTGGCCTGGGTCCTTTGTCGTCAGATCGCCATGAGAGGGGGCCCAGGGAGGCGACTGGGTTGCTGCGGAGTGTGCGATGCTGATGCCGAGAGGGCCGATCAGCAGGCCGGCGACAATGAAGATAAAGGGTTTTCCGGACGTGGGCATGGCGGCATCCACGGGTTCCGGTATCCGCCGGTGCACCGGGGCCAGCAGCATGACGGGAATGACGAACGCGGCAAATACCAGCCAGCCAAAGGTTTCATGCTCCCGGACCAGGTCACTTTCCATATTCGAGTAATAGGCAATCAGGACGAGGGCGGTAATGCGAACCCAGTTTACTATCAGGGCCAGCAGCACGCTGGCTGCGATTGCGGCCAACCAGCCCTTCCAGCGAAAGTCATTGAGGATGGCGGTCATCATTCCAAGCAGGATGGAGATCGCCAGGTAGCGAATGCCGGAGCAACCGTCCGCGATGACCAGTCGACCGTAGGGCAGGGTGATGTTCGCACCTTCGATCAGGGCCGTGATACCCAGGAGGCCAACCAGGTCGCCCACCACAACGGACGCCAACTCGACGAGGAATGGCACCATGTCCGCCCAGATGGGTAGCGACAGGGAAAGCAACAGGACATGGGGCAGGAATGAGACCGCGGCCCTTAACCCATACAGGGTCCAGCACACCAGTAACAGGCCGGCAGGGAGCATCAGGTAGGCCAGGGTGTCGATCCGTACCAGTTCCAGCAGCGCCCAGCCGGTCACCGCCAGTAACAACAGACAGCCCCCCACCACCGGAATACCCCGGGCCTCGGGTGTCCGGGGGCGGGGCGGATGAACGATAAGCAGTCCCAGGAAAATAATAAAGGTCGGCAGGCCATGAGTTAGCACTTGTTCCCACTTCAGCCATTCCTGGATGAGCCGGAACCACGTGGGCCAGAACAGCAGAATGCAGACGGCGGTTGCTATCAGGTATGGGCGGGCGAGCGGGAATTGCTGGAATGTTTTCCTTAACATCGGCGCCAGACTTCTCGTTGGGATTAAGACATGTTCGATGATGAGTGTATCGAAAAACAGGAAGGGGTGCGCGGGTTATTCCACAAGCAGAATCAGGGCGCTCCAGAAAGGAAGACCGGACCCAGGGGCCCGGTCATTTCGCCTGTAGCCGATGGATAATCAGGCTGCGCGGCGGCGTGCTGCTCCCAGACCGACCAGGCCAAGGCCCAGAAGAGCCAGGGTGCCGGGCTCGGGGACGTCTTCGGTGATCACGGTCAGGACGGAGTCTTTCACGTAGAAGTCACCAGCCAGTGAAGTTACCTTGACGTTAAGGAGGCCGTCGGCGTTGAGGGCTGCGAGAGCTTCCACTTCCAGGTCATTGCTGAAGTCGTCACCGAAGGTGAAGGTTCCGGTGTCAAAGTCGAAGTCTTCAATGGTGAAGACAATCCACTCAGGCAGGAGTTCGTCCCAGCCTTCCCGATCGTCCTTGATGCCGATCTCCAGGGTGCCGCTGACTGCGGTGCCGAGAACGAAGCCATCGTCGTTGATGTTGTGGCTATAGCTGTGAGATTGCCAGGTGCTCAGCTTGACGCTCTGTTCAACGGTATCAACGATCACTCCGGCGGAGGCCGTTGATGCCCAGAGCAGTGCCGTGGCAAGAGTCAGTCCAAGTTTGTTGATCATTACTGCACTTCCTTTTTTTCAGTTGGGTTGGGTCCAGCAGTATCTGGATAAGCAGGGATCGGGCCACTTTTTTAAGTTAATTATTATCAATGAGTTGTGAGGAGGGCGAGAACGGCGGGGTCAGTTTGTGTAAAGTTTGTTGACATGAAAAAAGCCGAAAGCGGTTAAGCTCCCGGCTTTGCTTGCTGCCCGGAAGGTCCGGGCATGATCGCTGTTACGCCTGGCGACGGCGTGCGGCGCCCAGGCCAAGCAGGCCCAGGCCGAGCAGGGCAATGGTGCCGGGCTCGGGTACGGATGACGAGGCAGACCAGCTGAAGGTTCCGCTAGAGGTATTACCGGTGTAAACCCAGGTCAGCTCCGAGGAATCGGTGCCGTCCGTGATGTACCCGACCCCATCAAGCTTCAGGCTGTTGCCCTGGTAATCAACGCCCGTGATGGTTTCCAGGAAGAAGGACAGCGTTTCACCGGAGCTGGAGCCGGTACCACTCCACACCAGTTGCGGTGAGCTGAGCGGGTCATAGAGGAAGTCGGTGAATTCAACTTTGTCACCGGCGGTAAAGTAGTTGGCAAAATCGTCTGAAACATCTGTCACCAGAGCGTTTTTCTCCGGTGCTGTTGCGTCAAATCCCGTGCCGAACCAGACTTCGTCGTCGTCAAACCCCGCACCGGTGCCGTAGGTGGAAAAGCTGGCACCGCCCGTAGTGGGCACCGCAAAGCTCAGGGAGGACAGGGTCAGTAAAACCGAGCCTGCCAGAATCTTGATTGCATGATTCATGTAGTTCTCTCCGTATCTCAATCCGATGAATTCCTTTACGCATCATCCATCCCGGGTTGGAACGGGTGGTGCGACTATGTGTACCGCTTTCACTCGCCAAATGTAACGGCTGACGGGGCGATTGCCCTGTCATTACTTCATATGCCAAGCGAAAATCGGGCCAGTTCTGAACTATCAATAAAAACAAAGAGATATGGTTTCTGTGATTGGCGGGTGTAAATTGTTCCGACAGCTCAGTCTGCCGAGAGCCGGGCAACCACCGGTCGGGAGCGGTGGTTGCCGTTCAGAGGCGGGAAATATGTGTCAAAGGATCTGACGTTTGCTTTTTGATCAAGCCACGATGGGTCACAGTTCCTGGTTGATGCTCTCCAGGTGGTCCTTGATTTCCTGGTTTTCCGGTGCCAGAGCCAGGGCCTCTTCCATAACGGCTTTGGCTTGTTGGTGATTGCCGGAAAGGTGCAGCAGCCAGCCGTAGGTATCCAGTATGGCGGGGTTCTCCGGGGCCAGGTCCCGGGCGTTTCGCGCAAGGACCAGTGCCCGCTCCTGATCGCGTTCCCGCAACAGCCAGGCCAGGTTGTTCATGGCAATGGGGTTGTCGGGGCGCAGTCCCAGGGCGATCTCATAGCTGGCGATAGCTGCCTGATCGTCGCCGCTGGTCATCAGATGTTCGGCCCGGGTCAGTTGCGCGGCGGTGCTGTCCGGGCTGGCCTCCACCCAGGCCTCCGTCAGTTCTTCCAGACTATCCGGCGCATGCTGTTTGGCCAGTCCCACCACGGGGGGGAGCAGTTCCGCGTTGGCCGTGTCCTGCCAGCGTTGTTGCAGGTAATCAAAGGCGGCTTTCTCGCCATCCGTCGCTGTGATCAGCCTTGCCCGGGCCATATCGATGGCACTCTGTTCGCCGAAGGTGCCTTCCAGTTCATCCAGGCTGGTTCGGGCTTCCTGGAAATTGCCTTCGGCGGCGGATACACGCACCGGGATCAGGGCGAACGCCAGGTTATCCGGACGCAAGGAGGCGGCTTGCGCTGCCTTGGCCCGGGCGGTGGGCCAGTCTTCCTGCCCGGCGGCCCGTTCAGCTTCGGCGACCAGCAATTGTCCCCTGATCGTCTGCGACTGGTCGGTCTGTTCCGCCTCCGGGATCCGGTCCAGGGTCTGTCGTGCCTCGTCGAGGCGGCCCTGTTGAATACGGATCTGGGCAGCCAGGGTGTAGGCACTGGGAGACATGGTGTCGTTGTCTTCTCCGATCCGGGTCAGCCAGTCTGCTACCGCGTCAGGGTCGTGGTCCCGGGCGTAGATCTGCCCGGCTGCCTGCAACAGGCGTGTATTCGCCGGTTGTACCCGGGCGGCGTCCAGGAAGGTATCAACCGCTTTTTCGTTCATGTCCTTGTCCTGGTACACCGTGCCCAGCGCCACCAGGGCCAGCAGGTCGTCCGGTCGTTCGCTGACCTGTTCCTCCAGGCGAGCCTGCCCAGAGTCGGTGTCTCCCAGGTGGTGTTCGGTCATCGCGGCAAGCGTTACTGCCCGGGGCTCATCGGCAAAGCCATTCAGCAGCGACTCAGTGACTTCCCGGGCTTCCTTTTCCCGGTCGGTGCGCAGTAGCAGGGCGAGGTAGTACTGTGTAACCGACCAGTCCGTGGGGGTTTCGGTGAACGCCACCCGCATCTGGGCAAGGGCCTGCTCAGCCTGGCCTTGCTTCATGTAATGGCGGGCCAGGGCCAGTCTCAGGCGTGAGCGCGACCGATCCAGCTCCAGTGCCTTGCTCAGGCTTGCCACGCCCTCATCCGCCCGGTCAGGAAGGGCAAGGGCCAGCAGGCCGTGGAGGGCCAGCAGCTCCGCATCGTTGGGGCGTGCCTCTATGGCCCGGGACAGGGTCCTGATGGCATCCTCGCGTTTACCGGTGTCGATCTGGGCGATGGTGGCCGCACGCAGCAGTGGTGTCGGTGTGGTCTCTGCGTCGATGTTCTCCACCAGTAGCGACTGGGCGTCGTCGGCACGGCCTTCGTGCAGGCTGAGCGCACCCAGCATCATGGCCACCCGTTCATTGTCCGGGTTCTGCTGGAGCAGTTCTTCCAGGGTGGTGCGGGCGGTATCGAGATCACCGCTGTTGATGGCTTCGATGGCGGATTCCGCCCGTTCCCGGGTTTCCGAGTTGGTGTTCTCGGCCAGGATCTTGTTGTAGACCTGGGCTTCGGTGATGCGTCCCTGTTCGGTCAGGCTCCGGGACAGCAGGGTCAGGATCTGCTGCCGTACCGGCAGGAAAATATCGGAGGTGGGAACGCTGGAGGTGGCCCTGGTGAGGGTTTCTGTCGTCTCGTCTACCTTGCCCTGGCGATAGTGGGCCAGGCCGGTCAGGTAGAGGATGTCGGCGTTTTCGCCATGCTCTGAGGTCCACTGGGTCAGTTCATTGAGCGCCGCATTATTCTCACCAGCAGCCAGCAGCGCCTTGCCCAGGGCGGCGGTCACCTCCGGGTTGTCGGGAGCGGACTGTTGCAGGGAGCGCAGGTCGCTGATGGCTTCGCCGGTGTTGCCCGCCAAGCGCTTGCTTTCCGCAAGCAGGAGCTGGAATTGGCGTTCTTCGGTATCGGATTGCGGGGTGAACCCCTCCAGTGCCTCACGGGCGGAAAGGTGCTTGTTCTGGAGGATGTAACCCCGTGCAAGGGGAAGTGCCACCTGCTGGCGCTGGTCCTCCAGCCATGGCGACAGCAGTTCAGTGGCCTGCTCGCCTGCTCCGATATCGTTGTAGATGCCGGCAAGCAGGATTACGTGCTCCACGTTGCCTGGTTCTTTCTGAACGGCGTTGCGTACTTCAAGCATGGCCGACCGGTACTGGCCCTGGTCGGCGTAGGTTTCGGCCCGGGTGATATGGCCCGCAGCCTCTGAACTGGCGTCGTCCGAACTGCTGCAACCCGCAGCAAGCAGGATCAGGGACGAGGCGGCGGATATGGCAAGGAGCCTGAGTGCGGTGTTCATCGTATCGGTCCTTCGAACAAGCAGTTTGGTTTTTAGCCGTATCCTAGCGCCATTGAAACGTGATGGATAGCGGGTTTTTGGGGATTGGGTGGTATTTGGTACGTGTCGCGTTTCAATGGGAGATCGTCTTGCCCTCTCCATCTGGCGGGAGAGGGCGGAGTGAGGGTGTGCTCGGAAACGGGGCGTTGTTACTTCGACAGATTGCTCAGCTTCGGGTTCGGCTGCTTCGCCCGGCGCAGGATGATCGCAATCTTGCCGATGGTCTGGACCAGTTCGGCGCCGGACTGCTGGCAGAGTGCATCAATGACTTCGCCGCGGGCATCACGATCATTGCTGGCTACTTTCACCTTGATCAGTTCATGGTCGTCCAGGGCCCTCTCAAGTTCCTGCACCAGGCCATCGGACAGCCCCTTGTCGCCTATAATGATGATCGGTTTCAGGTTGTGGGCAATGGCCCGGTATTCGCGACGCTGGGCGGCGGAAAGGCTCATGATGAAATCTCTTGATCGGTGCTATTAAAAGATAGTAGGGCGTATGCGGCGAAGGTCGGGAGAAATTACGATCGCCAGGCCGTATAATCGCGGCATGATAACAGAGAAGCCTGTCGGTTGGATGGGCGATTGCACGTACAGTTTTATCCGGGAGGCACGTTGGCACGCTCGAAATCCAGTGATCGCTGGCTGAAGGAACATTTTGATGATGTATGGGTCAGGAAGTCACAGCAGGACGGTTACCGCTCCCGGGCCAGCTACAAGCTGATCGAGCTGGATCGCAAGGATCGGCTGTTCAGGCCTGGCCAGACTGTGGTCGATCTGGGTGCCGCTCCTGGCGGGTGGACCCAGGTGGCGGTAGAAAAGGTGGGGGGCAAGGGCGTTGTTGTTGCCAGTGACATCCTGCCCATGGATCCGGTAGCGGGTGTGGCGTTCGTGCAGGGGGATTTCACCGAACAGTCGGTGTTTGATGAACTCATGGCGGTACTGGAGGGGCGCCCGGTAGACATTGTGATTTCCGATATGGCCCCCAATATGAGTGGTAACCCCGCCACGGATATTCCCCGGGCCATGGCCCTGGTGGAACTGGCGCTGGATATGTCGCAGCAGGTGCTGCGTCCGGGAGGCGCCCTGGTCACCAAGGTGTTCCAGGGGGAAGGGTTTGATGCATTGCTGGCGGACATGAAGCGGTCGTTCTCGTCCGTCGTCAGTCGCAAGCCGGATTCTTCACGTGCCCGTTCGAGGGAAATCTACCAGGTGTGCAAGGGTTTTCGCGGATGAGCGGTTTCTGGTGGTCGGGCGTACAATTAGTGTAAGGTTACGGGTAACAGGCCGCCGAGGGTGCGCACTCCGGTTACCCTGCAATTCACAGGTGATGATCCTTGAACGATATGGCTAAAAATCTGGTTTTGTGGCTGATTATTGCAGCCGTACTGCTGATGGTGTTCCAGAATTTCTCTCCGACCACCACAGGTCAGCAGGTCAACTATACCGAATTCGTCCAGATGGTGGAGAATGGCCAGGTGCGCCAGGTCACCATTGATGGGCTGAACATTCAGGGGCAGCAGAGCGATGGCTCCCGGTTCGAGACGGTGCGTCCGCCGATTCCCGACAACCGTCTGATGGATGACCTGTTTCAGAACAACGTGGAAATCATCGGTAAGGAGCCGGAGCGCCAGAGCCTGTGGACGCAGTTGCTGGTGGCGGCCTTCCCGATCCTCATTATCATCGCCCTGTTCGTGTTCTTCATGCGACAGATGCAGGGTGGCGGTGGCGGCAAGGGCCCCATGTCCTTTGGCAAGTCCAAGGCCCGCCTGATGAGCGAGGACCAGGTCAAGACCACCTTTGGTGACGTTGCCGGTTGCGATGAGGCCAAGGAAGACGTCAAGGAGCTGGTGGATTTCCTGCGGGATCCCAGCAAGTTCCAGCGTCTTGGTGGCCGTATCCCCAAGGGCGTGCTGATGGTGGGCCCGCCGGGTACCGGTAAAACCCTGCTCGCCAAGGCGATCGCCGGTGAAGCCAAGGTGCCGTTTTTCACCATTTCCGGCTCCGATTTCGTGGAAATGTTCGTGGGTGTTGGTGCCTCCCGGGTACGGGACATGTTCGAACAGGCTAAGAAGCAGAGCCCCTGCATCATCTTCATCGACGAAATCGACGCCGTTGGTCGTCATCGTGGTGCCGGCATGGGCGGCGGCCACGATGAGCGTGAGCAGACCCTGAACCAGTTGCTGGTGGAAATGGATGGCTTCGAGGGTAACGAAGGCGTTATCGTCATCGCCGCCACCAACCGTCCGGACGTGCTGGATCCGGCGCTGCTGCGCCCGGGTCGCTTCGACCGCCAGGTGGTGGTCAGCCTGCCCGATATCATCGGCCGTGAGCAGATTCTCAAGGTGCACCTTAAGAAGGTGCCCCTGGCCGATGGCATCGATCCGGGCGTCATTGCCCGTGGCACCCCCGGCTTCTCCGGTGCCGACCTGGCCAACCTGGTGAACGAGGCCGCCCTGTTCGCCGCCCGTCGCAACCAGCGCCTGGTCACCATGGAAGAGCTGGAGCTGGCCAAGGACAAGATCATGATGGGCGCCGAGCGCAAGTCCATGGTCATGAACGAGAAGGAAAAGCTCAATACGGCGTACCATGAGTCGGGCCACGCTATTGTTGGCCGGCTGATGCCTGAGCATGACCCGGTCTACAAGGTGAGTATCATTCCCCGTGGCCGGGCCCTGGGCGTGACCATGTTCCTGCCGGAAGAGGACAAGTACAGTCACTCCAAACGCTTCCTGATCAGTTCCATCTGCAGCCTGTTTGGCGGTCGTATTGCCGAGGAGCTGACCCTGGGCTTCGAGGGTGTGACTACCGGCGCCTCCAACGACATCGAGCGTGCCACGCAATTGGCTCGCAACATGGTCACGAAGTGGGGGCTGTCGGAGAAGCTGGGTCCGCTGCAGTATGACACCGAAAGCGAGGAGCCCTTCCTGGGCCGCAGCGCGGGTCAGAGTCATACGGTATATTCGCCGGAGACCGCCCAGCGTATCGATGAGGAAGTTCGCAATATTATCGACACCTGTTACGAGAAGGCCCGGCAGATCCTGGTCGAGAACCGTGACAAGCTGGATCTGATGGCGGAAGCGTTGATGAAGTATGAAACCATCGACCGCTTCCAGATTGACGACATCATGGAAGGCCGTGCGCCTCGTCCGCCCAAGGGCTGGGGTGGTGACGGCAGCTCCGGTGGTGGCGTCACCATCGATCAGCCGGAAACCGGTACCCTGTCCGATCATGATGGTCGTGACAGTGATGCCGCTGGCCAGCCGGCCGGTGAGCACTGATTGCCGCAGTTTGAGGCTGTAGCCTGAAGCGCCGCCCGCAAGGGCGGCGTTTTTGTTTGCCTCTGGTGCATGATTGTCCCTATCTTCCCTTTCCGAACATTCTTTGTCAGGCAGGTTTGCAATGCGAATGACGTTTGCGGGACGTGAGCTGGACATGGGGCGTGCCCATGTCATGGGTATTGTGAATGTCACCCCGGACTCCTTCTCCGATGGTGGGCGGTACAACACCTTGGACCTGGCCGTGCAGCGGGCCAGGCAGATGGTGGCAGACGGTGCCGCCTTCGTGGATGTTGGCGGGGAGTCCACCCGCCCCGGCGCCGATCCGGTGTCGGAGCAGGAGGAGCTGGATCGGGTGGGCCCGGTGGTGGAGGCCATCGCCCGGGAAGTCGATGCCATTATATCGGTGGATACCAGTACCCCGTCTGTCATGCGTGAGGCCGCCCGCCTGGGGGCGGGGCTGATTAACGACGTCCGGGCGCTGGAGCGGGAAGGGGCTGTCGGGGCGGTCATGGAAGCCGGGCTCCCCGTCTGCCTGATGCATATGAAGGGGGCGCCCGGAACCATGCAGGACGATCCGGCCTATCGCCACGTGGTCCGTGACGTTGCCGCTTATCTTATGGATCGGGTGCGTGCCTGCGAAGCCGCCGGAATTGGGGCGGGGGATATCCTGCTGGACCCGGGGTTCGGGTTCGGCAAGACTCTGGAGCACAACCTGCAACTGCTGGCGGCACTGGAGCAGCTCCGGGTGCTGGGTTACCCTTTACTGGTCGGCATGTCGCGAAAGACCATGCTTGGCGAGATCACCGGCAGGGAGGTCAGTGAGCGCTTGCCGGCGAGCCTGGCGGCCGCCACAATATCCGCCCAGAAGGGTGTATCGGTGATACGGGTACATGACGTGCGGGAAACGGTGGATGCGGTCAGGGTGGTCGAGGCGATGAACCGAGCGGTACCGGGGATCTGAACCGAAAGCCCGCAGACAACAAGAGATCTCAAAGGAGCAGCATTTCAATGACGGATAGCAAGTCGCCGGTGGGGCGCAGGTACTTTGGCACCGATGGGATTCGCGGGCGTGTGGGTGAAGCGCCGATCACCCCGGATTTCATGCTGCGACTTGGGTGGGCGGCCGGGCAGGCCTTCAAGCGGGATGGCCAGCCCAATAGTGTGATTATCGGCAAGGATACCCGCCTGTCAGGTTATATGTTCGAATCCGCGCTGGAGGCGGGCCTGTCCGCCGCCGGCGTCGATGTCAAGCTGCTGGGCCCTATGCCCACGCCAGCGATTGCCTACCTGACCCGGACCTTCCGGGCCTGCGCCGGTATCGTGATCAGCGCTTCCCACAATCCCCACTACGACAACGGCATCAAGTTCTTCTCCGGTGACGGCACCAAACTGGATGACAGCCTGGAGGCCGAGATCGAGCGTTGGCTGGAGCAGCCGGTGTCCGTCTGCGAGTCCGCCGATCTGGGCAAGGCCACCCGGGTGGATGATGCGCCGGGCCGTTATGTGGAATTCTGCAAGAGCACGGTACCCAACGAGTTTGTACTCGATGGCATGCATATCGTGCTGGATTGCGCCCATGGTGCCACCTACCATGTGGCGCCCAAGGTGTTCCGGGAGTTGGGCGCGCGGGTGTCCGTGATTGGCGGCGATCCGGACGGCCTGAATATCAACCTCGGTGTCGGCTCCACGCACCTGGAGGCCCTGAAGGAGGCTGTTCTACACCGGCATGCGGATCTGGGGATTGCCTTCGACGGCGATGGTGACCGTGTACTGATGGTGGACCGCGACGGCACAGAGATTGATGGCGACGAGCTGATTTACATGATCGCTTCCCAGCGCAAGAAATCCGGTACCCTTCATGGGGGGGTTGTGGGCACCCTGATGACCAACCTGGGTGTTGAGCTGGCCCTGCAGGATCGGGGGATTCCCTTTGAGCGGGCCAAGGTCGGGGATCGCTATGTCATGGAGCGTCTTCTGCAACGGGGCTGGCTGCTTGGCGGTGAAGGCTCCGGACACCTGGTGATTCGCGACTGCACTACCACCGGTGACGGTATCGTTTCCGCGCTCCAGGTCTTGCTGGCCTGCTGGCGGGCGGATCAGTCCATCGGCGAGCTGCGCCAGGGCATGACCAAGCTGCCCCAGACCATGATCAATGTGCGGGTGGCCGAGCGTTTCGATCCGATGGGGCGTGCCGATATCGCCAGGGCTGTGCGCAAGGCGGAGGACCACTTGGGAGCGGCGGGCCGCATCCTGTTGCGGGCGTCCGGAACCGAGCCGCTGATCCGTGTGATGGCGGAAGGGGAGGATGCCGATGCCATTGCCCTCGTCGCCGAGGAACTGGCGGAGGTGGTGCAGGGCTCGAAGCCGGATTAATCCCCGTCACCAGGCACTTGTGCGGCCGTTTTCCCTGCTGTATAGTTCGCGCTCGTTTCTGGATGACCCCCGGTACCGCAACTTCGATAATGGAATGCCATGCGCAGACAGATCGTTGCAGCTAACTGGAAGATGAACGGCTCAAGTGAGCTGGTTCAGGAGCTGGTGCCGGCCATCAGGGAATCTGCGGTAGCGCTTGATAATGCCGTCGAGGTTGTTATTATGCCTCCCTCGCTGTACCTGGGCGGGGTGAAAGGTGAGCTTTCGGGCTCCGGTCTGTCCCTCGGTATCCAGAACATTGCCCGCTGGCAGGGCGGTGCCTACACCGGCGAAGTGTCTGCCAGTATGGCGGTGGATGTCGGTTGTGATTACGCCCTGGTAGGGCACTCCGAGCGTCGGCAGCTTTTCGGTGAGACCGATGAGGTCATTGCTGAAAAGGTGGCTCGAGCCCTGGAGGGCGGTCTGAAGGTGATGCTCTGTGTGGGCGAAACCCTGGAAGAGCGTGAAGCCGGTGACGCCGAAGCGGTGGTCTGTCGGCAGGCTGAGGTCGCCCTGGCAGGTGTTGCGGCAGAGTGCGCCGAACGCATTGTGGTTGCCTACGAGCCGGTATGGGCTATCGGCACCGGAAAGACCGCGACCTCCGACGATGCCCAGGCCATGCATCGGACTTTGAGGGCAAGGCTCTCGGTGCTGGGTTTTGCCGCAGATGAGATGTCACTGCTTTACGGCGGCAGTGTAAAACCGGATAATGCGGGCGCGCTGTTTGCCCAGCCGGATATCGACGGCGGCCTGATTGGTGGTGCGTCATTGAAAGCAAACGATTTTATCGCGATTTGCCAGGCAGCAAAGGCATAAGACCAGGCAGGATCATATGAATACCGCAGTCAGTTGTTGGCTGTGCAAGGTGACAGAGAGCATTTATGGACTGGATGGAAACACTGGTTGTCGTCGTGCACGTGGTGATTGCCGTGGCACTGGTGGGTCTGATTCTGATCCAGCAGGGCAAGGGTGCTGATGCGGGCGCAGCCTTTGGTGGCGGTGCTTCCCAGACGGTCTTCGGTAGTCAGGGCAGCGGCAGCTTCCTGACCCGGATGACCAGTATTCTGGCGCTGGTATTCTTTGTGACGAGTTTTTCGCTGGCGATCTTCGCCAAGCAGCGTGCGGAAGTCGCCGGTCAGGCCGGTGTTCCCGTCGTCGAGCAGGTGCAGGAGTCTGCGCCCGCTGAGTCCGCTGCCGGTGAAGAAAGTGACGGTGAGGGCGCTGCCCCGAGCCTCAGCGAAGAAGAGAGCGGTGATGGCGATGCCATCCCCGAGCTCGAGTGAGTTATTGCCGAAGTGGTGGAACTGGTAGACACGCTATCTTGAGGGGGTAGTGGCGTAAGCCGTGCCGGTTCGAGTCCGGCCTTCGGCACCATACAAGAAACGGCTTGGAGTCGTGTGCCCCAAGCCGTTTTTTTTGGTCAGTCCTTGACCATGGTCGCGCGGATCCTTATACTCCGGCGATTATTGAAGCGGTCTGGCGCGTAGGGTTTTGTTCCCGTCAGGTCGTGGTGACAGGCCAGGTGTCTGTCGGCGGAACGCCGCTGTGGTTTCCGCGATTACTTGCAACAAAAAGCCCCACAGGCAGGTAGTTCCGGTGCAAGGCGCACGGACTGTCTGAGCAGGCGGGGCTTTTTGATTAAGGGGCCTGGCGCGTCGGGCCCTGGTGCATGAAAGGGCTGCCAGACAGCCCTTTTTTTGTTTTTGTGGTCTGAAAATCCGTGCCGCCTGGGGCAGGTGGCCTACAACAGGAGTCTCAACGGACTTGTCTGCGAAGCTGAACAAACTGGATGAAATCCTCCGGCCGGTGGTCGAGGGGCTTGGTTACGAACTCTGGGGGATTGAATTCCGCTCCCAGGGTCGCCACTCGTTACTGCGACTGTTTATTGATGATCCGCAGGATGGCATCAGCGTCGAGGATTGCGAGAAGGTCAGTCGGCAGGTCAGCGGTGTGCTGGATGTCGAGGATCCAATCGCAAACGAGTACACCCTGGAAGTGTCGTCACCGGGGATGGACCGGCCCCTGTTCTATCTGGACCAGTTCAATGACTGGGCGGGACACCAGGTCAATATCCGGCTGCGGATGGCCTTTGAGGGCCGGCGCAGGTTCCAGGGCGTCCTGAAGGGCACCGAAGGTGGTGACGTGGTGGTTGTGGTGGATGACCACGAGTACCTGCTGCCGTTCGAAAGTATTGATAAAGCCAACATTGTGCCGGTTTTCGAGTAAGGCCGGGTGACTGCAAGTCTGAGAATTTTAAGGGCAGGGCATTTCAATGAGTAAAGAAATCCTGATGGTGGTTGAGGCCGTTTCCAACGAGAAGGGCGTTGAGAAAGACGTCATTTTCGAGGCCATCGAGCTGGCACTGGCAACCGCAGCCAAGAAGCGCTTTGAAGAAGAAGAAGCGGATATCCGGGTTGCCATCGACCGTCGCACCGGTGAGTACGAGACCTTCCGCCGCTGGCTGGTGGTGGACAACGACGCCGTCCCCGCACTGGGTACCGAGCTGACCTTGCAGGAGGCGGAAGAGATCGACCCTGGCCTCAAGCCCGGCGATATCTACGAAGAGAAGACCGAGTCCGAGAGCTTTGGTCGGATCGGTGCCCAGGCCGCCAAACAGATTATCTTCCAGAAGGTGCGCGAAGCCGAGCGCATGCGTATCGTTGACAGCTACCGCGACCGCGTGGGCGAGTTGATCTCCGGTACGGTCAAGAAGGTGACACGGGACAATGTCATCATCGACCTGGGGAATAACGCCGAAGCCCTGCTGCCCCGGGATCAGCTGATTCCCCGGGAAACCTTCCGCATGGGCGATCGGGTTCGCTCGCTGCTTCAGGACATCCGCACCGATCACCGCGGCCCGCAGCTTATGCTCAGCCGCACCGACCCGCAGATGCTGATCGAGCTGTTCCGTATCGAAGTACCGGAAATCGCCGAGGACCTGATTGAGATCCGCGGTGCCGCCCGCGATCCCGGCTCCCGCGCCAAGATTGCGGTCAAGACCAACGATCGTCGAATCGACCCGGTCGGGGCCTGTGTCGGTATGCGTGGTTCCCGTGTTCAGGCCGTGTCCAACGAACTGGCTGGTGAGCGTGTCGATATTGTGCTGTGGGACGACAACCCGGCACAGCTGGTGATCAACGCCATGGCGCCGGCGGAAGTGGCGTCCATCGTCATGGACGAAGACAGTCACACCATGGAAGTGGCCGTGGCCGAGGACAACCTGGCCCAGGCCATTGGCCGTAACGGCCAGAACGTCCGCCTTGCCAGTGACCTCACCGGCTGGACGTTGAACGTGATGACCGAAGAGGAGGCGGGCGAGCGCCAGGAGCAGGAGTACAATCGCCTGCTGAACCACTTTATGGAAAACCTGGACGTGGACGAGGAGTTTGCCGGCGTCCTGATTGAAGAGGGGTTCACTTCCCTGGAGGAAGTGGCCTATGTCCCCATGGAGGAGATGCTTGCCATCGAAGGCTTTGATGAGGAAACCGTCACCGAATTGCGCCGCCGGGCGAAGGATGTCCTGCTGAACAAGGCCCTGGCCAGTGAAGAAGCCCTGGAGGGCAACGAACCGGAAGAAGACCTCCTGGGCATGGACGGTATGGACCGTACCCTCGCGTTCAAGCTTGCGGGTATGGGGGTTCGTACCATGGAGGACCTCGCCGAGCAGTCTGTTGATGACCTGCTCGACATCGAAGGTATGGATGAAGAGCGTGCTGGTCAGTTGATCATGACGGCGCGTGCACCCTGGTTTGAAGACCAGGCTTAACCGGGAGGAGGACCAGTATGGCAGAAGTAACCGTTAAACAACTGGCCGATGATGTAGGCGCTCCCGTGGATCGTTTGCTGCGTCAGATCGTGGAAGCCGGCCTTGAGGCCCGTTCCGAAAATGATTCCGTGACCAGCGATGAGAAACAGCAGTTGCTGACGTATCTGCGCAAGAACCACGGTGAGGCCGCCGCCGAACCGAGCAAGATAACCCTCAAGCGGAAGACAACCACGACCCTGAAGACTGGTGGTGGCAACCGCGGCAAGACCGTCAACGTCGAAGTGCGCAAGCGTCGTACCTACGTGAAGCGCACGGAACTGCAGCCAGAGGCAGAGGCGGAGCAGCCGGAAGCCCCGGTGGAAGAGAAGGCGGAATCAGCGCCACAGCCGCAGCCGACCGCTGAGGCGGCACCGGAGCAGCCCTCCCAGGAGTCAGAGCCGGCCAAGCCGGAGCCGACCCCGGAAACCGGCCCCATTGCCGTTGGCGAGGAAGGTGCGAAAGAGGAAACCAACAAGGCGGTGAAGCCAGCCAACACGGCAGCGGAAGACGATATGCCGATGCCGCCGCCGGACCCTGAAACCGCGAAGGACAAGGAGCGCAAGGCCAAGAAGAAGAAAGAGAAGGCCCGTGAGCGCTCCGACGAGGTGGAAGAAGGCAAGCCGAAGAAGAAGTCCGCCGGTCATCGCGGACCTCGTAGTCGCCCGGTGGAAGAGCCCATCGTGATGTCCGAAGAAGAAGAGGACACCACCCTGCGCAAGCCGTTGCGGGCGAAAAAGAAACCCAAAGAGAAAAGGCATGGCTTCGAGAAGCCAACCAAACCAATGGTCAGAGAAGTCGAAATCCCCGAAACGATTACCGTTGGTGATCTCGCCCAGCGCATGGCCGTCAAGGCAGCCGATGTGATCAAGACCCTGATGGGTATGGGTGTGATGGCCACTATTAACCAGGCCCTGGACCAGGAAACCGCTGTGCTGGTCACCGAGGAACTGGGACACAAGCCCAAGACGGTCAGTGAGGATGCCTTTGAAGAAGAGGTGATCAGCGAGATCGCCGCCGAGAGCGGAGGCGAAAAATCCCGTCGCGCGCCGGTGGTCAGTGTTATGGGTCACGTTGACCATGGCAAGACCTCACTGCTGGACTATATCCGTCGCACCAAGGTTGCGTCAGGCGAGTCCGGTGGTATTACCCAGCATATCGGCGCCTACCACGTGGAAACCGATCACGGCATGGTGTCCTTCCTGGATACCCCGGGCCACGCGGCGTTTACCGCCATGCGTGCCCGTGGTGCTCAGTGTACCGATATCGTCATCCTGGTGGTGGCCGCCGACGACGGTGTCATGCCACAGACCAAGGAAGCTGTGGACCATGCGCGTTCAGCCGGCGTGCCCCTGGTCATTGCCATCAACAAGATGGACAAGGAAGAGGCCGACCCGGACCGCATCAAGAACGAACTGGCCGGCATGGACGTGATTCCCGAAGAGTGGGGCGGCGACGTACAGTTCGTGCCGGTATCCGCTCATACCGGCGATGGCATCGAGAACCTGCTTGAAGCGGTACTGCTGCAGGCGGAGATTCTTGAGCTGGAAGCAGTCAGGGATGCGCCGGCCAAGGGCGTGGTGGTGGAATCCTCCCTGGAACGTGGTCGTGGTTCTGTCGCTACTGTGCTGGTCCAGAACGGCACGCTTCGTCAGGGTGAGATGGTCGTTGCAGGCGCCTGGTACGGTAAGGTCCGTGCCATGACCGATGAAGCCGGCAAGCAGGTTAAGGAAGCGGGGCCGTCTATTCCCGTGGAGATCCTGGGTCTCAACGGTACCCCGGACGCCGGTGACGAGTTCTTCGCCGTGGCCGATGAGCGTAAGGCGAAGGAACTGGCCGAGTTCCGACAGACCCGTGAGCGTGAGCAGCGGCTGCAGCGTCAGCAGGCGGCCAAGCTGGAGAACCTGTTCGAGAATATGGGCAAGGACGAGGTCAAGACCCTCAACGTGGTACTCAAGACCGACGTTCGTGGTTCCCTGGAAGCCATCACCAAGGCGCTGCTGGACCTGGGGAATGACGAGGTCCAGGTGAAGATTGTGTCCTCCGGCGTGGGTGGTATCGCCGAGACCGATATCAGTCTGGCAGTGGCGTCCAACGCGGTGGTCTTCGGCTTTAACGTCCGTGCAGATACCTCGGCCAAGCGCCTGGTGGAGCAGGAAGGTGTCGATCTTCGCTACTACAGCATCATCTACAACCTGATCGACGATGTGAAGGCGGCCCTGACCGGCATGCTGGCGCCCGAATTCCGGGAAGATATCGTAGGTATCGCCGAGGTGCGGGACGTGTTCCGCTCACCGAAGTTCGGCCAGGTGGCCGGCTGTATGGTGGTGGAAGGTACCGTCTACCGGAATAAGCCGATCCGCGTGCTGCGTGACAATGTGGTGATCTTCGAGGGTGAGCTGGAATCCCTGCGCCGCTTCAAGGATGACGTGCCGGAAGTACGCAACGGCATGGAGTGTGGTATCGGCGTTAAGGGCTACGATGTGAAAGTAGGCGACCAGATCGAGGTGTTTGATCGGGTTCGTGTCGAACGCAAGCTGGAATCCACGGGATCATAAATGCCAAGAGAGTTCAGTCGTCTCGACCGCATTGGTGACCAGATCCAGAAGGAGCTGTCCCATCTGATCATGCGGGAGGTCAAGGACCCCCGCGTGGGTATGGTGACCATCAATGCGGTGCGTGTCAGCCGGGACCTCGGCTATGCCGATATCTACGTCTCCCTGCTGAGTACCGAGGAGCTGACGGAGGAGTCCGGCGAGGTGCAGGACTCCCTGAAAGTGCTGCGCAATGCCTCCGGATTCCTCCGGGGGCAGCTCGGTCGCGCCATGAAGCTGCGGGTGATTCCGCAGCTTCGTTTCCACTTCGACACCCTGCAGGGCCAGAGCCGTCACATCGACAGCCTGATCAACCAGGCCGTTGGCAAGAAGCCTGCGGTGGGTCGGGATGACGATGCCGGCGAGGAGACCTGACGCTTGGCTCGCAGACGAAAGGGCCGTGACGTCAACGGCATCCTGGTCATCGACAAGCCGGCGGGGGTGACGTCCAACGGTGTCCTCCAGCAGGTCAAGCGTCTCTATGGTGCCGCCAAGGCGGGACACACCGGGGCGCTGGATCCCCTGGCTACCGGTGTGCTGCCATTGTGTTTTGGCGAGGCCACCAAGTTCTCCCAGTTGATGCTCGACAGTGACAAGGCCTATGTCACCACCGCCCGCCTGGGTATCCGTACAGAAACCGCCGACAGCGAGGGAGCTGTGGTGGCGGAGCGTCCGGTACCGCCCGGATTGACCGAAAGTGATATCGAATCAGTGTTGACGGATTTCCGGGGTGATATCGAGCAGGTGCCATCCATGTACTCGGCCCTCAAGCACCAGGGGCGGCCCCTCTATGAATACGCCCGGGAAGGCATTGAGGTGGAGCGGCCCGCGCGCCCGGTGACCATCCATGAATTGACGCTTCTGGCGGTTCGCGACGGAGAGTTGGACTTGGCGGTGCATTGCACCAAGGGCACCTACGTCCGCAACCTGGTGGAAGACATCGGCGAAGCTCTTGGCTGCGGTGCCCATGTGTCCGCATTGCGCCGCACACTGGCGTCGGGATTCACGCTGGACGATGTTCACCAGGTCGCGGATCTTGAGCAGATGCGGGAGCAGGGCGAGTCCCTGGATGGCCTGCTGGTGGCCCCGGACAAGGCCCTGACCATGTTCCCGGAACTGGCTCTGGAGGGGCAAAATTTACGGTCGATATTGAACGGACAACCCGTTAGAATATCGGGTCAGTCTTTCTCCGGACCGGTCAGGCTCTACGGTGACAGCCTTTTCGTCGGTCTCGGAGAAGGGCAGCCGGATGGCGATGACGCGATCAAGATCGTGCCACGTCGTCTGGTTTCAAGCAGTCGGTAGCCTTCGGGAAACCGCTGCCTAGCCGGGCTGCAGAGATGCGCGGTTCGGCCGGATGATTTCAGGCATCGCATACAATGAGGTGATTTATGGCACTTTCAGCCGAGGAAAAAGCACAGATCGTCAAGGACTACCAGCAAGGCGATAGCGACACAGGTTCTCCTGAAGTACAGGTTGCCCTGCTGAGCGCTAACATCGACAAGCTGCAGGACCACTTCAAGGCCAACAAGCAGGATCACCATTCCCGCCGCGGCCTGATTCGCATGGTTAACCAGCGTCGTAAGCTGCTGGACTACCTGAAGCGCAAAAACGCCGACCGTTACCTGGAACTGATCCAGCGTCTGGGTCTGCGTCGCTAAGCGGACGACCTGCCGGCCGGTGCCATCCTGGTGCCGGCCTGTGCTCCGATGGCTGGGACGGGTTTCGGTCCGTGCCTGTCATCGGGGTATGCTTTTCCACCCTAACCGGTACCAGAACCGGTTGTTACGCCACTACCGAAGTGCTTCTGCTGTCATGACCGAGAGCGCCGATAGCAGGTTGTTGAAAGGCCCGGGCTTTGTGCTCCGGGGTTTTGCAACAGCCTGTTCGCTTTCCGGTAGCAGGGTTTCGGGACCGCGTCATCCTGGTCTGGTGCATTGGACACTCAAGCGAAATCAGGAGCTATTGTGATTCCACAAGCAACCAAGAAAACCTTCGAGCTCGGCGGTAAGACCGTCACCCTCGAAACGGGCCGTATTGCCCGCCAGGCCACCGGCTCGGTGCTGGTGACCATCGACGATATTTCCGTACTGGGTACGGTGGTTGGTGCAAAAGAGGCCAAACCCGGTCAGCCTTTTTTCCCGCTGACCGTCAACTATTTCGAGAAGACTTACGCCGTGGGCAAGATTCCCGGTGGTTTCTTCAAGCGTGAGGGGCGTCCTTCCGAGAAGGAAACCCTGACCTCCCGCCTGATCGACCGTCCGATTCGTCCCCTGTTTCCCAACGGGTACATGAACGAAACCCAGGTCATCCTGACGGTCATGTCTTCCAGCAAGACCCAGGATCCGGACATTGCCGCCATGCTGGCCGCTTCCGCTGCCCTGTCCATCTCCGGTATTCCGTTTGATGGCCCCATTGGTGCCTCCCGTGTGGCGTTCACCAATGAGCGTGGCTACTTCCTGAACCCGACCTTCGAAGAGCTGGAAACCTCGCTGCTGGACATGGTGGTTGCCGGTACTGAAGATGCCGTGCTGATGGTTGAATCCGAAGCCAAGGGCCTGACCGAAGACCAGATGCTGGGCGGCGTGCTGTTTGCCCATCAGGAGATGCAGTCCGCGGTTGCCGCCATCAAGGAGTTTGCTGCGGAAGTCGGTAAACCTCGCTGGGACTGGCAGCCGGAGCCGGAAAATACGGATCTGCTGAATGCCATCAAGGAAGGTTTCGGCGGTGATATCGCTGAAGCCTACGCTATCCGTGACAAGATGGAGCGGTATGCGAAGCTGAAGGAAATCAAGGACGCCGCCGTCGAGAAGCTGGCCGGCGAAGAAGAGGGCCAGCCCTCTGAAGAAGAGGTCAAGAAGTACTTCGGCAAGGTTGAGAAGAACGTGGTTCGCCAGCAGGTCATCGAAGGCAAGCCCCGTATCGATGGTCGCGACAACAAGACCGTTCGCCCGATCAACATCGAGGTTGGCGTGCTGCCCAGCACCCACGGCTCCGCCCTGTTCACCCGTGGCGAGACCCAGGCCATCGTGACCACTACCCTGGGCACCGCCCGGGACATGCAGATCATCGATGCCCTGGAAGGTGAGCGAAAGGACCCGTTCCTGTTCCACTACAACTTCCCTCCCTATTCCGTGGGTGAGGCCGGTCGTGTTGGTACGCCGGGTCGTCGCGAGGTAGGTCACGGTCGTCTGGCGAAGCGTGGCGTTGCGGCTGTTATGCCGACGATTGAGGAATTCCCGTACACCATCCGCGCCGTATCCGAGATCACCGAGTCCAACGGTTCCAGCTCCATGGCCTCCGTGTGTGGCTCTTCCCTGGCGCTGATGGACGCGGGTGTGCCCATCAAGGCACCGGTAGCCGGTATCGCCATGGGCCTGGTGAAGGAAGGCGAGAAGTTTGCGGTACTGACCGATATCCTGGGTGACGAGGATCACCTGGGTGACATGGACTTCAAGGTGGCCGGTACCTCTGAAGGCGTTACCGCCCTGCAGATGGACATCAAGATCAACGGCATCACCGACGAGATCATGGAGCTTGCCCTGGAGCAGGCCCACGAAGCCCGCCAGCACATCCTGGGTGAAATGGCCAAGGTCATTGCCAAGCCCCGGGCCGAGCTGTCCGAGCGTGCGCCGAGCATCACCACCATCAAGATCCATCCGGACAAGATCCGTGACGTGATCGGCAAGGGCGGCGCCACCATCCGCTCAATCTGTGACGAGACCGGCGCCTCCATCGACCTGGACGATGACGGCAACGTGAAGATCTACGCCGACACCCAGATTGCAGCTCAGGCAGCGGTCAACCGGGTAAAGGAAATCACTGCGGAGATCGAAGTCGGTGCCATCTATAAGGGCAAGGTCGAGCGCATCATGGAATTCGGTGCCTTCGTCAACATCCTGCCCGGCAAGGACGGCCTGGTGCACATCTCCCAGATTTCCGACCAGCGCGTCGAGAACGTCACCGACGTGCTCAGCGAAGGTCAGGTAGTCACCGTCAAGGTGCTGGATGTGGACAACCGTGGCCGCGTGAAGCTGTCCATGAAGGAAGTGAAGGAAGGCGAGCAGCCGACCGACTTCAGCTAAGCATTACGCTGTACCTGAAAGCCGTCCCGGGAGACCGGGGCGGCTTTCTGCGTTATGGGTCCGATAAAATCCCGGCCCACAAAAAAGGGCAGCCCGCGGGCTGCCCTTCTCGGCGTCACGGGGGGCTTTATCAGCCGTTACCCTTGCGCATCTGCTCGTACTCGTCCTCGAAGAAGAACTTCTCCTCGCCGAACGCCGGCTCCAGCTCATGCAGCCAGGTGGCGGTGTCGCTGTACTTGGCAAAGAAGGGGCGCTGCACCCAGTCCGGGTTGCGGCCCTGCAGGAAGCGCAGAACGAACACCTTCTCGCCCTTGATCTCGGCGATGCCCTGGATCTCCACTTTGCCGGGGCCGGCACTCATGCTGGGGCCGCGGGCGGTACGGCCCAGGCCGGATACCTGCTTCATGGCTTCCCGATAGACCTCGTAGGCTTTTGCCAGGGGCACCTCGAAGTAGTTCTTGGCGCCGGTGTCCCGCTCCACAAACATGTAGTAGGGGATGATGCCCAGCTTCACCTGCTTCTTCCACAGCCTGGCCCAGGCATCGGCGTCGTCGTTGACGTGCTTGATCAGTGGGCCCTGGGCGCGGATCTCGGCACCGGTGGCACGGATGCGGCGAATGGCCTCTTCCGCGATATCGGTGGTGATCTCCTGCCAGTGGTTGTAATGGGCCATCAGGGCTACGTGCTTGCCGGCATCCACCAGCCTGGCGAACAGCTCGATCAGCTCGTCGGCGTCCTTGTCAGTGACAAAGCGGTACGGCCAGAAGGTCAGCGCCTTGGTGCCGATGCGGATGGTCTGGATATGGTCAAACTCCGGCCCCAGCAGGGGCTCCAGGTACTGCACCAGGTTCTTGGTCTTCATGACCATGGGGTCGCCGCCGGTCATCAGCAGGTCGCTGACCTCGGTGTGCTCCTTCAGGTAGCCGTGCAGTTTCTCGGCGTCGGTGCTGGCCATCTTCAGGTCCTTGTCACCGACAAACTGCGCCCAGCGGAAACAGAAGGTGCAGTAGGAGTGGCAGGTCTGCCCCTGGGCGGGGAAGAACAGCACGGTTTCCCGGTACTTGTGTTGCAGGCCTTCCAGGGGCTCGCCGTCCAGCATGGGCTGGTTCATTTCCATCTGGCCCGCCGGGTGCGGGTTCAGTTCGTCGCGGATTTCCTTCGCCACGGACTGGATCAGCTTCTTGTCCGCGCCTTCCCGGTGCAGCCTGGCCATGCGCTCGTAGTGCTCGTCCTTCAGCATTCCCTTCTGCGGGAATACGAGCTGGTAAAGCGGGTCATTGGGAACCTTGTTCCAGTCGATCAGTTCGTTGATCACGTATTCGTTGACCCGGAACGGTAGCACACTGGCCACCACTTTCATTTCGAACAGGGTTTCTTCCGGGAGATTCTGGATAACCTCAATCTTGTCGAGCTGGCGATCGGTGTAAACCTGAAAACGACGCTCTTCAAACTCGACGGTCGGAATCCGGTTCGGAAAGGTGACGATGGAATTCATGAATCGCCCTCTGTCTGAGTGAAATGGCCGGTGACTGACCGGATCGTATCAGTCACCACTGGTCAAAAAACGGGCAGGCAAGTATACCGGAAAGGGACAACATTTTCAGGTCTAATTAAAAGAATCCCCGCCTACCCTGGTTTTCTTCTGGCTATTTTTATGAGATTTCAGGAGATTATGTGATTTATCTGCGTCTTTGGTAAAAATAACGACTTTTAACTGCAATATTTGAGGGGCGGACGGTTCGCTGGAGATCTTTAGTGTGAAAAGCTTTGTGGCCCCGGGGAGATGGAGGCATCCTGACCTCGGGGTAATACGTACATCCCCTATGTGCTCCCGTATCCGCCTTCGACCTTGGTTGGGTTGTGGTCATTGTCCCGCGTTGACTATAGTCTTGAAGTTCCTCTGAAAAATCCCGGCGGCAATGGCGCCCCCGGTTATCACCACAAACCTGTCCCGATACCGGTGAATTCGGTGGGGCTGTTCTATGCTTGTGGTGGCCACTCTTCTCTTCGGGTGTGTTTGCACAGCCTTGAAACACCCCTTCGCGCGGCGCCCTGGCCGCACCATACAAAACATGGGAGGGTTCGATGTACCAGGATGAAGACCCCACTGAAACCAGCGAATGGCTGGACGCACTGGAATCCCTGATCGAGAACGAGGGTGTCGAGCGGGCGAAGTACATCCTTGAGCGATTGTCCGAACGGGCCAGCCGGGAAGGCACGGAACTGCCTTACTCCATCACCACGCCGTTCCGCAACACCATCCCGCTCAGGGACGAGGCCCGCATGCCGGGGGACCTGTTCATGGAACGGCGTATCCGCTCGCTGATCCGCTGGAACGCGCTAGCCATGGTGCTACGGGCCAATAAGCGTCCCGGGGAGCTGGGCGGGCACGTGTCCACGTTCTCGTCCGCCGCCACCCTGTACGACGTGGGCTTCAACTACTTCTTTCACGGTGGTGATGAAAAGCGTGAGGGCGACCTGATCTACTTCCAGGGCCATGCCTCCCCGGGCATTTATGCCCGCTCCTACCTGGAAGGTCGATTTGACGAGGAACAACTGGACAAGTACCGGGAAGAGGTGGACGGCAATGGCCTGTCCTCCTACCCGCACCCCTGGCTGATGCCGGACTACTGGCAGTTCCCCACCGTGTCCATGGGCCTGGGTCCGATCCAGGCCATCTACCAGGCCCACGTCATGAAGTACCTGCACAGTCGTGAGCTGATCGACATGGGCGATCGCAAGGTCTGGTGCTTCGTGGGCGATGGCGAGTGCGACGAACCTGAGACTCTGGGCTCCATCTCCAAGGCCGGTCGCGAGAAGCTGGACAACCTCATTTTCGTGGTGAACTGCAACCTGCAGCGCCTGGACGGCCCGGTACGGGGTAACGGCAAGATCATCCAGGAACTGGAAGGCATCTTCCGGGGTGCCGACTGGAACGTCATCAAGGTGGTCTGGGGCCGCATGTGGGACCCGCTGTTCGAGAAGGACGAGGACGGTGTCATGCAACGGGCCATGGATGAGGCGGTTGACGGCGAATTGCAGAACTACATCAGCCAGGGCCCGGCTTACACCCGCAAGGAATTCTTCGGCAAGTACCCGGAGCTGGCCAAGCTCGCCGAAGACCTGTCCGATGAGGACATCAAGAAGCTCAACCGCGGTGGCCACGACCCCTACAAGGTCTACGCGGCCTACCAGAAAGCGGCCACCGAGGCCAACGGCCGACCGACCGTGATCCTGGCCCACACCATCAAGGGCTACGGCTTTGGCGCGGCAGGCGAGGCCCAGAACACCGCCCACTCCCTCAAGAAGCTGGACAAGGACGCCCTCAAGGCTTTCCGGGACCGCTTCGGCATCCCCCTGAAGGACGACGAACTGGAGGACGTGCCCTACTATCGTCCGGCGCCTGACAGCCCGGAAATCGTCTACATGAACAAGCGCCGGCAGGAACTGGGCGGCTTCTATCCCAAGCGGCGCAAGGACAGCCAGCCCCTGAAGGTGCCCGAGCTGGATATCTTCAAATCCGTGCTGGACGGCTCCGGTGACCGGGAAGTGTCTTCCACCATGACCTTCGTGCGCCTGCTCAACGCCCTGGTGAAGGACAAGCGTGTCGGCAAGCGGGTGGTGCCCATCGTCCCCGACGAGGCAAGAACCTTCGGCATGGAAGGCATGTTCCGCCAGTTGGGTATCTACACCTCCGAAGGCCAGAAGTACGTGCCCCAGGACCGGGACCAGATCATGTACTACCGGGAGGACAAGAAAGGCCAGATCATGCAGGAAGGCATCAACGAGGACGGTTCCATGGCCGCCTGGATGGCTGCCGCCACCTCCTACAGCCACAATAACTTCCCGTTGATCCCGTTCTATATCTTCTACTCCATGTTTGGTTACCAGCGGGTGGGGGACCTGGTCTGGGCCTCCGGCGACATGCAGGCCAAGGGCTTCCTGATCGGCGGCACCGCCGGCCGCACCACGCTGAACGGCGAAGGCCTGCAGCACCAGGATGGCCACAGCCACGTGCTGTTCAACGTCGTGCCTAACTGCCGCAGCTACGACCCGGCCTTCGGCTACGAAATGGCCGTGGTGGTGCAGCATGGCATCAAGGAGATGTTCGAGGACAACCGCCACGTCTTCTACTACCTCACCATCGAGAACGAGAACTACCACCAGCCCGCCATGCCCAAGACCAAGGGCCTGGCCGAGAAAATCATCAAGGGCATGTACAAGTTCGAATCGGTTGAAACCAAGGGCCGCAAGAAGACTCCCCGGGTTCAGTTGCTGGGCTCTGGCGCCATCCTCAACGAGGTCCGGGCAGCGGCACAGCTATTGAAGGATGACTGGGGCGTGGCCAGCGACGTCTGGAGCGTCACCAGCTACAACGAACTGGCCCGGGACGGCATGCACGTGGAGCGCTGGAACCACCTGCATCCGGACGACACCCAGAAAAAGGCCTACGTCACCCAGTGCCTGGAGAAGCAGCAGGGCCCGGTGGTCTCGGCCACTGACTACATCAAGCTGCACTCCGAACAACTGCGGGCCTACATTCCCAAGACCTACTTCACCCTGGGCACCGACGGCTTCGGTCGCAGTGATACCCGCGAGAAACTGCGCCACTTCTTCGAGGTGGACCGGTACTACGTGACGATCAGTGCCCTGTCCGCGTTGGCGAAAGACGGCGAGGTCAAGAACGACCAGGTGCTGGAGGCCATGCGCACGTACGGCATCGACCGTAACAAACCCAATCCGGTGCTGAGCTGAGGAGGTAACCATGAGTGAACAGGAGATCAAGGTTCCCGACCTCGGCGGCGCGGACGAGGTTGAGGTGATCGAAGTGCTGGTCAGCGAGGGTGACACGGTTGAGGAGGAGGATCCCATCCTGACCGTGGAGTCCGACAAGGCTTCCGTCGAGCTGCCGGCTCCCTATGCCGGCAAGATCACCAAGCTGTCCGTCAAGGTGGGCGACAAGCTCAGCGAGGGCGATGTGGTCGGCACCATCGATGCTGATGGTGCCGGTGGTGACAGCAGCGAGGACAACGACGAAGACGACGAACCGGAAAAAGCCGAGAAGGACACGGACGAGTCGAAGGAAAAGGATGCCGACTCGGACGGTGACAAGGAAAAGGCGTCGAAAGACGACAGCGAGACCGACAAGCAGAAAAGCTCAGGAAAGAAGGGCGGTAGTCGCAAGGAGACCGTCAAGGTCCCGCCCCTGGACGGCTTCGAGAATGTGCCGGTCATCGAGATCAATGTCAGCGAAGGCGATACCGTCTCCGAGGAAGATCCGCTGGTCACCGTCGAATCCGACAAGGCCACCATGGAAATCCCGTCCCCCTATGCCGGCAAGGTCGGGAAGATCCTGGTGAAGGAAGGGGACAAGCTCTCCGAAGGCGATGACCTGCTGGAGATGACCGTCGAAGAGGCTGGCGGTGACGAAGCCGATGACGCGAACGACACCGGCAAGTCCGAAGAGCCTCGCAGTGACAAGGAGCGCAAACCGGCCAGGGGTGAAAAGGATGCTGGCAAGGAGGAAGCGTCCGCCCCGGATGAAGGGCAGGGCGACAGCACCTATCAACCGCCGACGCCCGGCAGCAAGGTCCATGCAGGTCCGGCGGTGCGCAAGGTGGCCCGGGAACTGGGGGCTGATCTCACCAAGGTCAAACCGAGTGGCCCGAAGCACCGCATCCTCAAGGAGGATGTGGAAGCCTACATCCGCCAGAACCTGAAGAAGGTCCAGGAGGGTGGTTCCGTGGAAGGTGCGGGCATCCCGGGCATCAAGCTGCCGGACTTCAGCCAGTTCGGCGAGGTGGAACGGGAAGCCATGTCCCGCATGATGACGGCTACCGCCACCAACATGCAGAAGAGCTGGCTCAACGTGCCCCACGTGACCCAGTTCGACGATGCCGACATCACCGAGATGGAGGCCTTCCGCAAGGGCCAGAAACAGGCGGGCGAGAAAAAGGGCGTCAAGCTCACGCCGCTGCCGTTTATCCTCAAGGCCTGCGCCGCCGCCCTGGAAGCGCTGCCCCAGTTCAACGTGTCTCTGGACATGGAGCGCAAGGAGGTGGTGCGCAAGAAGTACATCCACATCGGCATCGCTGTGGACACGCCCCATGGGCTGATGGTCCCAGTGATCCGGGACGTGGACCAGAAGGGCCTCTGGCAACTGGCGGCGGAAGCCCAGGAACTGGCGGACAAGGCCCGGGACAAGAAGCTCAAGCCGGCAGAGATGCAGGGTGCCTGCTTCTCCATCACCAGCCTGGGTGGCATCGGTGGCACCGCCTTCACGCCCATTGTGAACACGCCGGAAGTGGCGATCCTCGGGGTGTCCAAGGCGGCGATGAAACCGGTGTGGGATGGCGAGGCCTTCCAGCCCCGGCTGATGCTGCCGCTGTCCCTGTCCTACGACCACCGGGCGGTGAATGGCGCCGATGCGGCGCGGTTCACCAACTACCTGGCGCAGGTGTTGGGGGATATCCGGCAGTTGCTGCTTTAGCGGGTAGCCTGATCGGCGAAGGTCGGTAGGAAGAAGAGGCGTCCCCCGGAGCGGGGGACGCCGATTTCAGGTGGGATTATCAGAAGCTGTAGCGGGATGCGAACATGACCCGTTGGGCGTCTTCGCTATCGCCACTGTAGAGCTCGGACTTGAAGTAACCGTATTCAACGCCCAGCATCACGTGCTCAATGGGATTCCACTGATAGTTCACGAAGGCGTTGCTGTTGGTTTCAACCCGGGCATCCGCCGCTGCGGCGCCCACATCGCTTTCATAGTCGTCCCAGTCCATCTCGACCAAGCCGTAGCCTGCGTTCAGAGTGCCTGCTCCGACATCGGCAGACGCACCGATTGTGCCGCCATAACCGGAGATGGTTTCCAGGCTGCTGCCATCAAGATAGGCATCGTTCCCGCCAAAGCCACTATCACCGGAACGGTAGAGGTAGCCGTTGGCGCCATCTGAGGCATTCAGTACGCCGTGCAGGGTGAGGGCGTCGGTCAGTGAGATATCAGCGGCAACATAGCCAGCCATGCCAACGGCATTGTCGTCGTCACCGGCATCGCCTTCGTCATAGGACAGGTATTGCAGCAAAGCGCCAGCGCTGAACATCACATTGGAAGTGAGAGCGTCTTCATAGCGAGCGGTAACCACGGGAGCACTCTGCTTTTCGTCATCGGTATCCGCGATTCTCTGAAAGTTAGGGTCTTCCACCGAGAACGACCAGGGGCCGTTAGAGTAGCGAACTTGTGCTGCGCGGTCCTGTATCCCAGCAAGGCCGGCCAGGCCGTCAAAGTCCAGGGTAGGTGTCCAGCCCACGAAACTGGTGTAGTTAGACCAGTTGCGACCGGCCATCCAGTTGCCATATTCACCGTAGGCGCGTAGCAGGCGGAAGTCGCCACCGCGGAAGTCGCCTTCAACGGTTACGCTGACGCCACTGGCGTGGGTGGCGGTGACACCGAGCCGGGACTGCTGCGCGTCGGCATCAAAATGGCCATCCCGGCCATCGTCGTTGTCAAACAGGTAAGGGAAGTGACCAGCCTGAGTATCCAGGCCGATGTCCTGATCAATGTCGTAAACCGCATTCAGTTGAGCGTAGCCGTACACGTCGAGCATGACGTCACCTGCTTCGAACTCGACGGCGGCTGCCTGACCGGACGCGATGCCCAGTGCCATTGCAGCGGATGTCAAGCCAATTGCCTTGGCGAGTACATTCTTCTTCATGTTCGTCCTCTCTCTGTTGCGTTACATGTGTAGTTTGCCGTTATTTCTCCGCTTCTTCGGTAGAACACCCCACTAACGTGGCAAACAAGTAACGAAACTGCAATGTTGATAGGCGAATATGAATGATTTTTTAGACGAATTGTGGAGAGCTCTCAGTATGTATTCGAAAGCTGCATTAACGAAGTTGGTCTCGCCCTCCGTATAATGCAGGGATGAACGACGGCACCCCTTTGAAAGCCTTCCTGGGCTCCGCAACCCTTGCCTTTCTGGATCTGGAAACCACCGGTGGATCTGCCGGCCACGACCGGATCACGGAAGTCGGCATCCGCTTCTGGCGTGATGGTGAGGTGGTGGGTGAATGGCAGACCCTGGTCAACCCCCAGACCAGGATTCCCGCCTATATCGAGCGTTTCACCGGTATCACCAATGACATGGTTGCCGATGCACCGATGTTCGGGGCCATTGCGGATGAACTCCGGGAACGCCTGGAGGGCTGTATCTTCGTTGCCCATAACGCCCGCTTCGACTATGGCTTTATCAAGGCGGAGTTCCGTCGCCTGGTGCAACCGTTCTCGGCCCGGGTGCTGTGTACGGTCAAGCTGTCCCGGCGGCTCTATCCTGAACATCGTCGCCACAACATGGACGCCCTGATCCAGCGCCACGGCCTGGCCCAGGTGCAGCGACACCGGGCCATGGGGGATGTTTCCGCGATGGTTGACTTCTTTACCCACGCCCTGGAAGACAAGGGTGTGGATGCCGTAGAGCAGGCGGTCCGCACCCTGCTCCAGCGCCCCAGCGTGCCTTCCCACATGCCACCGGATGTGCTCGACGACATACCGTCGGTGCCCGGCGTCTACCGTTTCTACGGCGAGAACGACGTACTGCTGTACGTGGGCAAGAGCACGAACATCGCCCAGAGGGTCGCCTCCCATTTCTCAGGTGACCACAACTCCAGCAAGGGCGTGAGGCTGTCCGAGAGCATGCGCCGTGTGGACTGGACGGAAACCGCCGGTGAACTGGGCGCACTGTTACTGGAGCTGCGCCAGATCAAGGCCCTGCGGCCGATGTACAACCGCCGTTCCCGTCCCGCCAAGACGCTCTGGAGCATCGAGTTGACCGAAAATGCCCAGGGCTATCTGCAGGCGCGCCTGGTACAGCAGGTCGAACCCCACCGGCTCGGGGACTACTACGGCCTGTTTCGCAGCAAACGCGACGCCCAGAGGGCGCTAACCGGCATTGCCGGCAAGAACGAACTGTGCAACCGCCTGCTGGATCTGGAACCCCCGGATCAGGAAGGACCCTGCTTCCAGCGTACCCTGGGCCGATGCAAGGGCGCCTGCGAAGGCCTTGAGGATGTCATCCGCTACAACCTGCGGGTACAGATCGCCTTCCACAGTCTGCGACTGAAAACCTGGCCCTGGCAGGGGCCGGTGGGCGTGCGGGAACACAACCCCGGTACCGGGCGAACGGAGATCCTGGTGATCTACAACTGGATGCATGTGGTCACCCTGCGCTCTGACGAAGAACTGGAGGACCTCAGCCTTCGCGGCACCGCCGTCACCTTCGATATGGATTCCTACAAACTGGTGGTCAAGGCACTCTCCGGGAAGGGGGTAAAGGGCCTGACAATCCTGGAACTTCCGCCAGTGGGTAAGCCTGACATCCTTGGAGTGGAGCCCGGGACCTCCTGAGTTTTCCTGCACCTGCCCCTCTGGCGTATGATAGGGCTTTACACGCCGGTCCGTTGGCCGGTCCCGGGAAGGTCAGAGAGGAACTTATGAACAGAGAACCCGTCACCCGCGAACTCTTCAACGATGTCATGGTACCCAACTACGCCCCCGGCGCCATGATTCCCGTGCGAGGCGAGGGGTCACGGGTCTGGGACCAGGACGACCGAGAGTACGTCGACTTCGCCGGCGGCATCGCCGTCAACAGCCTGGGACACGCCCACCCGGGTCTGATCGGCGCCCTGTATGAACAGGCAGAAAAGCTCTGGCATGTCTCCAACGTACTCACCAACGAACCGGCCCTGCGCCTGGCCCGCACCCTGTGCGAACTCACCTTCGCCGAGCGTGTGTTCTTCGCCAACTCCGGCGGGGAAGCCAACGAAGCCGCCTTCAAACTCGCCCGTCGCTATGGCTGGCAGCACCAAGGCCCGGAAAAACACGAAATCATCGCGTTCACCAACTCCTTCCACGGTCGTACCCTGTTCACCGTCAGCGTCGGCGGCCAGCCCAAGTACCTGGAAGGTTTCGAACCGGCCCCCGGCGGCATCCACCACGCCACCTACAACGACCTGAATTCGGTCAAGGAACTGATCTCGAAGGAAAAGACCTGTGCCGTGGTGGTCGAACCCATCCAGGGCGAGGGCGGCGTCATGCCGGCTGAACCGGAATTCCTGGAAGGCCTGCGGAAACTGTGCGATGACCACGATGCCCTGCTGGTGTTCGACGAAGTCCAGAGCGGCGCCGGACGCACCGGCCACCTCTACGCCTACCAGCACTACGGTGTCACCCCCGACATCCTGACCAGCGCCAAGGGCCTGGGCGGCGGCTTCCCGGTGGCGGCCATGCTGACCACCGCGAAAGTGGCAGAAAGCCTGGGCGTCGGCACCCACGGCAGCACCTACGGCGGCAACCCGCTGGCCTGTGCCGTGGCCCAGAAGGTTGTCGACACCATCAGTCAGCCGGACATCCTCAAGGGCGTGAAGGTCCGTTCCGAAAAATTGCGCAAGGGCATGATGGCCATCGGCGAGAAATACGACATCTTCAGCCATGTGCGCGGAGAAGGCCTGTTGCTGGGCTGTGTCCTGACCGACCAGTGGAAGGGTAAGGCCAAGGAATTCCTGGCGGCGGCCCAGGCGGAGGGTCTTATGATCCTGGTCGCCGGCGCCGACGTGGTCCGCCTGGCTCCGTCCCTGATCATTCCGGATCAGGATATCGAGGAAGGGCTTGAGCGCTTTGAGAAAGCGGTGGCTACACTGACCAAGTAGAAGAATCCTGTGGCGAATTGCAGGATGTCGCGGTGGGTGGTCTGGTACTGCTTTCCGGGACCTTCGAAAACAGGGACGTTTTCGAAGAGCCTACAGGGAGGTATTCACGGCGTGTCCCGGAAAGCAGTACCAGATCGCCGACCCAGCACCCAAACCTGAAGTCTTGGAGGGCTTATGCTGATCATCCGGCCACTTCAGCAAACAGATCTGGATGACCTCTACGCCATGGCCGCCTCCGCCGGCAACGGCATGACCACCCTCCCGCCGGAACGCGAACTCCTCCAACGCAAGATCCAGAAAGCCCGGGACACCTTCGAGGGCCGCCGCTCCCCCGACGCCGGCCTCTACCTGTTCGCCCTGGAAGACACCGAACAACAATGCTGCGCCGGCATCAGCGGCATCCAGGCCAGGGTGGGCCTGGACGAAGTGTTCTACAACTACCGCCTCAGCATCACCGTCAGCGACAGCCGCGAACTCGACGTCCACGTCCGCACCCCCACGCTCTACCTCACCAACGACATGACCGACGCCACCGAAATCGGCTCCCTGCTGCTGGCGGACAGCCACCGGGGCGGCGGTAACGGCCTGCTGCTCTCCCGGGCGAGATTCCTGTACCTGGACGAGTTCCGCGAACACTTCTCCGACAAGATCTTCGCCGAAATGCGGGGCGTCTCCGACGACCAGGGCCAGAGCCCCCTCTGGGACGCCCTTGGGCGACGCTTCTTCGACATGGAATTCGTCGAGGCCGACCGCCTCTCCGCCCGGGGCAACAAATCTTTCATCGCCGAACTCATGCCCCGGTTTCCGATATACCTGTCACTGCTGCCGGAAAGCGCCTCCGACGTGATTGGCAAAGTCCACCGCAATACCGAACCAGCCCTGAACATGCTCCAGGCGGAGGGTTTCAACTTCAACGGCCTGGTGGACATCTTCGATGGCGGCCCGGTGGTGGAAGCTTTCCTCCACAACATCCGCACCATCCGCCAGAGCATCCTGCGCCCCGTCAAACGGGTGGACCGGCCGCTGCTGGACAACCTGTCCGCCAGCGACAAGGTCATGATCTCCAACCGCTCCTTCGACGATTTCCGGGTCGGCACGCTTCCCAGGGAGGCCGTACGCGATGACGAAGTACAGGTGCCGGCGCCGATCATGGAGGTGCTTGGCATCAGTGAGGGCGATCAGGTACGTATTGCCTCCTTGAAAGAAACGTTGTTCTGACCAATACCTGTAGGGGTAGAAGGTTTTTTCCCCGCCCTTTCGTCGACCCAGGAGGTGCTTCATGAACCTGACGCTGACCGGTGAACTGTTTATCAATGGTCTGTGGGCCTCGGCCCATGGCGAGGCGCTGGAGTCCCTGCACCCGGTCACCGGGGAAACCGTCTGGCAGGGCTCGGGAGCCGGGATGGACGATGTCCATGCGGCGGTGAATGAAGCCCGCCAGGCATTCGTGGTCTGGTCCCGGATATCCGCCGGTGAGCGTGAGGCGGTGGTTCGCCGTTTCGGCGAATTGCTTGAGGAGCATCGGGAAACGCTGGCTCACCAGATTGGCCGTGAAACCGGCAAGCCGCTGTGGGAGTCACGAACGGAAGTGTCGGCCATGATCGGCAAGATCGATATCTCGATACGGGCCCGGGACGAACGGGCCGGCTTCCGTGAGAGCGATGTGCCTGGAGGCCGGGCGGTCCTGCGGCATAAACCCCATGGCGTGGTGGCAGTATTCGGCCCCTATAACTTCCCCGGTCACCTGCCCAATGGCCATATCGTGCCGGCGTTGCTGGCGGGCAATGCCGTGGTCTTCAAACCCAGTGAACTGGCACCGGGAGTGGCGGAAATGACAGTGCGGCTCTGGCAGCTCGCGGGGTTGCCAGACGGCGTCCTGAACCTGATCCAGGGCGAGGTGGATACCGGCCGGGCCCTGGCGGGGCATGACCAGATTGACGGGCTGTTCTTTACCGGCAGTTCCACGGTTGGTCACCTGCTGCACGAACAGTTCGGCGGGCAGCCCCAGAAGATCCTGGCCCTGGAGATGGGTGGCAACAACCCGTTGATCGTGCAGGACGTGGAGGACACCCGGGCAGCGGTTCACCACACCCTGCAGTCCGCTTTCCTGTCGGCGGGACAGCGGTGTACCTGTGCCCGGCGGCTGCTGGTGCCCTCTGGAAAGGATGGTGATGCGTTCCTGGATGAATTGGTGAAAGCGGCCGGTAAGCTGTCTGTTGGCCAGTTTGACGAAGACCCCCAGCCATTCATGGGGGCAGTGATTTCGCCGGAGGCGGCGGCCCGGTTAATGGATACCTGGCAGAAGCTGGTCTCGGACGGCGGTCAATCCTTGCTGGAAATGTCCCACAAGCAAGGGACAGGGCTCCTGACGCCGGGTATCGTGGACCTAACCAGGGTCGATGCACCGGACCAGGAGCATTTCGGGCCGCTGTTGAGTGTGTATCGCTATGGGGATTTTGATGAGGCCCTGGCGTTGGCCAATGATACGCGGTTCGGGCTGGCCGCCGGCATCCTGTCGGACAGGCGGGAGCTTTATGACCGGCTGCTGGTGGAGGCCCGGGCCGGCATTGTGAACTGGAACAGGCCGTTGACCGGGGCCAGCAGTGCGGCGCCGTTTGGGGGCGTCGGGGATTCCGGTAACCATCGGCCCAGTGCCTACTACGCGGCGGATTATTGTGCCTGGCCTGTGGCTTCCCTGGAGTCGGAGCGGGTGTCTCTGCCCGAATCTTTGGCTCCTGGTATGAAGCTTTGATTCTTAAGAGCCTCCATGGATGGATTTACGGCGTGTCCCGGAAAGCCTTATCGACCTGTGGGGACCGGCACCGGAGCGAAGTACCAGTCCATCTATGAGAGCCTCAAAAGCTTTCTGAAAAGTGAGCCATCTATGGATACCTATAATCCGCGAAACGGCGGCAAATCTAACCCAGGCCCCTGCCGCGAGCTGAACCTGGACGGCCTCGTTGGCCCCACCCACAACTATGCGGGGCTGGCTCGGGGCAACCTGGCCTCCAGTTCCAATGCCAACCAGGTATCCAGCCCGCAGGAGGCGGCGTTGCAAGGGCTGGCGAAGATGAAGGCGCTGGCGGACAAGGGGCTGTTGCAAGGCGTGCTGCCGCCCCAGGAACGCCCCCATATGCCGACGCTGAGGCGACTGGGATTCACAGGGACAGAGGAAAAAATCCTGGCCCGGGTCAGTCAGGAGTCGCCGGAATTGCTGTCGGCGGTCAGTTCCGCCTCGTCCATGTGGACAGCTAACGCGGCCACCGTCTCGCCAGCGGCGGATACAGTGGACCACCGGGTGCATTTCACACCGGCAAACCTGGCGTCGAGTTTCCATCGGTCGCTGGAAGCCAGTGAGACGGGGCGAATCCTGCGGTCGATTTTTACCGACGATGCCTGGTTTGCCCATCATCCGCCATTACCGCCAGTATCCCAGTTTGGCGATGAGGGCGCGGCCAACCATACCCGGTTATGTCCGTCCCACGGCAAGCCCGGGGTCGAACTGTTTGTCTACGGGCAGATGGCCTTCGACAGCCGGGCGGCCATGCCCCAGCGATTCCCGGCCCGGCAGACCCTGGAGGCATCGCGGGCGGTGGCCCGGTTGCATGGCCTGAAGCCGGAGCGGGTGGTGTTCGCCCAGCAGAATCCGGCGGCCATCGATGCCGGCGTGTTCCACAACGACGTCATCGCGGTGGGCAACGAGAACCTGCTGTTCTATCACGAACTGGCGTTCCTGAACGAGGAGCCGCTATTGGCGGAGCTGCGGGAGAAGTTGGGCAACACGCCACTGGAGACTCTGCGGGTGGCGTCGGATCAGGTGCCGCTGGAGGATGCGGTGGCCTCCTACCTGTTCAACAGTCAGTTGCTGTCAGTGGACGGCGGCATGTTGCTGGTGGTGCCCGGGGAATGCCGTGAGGTGCCGTCCGTCAGCCGCTACCTGGATGAGGTGCTGGCGGGGGACAATGCGGTCAGGGCCATCGAGACCTTCGACCTGCGCCAGTCCATGCGCAACGGCGGCGGCCCGGCCTGCCTGCGCCTGAGGGTGGCCCTGGACGACGACGCGGTGTCCGCCATGAACCAGGGTGTACTACTCACGGACGAACTCTACGAACGCCTGGTGGCTTGGGTGCAGGGCCATTATCGGGAGGAATTGCTGCCCGGGGACCTGGCGGATCCGTCGCTGTTGGAGGAAAGTCGCCATGCGCTGGATGAGCTAACGGGGATTCTCGGGCTGGGGTCGATTTATGATTTCCAGCACGAAGTATAGTATCGCTTGCCAGGGGGCTGAGGCTTCTTGGTCACTCTCCGGAACATTGCCGGACCATCAGCCCTACACGATGCCCCACCGGAACCTTCGGATTAGGAAAGATAATGGCCTCCGGTTCGGGGCCGACCCGATACTCGGTGGTATCGTCCTCCCAGATCACGGTGCCCGTTGGGTACTCGGTAAAGTTGGCCACATCGTCGGCAATGTGGAAGCGGAAATGCTCGCCGGTGTTCAGGATTTCATGGACCACCCGAAACACCGCCGGCGACCGTCGATGATCCAGATCCGGTAATGACCGCTGTTCCATCAGTGCCATCAAGGCCTTGTTCAGGGCCGTAAGGCGACCCAGGTCGTTGTGCCCAAAGGGATGCACCTTGCCCAGCTCCAGCGTGAAGCTCTCTGCCCCGAGTGTTTCAGCGCTGAAGGCGGAAAAGGTGGTCGCCGGTTGATGCTGGAGCAGCAGGGTGCCGATATCCGCCGCCGCCAGGAAATCCAGCTCATCGTCCGGCACTTGCCGCCCCTCCACAAATGGATAGAGGGCAAACTTCTCCCGCCGGGACGGGCGGATGGCCGTGTGCAGGTCGTAGTGGCGCAGTGGGCCAGGGTGCCGGTCCCGGAAGGCCTGGCAGGTGGTTTCCAGTTGGGCGGCGCGTCGGGTTTCGCCGCCGTCCGGGTAGCCCTTCCAGGCGCCCCGGAAAAGCCGGTTCAGGTTATGCTCGACGAAGCGCTGCGCCGCCACCATGGCGGGCGGGTTGCCGAGCATGAATAACAGTGGGATACGGGGTCGGACGACGCCGTTGGTGATGTTATCCACCAGCCGGTTCAGCAACTCGATGGGGGCGGTTTCGTTACCATGGACGCCGGCGGACAGCAGCAGGGCAGGCGCGCCATTGAGCGGCTGACTTGGCTCGAACTGAAGCAGCCCGGTACCCGGCCGTATAAGCCTGCCACCGGGCAGGGTGGTGCTCGCTTCGGCGCAGGACTGATCAGCCGTGGCGAGGGTATGGGCCAGCCAGTCAGGCTGGCCGTCAAACAGTACCCCCCGGTCCATGGGTCAGCCCCCCGCCGGTCTCTGGTGCTTCAGCAAGTGGTTCTCCAGCTTGCGAAAGGCAAACACCAGCAGGAAGGTCAGGGCCATGTAGATCAGCGCCACCGCAATAAAGGCATCGAAGGGAGCATAAAAGCGGGAGTAGATGTTCCGCGCCGCGCCGGTCAGGTCAACAATGGTGACCACGCTGGCGATGGCACTGGCGTGGAGCATGAAGATCACTTCGTTGGAATAGGCCTGCACCGCGCGACGGGCCGCGCTGGGCAGGACGATACGGCGCAGCCGCAGGAACCATGACATGCCATAGGCTTTGGCCGCCTCGATTTCACCCTGGGGCGTGGCGGCGATGGCGCCACGGAAGATTTCCGTGGTGTAGGCCGCCGTGTTCAGGGTGAACGCCAGCAGTGCCGGGTAGAAGGGTTCCCGGAATATGTTCCACCAGAAGGTGTCCTGGATGCCGGGAATCTGTGCCAGGCCATAGTAGATGATGTAGAGCTGGATCAGCAGCGGCGTGCCCCGGAACAGATAGGTGTAGATCCATACCGGGCCGGATATCCACCAGCGGGGGCTGTTACGGAGGATGGCCAGGGGGATGGCCACGGCCAGGCCGATGACCAGGGACAGGAACACGAGCTGGACTGTACTCACCAGGCCCTGCCAGTATTCCAGCAGAGTCATGGCAGTGAAGATCTCGTTCTGGTCAAGCCAGGCGGTGATGAACTCCGGCATGTCAGCCCTCCCCCTGGGCAACGCCGACGTTGGCCCGCCGGTTGAGCCACTTGATGAACAGTTCGGAAACCGCTGTCAGGGCCAGGTAGACCGCCGCCACCGGAATAAAGAACAGGAACGGCGAACGCTCGGCCTTGGCGGCCTCTTCCGCCACCCGCACCATATCGGTGAGCCCGATGATGGACACCAGGGCGGTGGTTTTGAGCAGTACCTGCCAGTTATTGCCGATACCCGGGAGGGCGTGGCGCATCATCTGCGGCACCATTATCCGGCGGAAGGTGTGCCATTGGGTGAAACCGTAGGCCCGGGCGGCTTCTATCTGCCCCGTTTCCACCGCCAGGAAGGCTCCGCGGAAGGTCTCCGCCATGTAGGCCCCGAAGATCAGGCCGATGGTCAGGGTGCCGGAGATAAAAGGGTCGAACTGGAAGAACCAGTCAATGTCGTACTGCTTGTAGAGCCAGTCGGAGAGGTTGTTGACCATGACCTGACCGCCGTAATAGAGCAGCAGCATCATGACCAGGTCGGGGACCCCACGGACAATGGTGGTATAGACGGTAGCGATGGTCCTGGCGACGCGGCTGGCGGACAGTTTGGCAGCAGCCCCGGTCAGCCCCAGGAACAGGGCCAGGAGCAGGGACAACAGGGCCAGCTCTACAGTGACAACGGCGCCCTCGGCGAGTTGGGGGCCGTAGCCTTTCAGATCAATCATGCAGGGAATCCAGGTATCGGAGGCCGGTCAGGTATCTGTGGCATGCTCGACAACAGATACCCGGCCCCGGCCGCCGCAGATGGCTTACATCTTGATATCGTAGTTGAAGTACTTCTCCATGATGGCGTCGTAAGTGCCATCGTTCTTCAGCGTTTCCAGGGCAGCATTGATCTTCTCGGCCAGTTCCCGGTCACGCTTGCGCATGGCAACGCCAACGCCTTCGCCCAGTTTGACCGGCTCACCCACTTCCTTGAAGCCGTCCTTGCTGAGGACGGTTTGCTCGCCCACCGGGTAGTCCACGAAGACCACGTCCAGGCGCTGGCCTTCCAGGTCCAGGACCATGTCATCGGCGGTGGTGTAACGCTTGATGGTCACCACGCCACCCAGGTTTTCAGTGACGTAGGTGTCCATGGTGGTGCCCCGCTGAACGCCCACGGTCTTGCCTTCCATCGCGGATTCGTCGGTCACGTCGGTGTTGAAGTCTTCACGGGCAAACCAGCCACCCGGGGTGTTGTAGTAAGGCTCGGAGAACAGCACCCGTTCGGCCCGTTCGGGAGTGATGGACATGGAGGACATGATGGCGTCGAACTTGCGCGCCAGCAGCCCCGGGATCATGCCGTCCCACGCCTGGATGACGAACTCACAGTTGGCGTTCATCTCTTCACACATGGCTTCCGCCAGTTCCACCTCAAAGCCGGTCAGGTTGCCGTCGTCATCGCGGTACTCGAAGGGCTCGTAGGGCACATCGAAAGCGATGCGAATGGTTTCCCCGTCCTGGGCCAGTGTTGTGCCGGCCATCATGGCCAGGGCGCATCCCGCTGCAACAATCAGTTTTTTCATTTGAGTTTCTCCAGTGTGTTGCGATTTCTGGGGGTTGTCGGATGACGATTCTCAGGATCAGAACCGGGGCGCAAGGAATTGCTGTATGCGCTCCGAATCCGGGTTGTCGAAGACTTTGTCAGGGGTTCCCTGTTCTTCGATCACACCCTGATGCAAAAACAGGACCTGGGACGACACGTCCCGGGCGAAGGCCATCTCGTGGGTGACCACGATCATGGTGCGGCCTTCGTCAGCCAGGCCCTGCATGACTTTCAGTACCTCACCCACCAGTTCAGGATCGAGGGCGGATGTCGGTTCGTCAAACAGCATCACCTCCGGCTCCATGGCCAGGGCGCGGGCAATGGCCGCCCGCTGCTGCTGCCCGCCGGACATCTGGGCAGGGTAATAGTCCTTGCGCTCATAGATCCCGACCTTTTCAAGATAGGCCTCGGCGCGCTCGATTGCCTCCTTTTTAGGCACTTTGAGCACATGGACCGGCGCTTCAATCACGTTTTCCAGCACCGTCATGTGGGACCAGAGGTTGAACCCCTGGAAGACCATGGAAAGCCGTGCACGGATCTGCTCAACCTGCCTGTTGTCCGCCGGTATCCGCTCACCCTTGCGGTTCGTTTTGAAGCGGATTGGGTCTCCGTGCACGATAATGTCGCCGGAGGTCGGTGTTTCCAACAGGTTGATACAGCGCAGGAAGGTACTCTTGCCGGAGCCCGAACTGCCGATCATGGAGACCACGTCGCCCTTGCGGGTTTCCAGGGACACGCCCTTGAGAACCTCGTTCTGGTCAAAGGTTTTGTGGATATCCCTGCAGATCAGGGGGGCGTTGTCCGCCATGGCCTTACTCCGGCTGTTGATGACAATGCTGTGATGCCTGAAAAATACACGAATTGGCCGGCATCATGAACCGATATGTTTCAGAAGGCGCACTTTTTACGGATTGCGGCACACAAAATCAATAGTCCCCGGGCGATTGGATCCACCAAAGTCTGGTGGTACTCGGTGGTCGGCTTTCCTATGATGGAAACACATAATGTAGAGAGTTATAACAGGCCTCAAAATGTCAGCGGTAAAACAACAAGATAGGCTGGCCGGCAGCGATAGTCCCCTCGATGGCCGGACCGAGTTCCCGCCGGTGGACCGTCACGCCCTGGCGGAAAAGTTCCGGCGATTCCTGAAGCCGGATTCGGTGATCACCGACGACGAGACCATTCGCCCCTACGAATGCGACGGTCTTTCCATGTACTGTGAAATGCCGCAAATGGTGTTGTTGCCGGAGACGGTGGAGCAGGTGCAGCAGATCATGCGCCTGTGCCACGCCGAGGAAGTGCCGGTGGTGGCTCGTGGCGCCGGCACCGGACTTAGCGCCGGGGCCATGCCCCATGCCGGCGGTGTGGTGCTGTCGCTGGCGAAATTCGACCGCATCCTGTCGATTGACCCGGTCGCCCGGTCCGCCAGGCTGCAGCCGGGTGTCCGCAACCTGGCCATCAGCGAGGCCGCCGCAAAACATGGCCTCTACTACGGCCCCGATCCTTCCTCCCAGATTGCCTGCACCATCGGGGGTAATGTGGCGGAGAATTCCGGCGGTGTGCACTGCCTGAAATATGGCCTGACCGTCCACAACCTGCTGAGTGTTGAGGTGGTTACCGCCGAGGGGGATCGGGTGACTATCGGCAGCGACGGCTACGACAGTTGCGGTATGGACCTGCTCGCCCTGGTGACCGGGTCGGAAGGGCTGCTGGGCATTGTCACGGAGGTGCAGGTGAAACTCCTGCCCAAGCCGGAAGTGGCCCAGGTGGTCATGGCGGGGTTCGATTCCATCCAGCAGGCCGGCGACGCGGTAGCGGGCATCATCGGCCGGGGCATTATTCCCGGCGGCCTGGAAATGATGGACGGCTTCGCGATCCAGGCGGCGGAGGATTTCGCCCAGGCCGGTTACCCCACGGACGCACAGGCACTGTTGCTGTGTGAGGTGGACGGCACCCGCGAGGAAGTCCAGGATCATATCCACCAGGCGGAGGACCTGTTCCGGGAGCTGGGCGCCACCTCCGTCCGCACCTCCGGCAGTGAAGCCGAACGGGCGCTGCTCTGGAAGGGGCGCAAATCCGCCTTCCCGGCGGTGGGCAGGATCTCCCCGGACTACTACTGCATGGATGGCACCATTCCCCGCAGCCAACTGGCCCACGTGCTCACCCAGATGCAGAAACTGTCCGAGCAGTACGGTCTGCGGGTGGCCAACGTCTTCCATGCCGGCGATGGCAACCTGCACCCCCTGATCCTGTTCGATGCCAATGTACCCGGCGAGTTCGAGCGCACCGAGGCCTTCGGGGGCGATATCCTCAACCTCTGCGTGGAGGTGGGTGGCAGCATTACCGGAGAGCATGGCGTGGGCATGGAGAAAATCCGCCAGATGCCCAACCAGTTCGGCAACCTGGAGGTCAGCCAGTTCCATGCCATCAAGCAGGCCTTCGACACCCGGGGCATCCTCAACCCGGGCAAGGGCGTGCCCACCCTGCGGCAGTGCCAGGAATACCGGGCCATTGGCCCGTTACAGACGCCTGCTGCGACGGGTGAAGGAAGTGCAGACCATGGGTGATATCAGTACACAGTTGCAGGAACAGGTGCGCCAGGCGGTTGCCAGCCGGACGCCGCTGGCTATCACCGGCGGTGGCAGCAAGCCTTTCCTGGGGCGCGGCCTGCACGGTGAGCCCCTGAACATTGGCGACCACACCGGTATTGTCAGCTACGAACCCGTGGAACTGGTGCTGACGGTGCGGGCCGGTACCCGTATCACCGACATTGAAACCGCGTTGGCGGAACACGGTCAGCGTCTTGCGTTCGAGCCACCCCGGTTTGGCGACGCGGACACCATTGGCGGCGTGCTGGCGGCCAACCTGTCCGGCCCTGGCCGTCCGTGGCAGGGATCGGTTCGTGACCATGTACTGGGGCTGCGGTTGATCAATGGTCGTGGTGAGCACCTCAGGTTCGGGGGGCAGGTGATGAAGAATGTGGCCGGTTATGACGCGTCCCGGCTTCAGGCCGGCGCCCTGGGCACGCTGGGGGTGATCACCGAAGTGTCACTGAAAGTGTTGCCAAAGCCGGCTGTGGAGCAGACGCTGGTGCAGGAAATGGAAGCACCGCAAGCCATCGCCCTGATGAACCGGCTTGCCGGCCAGGCCAAGCCTCTGTCCGCCGCCTGCTGGTTCGAGGGCAGTCTGTATCTCCGGCTATCCGGATCACAACCCGCTGTTGAGGCGACCGCTGAAGCCTGGCGGGCAGACAGCGTGGGGCAGATGGAAAGTCTGGAAAATGGCGATGAGTTCTGGCGCCAGCTTCGCGACCAGCGGTTGTCCTTCTTTGACGGTGATCGTCCCCTGTGGCGATTCTCGGTGAATCCGACCGCCGTTATGGAGGATATCGACACAGATGCCCTGATCGACTGGGGCGGGGCACAGCGCTGGGGCCGCCAGGACGAGACCTTGTCCGCCATGGCCGAACGGGCTGGTCGTGCGGGTGGGCAGGCATCGCTGTTCCGCCACGGCGACCGCACGGGTGAAGTGATGCATCCACAACCCGCGCCCTTGCGAGCAATTCAGCAGCGACTGAAAGCTGCTTTCGATCCCCATGGGATTTTCAATCCCGGACATCTGTACAGCTGGGTTTAGTATGCAGACCAACCTCGTTCAGGAATTCGCCAACAAGCCGGAAGGCCAGGAAGCCGAGGACATCCTCCGTAGCTGCGTCCATTGTGGCTTCTGCACCGCCACCTGTCCCACCTATCAGGAACTGGGGGACGAGCGGGACGGCCCCCGGGGCCGGATCTACCTGATGAAGATGTTCCTGGAAGGGCAGGAAACCACGGAACGGACCCGCGAGCACCTGGACCGGTGCCTGAGCTGCCGGTCCTGCGAGACCACCTGCCCGTCGGGCGTGCAATATGGCCGCCTGCTGGATATCAGCCGGGGGTTTATGGAGGAACGCCTGGAGCGGCCACGGCATGAGAAATGGCTACGCTGGGGGCTGACCCGGGTGCTCCCCAGCCGCCGGTTGTTCGGCAGCCTGCTGCGACTGGGGCAAATCGCCCGTCCGCTGGTGCCGGAACCCTTGCGCAGCAAGATTCCGCCGAAGAAAACCGCGCATGCCTGGCCTGTAGGCACCCATGATCGCAAGGTGCTGGCTCTGGCCGGTTGTGTCCAGCCCTCGGCAACGCCCAACACCAATGCAGCGGCTGCCCGAGTACTGGACCGTCTGGGCATTACCCTGATGGAGGCGCCGCAGGCGGGCTGCTGCGGTGCGGTGAACTATCACCTGGGTGACCATGAAGACGGCCTCGATCACATGCGGCGCAATATCGATGCCTGGTGGCCCGCCATCGAGAACGGTGCGGAGGCGATCGTTATGACCGCGTCCGGTTGTGGTGCCATGGTCCAGGATTACGGGCACCTGCTGAAGGGTGATCCGGCCTACGCCGACAGGGCGCGCAGGGTCAGCGAGCTGACCATGGACCTGGGGGCCTTTCTGCTGCAACAGGACCTTGGCCCCCTGCAGCGCTCCGGTGCCAGGGGCAAGGTGGCATTCCATTGTCCCTGTACCCTGCAACATGCCATGAAACAGGGGGGCGTTGTGGAGGAGGTGCTGGAGAAGGCCGGTGTGGAACTTGCGACCACCACGGACAGGCATCTCTGTTGCGGTTCCGCTGGCACCTATTCCGTGTTGCAGCCGGAACTGAGCCAGCGCCTGCTCATCAATAAGCTGCAGGCGCTGACGGTGGAGCAGCCCGATGAGATTGTGACGGCCAATGTGGGCTGCCAACTCCATCTGGAAACCCGGTCAACGGTGCCAGTACGCCACTGGATCGAGTTGCTTGATCGGGGGCCATCGATAAACCAGTGACATTTCGGCAATGTCTGCATGGGCCACAGGCTCTGTGCTACCTTGAGAGAGCTAGACCTGAATATCCATTGGTCCAACCAAGGAGGCTACTATGGAAGCCCAATCCCAGGATGCGAAGAAGCAGAACGCCGAGTACGAACAGGTCAAGGCTGACCTGAAGGCGCTCAGGGAGGATTTTGCCAAGCTCAGCCGTAGCGTTGCCGATGGTCAGAAAGACAGTTTTAACAGTTTCCGCGAAGAGTTGCGTCGGGAAGGACAGGAGGCGTTGAACTCAGCCCGTGGAGCCGGTGAGAAGGCGATTCACGACGTTGAGGAGCGTATCACCCAGCGCCCGTTCCTTACTGTACTGATCCTGTTCCTGGCAGGCCTTGTGGTCGGCAAGTTGCTAGACCGGTAACCATGCTGTCAAAACAGGAAATGGAAGGGCTGGCACGTAAGGCGGTCGCCGCCCTGGTCGGGGTGTTGTTAACCGTTGCCCTGTTGTCCGCCCTGCTGATTGCCGGGCTGGTGCTGCTGCTGTGGGCTACCACGGCGGGGCTCAGCCCGCTAGTCGGTCAGGCGGGGGCGTTGGCCATTTCCGGTGGGCTCTGTTTCCTGTTGCTGGGGCTGTTTTTCTGGCGCCTGCTCAGTGCCCGGGCGACCTCGGGCAGCGGTGGCGAGCCGGGCCTTTCCCTTCGTGATCGGCTGGAAAACACCATCCGCGAAAACCCCCTGGAAGCCGCTCTGGGCGCCTTTGCCCTCGGTATTTTCGGTCAGGCGGATGCCCGCTTCCGGGCCATGGTGCTGCAGAGCGGCATGGCGTTTATGAGGCAGGCCAGGGCGGACAGCCGCTCAGGCAGTCAGGAAGATAATGCCGCCAACGATGAAGCAGGCGAGGGCGAATCCGTGGGCGGCGAGCCCTAGTGTCCCTTAACATAAGTTCGCAGCGTTTCAGCGTGCCATACAAAGCCCCTGGCGAGGCGCGGCTCGCCGGGAATGGTGCGTCCCTTGGCAATAGAGCCACTATTCCCGGCGGAACGCGCCTTGTAGTACTGTCTGACACAGCCCCTGAAATGCTGCGAACTTATGTTAAGGGACACCAGGGTGTCAGCCGGACAGCAGGCCGGCATAGGCGCAATAGAGGAATGCTCCGGACCCCGTAAGGATCATCAGCCAGGCCGGGATAACCATATCGCTACGCTTGACAGTCTTCATGGACTTATCTCTTTTTTTGTTGTTGATATTTATCAATAGACCAGCATAGATCAAAAATCCCGTAACGGGCAGGTAATCCATCCCCGCCGTGGGTGCATGTGTTTATAATGTGAACAGTGTCGCCCGTTTCCCGAGGTGTGGATAATAGGATGGTTGTCGCTGGATGCGACTTTCCCAACCGACCAATAAGGATGTTGCATGAAGCCAGGATGGCTCCCGATGCTGTGTATCACAGTGTCTCCCCTCTCAGTCTATTCCCACGACGCCTGCGCTGACGGTATCCATACCTGGACCGATGAACACGGGGTAACTCATTTCTCGGACCAGGCCCCGGCCCACGGCCAGAGCCGGCAGCTGGAACTGGACCAGCCGGTCCTGGTGCCCATGAAGGAGAATCTGGACGCGGCCTCCGCCATTGATGAGACGGTCGCCACTTCCCCCTCCAGCAGGCGGGGTGAATTCGACGGGGGGCGGGAGGCCGCTGACCGGCAGCGCCGACAGTGTGAGCAGTACCGGCAGGAACTGGATAATATCCAGAGCCGGCTACGGGCCGGTTATGGCAATGCCGAGGGGAACCGGCTCCGGGCCAGGCGCCGGGTGCTCAGTGGTCGCCTGGGGCGTGAGTGCATCCTTGGGTAATGGTGGATCAGGGTTGCTCTGAAGTCCCCGTGGTCTGGATGCCAGGATAGAAGGTGGACCGGTGGGGATTGCCGTCGTCGGGAAACAGTATCCTGTCCACGAAATTGAGACTCTTCGACATTATCTCTTTTGTCCCGATACGCGGGTCCTGGTGGCGGGCATTGATCAATAGATCCAGGGTGGCCGTGGACCGGCCGGTTGCGGCATTGACCCGAATCGCCATACGGGCGGACTGTTCAAAGGGTGCCCAGCGGTCGTTGGTGCCGTGGAGCAGCAGGATGGGCGGGAAATTCTCATGCACCCGGGCCACCGGGCTGGCCTCCAGGGCCAGTTCGCTCTGGTAGGCGGGATACCCCATTAGCCGGTCCGCCGCTGTACGACCCTGTTCCCCCATGGTGGTGATATCGGATACGCCGGACCAGGAAACAACGCCCTGCACCTCCGGGGAGGCATCACCATAACCCATGTCCGGGTCCTGGGCGGCGGAATCCCCGTTGGTGGCGGCCAGCATCTGGGCCAGGTGTCCGCCGGCGCCGCTGCCCATAACAACAATGCGCTCGGCATCCAGTTGGTACTGGTCGGCGTTGGCGCGGAGGAAACGAATGGCGGCCTTGGCATCGTGGAGCTGGGCGGGCCACTGGGCCTTATCCGCCAGGCGGTAACCCACATCCACTACGGCATAGCCCTGGTAGATGGCCCAGTAGGCGGGAGCGTTGGCGGCGGACTGTCTGCTTCCGGTCGCCCAGTCGCCACCGTGGAAATGCACGATAAACCGGTAGGGCGGCTCGCCTTCAAACGGGTAGGTGATGTTGAGCCGCTGACGAGGGCTGTCCCCGCCGATGGCGTAGGGTACGTCCTGCTCGACTTTCCAGAACTGCTCCAGGTCGATGAGTCCCTCATCCCGGGCTGGTGATGGGGGCTGAGCGCCGTTGGTCTGCCGGTTGGCCATGCGGTTCAGCGCCTGGCGGAAATCGGCCAGCAGTTCCGGCGAGGCCTCACCGGATACGGTCACGTCCACCGGCGGTATCCCCCTGGCAAAGACGGGGCTGGTGGACCCGGCGATCACCAGGAGGGCAATGAGTATCGTCCTGAACGTCAAGTGTGGCTCCTGTCTGATAGGGTCTGACGGATGGCTGGCGCACGGAGGGAATCCGTGCCGGGGCAAGGATAATCATTCTTCTAGCCGGCGTCACCCCGGTTGTCGCTCAGGCGCGCCGGAAGCTTGCCAGGGCAACAGCGGCCACCACGAACAGGCCGCCAAACACTTGGTTCATGCGTTTCTGGCGCCGGGGTGTGGTCATGAAGCGGAACAGCTGGCTGGCAAGCAGGGCATAGCCAAGCATCACCATGCAATCCACGATGATCAGCGTAATGCCCATGGTGGCAAGTTGTGGCGCATGGGGGGCTTCCGCCACCAGGAACTGGGGAAACAGGGCGATCAGGAACACCGTGGCCTTGGGGTTGGTCAGGTTTACGACCGTCGCCCGCCAGAAACGGCGACCATCGCTGACCTCCGCCTGTCCGTCGGAAGAATGCGCCACCGCCGGTTCGCGCCATTTCTGTATGCCCAGCCAGACCAGATAGGCCACCCCAAGCCACTTGATGACCGACAGGGCGATGTTGGATGAGGCAATCACGGCCCCCAGCCCGGCACCCACCAGCAGTATCTGGGCGCCATAGCCCAGTTGCAGGCCCAGGATCGCGGGCATGGACCGGCGTACACCGTACTGCAGCCCGTTGCTCATGGTGTTGACGGCCCCGGCGCCGGGGGACACGGATATGAGGATGGCGGCCACCACAAAGGTCAGCCAGACAGAGAGTGACATTGCTTATGCTCACCTGAAATTCCGGATGCTATAATCCGCCGCGTAACTCACACGCCAGCAAGGAGATTGTCATGGCTAAACGACGGGCAAGGCCCACCAATCATAGCGCGGTCCAGCGTGACCTGAGAACACCCAAGTTCCAGATGCGGGTGGTAGAGGACAAGACCAAGTACAAGCGCAGTCGCGACAACAGGGTCAGGTCAGAGGACTTCCGCAAGGCTGCCTGAGGCGTCCTTACGAAAGTCCTCTGGCCGGTCAGATACTGTGCTGTTCCTTCATCCGGGCATCCCGGTTCAACTGCTCCAGTTCCCGGTTCAACGCCTGGGACCAGCGCTGGAGTTCTTCCTTGAGGCGCGCGAAGGACTGGTCGGAGAGCTCTGATAGCTGCTCCTGAATGCGGGCCAACTCCTTGCTGACCTCGGCAATGGTCTCGGGTTCGCCGCCGTCCAGGGCATCCTGCTGGCGCTCCAATCCTTCCTGGGCCTGTTCGATGGTCTCGCGTTCCTCCTCGCTCGCGGAGGGGGCTTGCTCCAGGGCCTCGTCCAGCGAACGGGACAGTTCCTCCATCCGTTTTTCCAGACTGTCACCGTACTGTTCGAACAGGGCGGACATTTCTTCCTGCGTATCCTCTGAGAAGGCCGAAAAGTCATCGATCAGACGGTCCAGCTCCTGGTTTGCCCGGTCCGACTCATCCGCCAGGCGTGAGCGCAGGCTGTCCCCGAAATCGCGGACGCTCCCCATCAGGCTGCCGATACGGACATCCGTGCTGATTTCGTCGCCGGTACGATGATAGTCCACCTGCCACTGGTCGTTGATGCGGACCAGGTAGGTGGTGGTTTCCAGCTCGCCTCCCTTCATGTCGGGCAGGTCGCTGAACACGGTGTCAATCTGCGCTTCCTGGCCTTCCACGGTGACCCGTCCCCAGCTCACCTCGGCACCGTCCCAGTCCAGGGAATAGCCGTCGAAGCCGGACTCGTCCACCAGCGTCGATAGTTCTGCGGCGGTTTCGGCATCACCGTCCAGCACCGCGGACCAGAACTCACGGGTGACTTCCTGGGGTGTTTCGGGGCTGCCACAGCCTGTCAGGGCCAGGATGTGGGCCAGGAAGGGTAAGGCCAGGTATTTATGCACTGTCATGTAGGGTCCAGAATGATGTCGATGATTTAAACGATGGCAAATCGTAACGCCATCATCCCGCTTTTTGAACTACCCGGGGTATCAGAGATTGGGACGTTCGGGCGGGGAAATCGTTGAACCGCCGGGATTCAGGCATCAATAATCCAGGGGAAAGGACCGAAGCCTGGCTCTTGGTGTCGTCGAAATGGGTATAAATTGCCGTCCATTTATTTAACTCCTACCAATGTTGTCGCTGATAACCTGTTGATATCTGGTTGTAGGCCCAGTCTTTGCTTGTGCATAGCCGATCATCAGGACAACAAATGAAAAGGATGCACCATGTTTCGCAGGTTCTTTTGGGCAATTGCCTTTATTACACCCTCCCTGGCCAATGCAGGCCTGTTGCATTACGACCTGAACTTCGAGTCATACGATCCCGAGCACTCCGTGAGCGGTAACGGTTTCATCCTTGCCGACACCGACCTGAATGCCGTTGTCGGGGGGCAACTGGTTTGTGATGAGTTTGTCTTTTCCTGGTCTGATGGCTCCCCGCAGGCACTGACCCAGGTCGGTGAATACTACAATGCCAACGTGGTGAGCGGTGGCCTCGTTAATGGCACGGACGAAATGACCGGTGAAGCCGGAACCCTGGAACTGATGTTCCTGCTCTGGCCGCCGGTGCAAGGGGACGGCTTTGCCGACAAGCTGGATGCCCACTTCCCGGAGGACATCTGGTCAACCCTCCATGTGCCTTCCGAGAGCCGTGGCGACGGCCACTGGTTGAATGCTCCGGTGACAACGCACTTTACCCTGGATGCTCCCGTCAATGTGCTACAAAGCCTGGCGGAAGTCGCAGATGTGCCAGCGCCGTCTTCCCTCCCGCTGTTTGCCCTGGGCGGACTGCTCCTGGCGTGGCGCCGCTATCGCGGCTGAGATCGTTTTTTCCCATGGCCGTCGATACCGATTCCAGACCGGGAGTCGGTGTTGGCGGGACCGGGACACGGACGTTCACAACTGCCATAATGTCGGCTGGTTTTCAGGCAGATAGCAACTTCCATGACTGATCTATCCGACCCAAAGACGGCCCGTGAGCTCAAGGGCGGTACCGGTATCCGCCGAATCATCAATGCCGCCGGATACTCCATGAACGGTTTCCGCACGGCTTTTCGTACCGAACCGGCCTTCCGCCAACTGGCACTACTGAACGTTATCCTGTTGCCCATCGCCCTCTGGGTGGATGTGTCACCGGCGGAACGGGCCATCCTGCTGGTGACCCCATTACTCTCTCTGACCATTGAACTGATCAACTCGTCCATTGAACACGTGGTGGACCGGATTTCCCTGGAGCTGCACCCACTGTCCAAGTCGGCCAAGGATATGGGCAGCGCCGCGCAGTTTATGGGGTTGGTCATCATCGCCGTCTGTTGGGCCGCCATCCTCATCTGATGCCATGCGCCTGATCCTCAGCCGGAAGGGATTCGACAGTTCATCGGGTGGATGCCCCAACCCGGTCTTTCCGGACGGTTCCGCCCTGGCGTTACCGATCCCGGACAGCCAATCGCCGATCCGTTATGGGAGAGTCACCCACCAGGGCCAGGGCGTCGGTCCTCTGGTCACTCACTTGACCTCCGGCAAGGTAAAGGCAAACCACGGAGCCCACCTGGACCCCGACGTGATAGCGGATTCCTATCCCAGGGAAGACGGCTGGCGGCCCATCCTGGGGCAGCATGGCCAGGCCCAGTCTCACCTGATGAGACAGGGCGTGTGTGCCGGCGATCTGTTCCTGTTCTTTGCCCTGTTCCGTGAGGTGGAGCGCCACCGTCGGCAGTGGCGGTTCGTGCCGGGCACCAGGCCATTCCATGCCCTGTGGGGCTGGCTCCAGGCGGGAGAGGTGTTGCCGCTGGACGGTAACCACAAGGTGCCGGCCTGGGCGGCCTACCATCCCCATCTGTCGGGCCAACGGGGTGTGCACAATACCCTGTACCTGTCGGCGGAAGGCCTGGATCTTCCCGGGGTTGGTGATGGGGTGTCAGGAGCCGGCATATTCGGTCGCCTAAAGAAAAGCCACCGCCTGACGGCACCGGATGCCCGGGGAGTAACCGACTGGCTTCTGCCGGAAGACTTCTTCCCAACCGGAGGCCGGGAACCCCTCAGTTACCACCACAACCGGGACCGCTGGCAACGGGCAGGGGAAGGCAAATGCCGACTAAAAAGCGCGGCCAGGGGGCAGGAGTTTGTGCTGGACCTTGAGGCATACCCAGGTGTGACAAGCTGGTTGGCTGGGTTGTTTAACGCTGATGGATGAGGGCACAGGATAACTGGCCCGGAAACCACAAGGTCCTTGAAAACTTAGTGACGTGGACGCGCCGAGAGCATCAGTATACGTTCGCAATGATGCGGGCTCGTAGCTCACCTCCTGAATTCCGGTGCTAAGTGCCCGGCAGGGATCGGGGCCCTGAACGGCAAAGTAGCGCTAAGCCCATGATAACCAGAAGAGCCGGCATTGACGGTTCCGATACGTCGACAGGGGGAGTGTCACCGAAGTAGACATTGTCCATGTGGAGATTACTCCGACGATTCATACGCCCCTCAACTTTCACCCATTGGATGTCTTTTGCCGTCAGAGAGATGGTGGTGGGGGACAGAGGGTACTGCCAGTCATCGTTTGGTTTGTCGATGGGAGGCGGGTTGTCCGGATCTGGTGGGTTAGGGTTTTCGGGTTTTGCGTGGACTTCGGCAATAAGTTCATCGTCGCTGTTGTAGGCCCAGGCAAAAACACCCCCAAGATTACGAGTCCACGCATCAAAACTGACATAATCTGGTCTTGCATCATCGGAAAAAATAAACCGGACGGTCGGGCCTGCCCAGTTCACGACTGCGTTGGATGAAGCCGTAGGGGTGAACGGGAACGCGTCGATGGGTTCATAGACCATCAATCCCTCAAAGCGCACGCCAAGATCCAGATATTGGTCGTCCACACAGTTAGAGCCTGCAAACCAATCGGCGCACCGTTGGCTGGGATCAACCTGGGTAGGGAGATCATTGAAGTCGATCAGTACACTGTTTGCCTCAAGAGATATAATCGAAAACAGTATGACTCGGAGCGGTAATAGGAGGGCGGTGCGTGTATTCATTTTTCATCACCTGAATTGAGTGTATGAAAAAAGAAATACTGCAGAAATTTCTTTTCGAAGAACTCTCAGCGTAGACCGGCTCACCTGCATAGGCAAAGTTTCCACCCCACCGGAGTGCGTAGAAGCTCTTCAAACAAAAAGCCCCTCGGATTTCTCCGAAGGGCTTTGGAATTCTAATGGTGCCCGGAGGCGGAATCGAACCACCGACACGGGGATTTTCAATCCCCTGCTCTACCGACTGAGCTATCCGGGCTTTGCTGCACTCACCGTGCAACGGGGCGCTATTAAACCGGTTTAGGATGGTTGAGTCAAGGCCGTCGGTCAAAAAATTCCAGGGCGCTTTTCCTGTGGCTAAACCTTGATCAGCAAGCGTTATTTTTCCGGTGGCACGTAGCCTTCGGCCTTGTCGAAGGGCTCGTTGTTGAAGAAGCGGTCCATCTGCGCCTGCAGGTACTTGCGGGTGTTCGGGTCCATCAGGCTCAGGTGCTTCTCGTTGATGAGCATGGTCTGCTGGGCCTGCCATTCCTCCCAGGCCTGTTTGGAGATGTTCTCGTAGATGTCCTGGCCCTTGGCGCCGGGCATGGGCGGAAACTGGAGGCCTTCCATTTCTTTCTGGTACTTGCGGCAGAATACGGTGCGGCTCATGAGGGCTCCTGTGATTGCCTTGGTTAAGGTGCCTGAATGTCTGATCCGGGGGATGATAACAGATCAGAGCAAGGTGGCCTGTTCCGGTGTAGTGAGCAGGCTGCGGATAGGGGCGGGCAGCCCGAGTTCGAGCGCTTCTTCCCGGTGGATCCAGCGATGGTCGGCCATATCCCGGACCTGACTGGATGGCGATACCTGTAACCTGGCCGGCTGGATGTGCAGGTGGTAATGGCTGAAGGTGTGGCGGAAGCCGCTGATCAGGTCCGGCGCGCTGCAGTCGAGCCCGAACTGGCGCTCGCAGGCGTCCTGTAGTTCGTCGGGGCCGTAGGCCGGGTCCAGTTCCGGCAGGCTCCAGAGGCCGCCCCAGATGCCGCTGGGCGGGCGGCGTTCCAGCAGGATGCGACCGCTATGGTCTTCCAGGATAACCATCCAGGTGGTCTTCTCCGGTTTCTCCTTTTTGGGTTTGCGGCCCGGGTAAAGGTGGATCTCGCCATTGGCGTAGGCCATACAGCCTTCACTCACCGGACAATGCTCGCAATCCGGTCGGCTACGGGTACAGACCAGGGCGCCCAGGTCCATGATGGCCTGGGTATAGTCTCGTGGCCGGGTGTCCGGTGTATGGTCTTCGGCGTGCTGCCACAGGGTGTTCAGTGTAGCGGTCTGTCCGGGCCAGCCGGGAGTGGCGTGGTAGCGGGCCAGCACCCGTTTGACGTTACCGTCGAGAATCACCGCCCGCTGGTTCCAGGCCTGGGCGATAATTGCGGCGGCGGTGGAGCGGCCAATGCCGGGCAGGGCTTCCAGGGCCTCCTGGTCCCGGGGGAACTCGCCACCATGGTCCTCCACCACCTGGATGGCCGCCTTCTGCAGGTTGCGGGCGCGGGCGTAGTAGCCCAGGCCGGACCAGTGCCCGAGCACGTCATCCACCGGCGCCTGCGCCAGGTCCCGTACCGTTGGGAAGCGTTCCATAAAGGCCTGGAAGTAGGGGATGACGGTGGTCACCTGGGTCTGCTGGAGCATGATCTCCGAGACCCAGACCCGGTAAGCGTTACGATCCTGGTGCCAGGGCAGGGCGTGCCTGCCATGCTGGTCGTACCAGCGCAGCAGGCGGTCGGCGAAATGATCACTCATCGATTGAACAGACCCTCCAGGGCGTCCTTGACCTTGCCGCCGGTTTCCTCACCGAGCTTTTCGTTGATCCTCTCGCTGATCTCGTCCTCTGCCTTGGACCGGGCGGCATTGGCGGCCATGTCCTTCAGGGTATCCCGGAAGCGTGAGCCGTCGAAGGAGCACATGCCGGCCGGGTCCTCCTGGAAGTTGCCACGGCACTCTACCGGAATGACCACGTTCTCCACGTACTCGGTGACCCGGCAGGCCTCATCACGGTGGATTTCGCCCACGATGCGAAGACCGGCCTCATAGTCGATCTCCGATGCGGCCATGTCCACCTCGCCGTTACCTTCCAGTCGCATGCCGGCCAGGGCCGCCACCAGGCTGGTGTTGTTCAGGATGTTGCCATTGATGTCCAGCTCACCGCGCATGTCGTTGAATGGGGTGGTTTTGCCCCAGTCCGTGGTGGTGAGTTGTTCCTGGTTTGCCAGTGCGATGCCGGTGCAGGCCATGCGTGTCAGGTTCATGCGGGTGAACTGGCCCTCGGCGAGGTTGAATGTCACTTTGCCATCGGCGTTCTGACGCAGGGCGGAAATCCGGTTGCCGTTGGTGTTCGCATTGATGTTGATGTTGGCGGCACCGGCCAGCATGTCCATTTCCGCCAGATCCTGCAGCAGCGGCTGGGTTTTTACGCCGGTCACGTCAGCGCGCAGGGTCCAGTTGGGGTTATCGGTGCGGGCATCAATGCCGATGTTGGACTGGAAGCCGCCTTCGTAGAGTTTGCCGCTGAAGTTGCTCAGCCCAAGCTGTCCTCCCGAGGCATCAATCGCGGTCTGGATATCGGTGATGGTCAGGTTGCTGATGATCAGTTCACCAAGGCCCAGGTCAATGTCCAGCTCCAGTCCGCGAATCGTGTCCAGGGGCAGCAGGTCGCTTTCGCTGCCGCCGGATGCAGGCGCGGAGCCGCCAGTCGTGGCCTGGTTGCCATCACCGCCTTCCGCCGGTGGTGGCAGGTAGCGGTCGGCGTTGAGGGCGTCGCCGTCCAGTTGGAACGCCAGGGCGCCGGATTCGATGTTGTAGCGGGCACCGCCGGTAAATGTGGTGTCATCCAGGATCATCTTCAGTTCCGACAGCTCTGCGACGCCGGCCGGACCGCTGAGTTTGGTGCTGAATGCCAGCCGGTTCAACACATCCGGATCGGTGGTTTCAATGTCCCCCGCACCCAGGGTGTTGAGCAGTTCCCGCAGGGAGAATTCCGCCACCGCCAGATCACCGGTGACCTTAGGCGTCGCGCCAAACCCTTCCACATCCAGGTTGGTGGTGAGTTCCAGGTTAGCCAGGGTCGCCCGGAAGTCCTCAAGGCTGGCGGTCTCATTCTCCAGGTTGGCACCGGCGTTGCCGGTGATGCGGGCTTGCAGTGTGCGGTCGCCGAACGGCTCGCCGGACAGGCCGAATTTTGCATCCAGGCCGCTGACGGAAAACTGGTCCAGGGCCTCATTGGCGGTGATGCGCATGGTTATGTCGCCGTTGACGCCCATATCCGGCTGGGTGGTGTTCACCAGGAAGCCGACTTCCAGTGGGAACTCGGACCCCAGGGCGATCTGACTGGCGAGTACACGGAAATCCTGCAGCACGATGGTCTGGCCTGTGCCCAGGTCCTCATATTGCACGCTGGCATTGGTAATCTGGACTTCCTCCACCGCGAAGGTCAGTGGGTCCCCGGAGCCTTCGGTGTCGGCGGTGGCTTCCGGTGCTGTCTGCTCCGTTTCATCGGTTGCGGTCGCTTCGCCCTCCGGCATGATCCGGGTCCAGTTGCCGTTCCCGTTCTCGTCCACCACCAGTCGTGCATCCAGGCCATCCAGCACAAACCTCTGCACCTGCGGAGACATGGAGATCAGTGACCAGAGGTCCAGTTCAGCAACAAGCTGCTGCAGGGCCATGAAACGCTCACCTTCCAGGGAAGCCTCCACTTCGTTTACCTCCAGCCCCAACGGGAACAGGGACCAGTCGATATCGCCGGACAGGTCCAGGTCCAGGTTGGTCCTGTTCTCCACCAGCCGTTCAATCTGCGGCTTGTAGGTGTTCGGATCGATAACGAACATGGCCACCGCAATGGCGATAACAGCCAGCACGATCAGACCGACTATGGCCAGAACAATGTAGCGTACAGCTTTCATGGTGGGAGGATCCTTTCTGGGTGACTTCCAATGGGTTGAGGGCCGTGCGACCGGCTCTCCTTTCAAGCCTAACGCACAGATTACAAAATAAAAGCGCCCCAAGTATGACAAAATGGCAGGGTTTCGCCACAATAGGCAGTTTACTGGCGCAACAAACCTGGCCGGATACCAGTACTCCGTCAATATCACCTAAACGGGGCGCTGTATAACTTGAGGAGACAGGCGTGGCTTTTACCGTATCCATAGAGTTGAACCGCGAGATTGAGCTGGCCGCTTCCTACGATGAGGCCTTTGAGTTGTTGTCTGATGTGCCCCGTTCCGTCAGCTATTTCCCCAAGATCGACCAACTGGTGGACCTGGGCGACAACACCTACCGGTGGGAGATGGAGAAGATCGGCATCGACAAGTACTCCATCCAGACCGCCTATGCCTGCAAGTACCGGTCGGACAAGGACTCCGGCAAGATCACCTGGGAACCAGTAAAGGGCGTGGGTAATGGTGTGGTCCGGGGCAGTTGGACACTGACCGCCATTGATGACAACCGCACCCGGGCACGCTTCCAGACCTCGGCGGAGTTGACGCTGCCGCTGCCCGGGCTGCTCAAGCTGGCCATCAGCCCGGTGGTCAAGCACGAATTCAACGGACTGGTGGATACCTACATGAACAACCTGAAGAAGGCGTCCTGAATCCCCGGTCTGATGTGAAGCTATTGCCACAATAGCGGTGAAAGCAGGACGCAGGCGCCGCGAGAAGGTATAATTGGCGCCTGATTCATTGCCAGTTTTGTAAAACTCCGGAGTTCCCATGGCCGATCGCAAGGCACGGGTAGAGCGTAATACCCTTGAAACCCAGATTACCGTCGAGATCGACCTGGACGGTACCGGCAAATCCAGCTTTGATACTGGCGTGCCTTTCCTGGAACACATGATGGACCAGATCGCCCGTCATGGCCTGGTTGACCTGACCATCAAGTCCACCGGCGATCTCCATATCGACGATCACCACACCGTGGAAGACATCGGTATCACCCTGGGCCAGGCCTTCAAGCAGGCCGTGGGCGACAAGAAGGGCATCCGCCGCTACGGCCACGCCTACGTGCCTCTGGACGAAGCCCTGTCACGGGTCGTCATCGACCTGTCCGGCCGTCCCGGGCTGCTGATGGACGTGCCCTACACCCGTGCCTCGGTAGGCGGCTTTGACGTCGATCTGTTCGCGGAGTTCTTTCAGGGCTTCGTCAACCACTCCATGGTTACGCTGCACATCGACAACCTGAAGGGCAAGAACACGCATCACCAGATTGAAACCGTGTTCAAGGCCTTCGGCCGCGCCCTGCGCATGGCTATTGAAATGGATGAACGGATGGCCGGTATCACACCGTCCACCAAAGGGTCGCTGTAAACCGCCCCGGACACTTTTTCAGGACTGTTCCCCGATCATGAATACCGTTGCCATTATTGACTACGGCATGGGCAACCTCCATTCCGCCCGCAAGGCCGTGGAGCACGTCGCCCCGGACGCCACCGTGCTGGTCACCGACAAGGCCGACCGGATCCGCGAGGCAGACCGCGTCATCCTGCCCGGCGTCGGCGCTATCCGTGACTGCATGGCGGAAATCCGCCGCCTGGGTGTGGATACACTGGTGCGCGAAGTCTCTGCGGACCGTCCGTTCCTCGGCATCTGCGTCGGCATGCAGGCCATCATGTCCCGCAGCGAGGAAAACGGCGGCGTCGATTGCATCAACCTGTTCGACTCCCAGGTGCGCTTTTTCGGTGAAAACCTCACTGAGAATGGTGAACGCCTGAAAGTACCCCACATGGGCTGGAACCAGGTCTGGCAGACCCAGGATCACCCACTGTGGCACGGTATTGATGACGGCGACCGTTTCTACTTTGTCCACAGCTACTATGTCGAATCCACCGGCAACCACGATATTGCCGGCCGCACCCACTACGGTGTCGACCTGGCGGCGGCGGTGGCGAGAGATAACATTTTTGCGGCGCAGTTCCACCCGGAAAAAAGTGCACGGGCGGGGCTGCAGCTTTTGAAGAACTTTACCAACTGGTCCGGAAACTGATCCGATCACCAGGCGGGCACTGCCCAAGGTAGTGATCTGGTGGGTGGGAACCCTTTCCGGGACCTTCAAAAACATGGACGTTTTTGAAGAGCCTACAGGGATGTATTCACGGCGTATCCCGAAAAGGGTTCCCACCTGCCAGAGCACGGGCGGCGAGCCCCAAGGCCAATTGGCCAAAGCCAAAGGACACACAACCGATGCTGATAATCCCCGCGATTGACCTGAAAGACGGCAAATGCGTTCGCCTGAAACAGGGCCGGATGGACGAATCCACCCAATACGGTGACGACCCGGTCGACATGGCCACCCGCTGGGTGGAAGCCGGCGCCCGCCGCCTGCACCTGGTCGACCTCAATGGCGCCTTCGCTGGCGAACCCGTCAACGGTGAGATCGTCCGCGCCATCGCCAAACGTTATCCGGACCTGCCCATCCAGATTGGCGGCGGCATCCGCTCCGCGGAAACCATCGAAGCCTACCTCAAGGCCGGCGTACAGTGGGTCATCATCGGCACCAAGGCCGTCAAAGAGCCCGGGTTCGTTACCGACATGTGCAAACGGTTTCCCGGCCACATCATCGTCGGCCTTGATGCCAAGGACGGCCGCGTGGCCACCGACGGCTGGGCCGAAGTCTCCGAAGTCATGGCTACCGACCTGGCTAAACGCTTTGCCAACGACGGCGTCGACGCCATCGTCTACACCGACATCAGCCGCGACGGCATGATGCAGGGCGTCAACGTCGAAGCCACCGCCGCACTGGCGGAAGAGGGCGGCATCCCCGTCATCGCCTCCGGCGGCGTTACCAACATGGACGACCTCAAACGCCTGGCCACCGTCGCCGACAAAGGCATCCTGGGGGCCATCACCGGTCGCGCCATCTACGAAGGCACCCTCGACGTCACCGAAGCCCAGGCCTATTGCGACAGCCTGGGAACTGTCTGAGGAGATCGACATGGCACTGGCAAAACGCATCATCCCCTGCCTGGACGTGGACAAGGGCCGCGTGGTCAAAGGCGTCAACTTCGTGGATATCCGCGATGCCGGCGACCCGGTGGAGGTAGCCCGCAAATACAATGAGCAGGGCGCCGACGAAATCACCTTCCTGGATATTACCGCCAGCCACGAAAGCCGCGACACTACCTACGAAACCGTGGAACGCATGGCGGCGGAAGTCTTCATTCCCCTGACCGTGGGCGGCGGCGTACGCACCGTCGACGACATCCGCAAACTGCTCAATGCCGGTGCCGACAAGGTCTCCATCAACACCGCTGCGGTCTTCAACCCCGAGTTTGTCAGGGAAGCCGCCGAGCGCTTCGGGAGCCAGTGCATCGTTGTCGCCATCGACGCCAAGCGGGTCAGTGACGAAGGTGAAGAACCACGCTGGGAAATCTTCACCCACGGCGGCCGTAAGCCCACCGGCCTGGATGCCGTGGAATGGGCCCGCAAGATGGTCGCCATGGGCGCTGGGGAGCTGCTGCTCACCAGCATGGACCGGGACGGTACCAAGATCGGCTTCGACATCGGCCTGACCCGGGCCATCAGCGATGCCGTCGTGGTGCCGGTGATTGCCTCCGGTGGGGTGGGCGAACTACAGCACCTGGCGGATGGCGTCACCAAGGGCGGAGCTGATGCCGTGCTGGCGGCCTCCATCTTCCATTTCGGCCAGCACACCATTCCCGAGGCCAAGGCCTTTATGAAGGGGCAGGGGATCGAAGTCCGGGAATAGTTCGTAACTTGCCTGATAGGCATGGTGCATGCCTCGCCAGATTGAAGGGTTTTCCGGGACACGCCGTAAATCCATCCCTGGAGGCTCTTCAAAAACGTCCCTGTTTTTGAAGGTCCCGGAAAACCCTTCAACCTGGCGGGGCCAAGGATATGCAAATGCCTTAAGCTGCCTTGGCTTAAACCTAGATCAATCCTTACTCTGGCTGTCTCGCCACTGCGGGAACGATCTCCGGCTTTTGCTCTTCCGCAAACATCCGCCGATTCCCGTTCCGAATAGCCCACACAGCACTGACCGTGGCCACAGCGATACCCTGTTCATCAAGCGTGGGCAGGACCTTTTCCAGATAGTCGACGGTGACAGTGTGGGGATGGCCTATGGCGATGGCGGTGCCGTTCTCCCGGGCTTTTCGGATCAGTAGCTGGAACTGCTGGTGAACAAACTCTTCAGTCTGCTCATGGTCCAGGAAGACATCGCGGGTGAGGGTGGGAACGTCGTTTTCCGCCGCCGTCCGGCCCGCTATCGTTGAGGCAATGGTGCGGCTGTCCACGAAGTACAGCGGGTGGTCGCGGAGTTCCTCCATGACCCAGGTCATAGGCCCAGGGAGCTGGGTCAGCAGGCTGCCCATGTGGTTATTGACGCCTTTTGCATAGGGGACGGCCCGCAGCGACTGGCGGAGAGTGGCAGTGATGGTGGGCCGGTCCATGTCGGCGGTCAGGCCGCCGGCACCCAGGCCAATATGCCGGGTGTTGTCCATGGGGGCGTGCAGCATCACTTCCTTGTGGTGTCGATGGGCGCTGGTGGCCAGTTCCCGGGTATGGCGACGATAGGGCAGGAAAGCCAGGGTCAGGGGCTGCTCCAACCGGATCAGCCGTTTGCCCTCAACGGCATTGGCCCCCATGTCATCGATGATGATGGCAATGGTGGGCTGAACCCCTTCATCCGCACGGGCGGGAAGGGAGGGCTTGTCGCCCCATGTGGCCAGGGGGAAAGCCGCGAGCAGTGCCAGCGTGGCTGCGATGGCGCCCGGTTTCACTCCTGGCTGGCTCCCTTCCTGCTGAGGATCCCCATGCCCTTGAGCAGATTCAGGGCTGAGCGAAGTTGATAATCCCGGTCGATTTCCGAGTTGCTCGGGGCGTTACGGTCTTCCGGCTTGATGTCCCCTTCGCCGTTTTCCAGATGCCCGCTCAGGCTGGCCTCGCTGAAGAAGGGGCCACCTTCCAGCTCGGTCAGGGTGGCCGGACGCACGGTAATGTCCGGTTCGATACCGCGGGCCTGGATGGAGCGACCATCCGGGGTAAAGTAGCGGGCGGTGGTCATCTTGATGGCGTGGGTCTCATCCAGCGGGATAACAGTCTGCACCGAGCCCTTGCCGAAGGAACGGGTGCCCATGACGACCGCGCGCTCGTGGTCCTGCAGGGCCCCGGCCAGGATCTCGGAGGCGGAAGCGGAGCCGCCGTTGATCAGTACCACAACCGGGGTGCCGTTGGAGACATCACCGGGCTCGGCGTTGAACCGCAGCCGGGAGCTCTGGATACGGCCCTCGGTGTAGACGATCAGTCCCTCATCCAGCAGTGCATCGGAGGTGGCCACGGCCGCCTGAAGAATGCCGCCGGGGTTGTTGCGCACGTCGATAATCAGGCCGTCGAGGTCGCCGTCGTTCTCCGACATGAGTGTCTCAATGGCGTCGATGAACTGGTCGCCGGTTTCATCCTGGAACTGGGTGATGCGTATATAGCCATAGCCGGGCTCCAGCGTACGGGACTTGATGCTGGTGACCTTGATAACGGCCCGCTCCACGTCAATCTCGATGGGAGCGCTTTCGCCGTCCCGCATGATGGTCAGGGTCAGCGTGGTGCCGGGTTCGCCCCGCATGCGGGTTACCGCATCCTGCAGTGACATGCCCTTCACCGGTTCGTCGCCCAGCTTGATGATCAGGTCGCCGGCCTGGACGCCGGCCTTCTGGGCGGGGGTGTCATCGATGGGTGCGATCACTTTCACGAAGCCGTCTTCCATGCCGACCTCAATGCCCAGGCCGCCGAATTCGCCGGTGGTGGTTTCCTCCAGCTCGGTGTAGGCCTCGGGCTCCAGGTAGGCGGAGTGGGGGTCCAGCCCGGAAAGCATGCCCTTGATGGCATTTTCCAGGAGCTCCTTATCGGAAACGTCCTCAACGTAGGCATCCTTGATACGACTGAACACTTCCGTGAATTTGCGCAGGTCATCCAGGGGCAGGGCCCCTTCCTCGCTACCCATGGTGTCAGCGTGCGGCGAGACTGCCTCCGCAGGCTGCGATTCCTGGGCCGTGGCGGTTACACCGTAGAGGCAGGTGGCTGCCAGTAAACCGCCAAGGAGTGTGGTTTTACAGCTATGGATAACCGGTTTCATTCAGTGTCCCTGTTCGGATTCATGGATACGGCTGTCAGTATGGCGTCCCCGGTTCCTTTTGTCAGCCATGGCTGGGACGGGGGCTCCTGGAATTACTGGCGCTCCAGCCAGCGCATCGGGTTCTGTGGCTTACCGTTGTGACGCAGTTCAAAGTACACCGCCGGGTCCTGGGTGCCTCCGGTGCGACCGGCCAGGGCAATGGTCTCCCCGGCCCGCACCCAGTCCCCGGGGCTGGCCAGCAGGCTGGAGCTATGGCCGTACAGGGTCATGTAGCCCTCGCCATGGTCGACAATGGTGAGCATGCCAAAACCCCGCAGCCAGTTGGAGAAGACCACGCGACCGTAATGGACCGAGCGTACTTCCGCCTCTTCTTCAGTGTTCAGCAGGATGCCATTGCGACGCAGGTGCCCCTGGGCCATGGAGCCGCCGAAGGCTGCCACCAGGCGCCCCTGGGCCGGCCAGTCCAGCTTACCCTGGCGCTGGTTGAAGGGTTCGGTCTCGGTGGGGGAGGGAATGCTGGCAATGGCTTCTTCCACCTCCCGCAACAGCTTTTCCAGCCGGTTCCGGTCGGCTTCCAGGGTGCTGCGCTCGTCCTTGCGCTCGCTGATGTCCTGTTTGAGCGCCGCCAGGGTCTGTTCCCGATTGGCCTTCTGTGTTTGCAGGGATTGCTGTCGCTCACTGACCTGCTCCTCCAGCCGGATCACCTCGGCCTGGGCCTGCAGCTTTTGCTGGCGGGTGGCCTGTAGTTCGGTCAGGGTCTCGTTGAAGGTTTCCAGGCGCTGGAGGTTGTCGCCGCTGAGGTATTCGTAGTAGGTCATGGTGCGGGCGATCTCTTCCGGATCGGCCTCGTTGAGCAGGACCTTGATGGCTGGGGCTTTGCCCTCCATCCAGGCGCCCCGGAGCTGTCGCTTCAGGGCGGAGCGTTGCTCCCGCAGGCTCTGATCCAGTTCCTTTTCCTCACTCTCAAGCTGTTCCAGTTCCCGGGCCTGTTGTCGGCGTTGCTCCTGCAGTTCCCGGCGTTCGCGGGTCAGGCGGCTGATTTCCCGTTCGGCATTTGCCAGGGTCTGTTCCAGTTCGCTGCGGTCTTCCTCGGCGTCGGCCAGCCACTCGTCGATCTCCGCGATCTCTTCCTTGAGGGCTTCAACCTGGGCAGGAGTGACCTGGTCCTGACCATGGCCCATGCTGCCGGCAGTCAGCAGAAACGCAACAAGCGCCAGCCGGAGTTGTCCGGTGGCGCTTGTCAGCGGGCGATGTCCGGCGTTCCTGGCCATGGGGTGTCGCATCGGTGTGCCGGTCAGTCCTGGCTGAGGGTGACCAGGCTGTGGCCGGTCATGTCTCCGGGTTGCTCCAGGCCCATCATTGCGAGCAGGGAGGGCGCCACATCACTAAGGCTGCCATCGTCCTTCAGGCTGACCTTGCGATGGCCGACATACACCAGCGGCACCGGGCCGGTGGTGTGGGCGGTATGGACCTGGCCGGAGGCGGGGTCGGTCATCTGCTCGCAGTTGCCGTGGTCGGCGGTGATCAGGGCCTCGCCCCCGACCTCGTCCAGGGCATCGGCGATACGGGCGATGCACCGGTCGACGCATTCGGCGGCCTTGATGGCGGCGTCCAGCTTACCGGTATGGCCCACCATGTCGCCGTTTGCGTAGTTGCATACCACCAGGTCGTACTTGCCGCTGCGGATGGCTTCCACCAGCTTGTCGGTCACCTCAGGGGCGCTCATTTCCGGCTGCAGGTCGTAGGTGGCCACCTTGGGGGAGGGCACCAGGATGCGATCCTCGCCCTCGAAAGGTGTTTCCAGGCCGCCGTTGAAGAAGAAGGTGACATGGGCGTACTTCTCGGTTTCGGCAATGCGGAGCTGGGTCTTGCCCAGGTTGGCCACATACTCGCCCAGACCGTTCTTGAGCTGTTCCGGCGGATAGGCGCAGGAGGTCCTGATGTCGGCAGCGTACTCCGTGAGCATCACGAAATCTGACAGCTTCGGGTGCTTGCGGCGCTGGAAACCGTCGAAATCATCCTCCACGAAGGTGCGGGTCATCTCCCGGGCACGGTCGGCGCGGAAGTTCATGAACAGTACCGCGTCGCCGTCGTTGATGGTGGCGTCCGGATCGTCGTCGCCCTGGATACGGGTGGCCTTGACGAACTCGTCGTTCTCGCCGCGTTCGTAGGCTTCGTCGATGGCGGTCAGCGGGTCCGGCGCGGTGAACTCCGCGTCGCCCAGGGTCAGCAGGTTGTAGGCCTGTTCGACACGGTCCCAGCGATTGTCCCGGTCCATGGCGAAGTAACGACCGACAATGGAGGCGACACGGCCGACGCCCAGGGCCTTCATCTTGTTGGCGGCCTTTTCCAGGGACGGGCGGGCACTGCGGGGCGGCATGTCACGACCGTCCAGGAAGGCGTGGATGTAGACCCGAGTGGCGCCCTTTTGCGCCGCCAGTTCGGCGGCGGCCAGGATGTGATCTTCGTGGGCATGGACGCCGCCCGGAGACATCAGCCCCATGAGATGGACCGCGCCATCGTTGGTGACCGCCTTGTCGATGGCGGCCAGGAGCGCCGGGTTCTCATTGAAGGTGCCGTCCTCCAGGTCCTTGTCGATGCGTGTCAGGCTCTGGTAAACCACCCGGCCGGCACCGAGGTTCATATGGCCGACTTCCGAGTTGCCCATCTGCCCCTGGGGCAACCCAACGAACATCCCTGAGGTGTTGATCAGCGTCTTGGGAAATTCCGCCCAGGCCTTGTCCCAGAACGGGGTGTCGGCCTTGCTGATGGCGTTGTCTTCAGCCGGGTCACGGTGGCCCCAGCCGTCCAGTATGATCAGTGCCGTCGTCTTGCGAGTGCTGGTCATTACGCTTTCCGGTGTGGTTGTGGGTGCGCTGGTGCATCTCGGGCCCGTGGCAGGCCGGCATCAGCGTCGCCTGAGAATTTGAAGCTGAATTCTAACCCGAATAGGGTGTGACGGGCTATGGAAGCTGCCTTCTGTCGCCGGCGGAGGGTGTGTATAATCCGCCCAAATTATTACTTCGGGACAGGTTCATGGAACGGTTGTTTGAGTTCGTCGTAAATCACTACATTCTGGTATCCATCTTTGTGGCCCTGCTGCTGGCGCTGTTTTTCCTGGAAAGCCGTCGTGGTGGCAAGAAGGTGTCGGCGCAGGAAGCTGTGAACCTGATCAACCGGGATGAGGCCGTGGTGGTGGACATTCGGGATCGTAAGGAATTCAATGAAGGGCGCATTACCGGTTCCATCCATATCCCGCTCAACGCCATCAAGGAGCGAGCCTCGGAATTGAAGAAACACCAGGACAAGACGGTGATCGTGGTGGACAAGATGGGGCAGCATGCCGCCATGGCGGTGAAGCAGCTCAATGGCGAGGGCTACACCAATGTGGTTCGTCTGAACGGCGGTATCGGTGACTGGAAGGCCTCGAACCTTCCCCTGGTAAAGAAATAAGAATATCGACTGACACACTGAACGCAAATAAGGAAAGATCATGGCTGAGAACAATCAGCAGGCTGCCGGCGGCGGCGATAACGCAAACCAGAACCAGCCCCAGTTTGCGCTGCAACGTATTTACGTAAAGGACCTGTCGTTCGAATCCCCGAACGCCCCGGACATGTTCCAGCAGCAGTGGAAACCGTCCGTCAACATGGACCTGAACACCTCCCACAAGAAGGTCAGCGACACCCAGTACGAAGTGGTGCTGTCCATCACCATCACTGCCAAGGTGGACGAGAAGGTCGCTTACATCGTGGAAATCCAGCAGGCGGGGGTGTTCCTGCTCAACGGCTTCCCGGAGCAGCAGGTACCGCCGATGCTGGGCGCGTACTGCCCGAACCTGTTGTTCCCCTACGCCCGGGAAACCATCGACAACATCGTCACCAAGGGTAGCTTCCCGGCCCTGATGCTGGCGCCGGTGAACTTCGACGCCATCTTCGCCCAGGCGGTGAAGCGCAAGCAGCAGGAGCAGGAACAGCAGGGTGCGGAAGCCCCGGAAGGTCAGCAGACGCACTGACGTCGACCTCGATACTCTCCTGAATCACGCAACCGGCTTCGGCCGGTTTTTTTGTGTCTGTTTGCCAAGCCACGGCCCGCCCTGCATCACCATTCAGTTCATCCGAACTATCTTGCCGACCAGATTTTTTCATTTAAACGATAATAAAAATACAAATCGTTGTATTTAAAATTGACATATGAGAATTATTGAATGAGAATCGTTATCGTTTTTGTCGAGCGGAGACGGTAAGTGTTCAATCAAACAAGTCGAAGTGTGCTGGCGATTGCGCTTCTCGGTTCCCTGGCGGGCGAGGTGACGGCGGAGAAGCGCTACCTGGACGAGATAGTGGTGACCGGGACTCGTAGCGAGCGGACCGTTCTGGAGACCCCGGTCCGTACCGAGGTAGTGACGTCGGAGGAAATCAGGAAGACCCACGCCCGGGACCTGCGGGAGGCCTTGCTCAATGTTGCCGGGTTGCAGTTGAAGGAAGTGCATGGCAAATCCGGCTATGAGGTGTGGCTGCAGGGTTTTACCGCGGACCAGACCCTGGTGCTGGTGGACGGCATGCCGCTGAATGCCACCACCGGTTCATCCGTGGATGTCAGCCAGTTGTCCGTCCTGGAGATTGACCGGATCGAGATTGTGAAGGGCGCTGTGTCCGCCCAGTACGGCAGCTCCGGCATGGGCGGCGTGGTCAATGTCATTACCCGGCCCATTGAGCCGGGCTGGAAAGCGTCCCTGGACGCCGATACGGGATCCTATGGCTCCGACAACCCCTCCGGCGAGCGTTACGATCCGTCCCGCTACAACGCCTCCGCCATGGGGGAAACCGGAAACGGGACCTGGGGGCTGAGAATAGCGGGCGAGACGCGCCATACCTATGGCATCGACCCGGAACCGGAGACCTGGACACGCCCCGGCAACGAAATCACCCGCGACGACATCCATGCCCGGTTGCAGTGGACACCGGGAGATAACCATCGGGTCACCCTGGAGGGACAGAAATTCACTGAAACCTCCATTGCCCGCTTCATGAGCACCGGCCAGCGCAATGGCAAAGATGAGGATGTGGACCGCTGGCGGGTGTCGCTGGCCGGCGACCATAACCTGGCGGGGTCGCTGGAGGGAAGCTGGTTCGCGGTCCATGAGGACCTGACCGACGACACCATCAAATACACCCCCAGCGCCTATTACGACGATCGCGATGCCAGCATGACCCTGTCCCAGGTTTCCGGGGAACTGGGAACCTGGCTGGGTGATAGCCAGCGGCTGCAGGGGGGGGTGGATGTACGCCGGGACACCCTGGAACAACTCAAGGATGGCGCCGCGGAAGTGGATGGTGAGCGGGAAAGCTACGAACTCTGGGGACAGCATACCTGGATGCCGACGGACAGCCTGGAGGTGGTGACCGGCATCCGTGGCCAGAACGATTCGGACTTCGGCAATCATGTTGCTCCCAAGATCAATGCCCGATTCGATGTCGGAGACGGTATCGGCTGGGACGGTTTCGTACGCGCCGGAGTGGGGGCCGGATACCGGGTTCCCAATCTGAAGGAGCGTTTCTATGTCTTCGATCACAGTCAATTGGGGTATGTGGTGTACGGCAATCCCGATGTGCAGGCGGAGGAGAGTGTCAGTTACCAGTTGGGGCTGGGCGTCCACCGCGACAAGCGGCTCTGGGTGGAGGGCAACGCTTTCTTCAATGACATCGATGACCTGATTGCCACCGAGTATACGGGCACGGACAACGGCGTGGCGGTCTACAGCTACGCCAACGTCAACGAGGCCCGGACCTGGGGGCTCGAAACCACGGCGGGCTGGGAGTTTGCGGAAGGCTGGAGCCTGACCGCCGGCTATACCTGGATGCAGACTGAAGACCAGGCCACGGGCCTGGACCTGAATCGTCGCCCTGAACATCAGGCCAACCTCGCCCTGGACGGGCAGACCTGGATAGACGGCCTTTCCTGGCTGGCGCGGGTTCGCGGGCAAAGCTCCGAATACGTTGATGCGGGGCTGGACATGGAATCGCCCGGCTATACCACCGTCGACATGAAACTCAATTATCTCGCGTCCGACTGGCTGAGTTTGTATGGCGGTGTCGACAACGTCACCGATGTTCAGCGGGACTTTGATAACGCGAGTGAAGACTTCAGACCCGTTGGCGGCCGTTATGTCTATCTCGGCTTTTCCGTGGACTTTGAAGGGCTCTGAAAGCCCGACCTCCCCACTATTCAACAGAGAGAAAGGAACCTGTCATGAAAAAGTTCAAGCATAACGTCTGGCTGATGCCGGTAACGTTCGCGCTGGCAGCCTGTGGTGGCAGCGGTGGTAGCAGCAACGACATTGACGACGATTCGGAAACGCCGGAAGCGGCGAGCTACGAGGAACAGGTGATTGATGCCCAGACCAGCGGCACCTACACCTACCTGAATCTTGACACCGGAGAGACAGTGGCGGAGAGCGGGGAGTGGCATATGGCATTCAGCCGCACCAACATCCAGCTCAATGGTGGAGGTTCCGGCAGTGGCAATGTCGCCGGGGCGCTTGCGGTGGCGCAGGATGACTTTTACACGGCGGCCGGTGAACCCGACGTCAATGTGTTCCTGAATGCCACGGCCAGTTCGGAGCTGGAGCACCTGGCGGACAGTTTTCCCGAGCCCGATGAATGGCAGCCGGATGCAGCCACCACGGCCTTTGGCAGCGACTGGTACATCTATGACTTTACCACCCATATCATCAGCCCGAACCCGGACAATGGCTGGCTGGTGCGTTCAGGTGAAGGTAACAGCTATGCCCGGGTCAGGGTGACCGGCCTGGACTACTCGGCGGATCCCATCACCTTCCGGATTGACCTGACAGTACAGGCGGCGGATACCACCCAGTTGACCACCGACCAGACATTCAGCGGTACTATCCCGGCGTCCGGCGGTGAAGCCTGCTATGACTTCGATATCGATCAGGCCATCCCCTGCACGGGTACAACCTGGGATCTGAAACTCGATCTGCAGCCCCGTGCCCTGTCGCTGGTCAGTAACAGCGGCCCGAACGGAGACGGGGACGGCGCCGTCCTCGGACCGGTGGCATGGAGCGATCTCTCCACCTACACCAGCGCGACCACCGACACCAGTGGCACGTCCCTTGAGCGGGCCTATACGCCGGACCAGACCGCCGGCATTTTCTCCGACAGCAGCTGGTATGCCTATAACCTTGAGGGAGCTCACAAGCTCTGGCCCAACTATCGCGTGTACCTGGTGAATACCGACACCACCGGTGACACATCGACGGTGTACGCCGTCCAGGTTATCAACTACTACGGCGAGGACGGTAACAGCGGGCAGCCGGTTATCCGCTGGAAAGCGGTGACGCTGAGCGGAGGTGAGAACTGATGGGCGCCGTGATAACCGAAAGGGGCAACCGGGGCCTTCGTGAACGTTGGCAGACCCTTCTCGCAGATAACCCTGGCATGCGTATCCGTCAGGCGGCGGACCAGTTGGGCGTCAGCGAAATGGATCTGGTTCGCCTGCGCCCGTCACAAGAACTGGCCCCACTGACGCCGGATTTCGCCGGGCTGATGCAGGAGATGACATCCGTCGGGCCCGTCATGATCCTGGCCCGTAATGATCAGGTGGTGCACGAGGTTACTGCAACCTTCGGCGATTTCACGGTCGGTGGTTCCGGGACCATGGGGCTGGCGGTTGGTGACATTGATGTCCGGGTGTTCTTCGGCCAGTGGGCTCATGGATTCCACGTGCGTGAGCAGGTGCGCTCGGGCAATCGGGAAAGCCTGCAGTTCTTCGACCGCCATGGTGTGGCGATCCAGAAGATCTACCGGGTGGACGATACCGACGGTGACGCCTGGAACGCACTGGTGGATAGGTACCGTGCTCCCGCATTTCCGCCGGTGGAGGATTGCGGTCCGCGCCCGCCACTCCAGCGTGCGAATGTGGACGCACTGGACGTGAAGGCGCTTCAGGATGACTGGGCAGCGCTCAAGGACGTGCACCATTTCAACGCCATGCTGAAGCGCCACGGAGTGGACCGGCTGACAGCGCTGGAACAGGTGGGGAGTCAGTGGGTCACCCGGCTGCCTGCCAGCCCAGGGGATGAGACCTCGCCCCTGGATGTGCTGCTGGAAAACGCCCGTATCAGTGGCTGCCCGCTCATGTTCTTCGTGGGTAACCCCGGAATTGTCCAGATCCATACCGGCCGCGTGGACAACCCCAGGCGCATGGGGCCCTGGATGAATGTGCTGGACAAGGGCTTCAACCTGCACGCCAACACCTCGGGGATGACAGACTGGTTCGTGGTGCGCAAGCCAACCGCTGACGGCGTGGTCACCTCGCTGGAAGCCTACAATGGCAGCGGTTATATCGTGCTCACCGTGTTTGGCGAGCGCAAACCCGGGCAGCCGGAACTGCCCCTCTGGCGTGAGGAAATCCGGAAGCTGGAGGACTCCCTATGCGTTTGACCGTTGTCGTAGCCATGGTTGCGCTTGTCCTGCCACTGAACGGGCTGGCGGAAGAACACCGGGTGGTCAGTGCGGACGGTGCCATCACCGAGATCATCTACGCCATTGGTGCGGAGGATCAATTGGTGGCCGTGGACACCACCAGCCGGTACCCGGCTGCCGTGGGTGAACTCCCCAAGGTTGGTTACCTGCGGACCCTGCCGTTCGAGGGCGTACTGGCGATGAGTCCGGATGTACTGATTACCACGGATGAGGCGGCACCGGACGAGACCCTGGACCGCCTGAGCCAGGCTGGTGTCACCATCCACCAACTGCCGGTGGCCCGCACACTGGAGGCCACCGCCGAGCGGATTCGCGGTGTTGGCGACGTGATGGGCAAACGGCAATCCGCCGACCAACTGGCCCGTGACATGGAACAGAAGGTGGCCGCCGTGATTGAGGCCCGGGCCGGCGCGCCCACACCCAGGGTGTTGTTCCTGCTGGCGGCGGGCTCGCATGGTGTCATGGTCGCCGGCGACAACACCGCGGCCCAGGCCATGCTTGACGCCCTGGGGGCGGAGAACGCCGTTGAAGGCATTGAGGGTTTCAAGCCGGCGGGCCGTGAGGCATTACTGGCAACCCGCCCCGACGCCATCGTGATCGCGGAAACCCGGCCGGGCCAGTTCGACATTGCGGACTGGCCGGAGCTGGGATCGCTGCCTGCATGGCAGCAGGGGCACCATGTGGCTGCCGACAGCATGCTGTTGCTGGGCTTCGGCCCCCGCCTGGCGGAGGCGCTGGCCACCATCAGCAAGGCGCTGCCTGCGGAGGCGAAAGTCAGTCAGCATGATTCGTGACGAAGCAGGTCGGCTGGCCCCCGGGATTGCGCTGACCGGCCTGGCGGCGGCCGCGCTGACTATCGCCTGGCTGTCGCTGACCACCGGCGCCTATCCCCTGTCACTGGGGGATATTCTCTCAGTCATCGCCGGCCCCGGCGAAGCGGATCAGGTGTCGCGTCTGGTGCTGGTGGATGTGCGAATGCCCCGTTTCCTGCTGGGCTTCCTGGTAGGGGCGGTGCTGGCGGTTTCCGGAGCCGTCCTCCAGGGGCTGTTTCGCAACCCCCTGGCCGATCCGGGCCTGATCGGTGTATCGGCGGGGGCCTCCCTGGCGGCCATCGGCGTTATCGTGCTGGGTGGCACCTGGCTCGGTGGCTGGGCCGCCCTGGCCGGGAACTGGGCGCTGCCCATCGCCGCTTTTGCCGGGGGTAGCGGCACCGTCTTCCTGGCCTGGCGGATTGCCCGCCGGGCCGGTGAAACCTCCGTGGCGACCCTGCTGCTGGCGGGTATTGCCATCAACGCCATTGCCGGCGCCGGCACTGGGCTGCTGACCTTTTACTCCAGCGACGAGGAACTGCGCTCGCTCACCTTCTGGACCATGGGCAGCCTGGGCCATGCCACCTGGGAAGACCTTCTGGTCGCCGGGCCGTGGCTATTGTTGGCGCTGGTGGCGGCCCCGTTCCTGGCACGGCCACTGGATGCCTTCCTGCTGGGCGAGCAGGTGGTGGGCCACCTGGGCTACCGGACCGACTGGATCAAGCGCGGCGCCATCCTGGTGACAGGGCTGGGCGTAGGGGCCGCTGTCGCCGTCAGTGGCCTGATCGCCTTTGTGGGGCTGGTGGTGCCACACCTGGTGCGTCAGGTACAGGGTGCCAGCCACAGGACACTGTTGCCCCTCAGCGCGTTGCTTGGGGGTACCCTCCTGGTGGGCGCTGATTGTCTGGCGCGGGTCATCGTGGCCCCGGCAGAACTTCCCATCGGGCTGATGATGTCGCTGATTGGCGGTCCCTTCTTCCTGGCCCTGCTGATAAAACGGAGAATGATCTGATGAGCCTGCGGGTGGAAGGAGTTTCCGTGGAGATCGCTGGCCGTGCCGTGGTGCGGGAGGTGAGCCTTGGGGTGGATAACGGGGAGCTTGTGATCCTGCTGGGGCCCAACGGTGCCGGCAAGTCGACCCTGCTGAGTGTCCTGGCGGGGGAGCGGGAGGTGGCCAGGGGGCGTATCGAGATCGCGGGCCAGCCGATGCGGGACTGGCGCCCGGCACAGTTGGCCAGGCACCGGGCGGTCATGCCCCAGCGTGTCGACGTGAACTTCCCGCTGACGGTGGAAGACGTGCTGATGCTGGGGCGCCCTCCCGAACCGCAGGCGCAATCCGCCCCCATCATCAAGGACCTGCTGCAACGGCTGGATATTGCCCATCTACGGCACCGGCGGGTACCGGGCCTGTCCGGGGGGGAGCAGCAACGCGTACAACTGGCGCGGGTTCTGGCCCAGATCTGGGACAGTCCCGGCCCGGTGGTCCTGCTGCTGGATGAGTGTACCTCCGCGCTGGACCCCAACCATCAGCAACAGGTATTCGGCCTGCTGAAGCGCCTGTCCCGGGAGCGGAACTTCGCCATCCTGGCGGTGGTCCACGACCTCAACCTGGCGGCCCGTTACGGCGACCGGTTGCTGTTACTCCGGGATGGCGCCACCCACTGCGACGATATCCCCGAGCGGGCGTTGACGGCACGGAACCTGAGGGAGGTATACGACCTGAAGGCCCGCATTATGATGCTGCCGGAAGGTTTTCCGATGGTGGTGCCCACGGACGATTTCGCCGTGGAGCGTCAGACCGCCCCTTCAAATGCCAGTTGCCGCCAGGCTTCGTAGAGCACCACGGCGGCGGAATTGGACAGGTTCAGGCTTCGGCTGTGGGGGAGCATGGGGATGCGCAGTCGCCGGTCCGGCGCAAGCCCGTTTCGCACATTGTCAGGCAGTCCCCGGGTCTCCGGGCCAAACATCAGGTAGTCCCCGGCCTGGAAGCTCACCTCATAGTAGGGGTGGCTGCCCTTGGTGGTCAGGCCGAACAGCCGTTGCGGCTGCTCGGCCTCCAGGAAGGCCTGATAGCTGGCGTGGACCGTCACGCTGGCGTACTCACTGTAATCCAGCCCGGCCCGCCGCATCTGCTTGTCCTCAAGGGTGAAACCCAGGGGCTCGATCAGGTGCAGCCGGCAGCCGGTGTTGGCGCAGAGCCGGATGATATTGCCCGTGTTGGGCGGAATCTCCGGCTCGTAGAGAACAATGTGGAACATTAACGCTCGACGGCGAGCGCCACGCCCATGCCGCCACCGATGCAGAGGGTGGCCAGGCCTTTCTTGGCGTCACGGCGCTGCATCTCGTGCAGCAAGGTGACCAGGATACGGCAGCCGGAGGCACCGATGGGATGACCCAGGGCGATGGCGCCACCGTTCACATTCACCTTGCCGGTATCCCAGCCCAGGTCCCTGTTGACGGAGATGGCCTGGGCGGCAAAGGCTTCGTTGGCTTCCACCAGATCCAGGTCGTCCACGGTCCAGCCGGCACGCTGCAGGCAGCGCTGGCTGGCGGGAATCGGACCGGTGCCCATGATGCTCGGGTCCACGCCGGCGTTGGCATAGCCCTTGATCACCGCCAGCGGTGTCAGGCCCAGTTCCTTCGCCTTGGCGGCGCTGCACACCAGCACGGCAGCGGCACCGTCATTCAGGGAGGAGGCGTTACCGGCGGTCACGGTGCCGTCTTTCTTGAAGGCGGGTTTGAGCTTGCTCAGGCCTTCGGCGGTGGTGCCATCACGGGGGCCTTCGTCCTTGTCCACCACAATCGGGTCACCCTTGCGCTGGGGGATGGTGATGGGGACGATCTGGCCGTCAAAATAGCCAGCGGCGCGAGCTGCGGCTGCTTTCTGCTGGGAGGCAGCCGCAAACTCGTCCTGTTCCTCACGACTGATGCCGTACTTTTCCACGATGTTCTCGGCGGTCACGCCCATGTGGTAGTCGTTGAAGGCGTCCATCAGGCCATCATTGACCATGGTATCAATCATGGTCCAGTTACCCATGCGCTGGCCGTTGCGGCTGTTGGGCACCACGTGGGGCGACTGGCTCATGCTCTCCTGGCCGCCGGCGAGGATCATGTCGGCGTCGCCACACTGGATGGCCTGCACGGCCATGTGCACGGCCTTGAGGCCGGAGCCGCAGACCTTGTTGATGGTCATGCCCGGAACGGAAGCGGGAATGCCGGCGTTGATGGCGGCCTGGCGGGCCGGGTTCTGGCCGCAGCCAGCGGTGAGGACCTGGCCGAGGATAACCTCGTTGATCTGGTCAGCGGCGACGCCGGTTTCTTCCAGCAGGGCCTTGATCACGGCGGTGCCGAGCTGGTCGGCCTTCAGGCTGGCGAGGGAACCACCAAAGGTTCCGATGGCGGTGCGTTTGGCCGCTGCGATGACTACATCTTGCATGTTGGGGGTCTCCGGTTTTTTTAAGTTCCCCCCCATCGTATGCTGACCTTGGGGGGCGCGGTACCCGGCAGGGGGCCTTTCTCCGCTGCAATTCACGGCCCGTCCATGGACCGACCTTGCACCGGACCATCCATGGTCCTGCTACGAAAGACCCCCTGCCGGATACCGGATCGAGTAATGTGCTATCCGCATTAAGGGAAGGTTGATTCTATCGAAATTCAGAGAGTGGGCATAATCAGACCGGGGCACCAAACACGAGACTTCCCGAATCTCGATGGAGGTGTTGGGGGATGGGCTTTTCGTAACAGCGTCAGGATGACGCGGAGCAAGGTCGGTCCAGGGATGGACCGTGAATTGCGGTGGAGAAAAGCCCATCACCCAACGCCTCACCCCCAAGCCCAGCCGGCAAAGAAAGCTCAACCGAAAAAACGACCAACGACCTGCAAACGCTCCCGACCAATAGCCTCACCAAGCTCCTTGCCCTTGAAACCCTGAGCCATCAAAGACCGGGCGTCCACAGAGCGGGCTCCCTCCAGGGCATCCTGAAACCGCCGCCGGGTGTCCGAATCCAGGCCATCTGGCAGGCAGGTCAATGTCGCCAGCAGTAAATCAAACCGCTCTGGCCGCCGCCAGGCATCGGCCTGGTTGAACAGGTCAAGCACAGACTCTGCGGTCAGGGTTCGCCCGAGAGCCAGCGGTGCCAGCGCCACCACCAACCGCGACAGGTCCCGACAGTCATTCGGGGTCTTCAGCGCCGCCGTCCGGTCTGTGACCTGGTCTACCGACAACCCATGCAGAAGCGCGGCACAGCGGCACTCCGTCGCCAGATCTCGATTGGCTGTGTTCGACAGTGCTGCCATGGCATTCCGGAACACCACGCCATCGTTCGCCAGTTCCGGTATCAGATAGTCCAGGGCACCGGCATCCCTGAGTACCTCGAAGAAGGTGGTCGGCGTCACCTCATGAAGCGCCCGCTGGATCTCCTGCCAGACTCTTTCCGGCACCAGGTGCTGCACCTCGCCGTCCGTAACCATCTGCCGCATCAGCGCCATGGTATCGTCCGCCACCTCGAAACCCAGGTGGTGGAATCGTGCCGCGAACCGGGCGGTCCTCAGGATGCGTAGCGGGTCCTCCGCGAAGGCCTCGGAGACATGGCGCAGGCGGTGGTTCTGGAGGTCTTCATGGCCGTGGAAAGGGTCCACCAGGGCACCATCCTCCGACATCGCCATGGCGTTGATGGTCAGGTCCCGGCGGCGCAGGTCGTCCTCCAGAGTGACATCCGGAGCACTGTAGACGGAGAAGCCATGGTAGCCTCGCCCCTGCTTGCGTTCGGTCCGGGCGAGGGCGTATTCCTCGTGGGTTTGCGGGTGCAGGAATACCGGAAAGTCGGCGCCCACCTGCCTGTAGCCCAGGAACAGCATGTCGTCCGGCGTGGCGCCCACCACCACCCAGTCCCGATCCTTGACCGGAATGTCCAGGAGCCTGTCTCTTACCGCACCACCAACCAGATAGATTTCCATGAACCGGGGGCCCGTTATCCAACCGCAAAGCCACGATTATGCGGATCCACCGCGTGTCAGGCAAAGTTGTGATCAATCTGGCTGCAAAGGCTGGTGGTACATCGGTGGTCATAGGGAGACAGGGAAGGGCGGCGAAGGTTTGCCGCCGGGGGTGCCTGGAAGAGTGGTCTGATCCTATAACTACTGTTAAAACAGTGCATTGGGATACATGGCCCGGATTTTTCATGGGAACATGCAGTGTTTTGCCCTGAATGACAACCGGAGTCGCCCATGAAGTCATCCTGTATTGCCCTGCTGTTAATCGTGGCGTTGTCCGGCTGCGCCAGTAACAGTCAGTATGAAGGGCAGTCGCAGAACGGTTCGGATAACTTCGAGCCGATCATCGTCCGTGTCAGCGGGTATGGCACCTATGAACACGTGGCCACCGATCGGCCCAACCCCCGCAAGCGCCTGATGGCCAGGCGGGCTTCGCAACTGGACGCCTATCGTAACCTGGCCGAGCGGGTCTACGGCACGGTGATCTATGGCAGCTCCACCGTCAGTGACTTTGTTGCCCACAGCGACATGTTCCGCACCTATGTGGACAGCTATCTTCGCGGTGCCAAGCTGGTGGATATCCAGGAACACGATGACGGCGTGATCGAAACCGTGATGGAACTGAAACTGGAGCGGCGCTTCCGGGAGTGTGTGTCCCGGGTCAGCGACCGCGATGTTTCAGGCTATTGCCCAGACCCCCTCCCCACCGGTGACGGGGCCACGGGCGATGTGGTCAGCAACGGCTCTGACTCCCTGTACTATCTGGATTGATGGCGATGTCCATGACACTGACGATCCGCACAATCACCCTGGCTGTGCTGCTGGGAATCAGCTTCGCCTCCGGTGCCGGGACCCTGGAAGGCACAGGTATTGCCACTATCCATGGTGGCGACCTGGACGCTGCCCGGGCGGAAGCCCGTGAGGCGGCCATCCGGGATGTAGCCCTTCAACAGGACGTTCGAGTCAGCAGTGAGGAGACGGTGCTCAATGGCCGGATTACCGACTCACAGTTGACCGTCTCATCCCGGGCGCAGATCAGTCATGTCGAGGTGGTGGATGAACGCCGGGTGGGTAACGCCCTTCGGGTGACCGTCCGCGCCCAGGTGTCAGACCGTGAGAACAGTTGCCAGGCGGGTAATGCATCCGGCCTTAAGAAGCGGGTGGCGGTGACCGGATTTACCCTCCAGCAACCGGAACAGGCGCGCCTGGGCGGCCTGGACGATGCCGGCCAGATGTTGCCGCAGTGGCTGCAGTCTGGATTACAGGCCCAGGGCAACCTGCAGGTGCTGAAAGCGTCCGGTACCCAGCTGTATCCGGATGTCATGAATGCTCCTACCAGCCAGCAGTTCGATAACCGGCTGACCAATGTGATCAACGTGTCCCGGGAACTGGGGGCGCAGTTCGTAGTGGCGGGTGTGATCCGGGATATCGGCGTGGAGGACCCCTCCGCCTGGAACACTTCGGTGCTGCACAGTATCGGTCGGGGCCTGGGTGCCACCAATACCGAGCGACGTTTTATCGCCGATATGATGATTTTCGACGGCTTCAGCGGTTCCCCGGTCTACCAGAAGCGCTTCCAGACTCGGGGGCGTTGGGATGCCGGCAAGGGCCAGTCCTCCGGTTTTGCTTCGGCGGGTTTCCTGGAAACCCCCTACGGTCAGGCGGTGGCGGACCTGGTGACGCAGATGCGCAATGATATCCAGGGCGCACTGGCCTGTCAGCCCTTCATGACCCGCATTACCCGGGTGGAGGGCACCAAGGTGACCCTCGCCTCCGGCGCCACGGCCGGTCTGCGTCCGGGTGATACCCTGGCGCTGTATCGCAGCTACTCCCATTTCGACAGCCCGGATGCCACGCCGGAACTGCTGGAAGCGGATATCGAAGTTACCCTGGATAATGTGTTCCCGGAATACGCCAATGGCGTGATTCCGCAGTACGGTGCGCTGGAGAATATCCAGCGCGGGGATATCGCGATTATCTGGTAGGTCGATCGAAGGCTGGCAATATAGCGGGGACGCCCCGGAGGTGGGGAGGCCTTTCGCCGCCGCAATTCACGGCCCATCCCTGGACCGACCTTGCTACCGGGCCATCCATGGCCCTGCTCTGAAAGGCCTCCCCACCCCCGGGGCTCGTGCTGGGCGCGACTGCTTTAGTGAACGCTTGCGCCCTTTTTGGGTTTGTTACCAAAGCACACCTGATACACATCGTTGTAGTGCCTGGCAAAGTGTACCGTCAGGCCTTCCCGCAGGTAGTCCGGCAACTCCTCGTAATCGCCACGGTTGGCTTCCGGCAATATCAGCGTGTTGATCTTCTGACGCCGGGCGGCGATCACTTTCTCGCGGATACCGCCCACGGGTAGCACCTGCCCCGTCAGGGTCAGCTCGCCGGTCATGGCGATGCCCTGTGCCGGGGTCTCCCGGCGGGCAATGGAGAGCAGTGCCGTGGCCATGGTGACCCCGGCACTGGGACCATCCTTAGGCGTGGCACCCTCGGGAACGTGCAGGTGCACGAAGGACTTGTCGAAGAAGGCCGGGTCCGCCTTTAGCCGTTTCAGGTTCGACGACACATAGCTGTAGGCGATGTCCGCGGACTCCTTCATCACGTCACCCAACTGGCCGGTCATACGGAAGCCCCGCTGGTTGGTGTGGATACGGGACGCCTCGATGCTCAGGGTGGCACCGCCCATCGCGGTCCAGGCCAGGCCGGTGACCACGCCGACGCCCTTCAGGGCTTTCTCCTTGCGGAAGGCCGGCTGGCCCAGGAAACCCTCCAGGTCGGAAACACCCACCTTCACCGGTTGGTCCGGATTTTCCAGCAGTCTGACGATGCCCTTGCGGATAATCTTGTGGAGCTGCTTTTCCAGGTTCCGCACGCCGGATTCCCGGGCGTAGCCCTCGATCACCTGACGCATGGCGGCATCGGTGATGTTGAGCTGTTTCTTCAGCAGTCCCGCCCGCTTGAGCAGCCGGGGCAACAGGTGGTGCTTGGCAATGGCCAGCTTTTCCTCGGTGATGTAACCGGACAGGCGGATGGTGTCCATCCGGTCCAGCAGCGGCCGGGGAATGGTGTCCAGCTGGTTGGCGGTGCAGATGAACAGCACCTTGGATAGGTCCAGGCGTACGTCCAGGTAATGGTCCAGGAAGTCCCGGTTCTGCTCCGGGTCCAGGGTTTCCAGCAGGGCCGAGGCCGGGTCGCCCTGGAACGAGGTGCCGATCTTGTCGATTTCGTCCAGCATGATCACCGGGTTGGACACCTTGGCGTCCTTCAGGGCCTGCACGAACTTGCCCGGCATGGCGCCGATGTAGGTGCGGCGGTGGCCCTTGATCTCGGCTTCGTCACGCATACCACCCAGGCTGAAACGGTAGAACTCCCGGCCCAGGGCTTCCGCCACCGAGCGGCCGATGGAGGTCTTGCCCACACCGGGCGGCCCTACCAGCAACAGGATAGAGCCGGAGATCTCCCCCTTGAAGGTGCCTTCCGCCAGGAATTCCACGATCCGGTCCTTCACGTCGGTCAGGCCGTCGTGGTCCCGGTCCAGCACCCTGCGGGCATGGCCCAGGTCAAAATGGTCTTGGGAGGTAATGCCCCAGGGCACCTGGGTGATCCAGTCCAGATAGTTGCGGGTGACGCCGTATTCCGGGGAGCCCTGTTCCAGCACCTGGAGCTTCTGGACTTCCTCGTCGAACCGGGACTGCACATCCTCGTTGGGTTCCAGTTTGTCCATGCGGGCCCGGAAGCGTTCGATATCGGCGGTCTTGTCGTCCTTGGCAACACCCAGCTCCCGCTGGATAACCTTGAGCTGTTCCCGCAGGAAAAATTCCCGCTGGTGCTTCTGCACCTTGTCGTTCACTTCCTCGTTGATCTCAGCCTGCAGGCGCGCCACCTCCTGTTCCTTGCGCATCAGCACCAGCACCTTCTCCATCCGGCGCAACAGTGGTACGGTGTTCAGCACATCCTGCAGATCACGTCCGGGGGCACTGGTCATGGAGGCGCCGAAGTCCGCCAGGGGTGAACTGTCGTCCGGCCCGAAGCGTGACAGATACTGCTTCACGTCCTCGCCATAGAGCGGATTGGAGCGCAGCAGTTCCTTGATGGCGCTGATAATGGCCAGGGTGTAGGCCTTCAGCTCGTCAGCCTGCTCCTCGGGCTCGTCCGGGTATTCCACTTCCACCAGGTAGGGTGGTTTGCGGCGCAACCACTGGGTAATGCGGAAACGGGTCAGACCCTGGGCAATGAACTGGACCTTGCCGCTTTCCTGCTGGGCGTGGTGAACGCGGACCGCGCAGCCGATGGTCTCCAGTTCCTCGCTCGCGGGAATGCTGCGCTCCGGGTCCGGATCCTCAACAAAGCAGATGCCCATCATGTGGTGTTCGGTATCGCCCACCCGCTTGAGGGTCTCGTGCCAGGGGTCCTGGTTGACCATCACCGGCTGCACCTGGGCGGGGAAGAAGGGCCGGTTGGACACCGGAATGACGTACATGCGGCGCGGGCGGGCCTCGCCAGGCAGAACCAGGCTGGTGCCGGTGTTCTCGTCGCGGCCAATGTATTCAGTGATGTCGTCTTCCGGTTGGTCGTGCTGCTGGTCGTCGGCCATTGTCTTCCTCATGTCCTCGCGAATGGGATTACCGGGCGACGGGCCCGGCCTGATCATGGGTCTCTCCTGCTATGTAGCGGCAAGGTATGGGAATTCAAGGTTGGCAATGGATGCGGCCTGGCTTGAATTCAGTACCAATGACACCATGTACAGGATAGTTTTCGTAACCACTTACCGGACCAGACAGGACTCTTGCCATGAGCAATTCGCCGTTTATCTTCGAAGCCACCATGGACAACTTCCAGGAGAAGGTCATGGACGCCTCTCAATCCACCCCGATCCTGGTGGATGTCTGGGCGGATTGGTGTGCGCCCTGCAAGCAGATCATGCCGATCCTGGAAAAGCTGGCGGACGAGTACAATGGCGGCTTCCTGCTGGCCAAGGTGAATGCCGATGAGCAGCAACAGCTTACCGCCAGCCTGGGGGTTCGCAGCCTGCCCACGGTGATCCTGGTGAAGAACGGCCAGGCGGTGGACGGTTTCAACAGCGCCCTGCCGGAAGGCGAGGTGCGCAAGCTCCTTGAGCAGCATGTGGAAAAGGCCGAGGAGCAGGAGGCGCCCTACGACAAGGCTCACCGGTTATGGGAAGAGGGCGACCTGGACGGCGCCCTGGCCATCTTCGGCCAGCTCAACCAGCAGAACCCGGACGACCTCAAGGTGCTGATCGACCTGGCCCAGATCAAGGCGGAGCAGGGCGACCTGGATACCGCCGAGCAGGTGCTGGAAAGCCTGCCGCCGGAAGAGAAGCTGCAGCCCAAGGCCAAGCAGTTGGCGGCCCGGCTGAATATCCTGCGCCAGGCCGGTGAACTGCCCCCCATCAAGGATCTGGAAATGGCCCTGGAGCAGGACCCGAAAGACCCGGACGCCCTGCACCAGCTATCCATGCAGTACGCCCTGAACGACCGCAATGCCGAGGCCATGGACCTGCTGATCCGCCTGATGCAGACCGATCCCCACTACAAGGACGGCATCGCCAAGACAACACTGGTGGAGCTGTTCGAGAAGTTGGGTAACAACAACCCGGATGTGCGGACTTATCGGCGAAAGCTGTATACCCTGATGCATTGAACACGCTTTGCCGTAGTCTTTTTGATCCTGGCCAATCCCCTCCTGCATGAGGAGGGCAGGCAGGTGGCGAGACGTCTTGAGCCAGAGTTGCGGGTGGCAGCCATGACTCACCTGCCTGCGAACATATGTATGTGACAGCTACATGACCGTGGTGCTATAATAGCGACCTGCTAACCTTGACGCTCCTGACCCCCTCCGAATGCCCCGCGCTGTATACGCTGGTTGTTGTTCACCGGGAACTATCAGTCGCGTATCAGGATTCCGGTGCTCAGGCCTTTGAGCAATATGAACTCTTGATTCGTTGGATATCCATGATACCTCCCGAGATCCGTGGTGCTGATATACGTCTGGTGCGTTAGTGCAATAACGACCAGATATTACTTTTGTCAGGATCAGCCGTGCAATGAAGTACCAATCCCGCTTTCGTCAGCTATCCCTGCTGTTACTGCAGTTCTTTGTTTTCTCATTCAGTATTTTATTGATTTCCCGTTATCTGTTTTTTATCAGTGTGCAGGGCTCGCTGCCAGAGCAGGGCATTGGTGATGATATATGGCGGGCATTCTTTGTTGGTGGTCGTTTTGATGCCAAGGTAACGGCGATAGCCTACTCCCCTCTACTGCTCAGCGGTCTTATGGTTGCTGCCTTTCACCGGGCTTATCAGCGGTGGCTGAAGTTTGCGGTTGGTTATCACGTTGTGATTGCCAGTCTGTATGTGGTCGGCTGTGTCTGTAACTATTATTACTATCAGACCTACGGCAGTTACGTGGATCTGTTTGTCTTCGGTTTATGGGAAGATGACTCTAAAGCTGTACTGATCAATATATGGCAGGATTATCCGGTTATCCGCGGCTTGTTGTTAGCGATGGCTGTTGGGCTACTGGCGTATCTGTCTTCCCGGTGGTTTTTGCGCGGTGCTTTGGGGCTTGTAAACCCAAGGGCATACTGGCATTGGGGTGTTACGTCCCTGGCGGTACTGTCGATGGTGCTGGTGACCTTTGTCGTGGCGCGTGGAACTTTGGATAGCCATCCGCTGAAGCGTTACCACGCGAGTGTCTCCCAATACAGGCCGCTGAATATGATCACGCCGAACGTGTTCATGGCACTGGATTGGGCCACCTCCGACTACAAGGAACAACGCCGGTTTGAGCCCGTCTCCGAAAACGAACTGACCGCGCAGATGGAAAAAATACTCGGTCAGCCAACCCCGGTTTATCACACCCCTAACAATGCCTATCTGGAGCAGCACCCTCCCCACGTTGTCATGGCAATGATGGAAGGCATGGGGATGAACATCATGGTGGAAGACCGTCTGCCGGAAAACGACCTGCTGGGCAGTCTCCGGCCACACCTGGAGCAAGGTTTCCTGTTCAGGCGTTTTATGGCGGGCACTTCGGGGACCATCGACAGTATCGTCATGACCCTGTTCCATAGTCCGGTGGCGACCATCAGTCACTCATCGGTTCAGAACAAGGCGCTGCGGGGCTCCGCGATTCTGCCCTATAAGCGGGCAGGGTACCGCGTGGCATTCCTGTATGGCGGTAACGGTATGTGGCGAAATCTGTCTAACTACCTGCCAGTACAGGGATTTGATCGCGTCTACGATGAGAACGACATTCTCGAGGTCTTCCCAGAGGCGGCGCAGTACTCCGGCACCTGGGGCGTGCCTGATGGTTACCTGTTTCGGTTCGCGAACAGGATTCTGGAAAGCGCGGAAGAACCGACCCTGCTGTTTATCATGACGGTGACCAATCACTCGCCCTATAAAGTACCGGCTTATTACGACGCCAAGCCGGTAGCCGTCAGCAAACGCCTGTCTTCGTTGATGGGGTTTGAGGAGAAACAGGCGGAAGTGGTGCTTACTACCTACCAGTACGCCTCCGATGCTCTGGGGCAGTTTATTGATCGTATCAAGCGGTCGGAGCAACTGAAGGACAATACCGTAATAGCGGTGACTGGCGACCACCGTGTGCGTCACGTCAGTACCGAAGAGCCAACGGAATATGGCCTGGCGTACGCCGTGCCCTTTTACCTGAGCATACCGGAGCCGATCCTGAGCAATACAACGTACCGCTATGACCCCATGCGGATTGGCTCCCACCGCGATATGTTTCCGACCCTGTATCATTTCAGCCTGTCGGATCAGGACTACATTACTCTGGGTGGGGAAAACCTGCTTGCCACGGAGGGGGTCAGTAACATCGGTTATAATGCGGAACGCGTCATTAATCAGTATGGCGCGTTCAGTCGTGGGGCGGAATGGTATTACCCATGGGTAAAGGACAATCCGCTGTACAGCGGGCCAGAGCCGGAGGCGCAGGTGCCATTCAGCACCCGCTGGGCCGAGGAGTATCACCGCCTGCAGGATTACTATCTGCGTTCCCAGGTACTGCCGATGGCTCAGCAAGGACTCAGGGCTGCCCGGTAAACAGCCCTGGGCACCGGCTTTCAGCCAACCAGTGACTTCAGATACCGCCCGGTATGGGAACGCTTGTTGTGCGCCACGTCCTCGGGCGTCCCTTCGGCAATGATCTCACCACCACCGGAGCCACCTTCCGGCCCCAGGTCGATGATCCAGTCGGCGGTCTTGATGACATCCAGGTTGTGCTCGATTACCACCACCGTGTTGCCGTGGTCCCGTAGCCGCTGGAGGACCGTCAGTAGCTGCTGGATGTCGTAGAAGTGCAGGCCGGTGGTGGGCTCGTCGAGGATGTACAGGGTCTTGCCGGTGTCCCGTTTGGACAGTTCCCGTGACAGCTTGACCCGCTGGGCCTCGCCGCCGGACAGGGTGATGGCGCTCTGGCCCAGGCGGATGTAGGACAGGCCCACGTCCACCAGGGTCTGCAGCTTGCGGGCCAGGAATGGCACCGGGTCGAAGAATTCCCGGGCCTCCTCCACGGTCATTTCCAGCACCTCGTGGATGTTCTTGCCCTTGTAGCGCACCTCCAGGGTCTCGCGGTTGTAGCGTTTGCCCTTGCACACATCGCAGGGTACGTAGATATCCGGCAGGAAGTGCATTTCCACCTTGATCATGCCGTCGCCCTGGCAGGCCTCGCAGCGTCCCCCTTTCACATTGAAGCTGAAGCGGCCCGGCTTATAGCCCCGGCTGCGGGCTTCCTGGGTGCCGGCAAACAGCTCCCGCACCGGTGTGAAGATGCCGGTGTAGGTGGCTGGATTGGACCGGGGCGTGCGGCCGATGGGGCTCTGGTCAATGTCGATGACCTTGTCCAGGTTATCCAGGCCCTGGAGGGACTTGTAAGGCCCGTGGGTCAGGCTGGTGGCCTTGTTCAGTTTGGTAGCCGCCACAGGGTACAGGGTGCTGTTGATCAGGGTGGACTTGCCGGAGCCAGACACGCCGGTGATGCAGGTCATCACCCCCAGGGGCAGCTCCAGGGTCACATCCTTGAGGTTGTTGCCGCTGGCCCCGGTCAGGGTCAGGGTCTTGCCGTTGCCCTTGTTGCGGGTGGCGGGCACTGCGATTTCCCGGGTGCCCTTGAGGTACTGCCCGGTGAGGGAGTTGTCGTTGGCGATGATGTCGTCCGGTGTGCCCTGGGCCACCACATGGCCGCCATGAACGCCGGCACCGGGGCCCACATCCAGCACATGGTCGGCGGCGCGAATGGCATCCTCGTCGTGCTCCACCACAATGACGGTGTTCCCCAGGTCCCGCAGGTGGGTGAGGGTGGCCAGTAGCCGGTCATTGTCACGCTGGTGCAGGCCGATGGACGGCTCGTCGAGGATGTACATGACGCCCACCAGGCCGGCGCCAATCTGGCTGGCCAGGCGGATGCGCTGGGCCTCGCCGCCCGAAAGCGTGTCGGCGCTACGCTCCAGGGTCAGGTATTCCAGCCCCACATTGACCAGGAACTGGAGTCGTTGCCGTACTTCCTTGAGGATCTTCTCGGCGATCTCGCCCTTGGTGCCGGGCAGCGTCAGGTCATGGAAATAGCTGTGGGCATCCCCCACCGGCAGATGGGTGATGTCCGGCAGGTTGTGTTCATCAATGAAGACATGGCGGGCACCACGGCGCAACCTTGAACCGCCACAGTCCTTGCAGGGCTGGGTGCTCAGGTGCCGGGCGAGCTCCTCGCGCATGCTCTGGGATTCGGTTTCCCGGTAGCGGCGCTCCAGGTTGGGCAGCACCCCTTCGAACGGGTGCTCCTTCTCCATGATATGGCCACGGGAGTTTACATAGCGGAAAGGGATTTCCTCCTTGCCGGAACCGTGCAGGACCACCGTCTGGAAGTCTTCAGGAAGATCCGCAAAAGGGGTATCCATATCGATGCCATAGTGCTCGGCCACGCTGGTGAGCATCTGGAAATAGTAGACCGCCCGACGGTCCCATCCCCGGATCGCGCCTGCTGCCAGGGTGGCACCGGGGTTGTACACCACTTTCTCGGGATCGAAGAACTGGCGCACGCCGAGGCCGTCGCAGGTGGGGCAGGCTCCGGCGGGGTTGTTAAAGGAGAAGATCTTCGGTTCCAGTTCGCTCAGGGAATAGCCGCACTGGGTACAGGCATAGCGGGCGGAGAAGGTAACGTCCTCCTGCTTGCTGTCCATGTCGGCCACCAGGGCGATGCCGTCTGCCAGTTCCAGGGCGGTCTCGAAGCTTTCCGCCAGGCGCTGCTCCAGCCCTTCTTTCACCCGGAAGCGGTCAACCACCACATCAATCGAGTGCTTCTTTTTCTTGTCCAGGGGCGGCACGTCGTCAATGTCGTAGACGTAGCCATCCACCCGCATGCGGATGAACCCCTGGCTGCGCATGGTGTCGATGACCTGCAGGTGTTCGCCCTTGCGATCGCGGATCACTGGCGCCACGATCATCAGTTTGCTGCCCTCCGGCATGGCCAGCACCTGGTCCACCATCTGGCTGACGGTCTGGGCCTCCAGCGGCTGGCCGTGGTCCGGGCACCGGGGTTCGCCGGCGCGGGCGAACAGCAGGCGCAGATAGTCGTAGATCTCGGTGATAGTGCCCACGGTGGAGCGGGGGTTGTGGGAGGTGGACTTCTGCTCAATGGAGATGGCCGGAGACAACCCCTCGATGTGGTCCACGTCCGGCTTCTCCATCATCGACAGGAACTGCCGCGCATAGGTGGAGAGAGATTCCACGTACCGACGCTGGCCTTCCGCGTAGAGGGTGTCGAATGCCAGGGAGGACTTGCCCGACCCGGACAGCCCGGTGATCACGATCAGCTTGTCCCGGGGTAGCTCAACATCGATGTTCTTCAGGTTATGCGTGCGTGCGCCTTTGACCTGGATGGACTCCATAATGCTCCTCTGGCGATTCGATTCTCAGCAAGGGAATACGCCAGTATACCGGCTTCAGGTCTCTGGCCAAGCGTCCGGGGTGATCCGGTGTCGGTTACCAGGTCAGTGTTTCCCCTGACGGGGCGGGTGTGCGGTCCGGTTCCACCAGGATGTCCGGCGGCAGTTCGTCCAGGGTGGTCGGGGTTTCGCCGGGATCATCCGACAGGTCGATGATGATCTCCACACGACGATTGAGGGCGCGGTTCTCCGGCGACGAATTGGGCCGGCGGGGCTCGGTGGAGGCCAGCCCCATGACCCGGAAGCGTCGTTCATCCAGTGGCCCCGCCTCAATCAGCGCATTCGCCACCGCCGCTGCCCGGTCGGCGGACAGGTTCCAGTTTGACTCATAGCGGCCACCACTGCCGATGGGCACGTCATCCGTATGGCCTTCCACGGTCAGATCCCCTGGTATGTCCACCAGTACCTTGCTCATGCGATAGAGCAGATCAACCATTGAGTAGGTCAGCTCCGCGGATCCGGAGGCGAAAGACCCCCGTTCCTCAATCCGCATAATGATCTGACGCTTGCCCGGGTCTGCCTGCACGTCGAGCTGGCCCGCCGTGATTTCCTGTTCCAGCACCTCTGCCAGGTCGTTGGCAAACGTCATGGCCGAGGCGGTAGCCTGCCCTTTTGCCTGCTCCCCGGGCTGGGTGCCCGGTTCACGATCCAGGAACGGGTCCGTTTCGGTGGTGCTCTGTCGGACCTCATCCAGATCGGTGGGCTCGGGCTTTCCGGGGGTGAAGTGCTGGAACACGGGGCTGGTACCCTGCGGGATGTCCACCGCCGCCACCTCCCGCTGCACGCCGAATGCGTTCGACATTTCCTGAGCGATCTGCTTGAACTTCATGGCGTCGATCTCCGAGAAGGAGAGCAGCAGCACAAAAAAACACATTAGCAGCGACATCAGGTCGGCAAAGGTCACCACCCAGGCCGGGATGCCCGGTTTTTCCTCTTCGGGTAGATCGTCCATGGGGGTCAGGCTCCGGATTCAGCCGTGTCACGCTTTGCCGGTGGCAGGTAGCTGGACAACAACTGCTCGATCACCCTCGGGTTCTGGCCGTTCTGGATGGCCACCAGGGCATCCGAGACCAGGGACTGCATCCGGGCTTCCTCCGTCAGACGGAGCTCCAGCTTGTCGGCGATGGGGTTCGCGATCATGGTGGCGATCATGGCGCCGTACAGCGTGGTCAGCAGGGCTACCGCCATGGCCGGACCGATGCTCTTGGGGTCTTCCATGTTCGACAGCATCTGCACCAGGCCGACAATGGTGCCGATCATGCCCATGGCTGGCGCCACATCCGCCAGGGCCCGGAAGACCTTGGCGCCAAACCGATTGCGGTCCATGGTGAGCACGCGTTCCTTGTTGAGCAGTTCCCTGATGGTATCGGCGGCCTGGCCGTCCACCAGGAGCTGGATGCCCTGCTGCAGGTACTCCGAACTGGCCTCGCGGCCTTCCAGGTTCAGTACGCCCTGCTTGCGGGCGACATTGGCGATATCCACCAGTTCCTCGATCAGGTCCTGGGTGTCCGGCAGCTTGAACGAGAAGGCCCGCCCGGCCGCCTTAAGGGCGCCGAAATATTGCCTGAAGCTGAACTTGGCCAGCACCACCGAGAGGCTTCCAAGTACCACGATCAGTACCGAGGGAGCGTTCATGAACACACCTGGAGAAGCGCCGAGAATGATTGCCATACCAATGATGACGGCGCCTCCGACGAGGCCTATCAAGGTTGCTAGATCCACAATGTACTACCCGATGAGAAATGTGTGCGAATTGTAATCAGGGGCGCCCGCCTTGAACAGATAAAAGGTCGGACGACGTGACAAGCTTAGAAAGATGGTCCTGGTATCGCAACGTTGACCCAGCCCATGACCAGATGCGCAAATTTGCCGGGTTCATCTGGTAGACTGGCGGCTTTCATTCTCACGCTGCGACATTTTGATGAACGATTCTGAACGTCGGGCCGTGGCTGCCCTTGCTTCCGTCTACTCCATGCGCATGCTGGGCCTGTTCATGGTGCTGCCGGTCTTCGCCCTGCTGGGGCCGGAACTGGTGGGTGCCACCCCCATGCTGGTGGGTATGGCCATCGGTGTCTACGGGCTCAGTCAGGCGTGCCTGCAGGTTCCTTTCGGGGCCATGTCGGATCGGTTCGGCCGCAAGCGCCTCATTTACCTAGGCCTGGTTATCTTTGCGCTTGGCAGCCTGGTGGCCGGGTCGTCCGATCATATCTTCGGGGTTATCCTCGGCCGCGCCCTGCAGGGGGCAGGGGCCATTGCCAGCGTGCTGATGGCGCTGGTCAGCGACCTTACCCGGGCGGAACAGCGCACCAAGGCGATGGCAAGCATCGGTGTGACCATCGGGCTGTCTTTCTCATTGTCACTCATCCTGGGGCCTTTGCTGAGTGAGTTCGCGGGCCTGGCGGGGCTCTTCTACCTCACGGCGGTGCTGGCCCTGGTGGCCATGGTGATCGTCTGGAAGCTGGTGCCGGATCCCCCGGCCATGGTGACTGAAGGCGAGCACCTGCCGGCCCGGGAAATGCTGGGGCAGGTGTTGCGGGACCAGCGGCTGCTGCGGTTGGATTTCGGTATCTTTGCCCTGCACCTGGCCCTGACGGCCCTGTTTATCCAGGTGCCGGTGATGCTGTCCGACGGGCTCGGGCTGGCGATGGACGACATGTGGTGGTTCTACCTGACCGTAATGGTAACCTCCTTCTTCGCCATGGTGCCGTTCATTATCCTGGGTGAAAAGAAACGCCAGATGAAAGCCGTTCTCTGTGGTGCGGTGGCGCTGCTGGCACTGGCCAGCATGGCCCTGTGGCAATGGGCCGTTACCCTGACGGCGGCGTGGTTCGGGCTGTTCTTCTTTTTTATGGCGTTCAACCTGCTGGAGGCCAGCCTGCCATCGCTGATCAGCAAGGAATCGCCGGCAGGCGCCAAGGGTAGCGCCATGGGCGTCTATTCCACGTCACAGTTCTTTGGTGCCTTCCTCGGGGGTGCCGCGGGTGGCGCCATGGCTGGCTGGGCCGGTGTCGACGGTGTATTCGGCCTGATGGTGCTGGTGCTGCTAGCATGGCTGGTGGTGGCTGGTACCATGTCGACCCCGCGCTACCGGGATCGGGACGGGGATGAATTCGTGGTAGAGTTGCAGGAATACGATGCTGGCGATGGAGCGTCAGAGATGAACAACGACAGAGCAGGGGTGAATCATGGCACGAGGTGTTAACAAGGTCATTCTGATCGGGAACCTGGGGCAGGACCCCGAAACCCGTTATACGCCAAACGGCAACGCGGTGGTCAATCTGAACCTGGCCACCGACGAGAGCTACAAGGACCGGCAGACCGGTCAACTGGTCCCCAAGACCGAATGGCACCGGATTGTCATGTTCGGCAAGATCGCGGAAATAGCCGGTCAGTACCTTCGCAAGGGCTCCAAGGTCTATATCGAAGGCAAGCTGCAGACCCGCAAATGGCAGGGTCAGGACGGCCAGGACCGCTATACCACGGAAGTGGTGGTGGACATTAATGGCCAGATGCAGATGCTGGACAGCCGGGGTGGTGACAACAGCGGAATGAACCAGGGTGCCCCTCAGGGGCGGCCGCAGTCACAACCGCAGCCGGCGGCCCAGGGTAACCCTCAGGGCAACTACGGGGCACCTGCGGGCAATCAGGGCGGCGGTTACAGCCAGCCCGGTGGCGGTCAGGGCAGCATGCCGGAACCGGTGGATGATTTTGATGACGATATTCCGTTCTGAAGATAACGGATATCGAGCCAAACAAATGGCGCGTTAATAAATGTGCGTATAAAGCCTCCATATATGGGGGCTTTTTTGTTACGGAAGTGCAAAAGCCTGTCAAATAATGCTGAATGTCATATTTCCATATGCGGTTCTTTAACTAGAATGTTAGCCATAAAAGACATATTCCAATTAGTGACCAAGCAGGGTATGCGTGTCTCTGGCTGATCGATTCAAGAAACTTTTCAGTTCCTCTTCCAGTCGTCCACGGCTCTCCCTGGAGATCCGGCCGGATGGTATTGCCTGGGCCGGCGGTTCGCAGTCCGGATTTGTCGAGTGTACGCCGGCAAAGCGGTTGGCAGCCCTGCGGGGGATTGTTTCGTCTGGTCGCCATGGGGGGGCGGAAACCACCATTATCCTGCCCCTGGACCAGTACCAGGTATTCCAGCTTGACCGTCCGGAAGGCATCGAGGATGAGGAGTTGGGTGATGCGCTGAAGTGGAAGCTCAAGGATTTCCTGGACTTCAGTCCATCGGACGCTGTCTGCGATGTCTTCCCCTTTCCGCGGGATGCGGCCCGTGGTCGCGGTGACCTGGTCAATGTGGTGGCGGTGCGCCGGACCCTGATCACGGACCTGGTTTCCCTGGCCCTGGAGGCCGATCTGGATCTGCAGCGGATCGATATCGCCGAGCTGGCCCTGCGTCGCCTGGTCAGCCGTCTGGACGACTCCGGTCGCGGGGCGGCACTGGTGCACCTGAGGGACCGGTATGGTCATATGGTGATCTGCCAGGGCGACACCCTCTATCTTTCCCGGCGCCTGGATGTGACCTCCGATGAACTGCGGGACGTATCCAGTCAGGAGGCTGCAGTCCAGTCCCTGGCACTGGAAATGCAGCGTTCGCTGGACTACTACGAAAGCCAACTGGGCCAGGTGCCGCCGCCGGTGATCAACCTGGTGGCCCGGGACAGCATGCTGCCCCTGACCTCCATGCTCGGTTCCTACCTGGCCGCCAGTGCGTGCAACCTGGACTGGGCGGCGCTGGGCCTGGAAGAGGAACTGGACAGCCGATGCCTGGTGGCCTGGAGTGCCGGTCTCAGTCTGCCGGAGGGAGACGCATGATCCAGCAGGTCAACCTGTACAAGCCGGATTTCCGCCCCCGCCGACAATGGATGACCGCCACCAATGTGGCCTTGCTGGCGGTGGTTCTGCTGGCGCTGGTATTGCTGGCGGGTGGCTGGTCCCACCAGCGGGCTAGCGGGCTGGCGCAGGCCCTGGAAGCGGAGCGATCCGGTAATGAACAGATACAGCAGGCCATTGAGCGCCTGACATCGGAAATCCAGGGCCGTCAACCGGACTCGCAACTGGAACGGGCGGTGGAGCGGGTGACCGACACCCTGTCCCGGCGTCAGCAGTTGCTGGAGCGGGTCGAGCGCCTGGCCGACAATCGCTCCGACGGGTTCGCCGCACCCATGGCCGCGCTTGCCCGGCAGGTGCCCCAGGAGCTCTGGCTCACCGGCCTGCAACTGCGCCAGAACCATGTCACGCTGGAAGGTCGGACCCGTGCCGGCACCCTGGTGCCAGTCTATCTGGAGCGTCTCGGGGAAGAGCCGGCCTTCACCGGACAGGTCTTTGGCCGGTTCGAACTGGCCCGTTCCGAAGACCACCCCTGGATTGAATTCCGGGTGTCCACCCCTCGCGACGAGGAGGGCTCCCGATGAGTGATGCCCGTAACCCCTGGCATCAGGTGTCCACCTGGTATGACGAGCGACCGGTGCGCGAGCGGGCGCTGATCCTGCTGACCGTCGCGGTGCTGATCCTGCTGGCTGGCTGGCAGTTCTGGATTGGCCCATCACTGGAACGGGCCGGGCGTCACCAGGCGCAACTGAACGATATTCGCTCCGAACGCCACCAGCTACTGGCCACCCAGGCGGAGCTGGAGCAGCAACTGGCCCGGGATCCATCGGCACTGTTGCGGCAGACGTTGCAGGCCCGGCAGCGTCGCCTGGAACAGATCGACCAGCAGATCACCGACACCACCGGGCAGCTTATCCCGCCCCGGGACATGGTCATCATGCTGCAGGACATGCTGTCCACCGAGAAGGGATTGTCTCTGGACGGTGTCGAGTTGCTGGCCCCGAAGCCGGTTGTTGCACAGGAGTCACCCGAGTCGGGGGGAGCTCAACCAGAGACACTGCTGTACGCCCATGAGGTCGATATCCTGGTGTCCGGTGGCTACCTTGAGACACTGAGGTACCTGGAACGGCTGGAGGCGATGGACGAGCGCCTGGGCTGGGTCATGGTGGAGTATGACGCGTCCGAGTGGCCCAGTGGCTCTGCCCGCATCCGGGTGCGGACCCTGAGTCTGGAACCTGCGTGGCTGGGGGTGTGATGTGGGACGTTTGCTGATTGTGATCGTACTGATGACTGCGCCTTTGGCCGCCATGGCGTTGCAGGATCCGACCCGGCCACCCGGACAACAGGTGCCTCCACCACCGGCGGCGGAACCGCGGCAGCTTGCACTGGCCTCGATACTATACGGGCCGGAGCGCAGGGTGGCGGTGATTAACGGTGTGCCAAGAAGAGAAGGTGAAACGTTCGATGGGGTTCGCGTGCGGCGTATCTATCCCGGTCGGGTGGAGCTGGTGGTGCAGGGCCAGGTGCGTGAAGTGCGCCTGGCGTCACCACCGGCAATCCGGACTTCCAAGTAACCGACAGCGAGTGGCTATGACACTGACAAGACACGGTACCCTGGCAATACTGGCGTTGACATTGACGGCCTGTGCCAGCAATCCGTTGATGCGAACCGGGCAGGCGACGTCCACGGAATCCGCCCGTGCCATCGACGAGACCCTGGAAGAGGCGGAACAGCAGGCCCGGGAAGAGGAAGAAAAAGCCCGTCAGGCCGAAACACCGGCCATGCCGGAAGACGTTGGTGCCGCGCTGTTGCCGCCGTTGGAGCAAGCGCAGGAGACGGAGCAGCGGTTTGACGTCAACGCCCGTGATGTGGAGGCCAGGAGCTTTTTCCAGGCGCTGGTGGAAGGCACTGGCTACAACGTGGTGGTGCACCCTGGGGTCAGTGCCTCCATCGACCTGCGGTTGACGGATGTGACCGTGCCTGAAGTCATGGACATCGCCGGGGACGTCTATGCCCTGTCGATCCAACGCAAGGGCCGCCTGTTCCAGGTGGATACGGATCGGGTACAGACCCGGCTGTTTCCCATCAACTACCTGAGCGTCAAACGCAGCGGTGGTTCCGAGACCCGGGTCAGTTCCGGTCAGGTCAGTAGTGCCCGCAGCAATGACGATTTTGACGGCGGCGGCAACCGGGCGGAACGCAACGCCGGCAGCTCCCGTAATCTGGTTGGTACCCGAATTTCCACGGAAACCGAATCGGATTTCTGGAGTGACCTGAAGGAGTCGCTGACCATGATTGTCGGCTCGGCCGATAACCATCAGGTGATCACCAATCCCGGCGCCGGCCTGGTGATGGTACGGGCCAATGGTGAGACCCTGCGTCAGGTCCGGGACTACCTGGAGCGCACCGAGCTGATCATGCAGCGCCAGGTGGTACTGGAGGCCAAGGTGCTTGAGGTGGCCCTCAATGAAGGTTACCAACAGGGTATCAACTGGTCTGACGTGCAGAGCTCCGCCGGTCGGCAGGATTATTTTACCGCCCAGTCACTGGGTGGCCAGAGCATTCGTCCGTCGGATATCGGTGGGCTGTTTTCAGCCACTATCCGGGCCGGCGATTTCAGCGGCCTGATCCAGTTACTGGGTGAACAGGGCAATGTGCAAACCCTGTCCAGCCCGCGCATCGCTACGGTGAACAACCAGAAGGCGGTGATCAAGGTGGGGACCGATGAGTTCTTCGTCACCGATATCGATTTCGACGAGAACGATTCCGTGACGGCCACTGACCGGGTCACTACCTCGGTGGAACTGACACCGTTCTTTTCGGGTATCTCCCTGGATGTGACGCCCCAGATTTCCGAAGACGATTCCGTCACCCTGCATGTGCACCCCTCGGTGAGTGAGGTCAATGACCAGAACAAGGTCATCACCATTGGCGACCAGGACGTGACGCTGCCCCTGGCGCTGAGCACCGTGCGCGAGACCGACAGTGTTATCCGCGCGGAAAGCGGCCAGATTGTGGTGATCGGCGGCCTGATCCAGAACATCAGCGAGGACGACAACGCCGCCGTGCCATTCTTCAGCGAGATTCCGTTTCTGGGTGAGGCCTTCCGCCAGCGTAACTTCCAGTCCCGCAAGAGTGAGCTGGTGATCCTGATCCGCCCGATCGTGGTCGGTGCCGACACCATGAGCGCCGATATCTCCGCCAGCCGCGAGCGAATGCAGGTTCTGCAGGAGCTGTTGCAGTCGTCCGAATCGCCGAAGCCCGAACCGGAGGGCGGGCCGCGCTGATATGTACGAAACCCACTTCGGACTGCAGGAAGCACCGTTCGCATTGACGCCCAACACCCGCTACTTCCTGCGGGCACCCAGCCATGGTGATGCGCTGGAGCTGCTGGTGGTGGCCCTGCGCCAGCGCGAGGGTTTCATCAAGATCACTGGTGAGGTGGGCACCGGCAAGACCCTATTGTGCCGGCTGTTGCTGAACGAGATTGAGGGTGAAGCCAGTACCGCCTATATCCCCAACCCGCACCTGGCGCCCGAGGCCCTTTACGAGGCCGTGGCCGAGGAGCTGGGTGCCCGGATCCAGCCCGGAGCCAACACCCACCAGGTGCTGAAGTCCCTGAATGAACGCCTGATTGCGCTGGCCGTTGATCAGACGCCGGCGGTGCTGGTCATCGACGAGGCTCAGGCCATGCCCGAAGCCACCATTGAGGCCTTGAGGCTGCTGACCAATCTGGAGACCGAGAGTACCCGTCTCCTGCAGGTGGTTCTGTTCGGCCAACCCGAACTGGACGTGTTGCTTAGCCGGGACAGCCTGAGGCAGCTCAAGCAGCGCATTACCTTCCACTACCGCCTGGAACCGCTGGACCGGGAGTCGGTGGCCCAGTATCTGCGCCATCGCCTTGCCCTGGCCGGTTACAACGGTGCCGAAGTGTTCCGCCCCGGCGCCCTGAAAGTGATCACCCGCGCCTCCGGCGGCATTCCCCGGCTGGTCAACGTGCTGGCCCACAAGGCCATGCTCGCCGCCTGGGGAAGGGGGGACCGGCAGGTGGAGCGCGGACACGTCCTCAGTGCCGTCAGGGATACCGAAAGCGCCCGTCAACCGGGCCTGCTGGCGAGGTGGATATGAGTCTGCTGAACGATGCCCTCAAAGCCGCCGAGCAGCGCCAGGCAAAGCCGGCGCCGTCCGCCTATATTGGCCAGGCGAACGGTACCCAGCCCCGTCGCTCCTGGGCCCGTAGTATCCTCGGTGGTATCGGTTTGACGGTAATCGTGGGCCTGGTTGGTTATGCCGGCTGGCAGTTTGCGACGGTCCCCAACATTCCTTCCGCCGGGGAAGCCAGGGGCGCGTCCCTGGATCAGGCTGTGCCGGCGGGAACGGCGTCCATATCACCGGTACAACCACCGTCGGAATCGGCCACGCCGGACGCGTCCGGTCAACCGGACCGGGCAACCGGTGGGACAGCGGTCATGGTTTCGGGTCTGGAGGAGGATATCGGTGCGCCGGTAGCGTGGGAGCCGAAGCCACTGGTTCCGGTCGCTGATCGGGAAGACCGGTCCACGGAATCCATGGAGGATTCCGCGGCGGAGCCAAAAACCGCCGGGAAGCAGGAACCGGATGTCGAGCCGGCGACGGAACAGGCACCAGCAAAAGAGGCGGTTGCCCGAACCCCCGAAGTCACCGCCAGCGGGCCACGGGAGCCTGTGGTCAGCCAGGCAGCGAATGAGATGAGCTCAGAACCGGTAACGGCAAGCGCGGACATCAAGCAGACCCGGCAGACACCGGCACAGCGGGACCTGTCCGCCAGCAAGGAGATCAGGGCCCTGGTGGCCGGAGGGGACCTGAATGCCGCCGAATCCATCCTTGCCAATATCACCGACACGCAGGTCGCGCCCCAAAGCCGCTATGCGTTTGCCCGGAGTGTGCTGGCCCGTGGCGATACCCAGCGGGCGCTGTCCTGGGTGCCGGAAGACCTGGCGGCCCGGAATCCTACCCTCAGGCTGATCCGGGCCCGGGCGATACTGGCCGATGGCGACCTGGACCAGGCCGTGACGACCCTGCAATCCGGCGTGCCGTCGGTAGCGGACAATGTGGAATACCGGGTAACCCTGGCCACCCTGTTGCAGCAGCAGGGCCAAAGCAACCAGGCCGCCAATCACTGGGCGGAGCTGATCGCCTGGGATAACAGCCGGGCCCCCTGGTGGGTGGGCCTGGCTATTGCGCTGGAGGGGCGCGGTGACGTCCCCGCCGCCCGCCGTGCGTACCGACAGGCTGTCGCCCTGCCGGGGTTGGCGCCATCGCTGGCGGATTACGTGCGTCAGCGTCTTCAGACATTGGGAGCCGGATAGCATGGCCGAGCCGAGACGCAAGATCCGGATTGGTGACCTGCTGGTCCAGAACGAGGTCATCACCGACCAGCAACTCCAGACCGCCCTGAAGGAACAGAAGAGCACCGGGCGCAAGCTGGGGCGTACGCTGATCGACCTGGGCTACGTGGACGAGGACAGCCTGCTCAATATCCTGTCCCGCCAGTTGGAGGTGCCTTTCGTCCAACTGCGTAACTACCAGTTCGACCAGAGCCTGGTAAAAAGACTGCCGGAAGCCCAGGCGCGGCGGTTCCGCTCCATTGTGCTGGCGGAGCAGGGGGGTGAGCTGCTGGTGGGCATGGCCGATCCGCTGGATATCTTTGCCTACGACGAGCTGGTGCGGGTGCTGCGCCAGCCGGTCAAGCAGGCGGTGGTGCGGGAGAGCGAACTGCTTAACACCCTGGACCTGGTCTATCGGCGCACCGAGGAAATCGCCTCCCTGGCTGAGGAACTGGAAGACGAGCTGGGTGACGACGCTTTCGACCTGGCGGACCTGTCGGCGGAATCCGAGAGCGAGGAAGCCCCGGTCGTCAAGCTGCTCAAGACCCTGTTTGAGGACGCCGTGCAGGCCCGCAGTTCCGATATCCATATCGAGCCTGACGAAACCGTGGTCCGCATCCGCCAGCGGGTGGACGGTGTCCTGCAGGAACAGGTGATGAAGGAGAAGCGGGTCAATGCCGCCCTCGTCCTGCGCCTCAAGCTGATGGCCGGCCTCAACATCTCCGAGAAGCGGCTGCCCCAGGATGGCCGCTTCAACGTTCGGGTGAAGGGGCGGAGTATCGATGTGCGGGTGTCCACCATGCCGGTGCAGTACGGCGAGTCGGTGGTCATGCGTCTGCTGGACCAGAGCAGTGGCATCCTGGACCTGAACGCCACCGGTATGCCGGAACACCTCCTGACCAACTTTCGCCGCATGATCCACAAGCCCCATGGCATGATCCTGGTGACAGGCCCCACCGGTAGCGGTAAGACCACCACGCTGTATGGCGCATTGACTGAACTGAACCGCCCGGAAGTAAAGATCATCACCGCCGAGGATCCGGTGGAGTACCGTCTGCCCAGGATTACCCAGGTACAGGTGAACCCCCGTATTGGCCTTGAGTTTGCCAATGTGTTGCGCTCCGCCCTGCGCCAGGACCCGGACGTGATCCTTGTGGGCGAGATGCGGGACCACGAGACCGTGGAAATCGGTCTGCGGGCGGCCATGACCGGTCACCTGGTCCTGTCCACCCTGCACACCAACGACTCCATCTCCAGTGCCATGCGCCTGATCGACATGGGGGCCAAGCCGTTCCTGGTTGCCAGCTCGCTGCTTGGGGTGGTGGCCCAGCGACTGGTGCGCAAGGTCTGTGACAACTGCCGCGAACCCTACCAACCCACGGACCAGGAGCGGGTCTGGCTGGATACGTTCGACCTGGACCCGCTGGACCTGGAGGCGGGTTTTGTCCATGGCCGTGGCTGCTACCAGTGCAGTAACACCGGCTACAAGGGCCGTATCGGTGTCTACGAGATGCTGGAGATGAACGAAGCCATGCTGGATGCCCTGCGCCGACAGGACGTATCCGGGTTTACCCGGGCCGCCAGGGCAAGCCGGTTGTACCGCCCGCTGGGGCTGTGTGCCATGGACTACGCACTGCGCGGTATCACCAGCCTGGCCGAGGTGGCCCGGGTGGCGGCCACCTCCGAAGCCGACGTCTCTCTGGAGGATAGTGATGTCATCGTGGCTGAAAAGGCGGTACAGGATGCCGTCGATAAGACGGAGGGGCAGTGATGCTGTTTCGTTACCGGGGCAAGGACAGTTCCGGCTCTGTGCAGCAGGGCAGCCTGACGGCACCAACCCCGGATGCCGCCGCTGGCGAGCTGATGCGCCGTGGTATTACGCCCCTGGCCATTGAAGAACAGCAGGAGAGCACCTCCCTGTCGGAGCATCTGGAGCGGATCCCCCTGTTCCGCCGCCGCATCACCCTGGACGAGTTGATAGTGTTCTGCCGCCAGATGCATGCCCTGACCCGTGCCGGCATTCCCCTGATCCGTACCATGCGCGGACTGGCGGAAACCACCCGTTCGCCGGTGCTGTCGGAGACCCTGGATGACGTCACTGATCGGCTGGAAGGCGGCGCCAACATGGCCACGGCCATGCAGGCCCACCCGTCGGTCTTTTCCGACCTGTTCATCGCCATGATCCATGTGGGTGAGAACACCGGGATGCTGGACGATGCCTTCAAGCGGCTGTCCAACATCCTCGAACTGGAGCGGGACACCAGACGCCGGCTCAAGCAGGCCATGCGTTACCCGATGTTTGTTGTGGTGGCGCTGTTGGCCGCCCTGATGGTGGTGAACTTCCTGGTGATTCCCAAATTCGCAGCCGTGTTCAACAAGCTGGGGGCGGACCTGCCGTTCCTGACCCAGGTGCTTGTGGGCACCTCCAATTTCCTGATCGGCTACTGGTATGTCCTGCTGTTTGTCGTCGCTGTCATCGGGCTGCTGGTAAGGCAATGGAAGCAGACCGAACAGGGCCGGCTGACCTGGGACCGGTACAAACTCAAGCTTCCCATTATCGGGCCGCTGTTGGAACTGATCACCCTGAGCCGCTTTTCCAGGAACTTCGCCACCATGCTGGCAGCGGGTATGCCCGTTACCCATGCCCTGACGGTGGTGTCGGACGCCACCGACAATGCCTGGATCGCTACCCATATCCGGGACATGAGACAGGGCATTGAACGGGGGGAGAGTCTGCTTCGTACCGCCCGTAACAGTGGCATGTTCACCCCGCTGATCCTGCAGATGATTGCCGTGGGGGAGGAGACCGGTGCCGTGGACGAGATGCTGAACAACGTGGCGGATTTCTACGATGAGGATGTGGATTTCGGACTCAAGCGTCTGGCGGAATCCATCGAGCCCATATTGATTGTCGCCATGGGGGTGCTGGTCCTGATCCTGGCCCTGGGGGTGTTCCTGCCCATCTGGGACCTGGGGGCGGCCGCCATGGGGCGGGGGTAGCCACAGTTGGGTGCCGAGGGCCGGGTCATGGCCGACAATCGCCGCCGCTTCCGGTGGCTGGTGGCACTAACGGTGCTGGGCGTGGCGGTCTGGTTCTTGCTCGACGCCCTGGAAGAAACCACGGCAAGGGCAGAGCGGCAATCGGTCAGGCTGATGCTGAACCAGATGCGTAGCGCCCTGGTGGTCAGGGGGGCAGAGGCCGCGCTGGTCAGGGACGAGACCCTGGCATCGCTGGAGGGGCTGAATCCGCTGTCCCTGTTGCAGCAGGACAAGGACGAGCCGTGGCCCCAGCAACGCTGTACGGCATTGGCGCCGGATGACAGGGGGTGGTGCTTCGACACTGAACGTCGCTGGCTCGTCTACCAGCCGGCACAGTCACTGGTGGTGGAGGGGCGTCGCAGGGAGCCAGGGGGGCGATTTATCTGGCAGGTCCGGCTGGATTACGCCGGAACTGCAAAAAACGGTAAAAACACGGGAAAACGGGTCATTGGTCTCAAGCTGGTAGAGATTGACAGCGATCAGGTAAGCGAAACTGACTAGAACGCACTAAAGTGCATGCATGAGACAATTAATGAAATGTCGCAACAAAGAGGGCCGACAGATGAGCTTTAAAAAACAGGAGTGGGGTTTCACCCTTATAGAGCTGGTGGTGGTTATCGCCATTCTGGCGATCCTGGCGGCATTTGCCTTGCCGAGATTTACATCGCTTTCTGAGCAGGCCCATGCATCCAGTATTCAGGGGACGGCGGGTGCCCTGAGTGCGGGGGTTGCCTTGGTCAAAGCTCAGTGGGTCGCCAATGGAACAACGACTGCCACTACGGATGTGGTTGGCTTCGGTGATGACGATGTCGACGTCAGTGATGACGGTTGGCCCATCAGTGCGGGATCTGACGCCAACAGCACAACGATGACCAACGACCGGTGTGTGGAAGTGTGGAATGCGCTTTTACAATCGAATGCGCCGACAGTAAGCACGGGTACGGATACCGATTATTCAGCGTCAGCGGGAACCACCATTTGTACCTACACGTACCAGCTTGACGGCGAGGGCAGCACCATTACTTACAACGCCGACAACGGCGAAATCGTCACAACGATTAGTCCATAACCAAAAACTGAAAACTTGGATCAGTCACTGAAAAACCGGAGTAATACCATGACAGCTATTAATGCAATCGCCTCTAAGAAAGAAAAAGGCTTCACCCTGATCGAACTGGTCATGGTGATTGTGATTCTGGGCATCCTCGCGGCCTTTGCTTTGCCGCGGTTTGCGGACTTTGGCGGCGACGCCCGCGAGGCCTCGATTCAGGGTCTGGCTGGTGCAATGAAATCTGCATCCTCCATAGCCCATGCCCGTCAGGTGGCTGATGGGGCCGGACTTGGTGAGAGCGTTAACCTGGATGGTCAGACAGTCGAAATGGTGAACGGTTACCCGACCGCTAACACGAACGGAATCATTGCCGCTGCGGATATTGATACAACAAATGACTATGCAGTAACAGGTAACGCTGATGCCGGAGGTACGACCGCAACCTTCACCATCGTTGGCTACACCGGGGGTACCTGCCAAGTGACCTATACGGCTGCCGATGCGGATACAGAGAACACGGCACCGATTACGGCCGCTCCGGTAGTCACTGCTGATGTGTCCGGGTGTTGAGAAGCAACCTGAGTCATAGTTAGGAATCTCCGGTAGGTTGAATCTGGATGGACGCTTGATAATGAGGCTTATTGAGGGATCCGTATGAAATGGGTTCTCCCCTCAAGCTCAACAGGATTTACTCTCGTTGAGTTAGTCATGGTTATCGTCCTGATCGGCGCGTTATCGGCGCTTGGCATCGGCCTATTCGCCCGAAGCTCCTCGTTCTCCCCCATGCTGGCCACCCAGCAACTGGAATCCGCCACGCTGCTTGCCCAGCAGGCAGCGCTGGCGGGAAACTCCGATCAGGACAGTCTGTCCGTGACCAATGTGGCGGGGGAGTTCCGGTTCACGGTGGGCACGAGGGACCCCTTCACCATCGAAGATGGCGGCACCACCCTGAACGTTGTTGGTGCTACTTTTCCCATCACCTTCGATCACTTCGGGCGTCCTGTGACGGGTGGTAATACCGTCCGCTTCACCTTTTCCGGTGAGTCCACCTATAGCATTTGCCTGAGCCCCCTGGGAGCGGTCTACCGGTGCTAGTGCGACCGTTACCCCAGAAAGGCACCACCCTGGTGGAACTGGTAATGACCATCGTCATTATCAGCATCGCCATTGCCGGCGTGGTGGGGGCCTTCTCTCTGATTGCCGGGCGCAGTGCCGACCCACTCAACCAGACCCGGGCGGTAGCCCTGGCCCAGCGGTATATGGACGAGATCCTGGCCCGACCCTTTGACGAGGATGCTCCGGCGGGCGAATCCTATGCCGGGGGGTGTCGCAAGACGGTTGTTGCCGGTCGTGATCGGGACAGCTACGAAGACGTGGATGACTACGATGCCATCAACGGTGAAACTCCGTCGGCGTACTGGGCCGGGCCGGCAAACGCCGAGCCGGGCTATGACCAGTTCTCGGTCTCGGTGGACGTGGATTGTGTGGCTGACCCGCCGTCCGAACTGAACTCGGATGTGGACGCCAAGCGTATTCGGATCACTATCACTGATCCTTCGGGCAACGACTATATCTTCGCTGCTTACAGGGTGAATTTCTGATGCGGCGTACCGACGGATTCACGCTGGTGGAACTGGTGATGGTCATTGTGCTGCTCGGTATTGTAGCGACCATCTCCGTGCAGTTCGTGGCCTTGTCCACCCGCGGGGCGATTGATACCGGCGACCGTCAGCAACGGTCGCTGAAGGCCGTGGTGGTGGGTGAGCAGATTACCCGCATGCTGCGTGAGGCTTTCCCCCTCTCCGTTCGGGTGACGGGGCCCACCAGTAACTGCCTGGAGTGGCTGCCAATTGCCGGCGCGACAACCTACACCAGCCTTCCGTCCGCGGGCGATACCACCATTGAGGCGATCCCGTTCAGTCGGGTGCCCGGAGGGGCGGGGCTGCGCGCCGTGGTATATGGCTACGGAGGAGCAGCCAATCGCTTCTACAACGCTCCGGTGGTGAACCCGGGGCCCATTTCACCGACCATTGCCAATCTTGACAACACTACCGTGCCCGCCTTGGTCACGCTGTCGTCGGCCCATCGTTTTGACAGTACTTCACCGACACGACGGCTGTTTGTGGTATCCCGTCCCAAGGCCCTGTGTTCCGAGACTGGCGTTCTGGTCCTTTACCAGAACTATGATGTCGGTGATCCGTATACCGATGGTCGCCGGGATATCCTGGCGGCAAACCTGGTCGGTAACGCGCAGTTCACCTTCGTGCCTGCCACCCTGAGACGGGCGGCGGTAGTCCACTTTTCCTTTGAACTGGGCACCCCCGGCAGCACGGAAACCCTTGATGTCAGTCAGGAGGTGCAGATCCGCAATGTACCCTGACCGAAGGTCCACTCACCAGCGTGGAGCCGGGTTGCCGGTGGCGCTGTTTATCATCACCGTACTGGCGTTTCTGGTGCTGGGCATGGCCCAGTTGCAGCAGTCGTCCGGGGAGGCAATCAGCCTGCAAATCCAGTCCCAGCGGGCGTTTTTTGCGGCAGAAAGCGGCGCCCAGGTGGCTGTGGGGCAGGTGCTGGCGACCAATAACGACTATTGCTCCAATGTTCCGGCTACGGTGTCTTTTACCGAATCCGGGCTGTCGGGATGCTCCGCCACTATTCGATGTAGTGACCCTGACTACGACATTGAGGGGAACAATTACGTGGCGGTACGTATCACCAGCGATGGCCAGTGCGGTGCAGGGGCCCCGGATGAGGCCAATCGTACCGTCGAAGTCATGGTCCGGGAGGAATAGGCTTGTTGTTGACACAGTATCTGTTCCAGAAGTCGGCCAGGCTGTGGTTCGGCCTGCCTTTTTTGTTGCTGATAGCTTTTCCCGTAAAGGTGTCCGCACAGGATCCCGCCGCCCACTGGCAGATGGACGAATCCGGGTGGACCGGCACCAGTGGCGAGGTGATCGACAGCAGCGGAAATGGTAATAACGGCACGGCCCGTACGGCGGGTGGCAGTAACTCCCTGCCTGATACTGAAGACGCCAAGGTTTGCCGTGGGGGGCGCTTCCGGGGGCAGGGTTTCGTCGAGGATGGTGTATACACCGATGCCCAGCACTATGTGGATGTTCCCGATGCCCCGGAGCTTTCACCGCAGCTCGGCGATCGGGATATGACGATCAGTGGCTGGGTGAAGCTGAACTCGACCAGTGGCACTCAGACACTGGTACACAAGGGCGAAGGCGGTGCGTCACAGGAATATAACGTGACCGTGGATAATGGCACATTGCAGTTGACCCTGTGGAATCGATATGGGGGAGGGGAGACCGTTTCGCTTGATAGTGAACCCATGGCGGCCAACCGCTGGTATTTTTTTGAGGCACAGGTACGCCCGATATACTCGGTTTCCGGCAGTGCCCGGGTTGCCCTGAGAGATGCGAATGGCAATCTTCTTGATGAAGAAGACGAAGCCATGTATTACCTGTTCGACGATGACTATCACACTGCCAAGCCGCTCGATGGCCGGTTGGTTCTTGGTGGTGTCCGCTATGGCTCTGGCTCACCGGTTAATTTCCTTGACGGCACACTGGACGAGGTGCGGATTCACGACGACTGGTTGGACGAGGATGAGCTCCGTGACCTGGCCCTTGACACTCGGGACTGCGACAGCCCTGAGCCCCTGATTTGCATGAACGACGAGTTCAGTACTGGCAGCCTGTCCGAAGACTGGGCTACCTCGGTGTCCCGGGGCTCTTTCACGCCCCAGGTCGTCAATGGACGCCTGCGCATGACCCAGAACGTAGGAGATCAGGCGACGGCTGCAAGCTACCAGGGACTGTTCCCTGGTGCAGACAATCTCATTCAGGTTGAGTTTGATTACTACGCCTATGGTGGCTCAGGTGCCGATGGGCTGGCGGTGGTGTTTTCCGATGCTGCTGTCACCCCACAGGCGGGGGGCTATGGTGGTTCCCTCGGCTATGCGCAGGAGCCTGATGGCAGTGGCGGGTTTGCCGGAGGCTGGCTGGGTGTCGGCCTGGATGAGTACGGCAATTTTTCCCACGACAGCGAAGGCCGGGTGGGTGGCAACAATGACCGGACCCAGGACTCGGTTGCCCTGCGTGGCGCCGCGCCGGACTATGCCTACATTGCAGACTCGGGAGAGTTGTCCCCCGGTATTGATTCCAACAATGACAGTAATCCGTACCGCTATCGGATAACGATTGATTCCAGGGGCGGACAGGTACCGGTGATAACCGTCGAGAGGAATGGTCGGGGCACTGGCAACCGGTTCCAGACGGTGGTCCAGGAAACACTCAGCAGCCAGCCCGACATTCCGGAGAATCTCCTGCTGTCGCTGACAGCGTCCACGGGCGGATCAACCAACATCCACGAACTGGACAACCTTCAGATCTGCGCTGAAAAAACGGGTGAGGTGCAGGCGCGTGTGGATCACTTCGAGATTGAGCACAGCGGTACTGCACTGACCTGCCGTCCGGAAGAGATTGTCATCCGTGCCTGTAAGAATGATGACTGCAGTGAGACCTTTCCCGATCCGGTCGAGGTGACCCTGGCACCCTCCGGCTGGTTGGGTGGTGATACGTTCACCATCACGGATGGTGTCGCCACCCGCTCGCTGGCAATTACCACCCCGGGAACGGTGACACTGGGCGTGCCTGAATCGGACCCGGGGACTGTTGCCTTCTCGCAGACCCTGTGTGATGACGGTAGCGGCGTTCTGGCGGCCGACCAATGTGATCTCATCTTCGTCGACTCGGGTTTCGATATATCGATACCCGATCATATTGCCGATACCGAGGTCCCTGCACGTATCGCCGCCGTTCGCAAGGACGACACGTCCGAAAAGTGTGTGCCCGGCTTTGATAACGAAACCAAGCCGGTAGCGCTCTGGTCCACCTATGTGAATCCATCCTCAGGCACCAGGAGCCTGTTTCTCGAGGGCAATCCAATGCCCTCATCGGCGGGAGCGACAACATCGCTGAGTTTTGATGGAGACGGCGTTGCCACCGTCGACATACGCTACCCCGATGTCGGTCGTGTCCGTCTTAACGCCCGGTATGACGGCTCTGGAGAGGACGCCGGTCTGATCATGGTGGGGGATGGGGCGTTTGTGGCCAGACCGGATCATTTTGAGTTGGATATTCCCGGCAATCCAGGAGCGACAGCGGTACAGGATGACAATGTGTTCGTTGCCGCAGGCGAGGAGTTTGAGGTTGGTGTGTCTGCCATCAACGCCAGTGGTAATGTCACGCCGAATTTCGGCCGGGAAACACCCGCTGAATCCGTGTCCGTTGATGCGTCTCTGGTCGCGCCAAGCGGTGGCAGTGCGCCCCCCTTGACCGGAGCGTTTGGCCCGTTCGGGGAAGATTGCAGCGGGGCTTCAGCCCCTGGCGGAACGGCCTGCGGTTGGTTTGAGTGGCCGGAGGTTGGCATCATCCGTATGACGCCGACGCTGTCCAGCGCCAGCTATCTCGGCTCCGACGATGTGACAGGGAACGCCATCAGTCACGTTGGGCGTTTCATTCCGGCCCGGTTCGGTGTAACCGTTGCGGAACATGGGGAAGTTGAATCTTATTGCGCGGTCTCCACGGCCTTTGCCTACACCGGTCAGGCCCTCAGTTGGCGGGCTGGTACGGAGCCACTGCTGATACTGGAAGCGTTGAACGCCAACGGTGGCCTGACGCAGAATTACACGATAGGCAGCTTCCAGCGGCTGTCTATCGGCGGTGTGTCCAGGACTCCCGGTGATACCGACCTGTCGGCAGTGGATGCCCTCGGAGATCTGTTCCCGGTCACTGCCAACCTGGATACGCCAACCCTGCCGGTCGTAGGGCCGGGGCGGCTGGAATACCGATTCTCGTCATCTGATGAGATAACCTATGACAAAACACCACAAACCCGTGTGGCTCCCTTTACGCCTGACTACCGCATCGAGTTGACCCGGCTGGAAGACGCCGACAACGTATCATCGCCCCAGTTGCCCATTGCCATTGAGCCGGATTTCGATTTTGAGATGAGGTACGGCAGGTTGCAGCTGGAAAACGTCTATGGTCCCGAAACGTCAGACCTTGTAATGCCCTTCCGGGTGGACTATTACACCGAAGAGGGCTTTGTGCAGAACACGGCGGACAGTTGCTGGGCGTACAGTACCGACGATGTCGTCCTGGACCAATCCGGATTGAGCGGAGGCAGTACATCGGTAATAGCCGCGTCTGACACCTTAGTGGCGGGAGCTCCGGCAACTGGCAGTGAGATAGTCCTGACGGCCCCTGGCGAAGGGAACCGGGGGGACGTCCGGGTGACCTTTCCCGTGCCGATATGGCTAACCGGGGACTACGATGACGATGGTGTGCTTGAGGATCCCTCCGGTCTAGCCACCTTCGGCGTCTACCGAGGCAGCGACCGTATCATCTACTGGCGCGAAGTCGAGAACTAGACGTCTGGTATGAGGAAGGTGGAAGCGCTCAGTGCTCCTCCACCTCCTCATGATCCATGCCCAATTCGTTGATCTTCCGCGTCAGGGTATTGCGCCCCCAGCCCAGCAGGATGGACGCATCCCGCCGTCGACCGCCGGTCTGCTTCAGGGCGGTCTCGATCATGATCTTCTCGAACTCCGGTACCGCCGTATCCAGGATGCCCTTCTTGCCCCGGCGCAGCTCCTGCTCGGCCCAGTTGCGCAGGCCTTCCTGCCAGGTCTGGCCGGTGGCCGGGGCTTCCGCCTGCTGCATCAGTTCCGGCGGCAGGTCGTCGATATGGACCTCGCGGCCGCTGGCCATCACGGTCAGCCAGCGGCAGGTGTTCTCAAGCTGGCGCACGTTACCCGGCCAGGGCAGGGTGGTGAGGTATTCCTCCGACTCAGGGCGCAATACCTTGGGTTCCACCGCCAGTTCCTTGGCCGCCCGCTTCAGGAAGTGCTGCATCAGGCGGGGAATGTCCTCCCGGCGCTCCGCCAGTTTGGGCAGGTGCACTCGGATGACGTTGAGGCGGTGGAAGAGGTCTTCCCGGAAGTTACCGGCATCCACCAGTTTTTCCAGATCCTGATGCGTTGCGGCGATGATACGCACATCCACCTTGATGGGGGTCGTGCCGCCCACCCGGTAGAACTCGCCATCCGCCAGCACCCGCAGCAGGCGGGTCTGGGTATCTGCCGGCATATCCCCGATCTCATCCAGGAACAGGGTGCCGCCGTTGGCCTGCTCGAATCGACCCTGGCGGGCCGCGCCGGCGCCGGTGAAGGCACCCTTCTCGTGGCCGAAAAGTTCCGATTCAATCAGGTCCTTGGGGATGGCGGCCATGTTCAGGGCAATGAACGGATGGCTGGCCCGGGGGCTGTGGTTGTGCAGGGCCTGGGCCACCAGTTCCTTGCCGGTACCGCTTTCGCCGTTGATCAGTACCGTGATATTGGAGTGGGACAGCCGGCCGATGGCCCGGAAGACCTCCTGCATGGCCGGTGCCTCGCCGATGATCTCGGCGTTGCGGTGGGGTGACTCGGTGCTGGGTTCAGCACTGGCCCGGCGTTCATGGCTGTGGGCCACGGCGCGCTTGACCAGGGCCACGGCGTCGTCCACGTCAAACGGCTTGGGCAGGTATTCGAAGGCGCCGCTCTGGTAACTGGTGACGGCACTCTCCAGGTCGGAATGGGCGGTCATGATGATCACCGGCACATCCGGGTGATCCTCCACCACCCGGGAGAGCAGGGCAATGCCGTCGATACCTGGCATGCGGATGTCGCTGATGATGGCATCCGGCTCCTCGTGTTCCAGGCGCATCATGACATTGTCGCCGTTCTCGAACACCCGGGGCTCCATGCCGGCCTGGGTCAGGGCACGTTCCAGCACCCATCGTATGCTGCGGTCATCATCAATGATCCAGACGTTTGCCGGTTGACTCATCGCGTGGTCTCCTCCAGCGGCAGAAAGATAATAAAGTCGGTCGAGCCCGGCTCGCTCTCACACTCCACCAGGCCGTGGTGCTGTCCGATAATGCTCTGGGTGATGGACAGCCCCAGGCCGGTGCCATTGGCGCGACCGCTGATCATGGGATAGAAGATGTTCTGTAACAGGTCCGGGGGGATACCCGGCCCGTTGTCGATAATATCCACCCGGCACACCAGTCGATGGCGCTTCTGGCCAATGGTGAACTGGCGCAGTACCCGGGTGCGGAAGGTAATGGTGGGAGGCTCGGCGCTACAGGGCCCGTCACGGTACTCAAAGGCGGCCTCCATGGCATTGCGGGCGATGTTCAGAAAGGCCTGGATAAGCTGTTCCTTGTCGCCGGGGAATTCCGGCAGGCTGACATCGTAGTCGCGGCGGAAGTTGAGCCGGCCCCGGCTTTCCGCCTCCAGCAGCGTGCGCACCCGCTCCAGGACCTCGTGGACGTTGGTGGCGGCCAACTTCAGTGCCCGGTTGGGGCCCAACATGCGATCCACCAGGCCGCGAAGCCGGTCCGCCTCGTCAATAATGACCTGGGTGTACTCCTTCTGGCTGTCGTCGGACAGTTCCCGGTCCAGCAGTTGCGCGGCACCCCGGATGCCTCCGAGGGGATTCTTGATCTCGTGGGCCATGCCCCGGACCAGGATGCGGGTAGTCTCCTGCTGGGTCAGCAGGTCCTCTTCCCGGCTGATGCGCAGCAGGCGGTCCCGGGGCTGGATTTCCAGCAGCAGGCGGCTGCCATCTGCGCCAAAGCTGGTCACCGAGTAGTCCACGGTCAACCGGTTGCCGGCGGCCAGCAGGAATTCCGCCTCACGGCGGGTGTAGGTCTGACCGGTTTCCGCAGCGGCCTGGAGGGTATCCAGAGTCTGGTTGGTCTCGAGCAGAAGGCCAGCCAGCCGGACGCGGTGAACCCGGGAGAGGCTGGTCTCCAGCATGCTCTCGGCGGCGGGATTCAGGTAGTCGATTCGCAGGTTCTTGTCCACAACGATCACGGCGGTGGTCAGGCTGTCGAGTATGCTCTTGTATTCCGTAACGGCTGACATGAATCTCCCTCGGTTGATGGCCTGGCTGCTGCAAAAACCGATCCAGAATTGAGATCGCGTCGCGATTTCTTTCGGTGATGCGCCATTTGCGGGCAGCACTGCTGCCAGACTGCTCTCTGTCCGCTGTAGCCTGGTGCGGACGGGAACGGACTGTTGCTATTGGGAATTGGAAACGCCCCCTGTCGGAACAGAGTATGGCTGTTTATTGGTGCGAGCGCACTAAAATGGTGCAGCTTGTGAGGGGCAAGACCGGGGGCTGTGTCAGGCCTGGCTCGCGCGTGGCAGAGCGAGCCAGACGGGTAGGGTCAGAAAGTTACTCAGGAACTCTTCAATTCTGTACGGAGGGGCGATGCACCGTAAAGCTGATCTGGTCGCCAGTGTAGATGCGCTTGCCTTCCTGGTTGATCACGTTGACACCAGCTTTGTGAGTGCCCCGAAAGACGTTGTTGACGGTGACAGAGCCGGAATTGGTCTGCCCCACCGGCTGGCCGTCCAGGGTGATTTCGAACTTGTGCCCCTGACGCAGGCCCGGGTCGCTGGTTACCCGGAACTCAACGTCGCCGCTGCCACTGTGAAATGCCTCGTCATCCGCCGGAGAGGTGAAGCTGACGGACTCGTAGGCATCCTGATCACCGATGCCCTCGTCCTCTTCCTCAAGCTGTTCCTCGACGGTTTTCGGCTTTGGCATGGTGATGGTGGTGGCCGGTTTTACGTTGACGCGCTCGGCGTTGCCGTCCGGCTCGTCGGTAAAGGTCACGTTGCCGTCGGCGTCTACCTGCCGGTAGATCTCGGCCTGGACGGGAAGGGCGATCAATGCCGACGTGGCGGCGGCAATCAGGAACGATGCTTTCATGGGCAGAACCTTGTGATGGACCATAACGGGATTATCGACAGAGCCCAGAGGCAATGCAATGTGCTATACGTCGCCTCGGGTTACGGTGAGGTGAAAGTCACAAAAAAGCCCCGCCGAGGCGGGGCTTTCTCTGACTCAGTCGTTCCGCGGACGCGGATCAGACAGAGTAGTACATCTCGAACTCGACCGGATGGGTGGTCATGTTCAGCTTTTCCACTTCACCGCGCTTCAGGTCAATGTAGCCGGCGATCATGTCTTCGGTGAACACGCCGCCACGGGTCAGGAACTCGTGGTCCGCTTCCAGGCTGTCCAGGGCTTCCTGGAAAGTCTCGGCAACGGTCGGGATGTTCAGGGCTTCTTCCTTCGGCAGATCGTACAGGTCCTTGTCCATGGCATCGCCCGGGTGGATCTTGTTCTGGATGCCGTCGAGGCCAGCCATCATCAGGGCTGCGAAGGCCAGATACGGGTTGGCGGACGGATCCGGGAAGCGTACTTCGATACGACGGCCCTTGGGGCTGCTTACGTACGGAATCCGGATGGAGGCGGAGCGGTTACGGGCAGAGTAGGCCAGCATGACCGGCGCCTCGAAGCCCGGCACCAGACGCTTGTAGCTGTTGGTGGAGCTGTTGGTAAACGCGTTGATGGACTTGGAGTGCTTGATGATGCCGCCAATGTAGTACAGTGCCATTTCGCTCAGGCCTGCGTAGCCGTCACCGGCGAACAGGTTCTTGCCGTCCTTGTTCAGGGACATGTGAACGTGCATGCCAGAACCGTTGTCACCTACCACCGGCTTGGGCATGAAGGTGGCGGTCTTGCCGTAGGCGTGGGCTACGTTGTGTACGCAGTACTTGAGGATCTGAACCTCGTCAGCCTTACGGGTCAGGGTGTTGGCACCAACACCGATCTCGCACTGGCCGGCGGTGCCCACTTCGTGGTGGTGAACCTCGATTTCCAGACCCATGGATTCCATGGCGGCACACATGGCGCCACGCAGATCATGCAGGCTGTCTACCGGGGGAACCGGGAAGTAACCGCCTTTGACGCCAGGACGGTGACCAATGTTGTTGCGCTCGAAGTCTTCACCGGAAACCCAGGCGGCTTCCTCGGAGTACAGCTCGTACATGGCGCCTTGCATGTCCACTTTCCACTTGGCGGAATCGAACACGAAGAACTCGGGCTCAGGACCGAACAGGGCGCCCTCGGCGATGCCGGTGGACTTCAGGTATTCCTCGGCACGCTTGGCCACGGAACGGGGATCGCGCTCATAACCCTGCATGGTGGTCGGTTCCACGATGTCGCAGGTAATGTTGATGGTGGTTTCTTCGGTGAACGGATCCAGTACGGAGGTCTCGTCGTCCGGCATCAGAATCATGTCGGACTCGTTAATGCCCTTCCAGCCGGAAATTGAAGAACCATCGAACATCTTGCCATCGCTGAAGAAATCGTCGTCCACTTCAGTGGCGGGCAGGGTGACGTGCTGCTCTTTACCGCGGCTGTCAGTGAATCGCAGGTCGACCCATTTGACTTCGTGTTCTTTGATCAGATCAATCGTTTTGGACATTGTGCTTACTCCGTAAGTTAACCCGGGTTGCGGGCGATTTCGGTGTTCGTCGTGCCGGATCGTTCAGCGTTGCTGCGGTCCGATCGTTGGTATCAGCAGTGTCAGCGGTTCCATACGGGGCCGCACCGCCCTGATAGTCGGCTGCGTAATTTAAAGCAAACTGCTTGCCAGTTTTTTGTTGGCGCGCCAGAAAAGCGCAACCACGGCCTTTGGGAGGACTCTTTACGCTCTCCGCTGGGGCAAAGTCTGGCCTAAAGGCTTCTGCAGTGCACCTTCTTGGTGCGCCCAAGGGTTGCTGTGGTCATTTATGGTGCATTGGGCGTATGGGGTGCACCGAAACAGAATAGGCGTTTTTCTTCATATTAACGACACCCTGTTTCCTATATACTTCGCGCGCCTGCTAAAGACTCCAAGTGCAGGATACCGGCCTCACTGCCGGTGACAAGTATTCATTTTCCGGATTTGAGACGGTATGTGGGCCGGCCGACAGGTCGGGCGCGCATTGTGGACCCTCTCAGGTCGCCCGACATGCCTCAGGAAACCTGTTGTGATTGATAAGCTAAGAAATGTTGCCATTATTGCCCACGTTGACCATGGGAAGACCACCCTCGTAGACCAGTTATTGCGCCAGTCCGGCACCCTGGACCGCAAGGAACTCGAGAACGAGCGGGTCATGGACTCCAATGACCAGGAAAAGGAACGCGGTATCACCATCCTGGCCAAGAACACGGCCCTGAAGTGGCACGATTACAACATCAACATCGTAGACACCCCGGGTCACGCCGATTTTGGCGGTGAAGTCGAACGGGTCATGAGCATGGTAGACAGTGTGCTGCTGGTGGTGGATTCCATCGACGGCCCCATGCCCCAGACCCGTTTCGTGACCCAGAAGGCTTTCGATGCCGGCCTTCGTCCCATCGTGGTGGTCAACAAGATTGACCGTCCCGGTGCCCGTCCGGACTGGGTGGTGGATCAGGTCTTCGACCTGTTCGACAACCTGGGTGCCACCGAAGATCAGCTCGACTTCCCGGTGGTCTACGCCAGTGCCCTGAACGGCATCGCCGGCATGGAGCACGAAGCCATGGACGACAACATGGATGCCGTATTCCAGGCCATTGTCGATCATGTGCCCGCGCCGGCGGTGGACCCCGAGGGCACCTTCCAGATGCAGATCTCCCAGTTGGACTACAGCAGCTTCCTGGGTGTCATTGGTATCGGTCGTATCACGCGCGGCAAGGTGAAAACCAATACGCCGGTGACCGCGATTGGCGCCGATGGCAATAAGCGCAATGGTCGTATCCTCAAGATCATGGGCCACTCCGGTCTCCAGCGGGTGGAAGTGGACGAGGCGCAGGCTGGCGATATTGTCTGTATCAGTGGCCTGGACCAACTGTTCATCTCCGACACTCTGTGCGATCAGAACGCGGTTGAGGCCCTGCCGGCCCTGACCGTGGATGAGCCCACCGTGTCCATGACCTTCCAGGTCAACGATTCTCCGTTTGCCGGCAAGGAAGGCAAGTACATCACCAGCCGCAACATCAAGGAGCGTCTGGAGAAGGAACTGCTGCACAACGTGGCCCTGCGGGTCGAGGATGGTGAGTCCGCTGACAAGTTCAAGGTTTCAGGTCGTGGTGAGCTGCACCTGTCGGTGCTGATCGAGAACATGCGCCGGGAGAACTTCGAGCTGGCGGTAGGTCGCCCGGAAGTGGTGATTCGTGAAATCGACGGTGTCAAGCAGGAGCCCTACGAAAACGTCATCGTGGACATTGAAGAGCAGCACCAGGGGCCGGTGATGGAGCAGTTGGGTCTGCGCAAAGGCGATATGACCAACATGATCCCGGACGGTAAGGGCCGCATGCGTGTGGAATACGTGATTCCGGCCCGTGGCCTGATCGGCTTCCGTAACACCTTCCTGACCATGACCTCCGGCAGCGGCATCCTGACCTCCACATTCAGTCATTATGGCCCGGTAAAAGAGGGTGCCATGGGCAGTCGTCAGAACGGTGTGCTGATCTCCATGGCCAAGGGTACGGCGATGACCTACTCGCTGGAAACCCTGCAAAGCCGTGGCAAGCTCTTCCTGGCGCCGGGTGACGAGATCTACGAAGGTCAGCTGTGTGGTATTCACAGCCGTGATAACGACATCGTGGTCAACCCCACCAAGGCCAAGAAGCTCGACAACATGCGTGCCTCCGGCAAGGATGAGGTCATCGGCCTGGTGCCGCCGATCAAGCACACGCTGGAGCAGGCCCTGGAGTTCATCGACGACGACGAGCTGGTGGAAGTCACGCCCAAGTCGATCCGGCTGCGCAAGAAGCTGCTGACCGAAAACGACCGCAAGCGGGCCGGTAAGAAGAGCTAAGGCCACTCTGCCAGGCTCCGCCGCGTAGATCCCCTCTCCCTCCAAGGGGGAGGGTTTTTAAACGTGAATCCCCCCATCGATCTCAGCTAGACTCCTTTTATTGCCAAAAGGAGCCCGCAATGCTGACCCTCTACCCGGAAATCGAGCCTTACGCCCGTCACCGCCTGGCGGTGGACCCACCCCACGAGCTGTACCTGGAAGAGTCCGGCAACCCGGACGGCATACCGGTGATTGTGATCCACGGAGGTCCCGGCGGCGGGTGTGAGGACTGGTATCGCCAGTTCTTCGATGCCGAGCGTTTCCGCATTATCCTGCTGGACCAGAGGGGGGCTGGGCGCTCGACACCGCTGGCGGAGCTGGGAGGCAACCACACCCAGGCCCTGGTGGACGACCTGGAGAAGGTGCGGGCATTCCTGGGTGTTGATCGCTGGATGCTTTTTGGCGGCAGTTGGGGGTCGACCCTCAGCCTTGCCTATGCCCAGGAACATCCCGACCGGGTGCTCGGCCTGGTACTGCGGGGCATTTTCCTGTGTCGCCCGGAGGACATTCACTGGTTCTACCAGCACGGGGCAGGGCGGGTGTTTCCCGACTACTGGCAGGACTACCTGGCCACGATCCCGGAACCGGAGCGGGACAATATGGTGGCCGCCTATTACCGGCGACTGACCAGCGACAATGAGCTGGAGCAGATTCAGGCGGCCAAGGCCTGGTCGGTCTGGGAAGGCCGTTGTGCCACGCTCCACCCGAATCCCCGGGTGGTGGAGCATTTCGCCCACCCCCATACCGCCATCGCCCTGGCCCGTATCGAATGCCATTACTTCATGAACAACGCTTTCCTTGAGCCGCGGCAGCTTCTGGACAATGCCCACAGGATGGCGGACATCCCTGGTGTGATCGTTCATGGCCGATACGACATGGTCTGCCCCCTGGATAATGCCTTTGCCCTCAGTGAGGCCTGGCCCCAGGTGGAGTTACGAATCATTCGGGACGCTGGCCACTCCGCCTCTGAGCCTCCCATTATTGATGCCCTGATGCGGGCGGTGGAAACCGTCTCCCGGCAGACGGAGCCCCGTCTGGCATGAGGCTCGGGCCGAGGAGGCTGTCATACAGGCTTTAAAATCATGTATCTAAATGTAACCTGACTTGCGCCCCGGACATTCCGCCGATAGAATTCGCCTCGTTTCCAGATAAATTGTATTTCAGGGACGCTATGAAAGGACTGATCCAGAGGGTCACGGAGGCCAGTGTGTCGGTGGATGATGACACCATCGCCAGTATTGATCGCGGCCTTCTGCTGTTGCTCGGTATAGAGCGCAAGGACACCATCACTGAAGTGGACGCCCTGGTCCACAAGATTTCCCGCTACCGCGTCTTTTCTGATGACCAGGGGCGAATGAACTGCAGTCTTGAGGACTGTGGTGGCGCGCTTCTGATCGTTCCCCAGTTTACCCTCGCCGCTGATACCGGTTCCGGTACCCGTCCCGGATTTTCCGATGCCGCCACCCCGGACGTCGCCAGTAATCTGGTGGACGAATTCGTGCGTCGGGCGGTCGGGATACTTGGTGAGGATCGCGTGGGGAAGGGGCGGTTTGGCGCCGATATGAAGGTATCACTGGTGAATGACGGACCGGTGACATTTTTATTGACGGTTTGAATAAAAGTGTCATAAAAGGCTGATACGGTGCTACCGATCGGCAACAGGAGAGTGCCCGGCAGCGGTGCAGCAACTTGGCCGCGTATTGAATAATGCACTTTTGTGGTGCCATCCGGGTTCGATGAGTAGGGTGGTTCAGGCTTTATGGTTTTACAACTTACTGATTTGTAAGTTTTGTTTTTTACCTGGCCCTGAATTTGTTCCTAGAGGTGAAGCCGCAAGCTATAAGCATTGTGGGCATAGGCAAAAAAAACCTAAGAAAATTCGGGTTAAAAATTTGCAAATCTCTTGTTCTTATATTAAAACAAGGTCTACTTAGATAGAGCTTTAAATAAGCTTTGTAAGTGATTGACTGTGAAGGGCTCCGGCAAGAAGAGGCTCGACGTCATCACCCCGTTGCCACAGCACTTGCTGGCGGGAGCGGGTGTACTGAGACTGACAGGCGGGTCAGGCCCGTCGCTAAAAACCTGAGTTAACTCAAAAGGAAGATGCAAGATGAAAAAGACTCTTATCGCTTCTGCGATCGCCGCTGCTACCTTCTCCGGCTCCGCGCTGGCGCAGGAAAGCAACCTGCCGACCGTTTACGGTAACATCCAGTACGCCGCTGTCTGGGACGACACCAAAGACGGCCCCAACTCCTTCGAGCACCGTGACAACGGTTCCACCCTGGGTATCAAGCACGAGCATGCTCTGGCTCCGGGTATCACCGGTTTCTTCAAGATTGAGCTTGAAGGTATCGGCGCTGACGACAAGGAAGGCAGCGACGGTATCGACTCCCTGGACGAAGCCTACATCGGTGTTAAGGGTGACAGCTTCGGTCAGGTCTGGATCGGTAGTGATGACTCCACCTACGAGCGCTCTGTCGACATTATCGCCCAGTACTACGAAGCCGCTGACCTGAGCCTGGACGCCGGCTACACCACTGGTGAAGGCGACCTGGTCCAGTACATGTCTCCGTCCTTCGGCGGCCTGTCCCTGTGGGGCGCTGTACAGGTCAAGGGTGACGGCGATGCCACCAACCCGTCCGACGACAACGAGTTCCCGTACCAGCTGGCCGCTGTCTACTCTGCCGATATGGTTGAGCTGGCCCTGGCCATGGACTCCAACGACAACGGCGACGGTGACAACGAGAACACCTACGGCCTGCGTGGTACCGCGAACCTGGACGCTCTGTCCCTGACCGCTGAATACCACACTCGTAGCGACAACTACGACAAGTTCGGCCTGATGGGTATCTACACCCTGGGTGCCAACCGCTTCGCTCTGTCCTATGAGCTGCAGGAAGAAGACGGTGGCGATGACCTGAAGCGTGACACCATCACCGTTCAGGCTCTGCACAACCTGTCCGACAACATGTACGTGTATGTTGAAGGCTACCTGGGTGGCGGTGACGACGTATACGACACCCAAGACCCGACCAACCCGCAGTCTGACGAGCGCTCTGTTGCAGCACTCGGTGCGGTTTACTACTTCTGATCAGCTAACCAGCTGATTTAAAGAAGCAGTACAGGAAACCGGCAGCCTTCGGGCTGCCGGTTTTTTCGTTTATGGTATCGGTAGAGACAAACCTGGAGGCCCCATGGCGGAAGAACTGGAAATCAAGCTGAGTCTCACCCCGGGCGCTTTGGCACAGGCCCATGCCTGGCTGTCGACGCAGGCGGGCGTGACGGCGGGGGCGGAGAAGACGTTGGTCAATCGTTACTACGATACCCCGGCCGGTGACCTGAACCGGCAGAAAGTGGCCCTGCGGGTGCGCCAGGCGGGTGATCGGTACATCCAGACCCTGAAAACCCAGGGGGAGTTTGTGGATGGCGCCCATCGCCGGCAGGAATGGGAGTGGCCGCTGCTGGGGGCAGATCTCAACATCGGCCTGATTGACGATACGCCGGTGGGGCAGGGTGTGAATCTGGCCGACCTGGCACCGGTGTTTGAGACCAATTTCCTGCGGCGGATCCTGATGCTGGAGGGGCCCAGGGCGACCATCGAGTGCGCCCTTGATCAGGGCAGCATTATCGCCGGAGGCAGGCGCAGGGATCTGTGCGAACTGGAGCTTGAACTAAAACAGGGCGCCCCGGACACCCTACTGGACTGGTCGCGGGCGTTGGCAGCCCAAGTGCCGGTGTTCCTGAACCTGATCAGCAAGGCAGAGCAGGGGTACGCCCTGGCCGGCCTGCATCGGCCGGTACCGCTGGACGACAGCGAGCCATTGGTCAATCGGATGTTTCATGGCTTGTCCCGTGCCTGGTTGTCCGGCACCGTTGACGTGACGCTGGTTGAGGATCTGGACAGTCTGCGGCAGCAGAACAGTGTGCCGGCAGCACAGGCCAATGAGCTGGCCTGGCTGCGGGAGCGTCTGGACTCGGGTGAAACCATCGCTGAACTGGCGGCCGGTTCGACCAGGCTGGGTCAGCTTCAGTTGTCGCTGCTGGTTTAAAGGCCCAGCACCACCGAGGCAATAGTGAAATAGATCAGCACCCCGCTGACGTCCGCGATGGTAGTGATCAGTGGCATGCTGGCCGTGGCCGGGTCGAACTTCAGCTTGTCCAGCACGAAGGGCAGCAGCATGCCAACAATGCTGCCCATGAGCACCACCACCAGCATGGAGATGGCGACCACGGTCGTGATATCCGGTCCTGCCTTGTATAACCCGACAACGGAGACTGCCGCCGCCATGGTCAGACCCAGCCCCGTGGCCACCAGGATGTCCTTGCCCAGTAGCATGCCCCAGTCCTTTGCGGTGACATCACCTGTGGCAAGGCCCCGCACCATCAGGGTGGCGGACTGCGCGCCGGCGTTACCGCCGCTGGCAATCAGCAACGGCATGAAGAACAGCAGGGCGATGTGGGTGGAGATGGTCTGCTGGAAGTGATCGATACTGGCACCGGTGAAGATGTTGGCAAACACCAGGATTACCAGCCACTGCACCCGCGAGCGATACAGGGAAAACGGTGACGCGGTCTTCAGGCCGGTCTCCAGGCGGCCAACCGTCGCACCCTTGTGCATGTCCTCGGTAGCCTCGGCCTCGGCCACGTCCATGGCGTCGTCGTAGGTGACAATGCCCACCAGGCGGCCGTCGTCATCCACGATGGGCAGGGCCAGCAGGTCATAGCGGGAGATCAGCCGGGCCACCTCTTCCTGCTCGGTCTGGGTGTGGGCGGATACCAGGCCGGTTGCCATCAGGGAGTCCACCATGGCGCCGGGGGCGCTGGTGATCAGGTTACGCAGGGATATGGCCCCCTGCAGCCGGTGATCCCTGTCCACCACATAGGCCTGGTAGATGGTTTCCTTGTCCGGTGCGGTATTACGCAGCAGGGCCAGGGCCGAGGCCACGGTCATACCGGCACTGACCACGGCATAGTCGGAGGTCATCAGGGCACCGGCGGTACCCTCCTCAAAGCTGGCCAGGCGCCGCAGGTCCTCCCGCTCACGGCTGGCCAGGGACTGGAACAGGGCGTGCTGCTGGTTTTCGTCGAGAATGTTGAAAAAGTCGGCCCGTTCGTCCGCCGACATGTCGGTAACGATGCCGGCCAGTTCCCGCTTGGGGATGAGTCGGGCAAACGTGAGCTGGATCTCCGGGCTTATGTAGCCGAAGATCTTGGCCTGCTGCTCCACCGGCAGGCTACGCAGCACGCGCAGGCCGGTGTCGTCGTCCTCACCGGTGGTGTGTTCGATGAATTCCGCGAGGTCAGCGGCATTGAAGGCCGAGACCGCCGCCTGGATCTCGTCCGTCTGGTCGTTTTCCAGGGCTTCGTAGAGCGGTTGGAAGAACTCGGAATCAAGGAATGACACGCTGCAGCCTCGTCGTTAATGCCTATGGGCGCCGTCCGGGATCAGGTCAAGGGCCCGGCCAGATATCTATCGCGCGGGCTCCTCGGGGTGTTCGTGCATTGCCTGCCATTTTTCGAGGAACTGACGGTAGCGCTCCAGGGCTTCCTCTACAACGGATAGGTCGGGCGTTTCGCTGGACTTGACCAGGACAATCAGGCCCCGGCCCTCCACCTCAAGATCCGGCTCCGGGTGGCAGATCACATTGTCGTTGTCGTCGATGTAGGCCAGCGCGGTGCCGATACCATGGCGGATCAGCGCGCTGACTATATCAGACCAGGTCAGGTCGTCCAGTGTCAGGTTATACCTATGTGGATGATCCTGCTCGTAATTGAACATATCCTCCAGCACCTTTTCGGTGCCCGGGGCCACCACCGCCCGTACCATGATCTCCGGATAGGTCCGGACCGGTCGGATCACCGAGCGGATGCCAATGGCGCGAAACCGCTGCCGGTTGGTATCACTGACGCATTCCACGGTGGTGTTGCCGGCCAGGTTCAGTTCGCTGAGCCGGTGGGCGATGTCAAAGGTATAGCTGTCGGAGGAGGGATCGGTCTCATCCAGTGCCAGTAGCAGAATGTGCCTGGCCTGTCCGGCATGGGCTGCCTTGAGATCCTCTTCGCTGGCGCCGGTGCCGTGGTAGTGGACCAGGCCGATGTCCTGCAGTTCCGATGGCAGGCCGGTGGGGTACTTCTGGGTGAGGATCATGATCGGCACGCTCTCGTAGCCGGGAACCGCCCGTAACTGGGTGGCGATCCGCATGAAATACTGTTCGCCGCCACGGCGGGGTGTGTTGATGATCAGTACGTGGTTTTTCATGTCGTATCTCCAGCGGCCGGTCAGGATGCGTTCCCGTCGGTAGAAACGGTACTCGATATAGTCACTGATGATCAGTGTCAGAAGTGTAATGGCGGTGATATACATCAGGACAACGGTGCTGATGCGTCCCACCACGGTTGCCGGGGCCAGGTCGCCATAGCCGACGGTGGCGAGTGTGGTCATGGCCAGCCAGAAGGATTCCGGCAGGCTCAGTGGTTCCGCCGCCCAGAGAATCAGGCTGTGGATCACAATCAGTCCGATCAGGAACAGGAAAAGCCGCTTCAGACGACTACGGATAATGCCCGACATCGGCAGGTGGGTCAGTTGGTGTTCCGGGTTCAGCGGGCGGCGATTGGGCAGCATTCTGGATGGATTCCCGGCAGCTCCTGTGGGATGGACACAAGGACCCTGTTATCGTCCCCGGAACCGGGGGTTGTGCGAGGGCTCCTTCCGTATACAGTAAAGGAGCCCCTGGATAAGCCCTGGCCGGTCATTGGCTGTCAGGGGTTATTCAGGGACTCGTCAGTGAATATAACAGAGATACAGGGGGTTGCGTTATGACAGAGCCGTGGAGCGGTCTGCCGGCGATACTGGCGGACGAGGTGTCCGGCGCCTGGCGGCATGTGTTTCCAGAGGGCGTGCCTGCCTGGGCCGACGAGTCCGTCGGCCTGGGGGAGTCGGACCTGGCCGGGGCCATGGCCCGCAGCCCGTTCCTGAGGGAGACCCTGCAACGCCACGGTGATCTGGTCCGCGAAGCGGTGGAAGCGCACCCCCTGAACCAGCCGACCACGGAGGACAGCCTGCGGCAACGCTGGCAGCAATACCTGGCCGACGTCACCGACGAGCCCTCGTTGCATCGGGCCCTGCGGCGTTTCCGTCGGGAAAGCCAGTTCCGCATGATCTGGCGGGACGCCATGAAGCTGGCGGACTATCACGAAACCGTGGCGGCGGCCAGTGACTTTGCCGATATCGGTATCCAGGCGGCGCTGGACTGGCTGTATCCCCGCGCCTGCGAGGAACTGGGCACCCCCTATGGCGTCGACCCGGTGACCGGCGAGGAAGCGCCGCAGCCCCTGATCGTGCTGGGGATGGGTAAGCTGGGCGGACATGAGCTCAATATCTCCTCGGACATCGACCTGATCTTTGCCTTCCCGGGCAAGGGGGAGACCCGGGGGGGGCGTCGCTCCCTGGACAACCAGCAGTTCTTTATCCGCCTGGGGCAGAAGCTGATCCAGGCCCTGGACCAGATCACCGCCGATGGCTTCGTGTTCCGGGTGGATATGCGCCTGCGCCCCTATGGCCAGAGTGGCGCCCTGGCCCTGAGTTTTGCCGCCCTGGAGACCTACTACCAGGATCAGGGCCGTGAGTGGGAGCGTTATGCCATGGTCAAGGCCCGGGTGGTGGCCGGCGATTCCGACGCGGGCAGGGTGCTGATGGAGAGCCTGCGCCCCTTTGTCTACCGCAAGTACATCGACTTCAGCGCCTTCGAATCGCTGCGCTCCATGAAGGCCATGATCAACCGCGAGGTTCGGCGCCAGGGGCTGGAGAACAACATCAAGCTGGGTGGCGGTGGTATCCGCGAGATCGAGTTCGTGGTGCAGGCGTTCCAGCTCATCCGTGGTGGTCGTGACCGGGAGCTGCAGCAGCGGGAACTGCTGGCCATCCTCCGGGAACTGGAGGCACTGGAACTGCTGCCCTCGCCGGTGGTGGCTGAGCTGCGGGAGGCCTATGTGTTCCTGCGAAACCTGGAGCATGCCCTCCAGGGCATGGAGGACAAGCAGACCCAGCTACTGCCGGACGATGAGCTGGGGCAGGCCCGGGTGGCACTGATCATGGGCTTTACGGACTGGGCATCGTGCCTGGAGGCCCTCGACCAGCACCGGGCCCGGGTCTCCCGCCATTTCGCGGATATCATTGCCCTGGACGAGGACGACGAGGAAGCCTCCGACCTGGACGAGGGCTGGCACGAACTCTGGTTGGCGGAAATGGACGAACAGGCCGCCATTCAGTGGCTCGACAGCCACCAGTTCGAGGACCCTAAGGCCAGTCTCGCCCTGCTGGACGAGCTGCGCGACAGTCGCACCGTCCAGATCATGCAAACCCAGGGGCGGCGGCGCCTCAACCAGTTCATGCCGGTACTGCTGGAGGCCCTTGGCCATGTGGAACAGCCGTCGGAAACCCTGTCCCGGGTGCTGCAACTGGTGGAAGCCATCCTGCGTCGTACCGCCTACATGGTGCTGCTACTGGAAAACCCCGGAGCCCGGGCCCAACTGGTACGCCTGTGCAGCGAAAGCCCCTGGATTGCCCGCCAGCTCGCGGAAACACCGCTGCTGCTGGACGAGCTGCTGAACGCGGAAAGCCTCTACCACCCGCCGGCCAAGGCGGAACTGGAGGATGACCTGCGCCAGCAGATGCTGCGGATTCCCTATGAGGACCTGGAAGAGCAGATGGAATCCCTGCGGCATTTCAAGAAAGCCCATATCCTGCGGGTGGCGGCTTCGGAGCTGCGCGGTACCCTGCCGCTGATGAAAGTGAGTGATTACCTGACGTGGATTGCCGAGGTGGTGCTCGACCATGTGGTGGATGTGGCCTTCGCCAACCTGGTGAGCCGTCACGGTTACCCGTTGCGGTCGGATGGTTCCGCCTGCGACAAGGATTTTGCCATTATTGGCTATGGCAAGCTGGGCGGGCTCGAGCTGGGCTATACCTCGGACCTGGACCTGGTGTTCGTGCACGATGCCGATCCGGAGCTGTCCACCGATGGCGACAAGCCCATCGACAATGCCGTGTTCTACACCCGCCTGGGGCAGCGGATTGTGCATATCCTCAACACCCAGACGCCCTCCGGGCAGCTCTACGAGGTGGACATGCGCCTGCGGCCATCCGGCAACTCGGGCCTGCTGGTGAGTACCCTGCCGGCCTTCGAGAAATACCAGCGCAACGACGCCTGGACCTGGGAGCACCAGGCCCTGGCCCGGGCCCGGGGCGTAGCCGGTTGCCCGCGCACGCTGGAGGCCTTCGAAAGTCTGCGCCACGACATCCTCTGCCAGCACCGTGACCAGGACCGGTTGCGCAACGATGTGGTGGAGATGCGTGAAAAGATGCGGACCAGCCTGGGCACCCCGGAATCGAAACGGAACGACGTTTTTCACATCAAGCACGACACCGGTGGCCTGGTGGATATAGAGTTTCTGGTGCAGTACCTGATGCTGGCCTGCAGCGAGGCCCATCCGGAACTGACCCAGTGGTCCGATAATATCCGCCAGCTTGAAGAGCTGGGCCGTGCCGGCGTCCTGCCAGGGGAAGATACCGAAAAATTGCGGGAAACCTTCATTACCCTGCGTTCCACCATCCACCGGCGGGCCCTGCAGAATCTCAACAGTCAGGTGGCGGGGGATGCGTTCCCGCAGGAGCGGGACTATGTGCGGCACATGTGGCAGCAGGTGATGCTGGATGGCTGTTATGGTTAGCATCCTACACTTCTGTTCGGGGATTTTTCCTGATAAACTGCCGTTTTTCCGAAAAACCTTTTCCAGGAGCAGCAACAATGTCGATGGCAGATCGTGATGGCCTGATCTGGCTGGATGGAGAGATGGTTCCCTGGCGCGATGCCAAGACCCATGTCCTCACCCATACCCTCCACTATGGTCTGGGCTGTTTCGAGGGCGTGCGCGCCTACAGCACTGACCGGGGGCCCGCCATTTTCCGGCTGGAGGAGCACACCGATCGCCTGTTCCGCTCCGCCCATATCCTGAACATGAAGATGCCCTTCACCAAGGCGCAGCTCAACGAAGCCCAGCGCCGCGCAGTGCGGGAAAACAACCTGGACGAGGCCTATATCCGTCCGATGGTGTTCCTGGGTTCCGAAGGCATGGGTCTGCGTGCCGACAATCTGCAGGTGCACGTGATGGTGGCCGCCTGGAGCTGGCCCTCCTACATGTCGCCGGAGGCCAAGGAACTGGGTATCAAGGTACGCACGTCGTCCTACACCCGGCACCACGTCAACATCACCATGTGCAAGGCGAAGGCCAACGGCAACTACATCAATTCCATGCTGGCCCTGAACGAAGCCATTTCCGGCGGCGCGGAAGAAGCCCTGCTACTGGATAACGAAGGCTACGTGGCGGAAGGCTCCGGCGAGAACATCTTCATCTACCGTGATGGTGTGCTGCACACTCCGGAACTGACGTCATGCCTGGAAGGCATCACCCGGCAGACCATCCTCGACTTCTGCAAGGATGAGGGCATTCCGGTGAAGGAGCGTCGCATCACCCGGGATGAAGTCTACATCGCCGAGGAAGCCTTCTTCACCGGCACCGCGGCGGAAGTATTGCCTATCCGCGAACTGGACGGCCGGGTCATCGGCGAAGGCAAGCGCGGTCCGCTGACCGAGAAGCTGCAGAGCCGGTACTTCGATGCCGTCAAGGGCAAGCTGCCAGAGCACAGTGACTGGCTGACACCCGTCGAAGGCTGATCGCGCCAGCGTGACACACAAGCCGCCGTCTGCTGGTCAACAGCGCGGCGGCTTTATGGTTTCCAACCTGATTCGACAGGAAAATCATCATGGCAGACGTTATCAAGGTTCCCGTGTCCTTCGGGGAAGTGCTGGACAAGATCACCATCCTGGAAATCAAATCCGAACGTATCCAGGATGAGGCCAAGGTCAGGAACGTGCGGCTGGAACTGGACGAGCTGGCCGCCACCTGGAATGAAGCGGTGCCGGACCAGTCCGCCATTGCTGATCTGCGCGCCCAGCTCAAGTCGGTGAATGAGCAGCTCTGGGAGATCGAGGATGATATCCGCGACCAGGAGGCGGCGCAGGACTTCGGTGACCGTTTTATTGAACTGGCCCGTGCGGTCTATGTGACCAACGACAAACGCGCCGCTATCAAAAAGGACGTCAACCTGGCCCTGGGTTCCCGTTTCGTGGAAGAGAAGTCCTACCAGGACTACACCGCCAGGAAGTAATGCACCTTTTGCCCCTTGCCCATGTCCCGTCGCCGGCAAGGGGCCTTCGCCCTGTCCATGGGCGGACCTGATCCCCGTCAATTTCCCTTCCTGTACCGCCTTGTAATTTCTCCGTTTGCGTCAAATATAGAACTGTGGAAACCGTATCTGACCACAAGCGAGGGGTTACATGGACTTCAAGGACTACTATGCCGTACTCGGGGTAAGTGAGTCTGCCACCCCGGAGGACATCAAGAAGGCCTACCGTAAGCTGGCCCGGAAGTATCACCCGGATGTCAGCAAGGAATCGGATGCGGACGCCAGGTTCAAGGACGTGGGCGAAGCCTACGAAGTGCTCAAGGATCCGGAAAAACGGGCCGAATACGACGAGCTGCGCAAGGTCGGCGCCCGGGGCGACGGGTCCTTTGAGCCACCGCCCGGCTGGCAGAGTGCATCCGGCTTCGGTGGGGGTGGTTACACCGACGCCGATGCCCGACAGTTCAGTGACTTCTTCGAGGAAATCTTCGGAGGTAATCGTGGCTTCGGCGGTGGCTTCCAACAGACCATGCGCAGCCGGGGGGAAGATGTCCATGCCCGGATGGCACTGTTTCTGGAGGAAGCCTTCCATGGCTGTGAAAAGCAGCTGCGATATACTGTCCATGAACTGGATGATCACGGTCGGGTGGTGGCCCGCCCGAAAAACCTGAAGGTGAAGATCCCGGCGGGGGTGAAGGATGGCCAGCATATCCGGCTCAAGGGGCAGGGCTCGCCCGGCATCGGTGGTGGTCCGGATGGCGACCTGTTTATTGAGGTGGAACTGGCACCTCACCCGCACTTTACCGTGGAGGGTCGGGACCTGGTCATCACCGTGCCGGTGGCACCATGGGAAGCCGCACTTGGTGCCACGGTGACCGTGCCTACGGTTGGTGGCAAGGTAAGTCTCAAGGTTCCACAGGGCTCAAACAGCGGGCGTAAGCTGCGGCTCAAGGGCAAGGGCCTGCCCGGCAAGCATCCGGGGGACCAGATTGTGGTGCTGCAGGTGGTCATGCCAGAGCAACACAGTGCTGAAGCGCGGTCACTGTATGAGCAGTTGGCCGAAGTGGAGAGCCACTTCAATCCACGCCAGAAACTGCACGTGTGACAGGGGGGCAGGATGAACACCACGGAAACGATTGTGAGCGTTGAGCTTGAAGATGCGGAAGGCACCTTCACCCTGCGGGAATTCTGCGAGCGTGGCGAATGCCATGCCGAGTTCGTGATCAAGCTGGTGAGTTACGGCATCATCGCGCCGGTGGAGGAAAGTCGCGATGCCCGTGACTGGGCCTTTGATCTGCAGGCTTTGGCCCGTCTGCGCAAGGCCCAGCGGCTGCAGCGGGACCTGAAGATCAACCTGCCCGGGCTTGCCATGTCACTGGATCTGCTGGACGAACTCCAGGACATGCGCCGGGAAGTGGACCGTCTGAATCGCCTGTTGCACGGCTTTGTGTCGCACTGACCGATGCCCCGGGGCCCGGTGTGGGCCCCGTCAGTTGTTCTCCAGTACCTGTATCTGTCTATAGCATTCTCCTCTTTCTTCCGTGGCATCGAGTGCCCCGTCAATTCCTCTCCTCTGGGTCTCCGGGCCCTGGTGAGTGCTCTCGCCTTTCTCTGTTTTTCTCGACCGGCTTTCAGCAGTCCCAGCGTCGTTCTGTCCGATGGTTTGTGTGTTCAGTACGTTACAGCGCCGGGAATACCAGATTCACAAAAGGTTCATGTTCATGGCTGGACATCTTGGTTTTTGGGAATAAAATCCCAATAAAGTCTGGGAAAATAATCCCAACATGTGAGGCGGGTTCGGCGGTACTGCCTGGTAGGCAAAAAAACCTTGAGACCGGTGGAGAGAGTCATGGAACGCAACAAGCTGACAATGGCAGTAAAGGCCCTGATGATCGGAGCGCTCGCGGGCTCTCTGGCCGCCTGCGGCGGAGGGGGTGGATCCGGTTCGGGCAGTGGCTCCGGTGATGACAGCGCTTCGGCCAGTGGCACCAGCGTAGGGCCGGTATCCGGTTTTGGCAGCGTTTACGTCAACGGTACCTATTTCAATACCGACGACCTCGGCGGCAGCATTACCAGCGATGACGGCCTCACCCTGGAAAACGAACTGGAAAAAGGCATGATCCTTCTGGTGAAGGCTGACTGGGACGATGACCGGAATGAAGGTCGGGCCCGCAGTGTGGAGTACGACGACACCCTTCGCGGTGCCCTGACGACGTTTAGCTGGGACGATGTCGAGAATACCGGGTCGTTGACCGTGGCTGGCCAGACCGTGGTTCTGGATGGGCGTACCGTGATCAGGAGTGGCGCTGATCTCGCCACCGTGTCCGGGGCACCGGGGAACTACCGCGTCCGTGTCAGCGCCTGGCGTCAGGGGGACGGCAGTTTCCGGGCAAGCTTCGTGGGTATCCGCCCGATCGGCGACCGTTTCACCGACGATGATGAGCTCGAGACAGAGGTCGAGGGTGTCATCGCTGATCTGGACCGTGATACCCGCACCTTCACCATCAATGGTTTACAGGTGGACTATGGGTTGGCTGAATTTGATGACGACCTGGACGGGGCTGACGATCTTCGCAACGGCCTGATCGTGGAAGTCGAGGGCTACCTTAGTGAAGGCGTGTTGATGGCCCGGGAGATCGAAGGGGACGACGACGGGTTCGAAGACGATGATGATGTGGAAGTGTCCGGCGCGATTGCGGGTGATTACGATGCGAGCGCCCGTCGGTTTACGCTCAATGGTGTGACCGTTCAGGTTACTGGCGATACCGAGTTTGACGATGGTCTCCGCGAGAGCCAACTGGCCGATGGCCTGTTTGTGAAGGTGGAGGGCAAGTATCGCGGTGGCCTGCTTGAGGCCGAAGAAATTGAGCCCCGGGACGGCGATGCGGAACTGGAGGGTGTGATTGATTCCGTCAATCTCGCGGAGGACAGGATGCAGGTGTCCGGTGTGACCGTGGCCATCACCGCCAATTCCCTGATTAAAGACGATGATGACGATGATGCCCGCAGACGCACCCAGGACCTTGAGTCCCTGGTGCAGGGACAGTATGTGGAAATCGAAGGGCGCCAGCAGTCTGACGGCTCCGGTAGTTTCCTGGAAGCCTTCAAGATCGAGCGTGATGATGACGACGACAGCGACTTCGAAGTGAAAGGCCGGGTGGACGGGATTTCCAGCGACACCCTCAGCATCATGGGCCTAACCCTGAACCGGGGGAATGCCAGCTTTAGTGGGATCTCCGTGGGTACCCTGGTCGAGATCGACTTCGAGGGATCCGTCGACAGCTACGTCATCACTGAGATCGACATCGAAGATGACGATGACGACTGAGGTAAGCGGGTAATTGAGGGGCCGGTCACGGCCCCTCACTGGTAGTCCCCCCTGCCATGGGAATACAATCCCAAATATGACCGATCATACCCCGACTCCCCTGCACCGGGCCCTATACCGGATCCTCCGGCCACTGGCCCGTCTGCTTCTTCGTAATGGTATTCCGTTTGGCGATTTTGCCGAGCTGATGCGCCGGGCGTATGTGGAGGCCGCATTGGAAGATTTCAGGGACCAGCGCAGGAAAATGACCGACTCCCGGGCTGCGGTACTCACCGGCCTGACCCGCAAGGAGGTTAAACGGCAGCGGGAAATGCTTTCCGGCCGGCCACTGCAGCCGAGGGAGAGTCGCCAGGGCAATCGAGCCTCCCGGGTGGTTGCCGGCTGGGTGCACGATACCCGTTTTCAGGACGTGGAAGGCGGCCCGGCAGTACTGCCGTTCGAGGGGGGCGCCAGTTTCAGTGAACTGGTGCGTCTGTACAGCGGTGATATGACACCAAAGGCCGTCCTGGATGAGTTGTTGCGGGTGGGGGTGGTCAGCCAGAGTGCCGGGGGCCCTGCAGAACTGGTACTTCGCAAGCGCGCCTATGTACCTGCAGGGGATGATGCCGAGATGCTCCATATCTTCGGCGAAGATGTATCCGATCTGATATCAACCATCGATTACAACCTGGTGAGTGCCAGGCAGGGACGATCACCGCTTTTCCAGCGGACGCTGAGTTATAACAATGTTCCACCGGAGTTCATCGCGCAGTGGCGCAAGTTGGCGGGCCATGAAGCCCAGCAGTTCCTGGAGCAGCTTGATGGCTGGCTGGGGCCTCGTGACCGGGATGTGAGTGGTCGGCACGGGGAGGAGCTGACGTCCGTGCGTACCGGCATCAGTGTGTTCTATTTTGAAGATCCTATCCAGAATGAACCGGACGGAGAGGTACCATCATGAACACGAAACCGTTGGTTTCGTTGATGGTCCGTCGCAACGACGGTGGTCGACATCGGCCCCGACGGTGTTTTCTGGCGTTGCCATACTGATATCCCCCGGAAAGCGTCAGCCGGGGTACAAACAAGGACAGGAACCCATGACTGGTCGTTTGCTTGCAAGAGTTTCCATGATGTTACTGCTGTCGCTGACGGTGTTGTTGGCCAGTTGTGGCGGCGCGGGTGGGGGCGGTGGAAGCATCGCCGACGGCGGTATCCGCGGAACCGGTTCGAGTGTCGGGCCGGTGTCCGGTTTTGGTAGCGTTATTGTCAACGGTATCCGGTTTGTGACGGAGAACCTGGGCATGGACGACTTCCTGGGAGAAGCCGGTGTCTCCACCGAAGGCGACCTGGAAAGAGGCATGATCCTGCAGATCCGTGGTGAATGGCAGGATGACGGCGAAGGTGAAGCTGAGTCCGTCCGCTACGACGACACGCTGCGCGGGCCGGTAACAGGGATTCCTCAGCCCTGGGACGAGACAACCCGGCAGGGGCGCATTGAGGTCATGGGTTTCGAGGTGAATCTTGATGCATTGACACAGACCACGCTGGCGGACCTGGCAATGGTCAGCGTTGGCCAGACTCTGCGTATCAGTGGCTGGTTGCAGGCCGATGGTCGTTTCCGGGCAAGTTATGTGGGGCCTGTTGCAGCGGAGGACACCGGAGCGGAGCTCGAGGGCAGCCTTTCTGTCACCGGCGAAGAGCCCAATCAACGTTTCTTTGTGGGTGGACTGGAATTACAGATCCTGTCGGGCGCGGTCTGTGACCAACTGCAGCTTGCTGACGGAGCGCCAGTGGATGTGGAGGGTGAGTATGTCAGCGGAGCCCCGTTCACCGTGAATCGTATCTGTAACGGTGGCGCAACGGCCTTCCTGGACGTATCGCTGAATGAAGATGTGCAGATCGCCGGTGTGGTGACCCGGGCCTTTGCTGCCGGGGAACGTGATAGTGGAAGCTTCGCCCTGAACGGTATTCCGGTTGCTACCCACGCAGGCACGGAGTTTGGTGATCTGATGCCATCGGACATCAATCAGGGTGTACTGCTGCAGGTAGAGGGCGACTATATCAATGACAATGGCGTGCTCACGCTGAGGGCCGATGACATCGAGTACCGGGACGCGGATGCGGAATTCGAGGGGCGACTCGATGGCATCGACAGTGATGTGCTCCAGGCAGGCGGAATCGAGATTCGCCTGACCCCCTTCACCATCCGTGGAGGCGATGAGGATGATGAGGCCTGTCCGGTCCGGTTCGGGCCCGAACACGTTGGCCGTATCCAGTTGGAAGTCGCAGGTATCCAGCGCTCTACAGACGGAGGTTATCTGGAGGCACTGGAAATCGAGTGCGAGAGCGGGGCGGATGACTCCGGATATGAGCTTGAAGGCCGGATCACCGCGCTGACTGATGAGCCCGGTGCCAGAAGTCTGACCGTGCTGGGAGTCGTGATCCGGGTTGATGCCAGTACCGGGTTTGAAGGCCTTGCCTTTGAAGACCTGGAGGGCGAAAGGGTCGAAGTGGAATATAGGGAAGTGAATGGCGAGTATATTGCGGAGGAAATTGAAAGCGAGAGTGAGGATGACACGGAAAGCGATAACGACGACTGAGGATCGCCGTTGGCGACTGGTGCGTTTTCCGTGAGGAGCCTGGTAAAGGACTGTTGTTCGCCTTTGCCAAACGCCTCACAATAGCGCTTCTGAACAACTCACCGTTCGTCTGCTACCGATATCAGGAGGTCGCCCATGGGTGAAGCCAAGCGCCGTCAGGGGAGTGGGGCATCATCGTCGCCCCGGAAACGTTCCAGCAAACCCGTTATATATGTTGGGCTGTTGATCATCGTGGTGGCCGTGGTTGCTGCACTGTATCAACTGACACAACCGCCGACGCCGGACTCGGACAGCCTGCCGCAGGTGTCGGAGGATACCCCGCCATTTCCGGCTGAACTGGACCGTTTTGGTATCGCCGTTGGTCCGGAAGATGCCGACGTGGTGGTGCGGGAGTTTGCCGACTATCAGTGCCCGGCCTGTGCCCGTTTTGCCGAAGCCAGCCAGAAGCTGAAAGAGCAGTACGTCGAGTCTGGCCAGGTACGGTTTGTGTTCTTCGATCTGCCGCTGCCGCAGCACACCCATTCGGTAAAGGCGGCCATGGCGGCCCGCTGTGCCGGCGACCAGGACCAGTACTGGGCCATGCACGACCGCCTGTTTGCGGAGCAGACCCGTTGGGAAACCAGCGACAACCCCGGTGAGATGTTCTCTGGATACGCCAGCGACATAGGGCTGGATACCCGCCGCTTTGGCCGCTGCCTGGAGTCGGACCTGCACCGGGAAGCCATCGAGGACAGCCGGCAGGTGGCCATGCAACTGAAGATTGCCAGTACGCCCACGGTACTGGTGGATAATATCCCCCTGAACCGCCCGCACTGGGGCCAGTTGTCCGCCGTGGTGGAGCGGGAGCTGGGCGAGGACTGAGTGAGCACTGAATTACCATTGCTCCATGGCCGTTGGCCTTCATTTCGCGATTGGTTAGAATTTGCCCGCCGTTGACGAGACCGGGGCCCGGCCCTGGTCTCGTTGTTGTTTATTGCTCCGGATTTACGCTCCGGCCCGCAAGGAGAAACCATGACCCAGACTGTTGTTGTCTGCGCACTCTACAAGTTCGCAGTCCTGAACGATTACCGCCAGCTCCGCCAGCCATTGCTGGATCGGATGCTGGAGAAAGACGTACACGGCACCCTGCTGCTGGCCCGTGAAGGCATAAATGGCACCATAGCCGGTAGCCGGGACGGCATTGACGCCATCAAGGCGTGGCTGGAAAAGGACTCGCGTTTTGATGGTATCGATTACAAGGAGTCATTCGTGGACATCCAGCCCTTCAAACGCACCAAGGTGAAGCTCAAGAAAGAGATCGTCACCATGGGTGTTGAAGGCATCGATCCCAGGCGCACTGTGGGGACCTACGTGGAACCGGATCAGTGGAATGATCTGATTGCCGACCCGGAGGTACTGCTGATCGACACCCGCAACCAGTACGAGGTGGAAATCGGCACCTTCCGCAATGCAGTCAATCCCGCCACCGATACCTTTCGGGAGTTTCCCGACTATGTAAAGCAGAACCTGGACCCGGAAAAGCACCGCAAGGTGGCCATGTTCTGTACCGGCGGTATCCGTTGCGAGAAATCCACGGCCTTCCTCAAGGAGCAGGGGTTCGAAGAGGTCTACCACCTCAAGGGCGGCATCCTGAAATACCTGGAGGAAGTGCCGGAAGAGAACAGCCTGTGGCAAGGGGAGTGCTTTGTCTTTGATGACCGGGTCACCGTCAATCACCGTCTTGAACGGGGCGAGTATGACCAGTGCCATGCCTGCCGTCGCCCGATTACAGAGCAGGATAAGCAGCGGCCGGAATACGAGCAGGGCGTAAGCTGCCACCAGTGCATTGATAGCCTGACCGATGAGCAGCGGGCCCGCTTTGCCGAACGTGAACGGCAGATTCAACTGGCCCGGGAACGTGGTGAGGCCCATGTTGGCGGCGAAGCCGCGCGCACCATTGCCGAGCGCAAGGCCCGCAAGAGGGCGGAGCGTGAGCGTCAAGCCGCCCTCAGTATGCAGGGGGAGGCCTAGTGTACCGTGCGGTTAATTCGCTGATCTACTGAGCCACTGAGAGCGTTGAGAGCCGAGTTGCGCCGGCAGGCACACAATCCTGAAACGGAGCATTCATGAAGCTGATCAGAGGGGTAAGCATCCTGACCCTGGCGACAGTCCCCCTGGTCGCTTTCGGCCAGGAAGCAGGCTGGGAAGGTGAGGCGGAACTCGGAGTGCTTGTCACCACGGGCAATACCGAGGAAACCAACCTCAAAGGCCGGCTGGCGCTCAAGGAGGACGGTGAACGCTGGCGCAATTTGATTGAGGTGCGTTCGGCGTATACCGAAGCCGAGGATGAAACCACCGCTGAGCGGTATCGGGGCGAGGCGGAAACCAACCTCAAGTTCTCGGAAAACAGCTTCTTTTTCCTGCGCGGGTATTACGAGGATGACCGGTTTTCAGGCTATGATTTCCGTTCCTCGTCTACCGCCGGTTATGGTCATCGGGTCTGGCAACTGGACGAGTTGTCTTTCCTGGACCTGTCTGCGGGTGCTGGTTACCGTTACAACCGGCTTGCCGAGCCGGATGAGGATGGCGAACAGTACGAGGATGAGGTGATTGGCCGACTGGCCGGGCAGCTTGATTTCTCCCTGTCAGAGAATGCTCTGTTCCGTCAGAAACTCAGTACCGAGTTTGGTCTCAAGCACAATAACGCGATCACCGAATCGGAAACCTCTGTTCAGGCCAGTGTGGTTGGGGACCTGTCCCTGAAAATCGCCTACCGTGTCACTCATGTGTCTGATCCGCCACAGGATTCCGAGAGCACCGATACCGAGACGTCTGTTTCCATTCTTTACGGGTTCTGAGTCCGGATTCCTCCCGATTCCGATTGCCTCACTGATAGGTCTCGATAATCTCCGCCAGCTCCCCGGACTCACGCATCCTGGCCAGCTCTCGGTTGACGAGGGGAACCAGCTCCGCGTGGCGGGGTGGGAACATCAGGCGGTAGGCAACCTCGTCCAGGCGAATGGGCGCCTCGCTGATGTGATCGTCCCAGGAGGGATGGTTCTTCAGCACCCAGTAGCCGGCGTGCGCGTTGCTGATGGCCCCCGTGAAGCGGTTGCCGCCGTGGTACAGGCGCTTGAACAGGGGGCGCTGTTTCTGCACTGGTATGGTTGTCACCTCGCCTGTGTCCAGGCGTTCTGTCAGCCAGGGGTATCTGAAGCCCAGGCGGGTCAGTAACGTGCCCTGCAGGTCGCTGATGTCCTTAATGGTGTGGGGACTCTCGTCATGCACGAAAATGGCATCACGGGTCATCATCACCGGGTCGGAGAAGACAAACTCATCCGGGTTGGTGGTCCACTCGATGGCCCGCATGGTGACGTCCGAGTAGCCTTCCCGAAGCAGGTTGTCACTGCGTTTGGGCGGTATCTCGATCGAATCCAGCCGTATGTCCAGCCGTTGGGTGATGATTACAAGAGCGTCCCAGAAGATACCCGAGACAGTGCCGTTCTCGTGGACAATGGTGAAGGGCGGGTACCCCCCGGTGCTGATGTTAAAGGTCAGCTTGTCCGGGACGTCGTCACTGACAGCGGTGTGTGCCCACATCAGTAACATGAGGACAATGACACAGTGGCGCATGGTTGGTACTGGAGCCTTGTTATTGGTTTGGGGGATGACCGGGTGTGCTCAATGGGGTGTGTCACTCACATCCCGATTCTTGCACTATAGCCCAGGCGGGGCTCTCTGCCACCAGAGTTGTCCTAGATTCGGTTCCTCAGGCCAAGGTCATCCGGGTATGGCGACAGGTAATGCTGGCGGCTGAGGTAATCGATGGGTTCCCGGCGCTGGGCCATGCGCAACAGGGTCATGGGCACGATAAGGGGCACTTCTCCCCGGTGGTAGGCATCGATCTGCTCCAGCAGCACCCTGCGTTCCACGTCCCTCAGGTAGCCCATCAGGTGCTGCATGGCATTCACATGGGAACCCCGGCTGACCCGTTGGGTCATGGCCGCCATGAACCGGTGGATGTAGCGACCTGCAATATCCACCAGGGGCTCGGATTTCAGGTCCCCCAGCATGGGGCCAAGCTGGCGGTAGATCTTCTCGGAGTGGGCCAGTAACTGGAACTTATGACGGGTATGGAATTCGATCAGCGCCTGTGGCGTCAGCCGGTCACCGGCCACGTTCTGCATCCAGTCATCGTAAGCGAAGACCCGTTCAATGAAATTCTCCCGCAGCTGGTCGTCGTTGAGGCGGCCCTCTTCCTCCACCGGCATCAGCGGATATTCCCGGATCAGGGCTTCCGCGAACATACCACGACCATCCCGGCGGGTGACATTGCCGTCGGCGTTGTGAACCTTGATTCGCTCCATGCCGCAGGAGGGAGACTTGGCCATCAGGATATAGCCCCTCAGGTCCCCCAGGGCGGGCATGACCTGATCGATAAAGGCACGCACGGCCGCGGTATGGTCTTCACCGCCCTTCACCTCCACCAGCTTCAGGCCGTCATCGACTTCCCGCAGGTGGATGGCGGGGCGGGGGACTCCCAGACCGGCTTCCAGCTCGGGGCAGATGGAACGGAAATCAAAGTAGCGTGACAGCACCTGGGTGCAGTAGCGGGAATGCTTGTGACCGCCATCATGGCGGACCTCCCTGCCAAGCAGACAGGTGCTGATGCCGACGGGAATCTTGCTCATATCTACGCGCTCTGCGGAATCATGGGATCACCTATATCCAACGATATACGAGCACCGACCGCGGGTCGATCACCACTGCGCCAGAGTCAGCCTTTGTCAGGCCCCGGATCCGCGACGGAATCGTCGCTGTTTATCCTGGTCGAGCCGGGTGGCCAGCAGGGTGGCGTAGATTTCCCGGACGTTGCCGGCGAAATTCTCCACCGAATAGTCCCGGGCAAAGGCCAGGGCATTGTCGGAGAGTGTCTGCCTGAGGTCATCATCGTCCAGCAGTTGCCTGACCCGCTCACACCAGAGGTCATGACGTTCCGGGGTCTTGTAGCCGTTGAAACCGTGCTGGATGACATCGTCGATACCACTGGACCGTACCGCCACCACCGGCAGGCCGGCGGCCATGGCCTCCAGGATAACCATGCCCTGGGTCTCCGATTTGGAGGCAAACAGGAAGGCATCCCCCAGCCGGTACCAGACCGCCATCTCGTCCGGCGGCACGGCGCCCACCAGGGTGATGCAGTCATCCATATCCAGCTCCCGGATACGTTCCTGCAGACGGTCACGCTGGTGGCCGTCGCCAATCATCAGGAAGTGGAAGGGCGTATCGGACTGCTGGCGCAGCCCGGCCAGGGCATCGATCATGAAATCGATGTTCTTCTCGTTGGACAGCCGGGCCACGCTGATAAAGATCTTCGTCTCCGCAGGCAGTTCAAGCCGCTGCCGGAGGGCGTCGATGTCCTCCGGGCCCACCTGCCGGAACCGGTCGTACTCGATACCGGTGGGCTGGACATAGGTCGGGGTCTTCACCCCGATCATGCGGAGGTATTCCTCGGTGGAGTAGGTGGGCACGATTACCCCGTCACAGCGGCTGGCAAAGCGCTTGATCAGCGCATGGGAAATCAGGTTGCGGAACAGCAGGCCCGGTAGTGGTACAAAGTGGGCGTAATGCTCCAGGCGCGTGTGGTAGGTGTATACCGCCGGCACGTTGAGCACACGGGCCATGAACAGGCCAAGGGAACCCAGCCAGAAGGGGTGGTGCAGGTGGATCACGTCCGGCCGGAATTCGCGCACCCCCCGACGGATCCGCGCCAGAAAGATATTGGCCATGCGGAACTCGCTGCGCGCCCCCATGGACAGGAGTGACGGTACCCGCAGCACCCGTTCTTCCTGGTCCGGCTGGTCCTGGTAGGCGGGCGCCACCACCTGCACCTTATCTCCCAGGGTGGTCAGGCCGCGACGCAGGCGGTCGATGGAAATGGGAACGCCACCAATAAACGGCAGGTAGTTGTTGGTGAACATGGTGACCTTCAGCGGCCTGTCCAGGAACGGGGTCGGGTCCAGGTCATAGTTGGGGTAGTAGTCCCGACCCCGGAACACCACTGTGTAGAGCTTGATGGCGAGGATCGTCAGCACGCTGACAATCAGCACGAAATTCAGGAAGCCGGTGTAGAACAGGGAATAGATAAAGAACCAGATCCCCTCCAGGTGCTTCAGCAGCGGGTGCTGGCGGGTATCGATCAACTCCAGTTCGGTGCTGACCCCCTCATCCGACACGGTCACCATCAGGTAGTGGTAGAAGCTGTTGTCGGTGTTGAGCACCAGGCCGCCGGCACCGCCGGTGGTGATAAAGCGGGTGCCGTCCACCTCGGTTTCGGACCAGGTGGCGATGTTGGCCGAGAACACCGTATCCACCCGGTGTTTGCGGAACAGATCCAGCAGGGCCTCCCGGAAGGCTTCCGGGTGCAGGTAGTCATCCTCGTCATCGAACAGCAGGGTGTCGTCCACCTGGAACAGCGGGTGGCCCACGAACACCATCCGGTGTTTCGAGCTGTCCTCCTCCAGCAGGTCCGTCAGCCAGCGTACCTGCCAGCGCCAGGGCGTCTTGCCGGTGCTGTCCAGGAAAATGAACCGGGTGTCGGCCACCCGGAAGCTGAAATAGTGGGGGCCGAAATGTTCGTAGAACCGGTAGCTGCCAAAGGTGCTGTGTTCATTCTCGCCAAAGGTCAGCAGGTAGGGGATCTCCAGTTGTCCCAGGGTGCCATAGAGCGCCTGGTACTTGTCCTCGCCACCGTTGTTCACGGCGTTGCCGGCTGAGATCAGGAAACTGGCGTCACTGGTGTTGATGCGCGGAATGATGCGCTTCTCAAACATGCCGACGGAGTTATTGATGTTGCCCACCACCGCGACCCGGAACCGGTCACTGTCGTCAACGGCGCGGTGGATGGCTTCCAGTTGCTGGGTGTGGACCCCCTCGAATTCCGGCAGGAAGTAGTTCAGGTAGGCCTTGTACCCCAGCAGCAGAGCCACCACCGTGATATTGAGGTAGAACAGCCACTTCAGTGGATTGCGGATCATTTCCTGTGACTCCTCGCCAGATCCCTCTGCAACAGCACCAGTCCGATCAGCATGCCCAGGTAGATGGTGACCACCCGCCAGGCGATAGTCACCAGTACCAGGTGATTACCGCTGAGAATATCCCGGAAGAAGCTGCCGAATACCCCCTCCGAGATGCCCGATGCCCCCGGCGTGGGTGAGAAATACATGATAAAGGTGGTGACCACCAGCAGGCCCAGAGAGTTCAACCACGACACATCGTAGTCCAGCCCGGTCATCAGCAGCCAGGGGAAACTGAACAGGCTCAGCAGGAACACCGCGGTGCACAGCACCGACAGCCAGACCCAGCGACGGTCTCCCTTCAGGTAGTAACCGAAGCTCCGGGAGAAACGCATCATTTCCCGCCGGGCCCTGAACTGCCAGCGCCGATGCCTGGCCGGGCTGATCAGGTGCCACCGGTCCAGCAGACTCAGTGCCCCGGTCAGTGGCCGGATCAGCCAGCGGGTGCGGAACAGCACCACCGCGAAGAACCCCAGGTAGAGCACGATCAGCAGCGACAGTATCCAACTGATCTGGCCCAGCAGGGGCTGGTGCTTCAGGGCCGGCAGGGTCATCAGGAAAACCGGCGCCAGTGAGAAAATGAACGCGACCGCCAGCACCGTGCGTATGGTGGTCGCCGCCGTGGCAAAGCCCAGGGGCACGCCCTCCCGTTGCAGGTACCAGATCTGGGCAAAGCCCCCGCCGGTGGCCATGGGCGTGACGTTGGAAAAGAAGATGTTGATAAACACCAGGCGGGCGATGGCCCTTATGCGGACCCGGTAGCCCAGGGCCCGCAGGGTAAAATAGAGGCGCAGGCCGTCGCTGGCGAAGTAGACCAGCAACAGGCCCCCTACCGTGGCCAGGGTCCAGGGAGAGAACAGCCGCCAGTCAAAGGTCAGGCTGCGGTCGGCGAACTGCTGGTAGACCACCCGCAGTCCCACGCCGGTCAGTGCCAGGAACAGTACGGAAAAGACAAGCAGGCGCCGGCCGGAGGTGGAAGGTTGTTGTGGGTTCGCCATGGTTCCGGATCCATTGGGGAGTCGCTGGGATCATCCTGCGGGCGACAGCCCGGGCCTGCGACCCTGTCAGCGGTTCCATCGAAAAAAACAGCGCACAGTGTAGCCTTGCCTGGATGGCAGTGGCCAGCGAATCAGCCCGGCGCCCTTGAAATCCGCCGGTTGCAAACGCAGGTATAATGGATAACTGAAACCCACCGCCCAATTGGAGCCACCCATGCCCCGACATTTTGAACAGGCGCCCGGTCTGCACGACGAGCTGGTACCGGAGACCGAAGGCTATGTCTTCAACCAGACCATGATGCGCATCCGCAACCCCGAAGCGTCGATGGATTTCTACACCCGTGTCATGGGCATGCGCCTGGTGCGGAAGCTGGATTTTCCGGAAATGGAGTTCACGCTGTACTTCCTGGGTTACCTGGATGACCGCCAGGCACAGATGGTGCCGGGGGACGACGGTCACCGGACCACCTTCACCTTTGGCCGCGAGGCGATGCTGGAGCTGACCCACAACTGGGGTACCGAGGACGACGATGACTTCCGTTATCACAACGGCAATGACGAGCCCCAGGGCTTTGGCCACATTGGCGTCGCCGTGCCGGATGTCTATGCCGCCTGTGAGCGCTTCGAGAAGCTGGGGGTTGATTTCGTCAAGCGTCCGGACGACGGCAAGATGAAGGGCCTCGCCTTCATCCGGGACCCGGATGGCTACTGGATCGAGATCCTGCAACCGGACATGATGGAGCGCCAGCGCAAGGGCAGCTGAACCGCGCCAGGAGCCCCTTCGCCGTCGCCCTTATCGCTTGTGGCCCGGCAGGTGCTGTCGCATGAATCCGGCCGCCGCCGCGAAGGGCAGCACCGTGCGCGGCAGGTAGGGCACCGACCACAGGCCGCCATGGATGGCGTTGTCCATGAACAGTTCGAACGGATGGTCCAGGGTGGTTTCCGGCCTGGACGCCGCCTTCCCGTACCTCAGCTCATGCACCCACAGCGCCGCCATCAGGGCATTGGTGGTTTCCGGCGCGAAGACTTCCACATTGAACAGGTCTGCTCCCGCAAAGCCCGCCGCCAGGGCGGGGTTGCTGGTCACGGAGCGGGTGGTGGTGGACGGCGCGATATTCATCACCGCATGACGCCCGTCGGCACGGGACACCGTGGCCCGCCATTGCTGGAGCCGTTTCGCCAGGGCGTAGTTGGGCCCCTGCTGGGTGATGGTGCTGTCGACAATGCCGTAGCGCTTACCGTTGCTGCACTCGTACTTCCGGGTGATGCCCGGAGCAAAGGCGTGGCGACCCAGGGGCCATTGCACGGCCTTTTTCAGTACGGAGCGTTCCTGCCAGGCGGTCATGACCCGGCCCGCCACGGAGTCCGGCACCGCGAAGCTGTCTGTCGGCGTGGCCATATAGGCAATGGTGGTATCAGGGTTGTCCCGCTGTAGCGCATCGGCAATGGTATCCATGGCCACTGATACCCGGGTGTGCTTCTCGCCATCCAGGTAGGCCAGGCAACCCACATCCAGCGGCGTCCCGAAGCCGGCCAGCCAGCGGGTGATGGCCGGGGCCTGGGTCAGCAGGTTGGCCCCGAGGCCCTCCTGCCAGCTATCGTGCAGGTCCTGTGCTCTCACCCTGGCGTTGGCGGCGACGGGGGCGTGGAGTACGCCGTTGCCCTGGCGGACTTTCCGCAGGATACGGTTCCAGGGCCCGGCAGCGGGCACATCAATAGCCACCAGGCGCGCCCGCCAGCGGGCCAGCCAGCCCAGGGGGCCCGCCTCGGAAGCGGCCCCGAGCAGGGCAAAGGTACGGTCCGACAGGTCAAACCAGTCCGGGTTGTCCAGGCACCGGTGCAGGGCATCGGCGGCGGACGGTTCCATCACGCCCCGGAATACCCAGCGTTCCAGTTGTACCCGCAGGCGGTCGCCGGACAGCCACTCGCCATCCACCGGCACGGCCCACGGGGCTGGCCCCTCGGTGCTGCGTCCGTCAATGGTCAGGGTTGTCAGTTCATCCTGTGGCTGAGCCACGGCGGCATTGATACCCAGATCACCGTCGGCACTATGGAAGACGAACTCCCGCCGGGTGGCGTCCAGTGCCGCCCGGGCAATGGCGACCGCCGCCTCGGGGCTGGTCAGGCCCAGCTCCACCAGACGACGGAAATGATCCACATAACCCTTGCGCCAGTTCCGGGTCTGCCGGATAGCCTCGGCAGCCTCATCCGATACGGCGCCGGCCGCCGCCGCAAGGATATGCCGCGACGCCTCGGACGTGCTGCGGCGGCCACTGGATGGGTCCCGGGGGAAGGCGATGCCTTCAGGGTCCTGCTCTGGTCCGGACTGCATGGTCAGTTGGTGTCCTCCTTTCCCGTTGATGCGGTACGACTGCTGGCGGAGGCAACGATCACCGCCAGGGTCAGGATAACGGCACCGGCAATGCCGATAACGCCCAGGATCTCACCCAGGATCAGCCACGCCAGCAGGGCCACGAATAGTGGCTCCAGGGTGACGATAATGCTCGCCAGGGTGGCCGGCGTGGTCTTCATCCCGGTAAAGAAACAGACATATCCCAGGCACGTGGGTACCACACCAATATAGATGACCATCAGCCATTCTTTCAGCCCCAGGCTGGCCAGGTCGGCAAATCCGCCACTCAGCCACACCGGTGGCAACAGCAGGAGTGCGGCCACCAGGAAGCAGACAAAGGCGGTGGTGAACACCGGCGTACCCGCCGAATTATAGCGGCTGGTCATGTTAAAGCCGGTATAGACGGTGGCGGCCAGCAGGGCCATCAGGATGCCCGCCAGCCGGAAGCTGCCGGCGGTGTCGATATCACTGGCCACCAGCATGCCGGTGCCGGCAATGGCGGCCACCAGGGCGATCACCGTCACCAGCCGGGGTTTCTCCCCCAGCAAGGGTGCCGCCAGGATGGCCACCATCACCGGCGGCAGGCACAGGGCAATCAGCGTGGCGATGCCGGCGCCTATCATGTCCACCGCCATCAGGTAGCTGCCCTGGTAGAAGGCCTGGAACAGGCCCAGGCTGGCCAGTACCAGCAGGCCCTTGGTGGTCAGGGATGGCCACAGACGTTTGCGACCGTTGGTAGCGGCGGCTTCCCGGTCCAGCTCCCCCTTCATCAGCAGCCAGAAGAAGGGCAGGGCCACCACCAGCCGCAGCAGCCCCAGGGTCAGGGGCTGCAGGTCCGTGTCGGCAAACAGGAATTTGGCAACAATGCTGGTGGTACCCCACAGCAGTGAGGTAAAGGCAATGAGCAGGGCTCCTCGTATCATTCTACTACCAGTACGATCAGTTCCCGGGGACCGTGGACCCCGTAGGCGAGTGTCTGCTCAATGTCGGCGGTCTTGGACGGTCCGGACACCAGCAGGGCGTTGGTGGGCATGCCGCCGGACCAGTCCTGTGCCGCCATGGCATCCCGCAGGGTGCCGTATAGGCCGGAAGCTCGCAGCAGGGCAACGTGTATCGGGGGCACCAGGCTGGTAAGCCGGGGCTCCTCCGCCGAAGGCCAGAGGATCAGTGATCCGGTCTCCGCAATGCCACCACGGGTGGTGGTCAGGCCTGCGCCCACCTGGTTGAACAGGTGCTCCTGCCAGCTTCCCACCGGTTCGTCGTAGATCAGCAGTTCCGGCAGGTCCTGCCGCGACGCCTTCAGGGTGGCCAGTGGCTCTGCGCCATTGCCGACCAGCATCAGGGAAACCCGACGTTCGGCCAGCAAAGTGGACAAGGTTGCCACCCAGTTGCCTTTTCGACAGTCGTGGATTTCCCCATGTACCGGTTCCATGGCCTGACGGAACCGGGTCAGTTTCTCGTCAGTGCCCCAGTCTGGCCGCTCCATGGCAGAAAAATCCCGCTCTGCTGTTGGCAACGTATCACCGGACCGGTTGCGCAGACGCTGGAGGATGGTGTCCCGGGCGCTCATGACTGTCGGTCCTTCAATTGCTGGTGCAGGGTGCGGGCGGCCAGTTTCGGGGCCGTGCGGTAGCGGGTCCAGGCGCCGAGGCGGGAGGGTTGCAGGGCCCTGAGCTGGCTGCCCACAGCGGCCCCGACGCGGTAGGCCAGGGGGTGAGCGTGGACGAACTGCCAGGTCTTCCAGGCCAGGGCCTCGGCGGTGTTCCGTTTGGCGCCATGGCCGTCGACCACTGCCGGGTGCAACCGGTCGCCATCCACAGATTCCTGGCGTAGCCGTACCAGCAAGTCCGGTATCGGGATCTTCACCGGGCATACCTCGCCACAGGCGCCACACAGGCTGGAGGCGCTGGGTAGGTGTCGACCTTCGTCCAGGCCCACCAGGTGGGGCATCAGGATCTTGCCGATGGGGCCCGGGTAAGTAGTGCCGTAGGTGTGGCCGCCCACCCGCGTGTACACCGGGCAATGGTTCATGCAGGCGCCGCAGCGGATGCACCGCAGGGTATCCACCAGTTCGTCATCCTGGTAGATGCCGGAGCGGCCATTGTCCACCAGAACCAGGTGGACCTCTTCCGGGCCGTCCAGTTCCTCACCCCGGCGCGGGCCGGAAATCATGTTGATGTAGGTGGTGATGTGCTGGCCGGTCGCCGAGCGGGTCAGCAGGGCCAGCAGGGCGGACATGTCCTCCAGCGACGGCACTACCTTCTCGATACCGGTGACGGCGATATGGCAGGGGGGCACTGTAGTGGTCATGCGGCCATTGCCCTCGTTCTCCACCAGGCACAGGGTACCGGTTTCCGCCACCGCGAAGTTGACGCCGGAAATGCCCACGTCCGCCCGCATGAACTTCTCCCGTAGTTGCTGGCGGGCACTGGCGGTGAGGTACTCCACATCCGTGGAGCGTTCGGTGCCGGTGCGCTCGTGCATCAGCTCGGAAATCTCGCCGGTGTTCTTGTGGATGGCGGGCATGATGATGTGGGAGGGCGTTTCCCCGGCCAACTGGACGATGTACTCCCCCAGGTCGGATTCCAGGGCTTCGATGCCATGCTGCTCCAGGTGGTGGTTGAGGTGCATTTCCTCGCTCACCATGGACTTGCCCTTGATCGCGCTGCGGGCATCCCGGGCCCGGCAGATGTCGGTGACAATCCGGCAGGCCTCCTCGCCATCCAGCGCCCAGTGCACGCGAACGCCATTGGCGGTGAGATTTTCCTCAAGCTGTTCCAGCAGATCCGGCAGGTTGGCGAGGGCATTCCGGCGTACATCGGCCCCCAGCGTTCTCAGCGCTTCCAGGTCCCAGCCCTCAAAGGCGGTTTTGCGCTTGCCCATCAGTCCGTCCATGGCGCGACGGAAGTTCTGGCGGATCTGGGGGTTATTGATGGCGGCCCGGGCGCGGGGGTGGAATTCCTGCACATCCGGGTTGTGGGGGGGCTGCTCACTCATGCCGGCCCCCCGTCCTCGCCGGACGTGCGTTGCCACAGGAAACTGAGGATATGCTGCCCTTTCAGGGGCGCACCCTGTTTTTCCGCGTAACCGTCGATATTCATCAGGCAGCCGCAGTCGGTGGTGACGAACTCACGGGCTCCGGTGTCGGTGATGGTGGCCACCTTCTCGGACACCATCGCCCCGGAGATTTCCGGGTGCCGCACTGCGAAGGTGCCACCAAAGCCGCAGCACTCCTCGGCCCGGGCCTGTTCCACCACCGTGACCTTTTCCAGTTGTGACAGCAGGGCCGGACCGGTGCCTCCAAGGCCTAGCTCCCGGCGGGCGGAGCAGGATGTATGCATGGCCACGGTCACCGGCTCGCCCAGGTCCTGCAGCTGGATATGGCAGACATTCAGCAGGAAATCCGTCAGCTCCCAGACCCGACCGGCTACCTCTTTGGCGGTCTCAAGTTCCGGGGTATCCCGGAACAGTTGCGGGTAGTGCTGCCGCATCATGCCGCCGCAGGAGCCCGAGGGCACCACGATGGGGTAGTCCTCCGGGAACAGCTCCAGTTGCCGCCGGGCCACGGCACGGGCTTCGTCATGGTAGCCGGAGGTCCAGGCGGGCTGGCCGCAGCAGGTCTGGTCCTGGGGAAAGATCACCTCGATGCCCTCCCGCTCCAGCAGGCGGATACCGGCCATGCCGGCTTCCGGATAGAACAGGTCCACCAGGCAGGTACCGTAGAAATAGACCTTGTCGGGCTTGCTTGGATACAACTTGAGGGTGTCGGCCATGGCGGAACATCTGACGGTGAATCGTTGATGACAACGATAGGGGTACCCCATGGCTCTGTCCAGGCGACTTTGGGCGAAGGCGTGTGATTCGCCGGGGTGGGCCAGATGATTGGTATTTCAGAGGGATGAAAAAAGCCCCGCCGGAAGGCGGGGCAAAAGGATCAGCGTGTGGTGATGCGGGTGGCGTTTTTCTCCACCGTGACATCACCAATGCCACGCACTCGGGTGAGATCGTCCCCGGATTCGAAGGGGCCATTGGTGTCGCGGTCGGCGACAATGGCCAGTGCCTTGGTTTCGCCGATGCCATCCAGCGTGGTCAGCTCGGTGGCCGTGGCGGTGTTGATGTTCACCACGGGGGCCTGGGTTTCGGCAGGCTCCTCGGCCCAGGCCGGTGCCTGCATGGCGAAAAGGCTGAAAATCAGTACCAGTGATGCAAAAAGTCGTTGTGTCTGTTTCATGGTTCGCATTGTGTCGATTGGTTATGGTTTCGAACGCCGGACTGACCGACGGAGAGCGCTCCCGGGCTGCATCATCACGGAACCACGACAAACCACCACTTATAAAGATTGCCAACCATGTACTACGAATCTGGGCCGTCCGCCTCGGATGGCGGGGTTATGGCCTGACGGGAAAAACGTGCAACTACCTGCGGCGCCCTGTTTTGCGGCTGCCATGGCGGATATGGGGAAGGAAAAAGCCGGTCCACGGCTGGGGCCACGCTCCCTGTGCCCCCTGTCCGCGACCAGACCCGATGCCGGTTCCTTCGGCATTGCCCAAATCCTTGGGCGACAGTCCCTGTCGGCAATCCCTTGAGCATCCATGCTACGCTGGCCATCCTGGCCGGCGGTAAGCGGTTCCCTGCTCAATCCGCTGCTACACTCCCTGCAGTAGCCCTCACTCCTTGACTACGCTTTCCCTACGTCGGTCAGTCCCTTGCATTCCCTTGGTGACTTCCGTGTACAGGATCTATTCTACGCATCGACCGGTTTCGTCAAATAAGACATCCCCGCCGTGGCGTGTAGGAAAAAGCTTACAGATCTGTAAGCATCGGGCCGGGCCGGCTGTAAGGGAGCGTAAAAGCAACGTCATTTCCATAAAATATCCATTTAAAACAATATAGTAGAGAATTCACGTTGGTAACCGGAAATATCCGGAAAACGGATTGCACCCTGCAAAAAACGGTTCCAGGGACGTTTGTCCGGCCCAGGGATCCAGGAAACCTGCAGGGGGTTGAGCATTGGATGATTCACCCTCATTCTAGGTAATACATCCTTGCCATACGGTTTGATATGGAAAAGGAGGTTGCCATGAGTGAGCACGATACTGCGCTGTTACTGGTGGATATCCAGAACGACTTCTGCGAGGGTGGAAGCCTGGCGGTGCCGGACAGTAACGCCATCTTCGATACCGTTAACCAGTGGATCGCGCTGGCCCATGGTCGTGGCTGGCCGATAGTCGCCAGCCGTGACTGGCACCCGCGGGAGCACTGCAGCTTTGAGTCCCGTGGTGGGCCTTGGCCGGAACACTGTGTCCAGGATACCCATGGCGCCGACTTCCATCCCCATATGCAGTTGCCGCCCGAGACCATCCGGGTGAGCAAGGGCACCTCCTTTGAAACCGATGCCTACTCCGCCTTCGACGGCACCGAACTGGAGCACTACTTCCGCCGCCATGGCATCCAGAAGCTTGTGGTGGCGGGCCTGGCCCTGGATGTCTGCGTGCAGGCGAGCGTGCGTGACGCCCGCAAGCTGGGGTTCGACGTGGACCTGCTGGTGGACGGCACCCGTGCCGTGGACAAGGCCGAAGGCCCCACGGTACTGCAGACTCTGGAAGACGACGGCGTTCGCCTGATCCGGGAGTAGTACCGGACTCCCCGTTCGCCAGGCGCCCGGCTTCCGGGGAGCGGGCGCCGGTGTCCACCCCCTGTAAAGGAGTGACTGAATGGCTGAGCAGCCACTGATGCCCAGGGAGCAGGACCTGCCCCTGTTTGTCGACCTGTATGAACTGGCCATGGCCCAGGCCTACTGGCGTTCCGGCATGGACGGCGAGGCCGTCTTCAGCCTGTTCTTCCGCAAGCTGCCGGAGCACCGTAACTTCATCCTGGCCTGCGGTCAGCAGCAGGTGGCACGGGTTATCCAGTCGCTGCGGTTTACTGATGACCATATCCACCGGTTGCGACAACTGGAACGCTTCGATGACCGCTTCCTGGACTGGCTCCGCCATTGGCGGTTCACCGGCAGCGTGCAGGCAGTGCCCGAGGGCACCCCGGTGTTTCCCCAGGAACCCCTGCTGGAAGTCCGCGCCCCGGTGATCGAGGCCCAGATCCTGGAAAGCCTGGTGATGAACTATGTGCACCTGGAATCCACCCTGGCCTCCAAGGCGGTGCGGCATGTGCTGGCGGCGGAGGGGCGCCCGGTGGTGGACTTCGGCATGCGGCGCATGCACGGGCTGGATTCCGCCTGGCGCGGCGTCCGGGCCTACCGAATTGCGGGGCTGGCGGGTACCAGTAACATCCAGGCCGGGCTCGATTTCGGCCTGCCGGTCAAGGGCACCATGGCCCATAGTTTCGTGCAGGCCTGCGAGGACGAGATGGCCGCCTTCCGCCTGTATGCCGAACTCTATCCCGGCACCACGTTGCTGGTGGATACCTACGACACCCACGGAGCGGTGCGGAACATCATCCGCTGGCTGAGGGAAAACCCGGAGGTGGACATCGGCGGTATCCGGCTGGATTCCGGCAACCTCGGGGACGAGGCCCGGGCGTGCCGCCGGCTGCTGGACGAGGCGGGTCTGGACCGGATCCGCATCATGGCCAGCGGGGGGTTGGACGAATACCAGATCGAGGCGCTGGTCTCATCCGGCGCGCCCATTGATGGCTTCGGCGTGGGCACCGCCATCGGCGTGGCCAACGACGCCCCGGCCATCGAACTGGCCTACAAGCTGACCGCCTACGGGGGCGAACCCCGCATGAAGAAATCCACCGGAAAGCGCTCCTGGCCCTGCCCCAAGCAGGTCTTCCGGCAGTTGGACGCCAACGGCCACATGCAGGGGGACCTGATTGCCGAAGCCCATGAACAGGGGGATGGAACGCCGCTTTTACAGCCGCTGATGGCCGATGGCCGGCTGGTGGAAGGCGCCATTGCCAGCCTGGAAGATCAGGTGACCCATGCCCGTGAGTCGGTGGCGGCACTGCCACCGGAACAGAAGCACCTGGTGCCAGCACGGGAGGCCTACCCGGTCCGCTTCAGCGAGTCCTTGAAACAGCAGCAGGTCCGCACCCTGGAGCGTATTGCCCACCTGCAGGAATGGCACTACAGCGATCAGGACGAATAGCGTCCCGCAGACTCCTGGGGCTCCTGCCGGTAGGGCAGGGCCTCCAGTGCTGCCTCGCGGTAGCGGGCCACGTCCTCCGCTTCCTCCTGGCAGAAGTGGGCCACGGCATCCCGGAAACCTGGTTGCGCCACGTTGTGCCAGGAGTGGGTGGTCACCGGCTCAAAGCCCCGCACCAGCTTGTGCTCCCCCTGGGCGCCGGCATCGAAGCGCGCCAGCCTTTCGTTGATGGCCAGCTCGATACCCTGGTAGTAACAGGTCTCGAAATGCAGGTGGTTGTAGTCGTCCAGGCAGCCCCAATAGCGCCCGAACAGGGTGTCTTCTCCCATAATGAACAGAGCCGCCGCGATGCGCTGGCCTTCCCGTGACGCGGTGATAATTCTCAGCCCCTTGCCCAGGCGCTGCGCCAGCAACTGGAAGAATGTCCGGTTCAGGTACGGCTGCATGCCCCGCTTGAGGTAGGTGGCGTTGTAGAACAGGAAAAAGTCGTCCAGCACATCGTCGGGCAGGGCATCGCCGCTCCAATGCTCGAAGGTAATGCCCTGTTCCGCCACCTGCCGGCGTTCCTTGCGAATGGACTTGCGCTTGCGGGAGGTGAGCTGCGCCAGGAAGTCGTCGAAGGTCTGATAACCCCGGTTGAACCAGTGGAACTGGCAGCCCTGCCGGTGAAGGGTGCCGGGGCTTGCCAGCAGGGCCTGGTCGTCGCTGTCCGGGAACAACAGGTGCCAGGAATGCAGGCCCTCCCGGGCCATCAGGTGGTCCAGTGCCTGGTGCAGTTGTTCCGGTGCCAGGTCTGCCCGGGCCGGCCCCGGGATCAGCAGTCTGGGCCCCTGGCAGGGGGTAAAGGGAACCGCCACCACCAGCTTGGGATAGTAGGGCTGGCCATGGCGCTGCCAGGCATCGGCCCAGGCCCAGTCGAACACATACTCTCCCATGGAGTGGAACTTGCGGTAGGCGGGCGCCACGCCAATCCAGTGGCCGTCCAGGTGGAATGTCAGGTGGCAGGGCTGCCAGCCGGTGTCCCGGGATACCGAGCCGCTGGCCTCCAGTGCCTCCAGGAAGTCGTAGCTGACCAGAGGGTTGTCGGTGCCAGCGAACCGGTTCCAGTGGTCGCGACCGATGTCGGTGATGCTGTCCACTGTCACAATATCGAGCCCGGACGGGGCGGTGGTGTGCTCGGTCATGAGGTTCCCGGAAAAACGGCCTCCGGGGAGGCCGTGAGAATGAGAATGTCCGGGATACTTTACGATATAATTCGGGGGCTGATCACTCCCCGTCGCGGTTTTCGCAACGTTCCTTCATGTGTTCGACCCGCTCTTCGAACTTCTCCCGGCGCTCGTCACGCATCTCGTCCCAGATTTCCCGCTGTTCGGCGGTCAGTTGCAGGCGCTCGGCCATGTCCTCGTGGCGTTCGTCGGCCTTTTCGCGCATTTCATCGCGCTTTTCCTGCCAGTCGCCACTCTCCATTTTCTCGCAGAAGTCGCCGTGTCGCTTGCCGTGGTGGCCATCCCGGTCACCATGGTGGTCGGCCATGGCCAGGGGGCTGGCCAGCAGGGCGGCTGAGATCAGGGCGGAGGTGAACAGACCGGTTTTCAGTGTTTTCATGGAATCACTCCTGTTTCATCGTCATTGGGCGTGAGGGTGTATCACGCAAGTTGCATGAGCATGATAGGAAACCGGGTGTAAGCTCCTGTCAGACGGTGGTAAAAAATCTGTAAATGCCCCGGCGGGGCTGCGCCGGTGGGGAGTGGGGTGGTATGGTTTGTACCGGAACAAAAAGGGGAATACCGGATGCAGAACCGGGTACTACTGGTTGAAGACGACGAGGAGCTGCGCACCCTGCTGGCCCGCTACCTGACGGGGCAGGGGTTTGAGGTACGCGAAGCGGAAACGGGCAGCGATGGCCTGACGCTGGCGGCGGAAGGCCTGACCGATATTGTGGTACTGGACATCATGCTGCCGGACATTTCCGGGCTGGATGTGCTGCGCGAACTGCGGGCCCGCAATCACCTGCCGGTACTGCTGTTGACCGCCCGGGGTGACGAGACCGACCGCATTGTGGGTTTCGAGGTGGGCGCCGACGATTATATTCCCAAGCCCTGCAACCCCAGGGAACTGGTGGCCCGTATCCAGGCCGTGTTGCGCCGGGTAGCCTGGGACCATCAGGCGGACGTGAATGCTGACCGGGTATTCGGCGACCTGAGGGTGGAGCCGGAGCAGCGGCGGGTACTGCTGCGGGGTGAGGCCGTGGACCTGACCGCCACCGAGTACGAGGTGCTGCAGGTACTGTTGGCCCACGCCGGCAGCGTGGTGCGCAAGACCGATCTGATGCAGTGGGCCCTGGGCCGTCGCCTGGCCGCCTACGACCGTACCCTCGACATGCACATCAGTAACCTGCGTCGCAAGCTGGGACCGGAAGACCCGTCCCGTATTGAAACCGTACGCGGTCTGGGCTACAGCTATCGGGTCACCAACCCCGACCCGACGGCGACCAACTGACTTTCAGGAGTTTCCTTGAACACCCACGGCAAGCGTCCCTTCATGTTTCCGCTGTTCTGGCGGATCTTCCTGCTGATCTGGCTGGCGCTGGCGTCCGCCATCGTGCTCAGTAATCTGGTGACGCGAGAACTCCTGGAGCGTGAGCGGGAGGCCATCGAGGACCTGGAAAGCCTGCGTGACATAGCGGTCGAGGCGGCCAGACTGGATCGGGGCACTGACCGGGGCGCCTTCTGGGGATACCTCCGTGAAAAAGGCCATGAACTGGACCTGCATCTGATGCTGGTGGATACGGACCAGGCCCGCGACGAGCTGCCGGATTCCGTGCAGGAGCGCATGCGTTCCTGGTACCACCGCAAGCCGGCGGTGATTGAGGTCAACGAGACTCAGCGGCTGGTGGCCTGGCCCAGGTCGGACCGCAAGGGGCGCATCTCCCCCGGCGTGGCCCGGACCCTGGAACTGTCCCTGGGGGTTATCCTGCTGACCTTTGCCTGCTGGTGGATCGCACGCCTGGTCTCCCGTCCGTTGCGCCATATGGAAAGCACTGCCCAGGCTATTGCCGGTGGCGACCTGAGCCTGCGGGTCAACCAACGCATTGCCCGCCGTCGGGACGAGATCGGCCTCACCGCCCGGGCCTTTAACGCCATGACGGAACGCCTCTGTGACCTGCTGGACCGACAGCAACAGTTGATGCGGGATATCTCTCACGATCTTCGCACACCGCTGGCTCGCCAGCGGGTCGCCATCGAGCTGGCGGCGGACAGCGGGGGTATGGAACCGGAACTGCTGGCCAGCATCCGGCGCCAGAACGAACGCCTGGAAGAAATGACCGGCCAGATCCTCACCCTGTACCGGGTGTCCGGCGGTGGCGATGGTCTGGAGCGGGAACCGGTGAACATGGTGCGGGCCATCAACGATGTGCTCCGGGACGCCGCCGACTACGCCGAACACCAGCGGGTGGACTGCCATTTCGAGGCGGGTGCCGACTGCCAGCAGGTGACGGTGCTGGCCAACGGCGAACTGTTGCGCCGGGGGCTGGACAATATCCTCCAGAATGCCCTCGACTACACGCCACCGGGCAAAACCGTGACCGTCAGGCTGGCCCGCGAGGGTGGCACACTATCATGCACCATTACCGACCAGGGCCCCGGCGCGCCGGAAGAAATGCTCTCCCAGCTGTTTGAACCCTTCTACCGGGCTGATCGGGCCCGTAGTGGCAAGGGCTGGGGGCTGGGCCTGGCCATTGCCCGTGACATCATCGCCTCCCACGACGGCCAGATCGAGGCCCGTAATGTGGCCGATGGCGGCCTGCAGGTTCATATCCGGCTGCCGGTCTTCACCAGCGCCGACGACCCCGGTCTGGGTGAAGGGGCCACCCGGAGGCGCCCGTGAGCGTCGGTTACCCGATACCGGCGGGCGTTCTGGAAAAAGAGACGGAAATCCGCAAGAGCCGCTTTATCGCCAGGGTCGCCCCGGTCCACGACCGTGAACAGGTCAAGGCGCTGGTGCATCTGGCCTGGCAGGACCATCCGGATGCCCGCCATGTCTGTTGGGCCTACCAGATCGGCCAGCCCGGCTCGGCGGCGGAGGCGGCGATGAACGACGACGGCGAGCCCTCCGGAACGGCTGGCAAGCCGATCCTGAATGTCATCCAGCACAAGGACATGGGCGATGTGGCGGTGATCGTGATCCGCTATTTCGGCGGCATCAAGCTGGGGGCCGGTGGCCTCGTGCGGGCCTATGCGGGGGCGGCGGAATCGGTACTGTCCGCTGTGGAGCGAAAGGTTAACCGGCCCATGGAGGAAGTGGTGGTGTCGCTTCCCTTCGCCCTGGAGCAGCCCCTGCGGCACTGGTGTGAGCAACACGACGCGGATCCGGCGGAGGCCGTCTATGGCGACGGGGTCACCATGACGGTGTATCTGCCTGAACCCGCGAAGGAATCCCTGGTCTCATTTTGTGAGGCCAATCAACTGGATTACCATTACCCGGACAGGGCCGGATGATCCGTTTCCGCCCGGGACGGCTACCATAAGGGAAGGTTTGGAGAATTCATGAACCGGAGGTCTGCAATGAAACGAGTACTGGCAAGCCCGGCATTGGTGATTGTGGCCATGGCCGTCCTGATAACCGGCTGCGCATCCAATGTGGTGACGGACTACGACGCCGGTGCGGCCTACGACAGCTACCAGACCTGGGCATTTGGTTCCAGCGCGGACAACCGTTACACCTCGCTGGATGGCTCCCGGGTGGAGGATGCAGTCAGCAAGGCGCTGGCAGTCGAAGGCATGACCCGGACGGATGCCGACTCGGCCGACCTGCTGGTCACCTACCATATTGACGATGTCGACCGCCTGGATACCTCCGGGTTCTCCTACGGCCTTGGTTTCGGGCGCGGTAACTTCGGCTGGGGGATCTCCACAGCGCCCCCGGTGCGGGAAGTGAAGGAAGGCCAGCTCATTGTTGATCTGGTGGATACCGATACCAACAAAGTGGTCTGGCGTGGTACCAGCAAGCGCTACCTCAACCAGAACCAGTCCCCCGAAACCCGCGAGAAGTTGATCAACGAGGTGGTCGCGGATATGTTCAGCCGTTATCCTCCGGGCAACTGACCTGAACCCGACGTCCCGCCCGGTGTGCAGCCCCCGGGCGGATCGCTGATTGATGACAGGAGAGACTGTGAAGAAACGCGGAGCCGGCGGCCTGGTATTTTCCACCGAACAGGGCCGTATGTGTCCGGAATGTCGCAACCCGGTGGATGAATGCACCTGCGGGGAGCAGGCCGCACCGGCTGGTGACGGTGTGGTGCGAGTCAGCCGCGAAACCAAGGGCCGCAAGGGCAAGGGCGTCACGCTGGTGACCGGCATTCCACTGGCGGGCAAGGACCTCAAGGACTTTGCCAAGAAGCTCAAGGCCAAGTGCGGCACCGGTGGCACCGTCAAGGACAACGTCGTTGAGATCCAGGGCGACCAGCGGGATATCCTGGTCCCGATCCTGCAGGACCAGGGCTGGACCGTGAAGCGGTCCGGCGGATAGCGAAACAGGCTCATCTTCCAGGGCACCGTAGCCTGTAGCAGCCGCTACAGGCTACGGTGCCCACACTTCCAGAACAGACAGGGGATTGGATATGCACGTACTGGTGATGGGCGCCGGTGTGGTTGGTGTGACCACGGCCTGGTATCTGAAGCAGGCAGGTCATGAGGTAACGGTGGTGGACCGTCAGCCGAGAGCCGGTATCGAGACCAGTTACGCCAATGGTGGCCAGATCTCCGTGTCCCATGCCGAACCCTGGGCCAACCCATCGGCCCCGCTAAAGGTGCTCAAGTGGCTGAGCCAGCCGGACGCGCCGCTGCTGTTCAAGCTCAAGCTGGACCCGGCCCAGTGGATCTGGGGCCTGAAATTCCTCACCCAGTGCACCTCCAAACGCGCGGCCTGGAACATCCGCCAGATGGTGAACCTGGGCACCTACAGCCGGACCCAACTGCAGGCCCTGCGCAAGGACGTGGGCCTGGACTACGATCACCTGGAAAAGGGCATCCTGCATTTCTATACCAACGATAAGGAATTCGACGCCGCCCGGGAGCCCACCCGCATCATGCAGGACCTGGGCTGTGACCGGCAGGTGATTGGTGCCGACCAGGCCCTGGAGCTGGAGCCCGCACTCAAACCCATTGCCAGCCGGATCGCCGGTGCCACCTACACGAAAGAGGATGAATCCGGCGACGCCCGCAAGTTCACCCAGGAACTGGCAAAGAAAGCGGAAGAGGCCGGGGTGGAATTCCTCTACGACACCGAGGTGGTGGGCTTCGAAAACACTCGCGACCGGATACTGGGCGTCGGTGTCATTGGTCCGGATGGCTGTCACCGCACCCTGCGCATGGACAGCTATGTGCTGAGCATGGGCAGCTACAGCGCCCATTTCGCCCGCAAGCTGGGTTTCTTCCTGAATATCTATCCGGCCAAGGGGTACTCCATCACCGCACCGGTGAAGAACGAGGAAGCTGCGTTCCAGGTAAGTCTGACGGACGATGAGTACAAGCTGGTCTATTCCCGCCTTGGTGACCGTTTACGGATTGCGGGTACGGCCGAGTTGGGCGGCTATGATCGGGACCTGAGTCTGGTGCGCTGCCAGGCGATTGTGCGCCGGGCTGCGGAGATCATGCCGGAGGGGGCCTACTGGGATCAGTGCGAGTTCTGGACCGGGTTGCGGCCTGCTACTCCTTCCAACGTGCCCTATATTGGCAAGAGCCCACTGACCAACCTGTATCTGAATACCGGGCATGGGACCCTTGGGTGGACCCATTCCTGTGGGTCTGCTGCGGCTTTGGCCGACGTGGTTTCTGGCCGGACTCCTGAATTGGATTTCGATTTTACCGGGCTTTGATGTGCGACCAGAAAATCAGTCTGACGGATGGGGGACCTGGGGGAGTTTTTCGTAGCAGCGACAGGATGTCGCGGAGCAAGGTCGGTCCAGGGATGGACCGTGAATTGCGGCGAAGAAAAGCTCCCCCTGGTTCCCCAGCCAGGCACCCAAGCCGGCAGTCCTACCTAATAAACGAAGGTCACTGATCCCAGGGATGCCCCCGAGTCTCCTCAGACCGCTCCACCCTCAGATGCATGGCCGCCTTGGCTATGAAGTTGGCACTGACCGGGGCGGTCAGAAACAGGAACGCAGTGATCAGCAACTCGGTCACCGCAATCTCTCCGGTGTGCAGCGAGAAATAGATCATCGAGGCAATCACCACACTGCCGACGCCCAGGGTCGTCGCCTTGGTGGGCGCGTGCAGGCGCGCGTACAGGTCCGGCAATCGAACAAGGCCTATCGCGCCGACCAGCGTAAAGAAGCCACCGGTCAGCAGCAGAACGCTGATAATCACCTCGGCAACGGGATGCATGCTCATGGTCTCCACGGTGTCGCTCCTTATTCGATAACGCTGCCGCGTTTCAGGTATTTTGCCAGGGCCACCGTGCCGACAAAGCCCATGATGGCCATCAGCATGGCGGCCTCAAGATAGAGGCGCGACCCCACAACCAGGTCCAGCAGGATAATCAACGCAATGCCGTTGATGTACAGGGTGTCCAGCGCGAGGATCCGGTCCGGTGCGTCGGGGCCCTGAACCAGCCGGTACAGGTTAAGCAGGGCCGCAATGGCCACCATGGCCAGGGTGATATGGAGCGCGATGGTCATCATTGGAACATCTCCATCAGGGGCTTCTCATAGCGCTGGTGGATCGCACGGATCAGCTCCTCGTTGTCATCAACGTCGAGGGCGTGAATCAGCAGCAGCTCGCCGTCGTCGCTCACATCCGCACTCACCGTACCTGGCGTCAGCGAAATAGTGCTCGCCAGCATGGTAATGGCCAGCGGATGGTCCAGCGTCAGGGGATAGGACACGAACGCCGGTCGTGGGCGGCGGGGATTCAGGATCAGGATCGCCACGGTAATGCTGGCCACGATGATGTCGTAGATGACCACCACCAGATAGCGGATCAGCACCCAGGGTTTGCGTATTTTCGGGCTGTCCGGCCAGAAGCGGTGGGTAATCTGGGGAATGATCACGGCCAGGATAATACCCATCACCACGCTCGCCCCGGAGACCCCGTCCGCCAGGAATTGCCAGACCACGAACAGGGCAACACTCAGCCAGGGCTGCGGAAAGCCCAGACGTTCAGCCGTCATGATTCATCCTCCCCGACCATTTTCGCGTCCAGAATACTGGTATAGGCGGAAGTATCCCGCAGCTGTTCGGCGGTGGCATCGGTGTACTCACTGAGTGGACCGGCCACCACCACGATGGCGATGCTCAGGGCAATCAGCGCGCCGGCGCCCACGGTGTGGGGGAAGGTCAGCTTCTCCGGATTGTCGATGTGCCCCTGCACGTTGCGCCAGAAAACGATACTGCCCGCCCGGCTGTAGGCCACCAGCGACATGAAGCCGGCCAGCAGGATCACCGACCACAGGGCCGCCATGTCCACACCGGGCGTGGCGGCGTTCATGATCAGTAGCTTGGCGAAGAACCCGCTCAGCGGTGGCAGCCCCGCCGCGGACACCGCACCCAGCATGAACATCACGCTGATAAAGGTCCGGTTGGGCATGCGCGGGGCGGTGACGATCTGGTCGCTGGCGGCACCCCGCTGGGCGGCGATCATGTCCACCACCAGGAACAGGCCGGCGGCCACCCAGGTAGTGTGCACCATATAGAACAGGGCCGATGACAGGCCGGCCTCGTTAAGCAGCGAGAAGGCCGCCAGGATAGTGCCCACCGACACCACCACCTGCCAGGCGACCAGGGTCCGCAGCCCGCCGGAGCCGATCATGCCGACAACGCCCAGCACCATGGTCAGCAGGGCCAGGGGGAACACCCAGTCCATACCCAGGTGGGCCAGGGCACCCGCATCCTCGCCGAAAATCAGGGTGTACACGCGGATGATGGCGTACACGCCCACCTTGGTCATCACCGCAAACAGGGCGGCCACCGGCGCCGTGGCGCTGGCATAGGCCCTGGGCAGCCAGAAGGTCAGCGGCAGCAGCGCGGCCTTGAGGGCGAACACCACCAGCAGGATCATGCCGCCGGCCTTCACCAGGGGCAGGTTCTCCGCCGCCAGGGTGGGAACGATCACCGCCAGGTCCGCCATGTTGAGGGTGCCGGTCACGCTGTAGATCATGCCCACGGCAATCAGGAACATGGCCGAACCGATCAGGTTGAGTACCACGTAGTGGAAACCGGGCACGGTACGTTTGGTGCCGTCGCCGTGAAGCAACAGGCCATAGGAGGCAATCAGCAGCACCTCAAAAGCCACGAACAGGTTAAACAGGTCACCGGTGAGGAAGGCAATGTTCAGCCCCAACAACTGGAACAGGAACAGGGCATGGAACTGTCGGCTGCCCACATCCGTGCGACCCAGGGAATACAGGTGGCAGAACAGCCCCAGCAGCGCGGTGACAAACACCATCAATGCCGACAGCCGGTCCAGCACCAGCACGATGCCGAACGGCGGCGCCCAGTTACCAAAGGCGTAGACCCGGTAACTGCCGTCGTCGGCCAGCATCAGCAGGAAGAAGGCGCTGACCAGCAACAGGCCGGAGGTCACCAGCCCCAGGGTACGGCGCAGGCTCAGGGGGGCATAGCCCACGAATACCTGCAGGAAACCGCCAATCAGAGGAATCAGGATGGGCGCGATAAGCCAGTGGTTCATTGGCCGGTCTCCTCCCGGGGCTGGTCAATGGTGGCCTCGTCGGGCAGGTCGGTACGGTGGGTGCCGTCCACGTGGTCATCTCCGGTGTCCGCCTTGGACCGCAGGGCCAGCACCACCACGAAGGCGGTCATGGCAAAGCCGATGACAATCGCGGTCAGTACCAGCGCCTGGGGCAGGGGGTCCGAATAGGTGTCCGTGCTGCCGATGATCGGCTGGCCGCCGGTCATCAGGCGTCCGGTGGAGAACAGGAACAGGTTCACCCCGTAGGACAGCAGGGTCAGCCCCACCACCACCGGAAAGGTGCGGGCGCGAAGCACCAGGTACACCCCGGCGAAGGTCAGCGACCCGATGATCAGTGCAAACGTAATCTCCATGGGTTACGACTCCTCCCGTGCTTCGGTTCGGGTCATGGGCCGGCCCGCAGGGGTCAGTTTGCCGAGGCTGACCAGGGCCAGCAGGGTGGCGCCCACCACCGTCAGGTAGACCCCGAGGTCGAACACCAGCGCCGAGGCCACCTCGAACTTGCCCACCACCGGCCACTTGAGATAGGTGAAGGTGGAGGTCAGGAACGGGTAGTCGAACACCAGGCTGGCGGCACCGGCGACGGTGGCGAAGAACAGGCCCAGCGCCAGGATATTGTGGTAACGGACATTCACCCGCGCCTGGGTCCAGTTGTCGCCGCTGGCAATGTACTGGATCAGCAGGGCAATGGCCGTGATCAGGCCGGCGATAAAGCCACCGCCCGGCAGGTTATGCCCGCGCAGGAAGATGTACGCCGACACCATCAGCGCCAGCGGCAGCAGTGGCCGCGACATCTGCCGCAACATGGTGGGATGGGCATCCAGCGCCCACGGGTGACCCAGGCCGTCGGTGGGCGGCGCCTGCAACTCGCGACCTCGTAGCATGGCGTAGATGCCCAGGGCGGCGATTGCCAGCACGGTGATCTCACCCAGGGTATCGAAGCCCCGGAAGTCCACCAGGATCACGTTCACCACATTGGTGCCGCCACCGCCGGGCTTGCTGTTTTCGAGAAAGTAGTCGGAAATGGAACTGAACGGGCTGGTGAGCATCGCCAGGGTGACCGCCGTCATGCCCAGGCCCGCTACGCCCGCGATGGCCAGGTCGCGGGCGTGCCGGCCCTTCGATCCCTCGGACGGCGTCCAGGGTGGCAGGTAGAACAGCGCCAGCATCAGCAGCACGATGGTCACCACTTCCACCGAGATCTGGGTCATGGCCAGATCCGGTGCGGACAGGCGGGCAAAGGTCAGGGACACGAACAGCCCCACCACACTCAGCATGATCAGCGATGTTAGCCGCTCCCGGCGGATGTAGACCGTGGCGAAGGTGCAGAAGATCAGGATGGCGGCACCAATGGCGGTTGGCACGTCGATGGGGGTCAGGCCATTGCTGCCGATCAGGTCCATGCCCGACAGCGGCACGATGGCCACCACTACCGCACTGACCACCAGCAGCATGGCGTAGCGCTGCAGCGAGCCGTTCTCCAGTTTCGCCGTCAGGGTGCGGGCCCGTTCCACCAGCCAGGACACCACCGCCTCGAACACCGCCTTCTCGTCGATCTCCCGGAAGCGATCGTGGAAATCAAAGAACGTCTGACGGTAGTGGTACATGATCAGACCACCGATGAACGCCGCGAAGCTCATCATCAGCGGCAGGTTGAAGCCGTGCCACACCGCCAGGCCGTAGTCCGGCACCTGGCCGCCCAGGGTGGCCGAGGCGGCGGCGTGGAGCAGCGGCCCTACCGAGAACGCCGGAAACAGCCCCACCAGCACGCAGGCCACCACCAGGATCTCCACCGGAATCTTCATGTACCGGGGCGGCTCGTGGGGCGGGAAGATGGGCAGGTTGCGGGGTGCGCCATTAAAGAACACGTCGTGGATAAAACGGGCCGAATAGGCCACCGCGAAGATGCCCGCCAGGGTAGCCACAATGGGCGGAATCCACGCCCAGATGCCGGGCAGGTTCAGGCTCAGGGCCTCGGCGAAGAACATCTCCTTGGACAGGAAACCGTTCAGCAACGGCACCCCCGCCATGGAGGCCGCCGCCACCATCGCCAGGGTGGCGGTGTGGGGCATGTACTTCCACAGGCCGTTGATTTGCCGCATGTCCCGGGAGCCGGTTTCATGGTCAATGATGCCGGCGGCCATAAACAGGGAGGCCTTGAAGGTGGCATGGTTGATGATGTGAAACAGCGCGGCCACCGCCGCCAGTTCCGTGCCCATGCCCAGCAGCAGGGTGATCAGGCCCAGGTGACTGACCGTGGAGTGGGCCAGCAGGCCCTTCAGGTCATGCTTGAACAGCGCCACATAGGCGCCGATCAGCAGGGTGACCATACCGGTGAAGGTCACCATGTAGAACCACTGCTCGGTGCCCGCCAGGGCCGGGTACAGCCGCGCCATCAGGAAGATACCGGCCTTCACCATGGTGGCGGAGTGCAGGTAGGCGGACACCGGCGTGGGTGCCTGCATGGCATGGGGCAGCCAGAAATGGAACGGGAACTGGGCGGACTTGGTGAACGCCCCCAGCAGCACCAGCGTCAGGGCATAGGGGTAGAGGGCATGGGCCTTGATCTGGTCGCCGGCAGCCAGCACGTCGTCCAGTTCGAAGGAGCCGACAATGCGGCCAATCAGCAGGATGCCGGCCAGCAGCGCCAGCCCGCCCCCGCCGGTGATCGCCAGGGCCATGCGGGCGCCGCGGCGGGCGTCCTGCTTCTGGTTCCAGAAGCTGATCAGCAGGAACGACGTCAGGCTGGTCAGCTCCCAGAACACCATCATCAGCAGCAGGTTGCTGGACAGCACGATACCCAGCATGGAGCCCTTGAAGCACAGCAGCATGGCGTAGAACTTGCCCACGTTCTCCTGTGGCTTCAGGTAGTAGCGGGCATAGAGGATGATCAGCAGGCCGATCACCAGGATCAGCAGTGCAAACATCAGCGACAGGCCATCCAGCCGGAAGCTGAAGTTGATCCCCAACTGTGGCAGCCACTCCAGGGTCTGAACGACGGTGCCGCCCTCCGCCAGTGTGCTCCACATGGGGAACAGCGTGGCCAGTGCCAGCAGTGCCGGCACCGAGGAGGCTATGGCAATGGCCGTTCGCCCGGCCTGGGCGAACAGGGGCGCGGCAATGGCCCCGAGAAATGGTAGTAACACCACCAGCGACAGTGTCATCGCAACCTCGTTATTCCGTTCTTCTGATTTATTGTCGGGGCGCGGCAGTCGCGCTGCTCCCTCATGTCCCTACGATGCCCCGGCGTCAGTATTGCAGGCATGGTGCCACGGCACCAACGGGCTTACCGCCGACCAGTGGGTGGGTCGGGAAAATAGGGCAGGCGGCCGCTGAGGTGTACAGCAGGCACGTGCGACAGGGCCGGGTTCATGCCTGGCATTGGCCGGTATTGGGCAGAACGGGGCTGAAGAATCATTGAGACTCCTTATAAAGGCACGGATCAGATCATACGTGGCACCTGACGCAGGTCAAGTTATCGGGGCATCTATCGTCATCATAGAGGGACCGGATGGTGGCCGAGACATGCCCTGCGTCGAATTGGGGCGCTGGATAATCTGGCGCACCAAGTATGAGCCCTGTTGCTGTTTTGTGCTTCATCACGGTGCGATCTTCCGGGCGCAATGCACCAAATCTGAAACCCTTGATTTTCCAACGGTCGGTTTGTCATTTGTAATTCGCTGAAATTTAACAATAAAAAATGCCGGCCTCAGTATGGCACACCGCTTGCAATTCTCAGTGCACAAGGCGAACGAATGATAGTCGCCCCGCGCCAAAGAAGCGCACAAACATCTGAGAAAGCGAGGATATGCACGTGACAACATTCAAGAAACAACTGGCCAGCGTTGTAGTGGCGGCGGCTCTGGGTTCCGGCGCAATGGCCGTCCAGGCCCAGGAAGACACTATCAAGGTGGGCATCCTGCACTCCCTGTCCGGCACCATGGCCATCAGCGAGACAGTCCTGAAGGACACCGTGGAAATGCTGATCGAAGAGCAGAACGCCAACGGCGGCCTGCTGGGACGTGAACTGGAAGCCGTGGTGGTCGACCCGGCCTCCAACTGGCCGCTGTTCGCGGAAAAGGCCCGTGAGCTGCTGGCCCAGGAAGAGGTGGACGTGATCTTCGGCAACTGGACCTCCGTCTCCCGGAAATCCGTCCTGCCGGTGGTCGAGGAACTGAACGGCCTGCTGTTCTACCCGGTGCAGTATGAAGGTGAGGAATCTTCCGAAAACGTCTTCTACACCGGCGCCGCCCCCAACCAGCAGGCGATTCCGGCGGTGGACTACCTGAAGAACGAGCTTGGCGTTGAGCGCTGGGTACTGGCAGGCACCGACTACGTGTACCCGCGCACCACCAACAAAATCCTCGAGACCTACCTCAAGGACAGTGGTGTCGCCGCTGAAGACATCATGATCAACTACACCCCGTTCGGCCACTCCGACTGGCAGAACATCGTCTCCGACATCAAGACCTTCGGCTCCGCCGGCAAGAAGACCGCCGTGGTGTCCACCATCAACGGTGATGCCAACGTGCCCTTCTACCGCGAGCTGGGCAACCAGGGCATCTCCGCCACCGACATTCCCGTTGTCGCCTTCTCTGTCGGCGAGCAGGAACTCTCCGGTATCGACACCGGCCCGCTGGTGGGTCACCTGGCCGCCTGGAACTACTTCATGAGCGTGGATTCCGACGCCAACTACGACTTCATCGACCAGTGGATCGAATACACCGGCGACGAGGAAGCGGTCACCAACGATCCCATGGAAGCCCACTACATCGGTTTCAACATGTGGGTGAAGGCGGTTGAGAAAGCGGAAACCACCGAGGTGGACGCGGTCAAGGACGCCATCATCGGTGTCACCGTGCCCAACCTGACCGGCGGCTACGCCACCATGATGCCGAACCACCACATCACCAAGCCGGTGCTGATCGGCGAGATCCAGGACAACGGCCAGTTCTCCATCGTCTGGGAAACCCCGGCCACCGTCGCCGGTGATGCCTGGTCCGACTTCCTGCCCGGTTCCCGTGACCTGATTGCCGACTGGCGCGCCCCCATGCGCTGCGGCAACTACAACGTGAAGGAAGGCAAGTGTGGTGCGTCTGCCGGCGAGCAGGCCATGGCTGCCGAGTAATCGGTACCCGGCCGGGGCGGGCCTGCCGCCCCGGTTCACCTTTCCCGACCTTCCATTCACCCAGACACCAGACAGGAAGACACCATGAGCATCCCCCGATGGCTCACACTCCTCCTTATCGTCCTGCTGACCCTGCCGGCGGTAACCGCCTCGGCCCAGCAGGACACCTCCGCCGAGGCGCTGCTGGAGCAGCTGGCCGATGCCTCCCCCCGCGAGACCGAGGCCGTCATCAAGGCCATCGCCACCAGCGGCCATGAGCGGGCCCGCGACTGGCTGGACGCCTACGGCAACAATCGCCTGAGCCGGGTGGAAGACACCGGCCAAATCGTGATCGTACTCAACAACCGTGGCCGTGACTGGGAAGTGGCCGACGCCGTCACTGGCGAGAACCTGGGGGAAATGTCCCGTCGGGATCTGGACCGGATCGCCGTCAATAACGCCATCCGCCAGCAACTGGAAGGCGTCATGGCGATGATGGACCTGTACGCCAACAATGTGGAGACTCGTGAAACCGCCGCCCAGGACCTGCTGGGCAAGGTGGATGACGCTATCGTGGAAGCCGTCACCGCCCGTATTGACGAGGAACCGAACGTCGACATCCGCAACCGCCTGGAACAGGCCGTGGCCATCTACCAGGTGGAAGAGCAGGGCAGTGTGGCAGCGGTCGACGTGCTGGCCGGTAGCCTGCACCCCCGCTCCCGGGCCGCGCTCAATAGCGCCGTCGCCTCGGAAAATCCCGCACTCAGGGCCCCGGCGGAAAAGGCCCTGGGCTCTATCGAGCAGAAACTGAAGATGAACAAGGCCGCCGAAACCCTCTACTTCGGCCTGTCCCTGGGTTCCGTCCTTGTCCTCGCCGCCATCGGCCTGGCCATCACCTTCGGTGTGATGGGCGTGATCAACATGGCCCACGGCGAACTCATTATGCTGGGTGCCTACACCACCTGGGGCATGCAGCAACTGCTGCCGGGTCAGCCTGGCCTGGCGCTGATCCTGTCCATCCCGGCCGGCTTCCTTGTCGCCGCGCTGGCGGGTATCGCCATCGAGCGCAGCGTTATCCAGTTCCTCAAGGGCCGTCCGCTGGAAACCCTGCTGGCCACCTTCGGCATCAGCCTGATCCTGCAGCAACTGGTGCGTACTGCGATCTCCCCCCAGAACCGCACCGTGGTCAGCCCGGAATGGATGAGCGGCTCTCTGGTGATCAACGACGCCCTGTCGCTGACCCTCAACCGCATGTATGTGCTGGGCTTCGCCCTGGTGGTGTTCGCCGCGCTGATGCTGATCATGCGCCGCACCCGCCTGGGGCTGGAAGTGCGCGCCGTCACCCAGAACCGGGCCATGGCCCGCTCCATGGGCATCAAGGCCACCCGCGTCGACATCATGACCTTCGCCCTGGGCTCCGGCGTGGCCGGGCTGGCGGGCGTGGCCCTGTCACAGCTCACCAACGTGGGCCCCAACCTGGGCCAGAACTACATCATCGACTCGTTCATGGTGGTGGTGTTCGGCGGTGTCGGCAACCTGTGGGGCACCCTGGTCGCGGGCCTGTCACTGGGCACCATCAACCAGTTGCTGGAGCCGTGGGCGGGCGCCGTCCTGGCCAAGATCATCGTGCTGGTGTTCATCATCCTGTTTATCCAGAAACGGCCGAAGGGATTGTTCCCTCAAAAGGGCCGCGCGGCAGAGGCGTAATATCATGTGGCTAACCAGACCTCTGCAGGAACGCTCGACGCAGCTGTTCCTCGGAATCCTCTTCATGGCACTGCTGGTGGTGAGCGTGCTGCACCTGGCCCTGCCGGAAGGGCACGCGCTGCACGTCAGCGCCTACACCGTCACCCTGCTGGGCAAGTACCTTTGTTACGCCCTGCTGGCGGTGGCCGTGGACCTGGTATGGGGCTACCTGGGTATCCTCAGCCTGGGCCATGGCGCCTTCTTTGCCCTGGGCGGCTACGCCATGGGCATGTACCTGATGCGCCAGATCGGCGACCGGGGCACCTACGGCGATCCCATCCTGCCGGACTTCATGGTGTTCCTGAACTGGCAGGAGCTGCCCTGGTACTGGTACGGCTTCGACATGGCCTGGTTCGCCTTCGCCATGGTGCTGCTGGTGCCGGGTGCCCTGGCCCTGGTATTCGGCTGGCTGGCGTTCCGCTCCCGGGTGACCGGCGTGTACCTGTCGATCATCACCCAGGCACTCACCTTCGCCCTGATGCTGGCCTTCTTCCGTAACGAGATGGGCTTCGGCGGCAACAACGGCCTGACCGACTTCCGCGACATCCTCGGCTTCAACCTGCGCACCGATGCGGCCCGGCTGGGCCTGTTCATCGCTACCGGTATCGCCCTGGCCATCGGTTACCTGGTGTGCCGGGGCATCGTCACCAGCAAACTGGGCCGGGTCAGCGTGGCTTGCCGCGACGCTGAGGCCCGCACCCGCTTCCTGGGTTACCGGGTGGAGCGGGTGCAACTGTTCGTGTTCGTGGTCTCCGCCATGCTGGCGGGCGTGGCCGGGGCGCTGTACGTGCCCCAGGTGGGCATCATCAACCCCAGCGAATTCTCGCCCCTGTTCTCCATCGAGATCGTGGTATGGGTCGCCCTGGGCGGACGCGCCACCCTCTACGGCGCGGTTATCGGTGCCATCCTGGTGAACTACGCCAAGACCGTGTTCACCGGCATCATGCCCGACGCCTGGCTGTTCGCCCTCGGCGCGCTGTTTGTACTGGTCACCGTGTTCCTGCCCCAGGGCATTGCCGGGCTGCTGAAAAAGCGCCGGCGCAAGGCTGACGACACACCTTCAAACGATTCCACGGCGGAGGTCACCGCATGAGCATCATGACCGAACTGGCCAACCGGGATCAGGTCTTCACCTTCCTCACGCCCACCGACTCCCCGGTGGACGTGCGCCACGGCCCGATCCTGTATATGGAAGACGTCAACGTCAGCTTTGACGGCTTCAGGGCCATCAACAACCTCAACCTGACCATCGACGACGGCGAGCTGCGCTGCATCATCGGCCCCAACGGCGCCGGCAAGACCACCATGATGGACATCATCACCGGCAAGACCCGGCCTGACACCGGCTCCGTCTGGTTCGGCAGCCGCCACAACCTGCTGCACATGAACGAGCCGGACATCGCCAGTCTGGGCATCGGCCGCAAGTTCCAGAAGCCCACGGTATTCGAGGCGCTGACCGTATTCGAGAACCTGGAACTGGCCATGGCGGCAGACAAGCGGGTGTTTCCGACCCTGACCGCCACCATGAAACCGGAACACCGGGAGCGCATCGACGAAGTGCTGGAAACCATCCACCTGCAGGACCTGCGCAACCAGCCCGCCGGCATCCTATCCCACGGCCAGAAACAGTGGCTGGAAATCGGCATGCTGCTGATGCAGCGCCCGCGCCTGCTGCTGGTGGACGAGCCCGTGGCCGGCATGACCGAACAGGAAATGGAACGCACCGCCGACCTGCTCACCAGCCTGGCGGGCAAACAGTCCGTGGTGGTCGTTGAACATGACATGGGCTTTGTCCGCTCCATCGCCCGCAAGGTGACCGTACTGCACCAGGGCAGCGTGCTGGCGGAAGGCACCATGGACCAGGTCTCCAACGACCCGGAAGTGATCAAGGTCTACCTGGGGGAGGAAGCCTGAATGTTGCAGATCGAGAAACTGAACCAGTACTACGGCGAAAGCCACACCCTCTGGGACCTGGACCTGGACGTCCCCCAGGGCCAGTGCACCTGCGTGATGGGCCGCAATGGCGTGGGCAAGACCACCCTGATGAAATGCATCATGGGTGAGGAAAAAGTGGAGAGCGGCAGCATCCGCTTTGCTGATGAACTGGACCTTATCAAACAACCCCTGGAACAGCGGGCCCGCCTGGGCATCGGCTACGTACCCCAGGGCCGGCAGATCTTCCCGCTGCTCACCGTGGAAGAAAACCTGCGCACCGGCCTCGCCGCCCGGGGTGACGGCCAGAAAGCCATCCCCGAGCGCATCTACGAACTGTTCCCGGTGCTCAAGGAAATGAAAAACCGCCGCGGCGGTGACCTCTCCGGCGGCCAGCAACAGCAGCTGGCCATCGGCCGCGCCCTGGTCATCGAGCCAAGGCTGCTGATCCTGGACGAACCGGGGGAGGGCATCCAGCCCAACATCGTCGCCCAGATCGGCGAGGTCATCCGCAAACTGATCGCGGAAGACGGCCTGACCGTCCTGCTGGTGGAGCAGAAACTGCCCTTCGCCCGCAAATACGCCGACCGCTTCGCCATCCTCGACCGGGGCCGCCGCATGGCCGAAGGCGAGATCGGCGAGCTGTCCGACGAACTCATCAAGCAATACCTGACGGTATGACCATCTACCAGCCGATGCCAGAACAGGCCGACTCCGGCCACCGCTTCGACCAGGGCCGCCTCTGGGCTGCCCGCCTGGAACTGGGCTTCGAAGGCCGGCAACAGGACGGCCGCCCGGTCACCCGCATGGCCACGGCAAGACACAGCGGCCCGCTGCGGGTGCAGCGCCCCTTCTACCCGGAGGGGCGCCACGGCTGCTGCCACGTCTACCTGCTACACCCCCCGGGCGGACTGGTCAGCGGCGACGCCCTGCACATCAACGCCATCGTCGGCACCGGCGCCCACGCCCTGCTGACCACACCGGCCGCCGCCAAACTCTACAAGGCCGACCGCAACGGCGTCGCCTGGGCCCAGCACACAAAACTGACGGTGGAAGACGGCGGCACCCTGGAATACCTGCCCCAGGAAACCCTCGCCTTCGACGGCTCCCGGGGCACCCAGACCACCACCATCGAGATGGGCTCCCGCAGCCAATGCATCGGCTGGGAAATCCTGGCCCTCGGCCGCCCGGCCAGCGAACTGCCCTTCGCCACCGGCCAACTGGAACAACGCTTCCACCTGACCCGCGACGGCGTGCCCGTCTGGCAGGAACGCCAGACCCTCGACCCCAAACACCGCCGCTTCAAAGGCAAATGGGGCCAGGGCGGCCATACCGTCCAGGCCACCCTGTGGACCGTAGGGCTGGAAGACGAGGCGAACGCCATCGAACACCTGCGGGAAGAACTCCCGGACAACCCCCGCTGGGCCGTCACCCGGCGCGGCGGAGTGCTGCTATTGCGCTACCTGGGCAACGAACGCAACGAAGCCTGGGCCATCTGCCAACAGGCCTGGGAAATACTAAGACCAAAACTGACCGGCCAGCCAGCCCATGTGCCAAGAATCTGGCTGACATAGCAGGTAGCGGGCATGGCAGAGCGTCTGAAACACCATCCCCTCTCCCCAACGAGGGAGAGGGCCAGGGAGAGGGGGAGGCGCCAAAGGCGCCCAAGATAGCCAACTCCGGAGTGGGAGTCTCCCCCTCTCCCCAACCCTCTCCCTCCAGGGGAGAGGGAGTAAACAAAGAACATTGCAATCATCGGAGCAAAACGATGGAACTGACACCCAGAGACAAAGACAAGCTACTGCTCTTCACCGCCGCCCTGCTGGCGGAACGACGCAAGGCTAAGGGCCTGAAACTCAACTACCCGGAAGCCGTCGCCCTCATCAGCGCCGAAATCATGGAAGGCGCCCGGGAAGGCCGCAGCGTCGCCGACATGATGAGCGCCGGCCGCGAAGTGCTCACCCGTGACGACGTGATGGAAGGCGTGGCGGAAATGGTGGACGAAGTGCAGGTGGAAGCCACCTTCCCGGACGGCACCAAACTGGTCACGGTCCATAACCCGATCGTTTAAGGAGACGCAGATGATACCCGGCGAATACCAACTCAAAGACCGCGACATCGAACTCTGTGCCGGCCGCGAACGCATCACCGTCGACGTCGCCAACACCGGCGACCGCCCGATCCAGGTCGGCTCCCACTACCACTTCGCCGAAACCAACCCGGCGCTCCGGTTTGATCGCGACAAGGCCAAAGGCTATCGCCTCGACGTAGCCGCCGGCACCGCCATCCGGTTTGAACCCGGCCAGACTCGCGAAGTGACGCTTATCCCATACTCCGGCGATCGCACTATTTACGGTTTCCGAGGCGACGTAATGGGAAAGCTGTGAGGCTTGCAACCAAATTCAGGGGAGACGGTCGGGTAAGGCTTTCCGGGACCTTCGAAAATATGGACGTTTTCGAAGAGCCTACAGGGACGTATCCACGGCGTGTCCCGGAAAGCCTTACCCGATCGGCTCCTTCCCCCGGAATCCAGAAAGCGAGGCATTAACATGAAAATCAGCAGACAGGCCTACGCCGACATGTACGGCCCCACCACCGGGGACCGCATCCGCCTGGGCGACACCGAACTGTGGATCGAAGTCGAAAGCGACGCCACCCACTACGGCGACGAAGTGAAATTCGGCGGCGGCAAAGTCATCCGGGATGGCATGGGCCAGAGCCAGCGGGCCGATGAAACCGTCATGGACACGGTCATCACCAACGCCCTGATCCTCGATTGGTGGGGCATCGTCAAAGCCGACGTCGGCATCCAGCAGGGCCGCATCGCCGCCATCGGCAAGGCCGGCAACCCCGACACCCAGCCCGACGTCCAGATCGTCATCGGCCCCGGCACCGAAGTCATCGCCGGTGAAGGCAAAATCCTCACCGCCGGCGGCATCGACGCCCACATCCACTTCATCTGCCCCCAGCAGATCGACGAAGCCCTGATGAGCGGCATCACCACCATGCTCGGCGGTGGCACCGGCCCGGCCACCGGCACCAACGCCACCACCTGCACCCCCGGCCCCTGGCACATCGGCAAAATGCTCCAGGCCGTCGACGACATGCCCATGAACATTGGCTTCCTCGGCAAGGGCAACGCCAGCCTGCCCGAGTCCCTGGAGTTGCAGCTCAAGTACGGCGCCATGGGCCTCAAGCTCCACGAAGACTGGGGCACCACCCCCGCGTCCATCGACAACTGCCTGACCGTGGCGGACAAATACGACGTCCAGATCGCCATCCACACCGACACCCTTAACGAGTCCGGCTTCGTGGAAGACACCCTGGCCGCCTTCAAGGAACGCTGCATCCACACCTACCACACCGAAGGCGCCGGCGGCGGCCACGCACCGGACATCATCACCGCGTGCGCCAAGGACTACGTACTGCCGTCGTCCACCAACCCCACACGGCCCTACACCGTCAACACCATCGACGAGCACCTGGACATGCTCATGGTCTGCCACCACCTGGATCCCAACATTCCGGAAGACGTGGCCTTCGCCGACAGCCGCATCCGCCGCGAAACCATCGCCGCCGAAGACATCCTGCAGGACATGGGCGTGATCTCCATGATCGCCTCCGACTCCCAGGCCATGGGCCGGGTGGGCGAAGTGGTGTGCCGCACCTGGCAGACCGCCCACAAAATGAAAGTCCAGCGCGGCCTGCTGCCGGAGGACGAAGAGCGGGGCGCCGACAACTTCCGCGCCAAACGCTACATCGCCAAGTACACCATCAACCCGGCCATCACCCACGGCATCGCCCACGACGTAGGCTCCATCGAAGTGGGCAAACTGGCGGACCTGGTACTGTGGAAGCCCGCCTTCTTCGGCACCAAACCGTCCACCATCATCAAGGGCGGCATGATCGCGGCGGCACCGATGGGCGACCCCAACGCCTCCATCCCCACACCGCAACCGGTCCACTATCGCCCCATGTTCGGCGCTTTCGGCCGCGCCGCCAGCCAGACCCGGCTCAGCTTCGTCAGCCAGGCCGCTTTTGATGCCGGCATCGGCAAGGAACTGGGCCTGCGCAGTATGCTCTCCGCCTGCAAAAACGTCCGCACCGTGCGCAAGGGCGACCTCAAACTCAACGACGCCTGCCCGCACCTGACCGTGGATCCGCAGACCTACGAAGTGCACGCCGATGGCGAACTGCTCACCTGCGAGCCCGCCACCGAACTGCCCCTGGCCCAGCGCTACCACCTGTTCTGAGGAATGACACCATGCTGGAACTGACACAACGCATCGAACCCATGGAACAGGCGGAAATCCACGACACCCTCACGCTGCCGCTGGAACTACGCATCCGTGGCCGCCTACGGGCCACCACCGACACCGGCCACGACGTCGGCCTGTTCCTCGACCGCGGCCCGGTCCTGCGCAGCGGCGACTGCCTGCAAGCCGACACCGGTGAAATCATCCGCGTCAAAGCAGCGGACGAGCCGGTAGTAACCGCTCACATCGACGCGGGCCTGCCCCTGGCCAAACTCTGCTACCACCTGGGCAACCGCCACGTGCAACTGGCCATCGGTGTGGAGGGCGACGGCAAAGGCTGGGTCCGCTTCCCACCGGACCACGTACTGGAAGAACTGGCCGAACGCCTGGGCGCGAAACTGGAACACCACCAGGCCCCCTTCGACCCCGAACCCGGCGCCTACGACAAGGCGGGCCGCGACGGCCACAACCATGGACACAGCCACGGCCATAACCACGACCACAGCCATGAACACGGCCATAGCCATGCACACTGAGACCGACCCACAGGCCGACCTGGCCCTGCTGGGCCTGATGCAACTGGTCAGCCCGGCTTTGCCCATCGGCGCCTTCGCCTGGTCCCAGGGCCTGGAAAGCGCCTTCGAACTGGGCTGGGTCAACAACGAGACAGAACTGGGCGACTGGCTGGAAGGCGTCCTCGACGACGGCCTCAGCCGCTGTGAACTGCCCCTGCTGACCCGACTGCAACAGGCCTGGGCCGAAGAAGACACGGCGACTATTAACCACTGGAACCAGTGGCTGCACGCCACCCGGGAAACCGCCGAACTGGTGGACGAAGACACCCGCCTGGGCACCGCGCTGCTAACCCTGCTGCGCAACCTGGAACTGGCCCCGGAACGGGACCTGCTGCCGGCCACCCCGGGCTACGTCACCCTGTTCGCCTGGTGCGCCCACAAACGAAACGTCCCGGTCCGCCAGACCCTGCTCGGCTTCGCCTGGGCCTGGCTGGAAAACCAGCTCGCCGTCGCCTGCAAGGCCCTGCCGCTAGGCCACACAGCGGCCCAACGCCTGACCGAACAGCTACGGCCGCAACTGGTCAACGCCGTCGACAACGCCCTGGCGCGAACCGACGACGAACTCGGACCGATATTACCGGGCCTGGCCCTGGCCAGTGCCTTACACGAAACACAGTACTCCCGGTTATTTCGGAGTTAATCACATGACTACAACTCCGCAGATGGCGGCGCGTGGTCGGGGACGCTTTCCGGGACCTTCAAAAACAGGGACGTTTTTGAAGAGCCTCCATGGACGGATTCACGGCGTGTCCCGGAAAGCGTCCCCGATCATGCGCCTTCCCTCGGAGTTTGAACCGATGAGGATATTGAAATGAAACATTGCCTGAGAGTAGGAGTAGGGGGCCCGGTAGGCTCCGGTAAAACCGCACTGCTGCGCCAACTGTGCCTCGCCCTGCGTGATCACTACGACATCGCCGTCGTCACCAACGACATCTACACCAGAGAAGACGCCGACTTCCTCCTGAAACACGAGGCCCTGTCAGCCGACCGAATCCTGGGCGTAGAAACCGGCGGCTGCCCCCACACCGCCATCCGCGAGGACGCCTCCATGAACCTCGCGGCCATCGACGACCTCCAGAGCCGCCACCCAAACCTCGAACTCGTCCTGGTCGAATCCGGCGGCGACAACCTCAGCGCCACCTTCAGCCCCGAACTGAGCGACCTCACCCTGTACGTCATCGACGTCTCTGCCGGCGACAAGATCCCCCGCAAAGGCGGCCCCGGCATCACCAAATCCGACATGCTCATCATCAACAAAATCGACATCGCCGAACAGGTCCACGCCTCCCTCGACGTTATGGACCGCGACAGCAAGAAAATGCGCGGCGAACGCCCCTTCGTCTTCACCAACCTGTACGACGGGGTAGGGCTGGAAACCATCATCAGCTTCATTCTGGAGCGAGGCATGTTGCCCGAGAGACGTCCCAACAAGCAGGCCGAAAGCGCATAAGCGAAACCGGGACACGAATTCAGATAACCAGGAGTAAACCATGAAACTGACCACCAAACTGCTCACCACCGCCGCCCTGCTGCTGACCGCCACCGCCGCCGTCGCCCACCCGGGCCACGACCACGGCACCAGCGGCTTCACAAGCGGTCTGCTGCACCCGCTGCTGGGCCTGGACCACCTGCTGGCCATGGCCGCCATCGGCTTCTGGAGCGTCCGCCAGGGCAACGTCATGAAAAACGCCACCCCGCTGTTCGTGGTGGGCGGCATGATCCTGGGCGCCGGCATCGCCTTCGCCGGCATCGCCCTGCCGGGCGTTGAGACCGGTATCGTCCTGTCCGTCATCGTCGCCGGCATCCTGATTGCGGCCATGGCCAAACTGCCCACCGCCGTAGGCGCGGCACTGGTGATGGCCTTTATGGTGTTCCATGGCTATGCCCATGGTACGGAAATGCCTTCTGGCGCGATGTTGGCGGCCTATCTGGCGGGGTTCTCCATCGCCACTCTGGGCATTACCTTTGCGGGTCGTGGCCTGGGGGCTCTGCTGATGAAGGCGGATAACCGGGTTGCCCGTGGTGTGGGTGCTGGCCTGGCTGCTGTGGGTGGTTATCTGATGGTGGGGTGATCGCCTGGGAAAACCGGTTTAGAGGTTTTGGCCCGTCCTGGCTTTGCTGGGGCGGGTTTTTTTGTGGTGCTAAAGCTATAAATCGATTGCCGTTTTACAATTTTTTTCAGACTCGAATGAATACATGGCCTAAAGTGGTGCAACTATATGATATCAGGCACAGGCGGTGTCTAGGACTGGCCTTCCTGAAACATGAACTTGGTACTAGTGATGGAGAGAATAATGAACCCGTTGTTGGCTCAGCTAGCGGAAGAAGCAATCCAGAGGTTTAGTCAGACCGATACTGGAAGAAAATTGATGACTAAAGGTAAGCAGATCATTGAGATCGCAAAACCTATGTCTCGAAAGGCCTCCCAGATCGCTGTTTCGCTGTTGGATGAGGGTGATGAAAGGCCACAAGTCGGTAAGCATGTCCAACTGAACAAGGATCTGGATATTGTGAAAAATGGCCTGAGTCTGCCTTTAAGTTTCAGGGAAAATCAGTTCAAGGTGATCAGCCAAAAAATAACTGACGACCTTGATATTATTAAAGGCCAGAATGAGATTCTGTTCCTGTCAAACTCAATCAACTACTTTGTGGATAGTCACCGCCTGAGAACTGGAATTGATCGCGGAATATCCTACGCATTGCAATACGATATGATTGCGGTCACCAATCATCTAAAGAGAAACAAGGATCTCAGGTTTCCTGGCTACTTGCTCCATCAATTGACCAGCCTTGCTGAAACGATCAAAGAGCTAAACATATTCTACGTGTCAGTACTTCAAGACGGTGTCGTTCCCGAGTACCACGAAGAAGAAGTCAAAGCTGAGTTGATGCGTACGTTTGGTGTTGAGGGCAGAAAGTCGGATTTCCTTAGCTACATCCCGTATGACTTGCAGGTAAAGGCGCGCCAGGAATTACCTCCCGTTGAGCAGTCAAAAGAAAAAAACGCTTCGCTGCTTGGAAGCTTAAAAGAAAAGGTTCTGACGAAGGACCTTGAAGGTCTCAACGTTTTTGCCCACGACTCATTGATCATTCTTAAGGAAGAGTTGATGGCCAATGAAATCCTGGAAATCCAGCTTCTGAAAAAGCTTGAAACCACACCTGAAGGAAGCCTTCGTATCGAAGGTTGATGCCTCAATGAGGCGCTGAAATTTATCTTAACGTCTGATCCCGGCAGATTTTGGGGTGGCATAGTCTTGTATTCACAATGGATCTGTTAAGACAGACGAGCGTTCTGCCCCCCAATGTCGAGGCTGGCCTAGGCGGGTTTGAGGATTTCAGGTGTTTGGTAGGTCGCCGGGACAAGCTTGTTTTCGATTCTGTCCGTCCTGACACTGCTGGGACGGGTCTTTCCTAGTCCTGAAGCAATAAATGGATTGTTGTTTTACAAATTTTTTCAGACAGACGTGGCGGCATGCTCTAGAGTGGGCTGAACTATAAGTAATAATCCCGACTTGGACGAGAAAATGGACTTGACCGTCACCCTGCAACCGATGCTGGAACACCTCTGGTTTCTCATTCCCCTCTTCCTGCTGGTTGCTGTCCTCAAGTCTGCCCGATTCAAGGGCTGGGTGGGTGAGGCGATTGTTAACCTGTCGGCTCACTTCCTGCTTGACCGCAAGACCTACCATCTGATCCGTAACGTGACCCTGCCGACTGAGGATGGGACTACCCAGATTGATCATTTGATTGTGTCTCCGTATGGGGTGTTTGTGGTGGAGACCAAGAATATGAAGGGGTGGATTTTCGGTGGGGAGCGGCAGCGGTATTGGACGCAGAAGATCTATCGGTACACCCAGAAATTCCAGAATCCGCTTCACCAGAACTACAAGCACCTGAAAACGGTGCAGAGCCGGTTGGGCCTGACAGACGACCAGGTCTGTTCGTTGGTGGTCTTCGTCGGCGACAGCACTTTCAAGACGCCGATGCCGGATAACGTGACCCAGGGGCTTGGGTTTATACGGTTCATCAAATCCCACACCAGTGTGGTGCTCACGACTGTGCAGGTGAAGACGCTGGTTGAGGATATTGCCCATGGCCGGCTGAGGCCTACCTGGCGGACGCACCGAGACCACGTGAAGCATGTGCAGGGGATTGTTGAGGAGAAGTAGGACTGGTAGCTGAGCGGAATGGTTATCCCTTTTGGGGCTGGTAGTCCTGACTCAGAAGACTGAAATGGATTAAAAAACAGATCTATCTCGTTTTTCTGGGTATGGTATTTGAAAAGAATAAGGGAAAGTATGGAGATGAGGAAAAGTGACTTAAGAATATATGCCAAAGGATCCGCTTTCGAAGATGGATTATATGACCTAAGGTCAGTGGAGCTGCTCATTTCGAACTATCGATCTATTACTGACCGGTTAATTGCTGTCCAGTTGGGACGTAGGCAGCTCACGCCTTCGATAAGGAAGCAGATTGATTACCAGGCTAGGATAAATCAGGGTTCGATTGAGTTATTGATAGATTTCGTTTTCACGCACAAAGAGATTGTTGGTTCACTGGCTGCGGATGGTGGCTACCAGCTTGCGGGGACAATTACTAGATTGTTTGGCGATGCTATTAATCTCCGAAAGCAAGTGGCTGAACTTGTCGAGAAAGGCATCCCGGCGAATATTATAATAACTAACAATATCAATATAGGGTCAAAAAATATTATAGCGAACTCGGAAAATGGCGATGTAAGAATAAACGACGCTAAGATCTTGTGGGCCGCGCAAGTTACAAAATTTCCAGCCGATAGACTTGTATCTGGAATTGAAGGAAAAGGTATAGCGTACGCAGAATTTGGATCTCGGGATAGTGCAGTTCGATTAACCCCTGATGAGCGAGTGATCCTTGGTCAAAATAAAGAAGAGTTAACTGGAGAGATCCGTGTAAACGGAAGATTGGATATGGTTGCATTTTCATCTCATCGAGGGACGATAGTATCTGGAGGAGAGAAATTTCCAGTAACATGGGACGATGCAATTAGAAAGAAAATGCAAAAAATTGTGGATACTGAGGGCGTGATCTTTGTTGTTCGGCCTATTGTTGATCATAAGCGACTGCAAGGAGGCGTCATCGCTTACCATGTAATTGACTGCTCAATTCCACAGCAAAATCTTAATGTATAGCTGGGAGCGTGGATAAAGCTCTAGATCATTGCCGAGTAGGGAATTTAGCATACGCTCTATCACTATGTCTGATAAATAAATTGACGTTAGGTAATTGGATGATGTATGACAAAGAATATAACCTTTAGGGCTCAGTTAGTTGGTGGTGTAGCTGATTTCTGTCACTCGACAGATTTGCCCATCCTAAGTGACACGCTTAACTTGGTAGAGCTAATAGTGAAGTTAGCTAGATATCAAGAGGAAGGTGTTAAGTTGTGTCCGAAGGTTTATCTTTGTAATAAGATTGAAAGGGTAGTAACGCTGTTGCCAGGCGGTGAATCACTGAAGATCGGTTGTTCTAGCGCAGATGTCAATGGCATAAAAGAGGCTTTAAAAAAATGTGCTCCTTTAGCAACTGATGGTTGGCTGGTATATATAAAAAATAGTGCTTCGACTATTGAATATGGCTTATTTAGAGGTCCTGAAAATCCAATATCTGTGCTCGTCGATGATGTTGTTATGACTCCTGATGAAGATTTGAGTGTAGTCAAAGTTTTCCAAGTCGGAGACGAGTGCGTAGAAGTAAGATCTAATAATGGTGACTGTAATTATATATATTTAGATCATAGAAAGGAGAGTGCAAGTCCGCCGTTGCACTATTTGGATGCCCTAGTTAACAGCATATGTTTTAGAGCATTGCCAGAGCAAAAAGAGCCCTGTATTAGCTTTTTAAAAAGACTTCTGTTTGAGAGTTTGAGGCAGTCGCATGGATGCCTAATTGCCGTGACAAGTATGAATAGGCCTCCTAAGTTCCTATCAAACGATGGCGTCATTCTGGATGAAGCTATCGATTTTCCTAGCTTAATACGTTCACTAAAACGGGGAGATATTCCTTCGTCCTATTTAGAGAGTAAGGCGAGCCTCTTGAGAGGCATGTTAAACTCTGATGGAGTTCTTCTTTTTGATAACTCCGCAAGAATTCTAGGATATAACTGTTTTGTGAAGACAAGCCAAGAAGCAATGGGAGCAGGTGGTGGTGCGAGGAAAAGGGCATTTTTGACTTTGAAAAGTAAGATTGGTAGAGGGTTGCGATCAGTTTTTATTCAATCACAAGATGGTTGGTCCGATTATTCTGGGGAGACTTATGACTGATATCGTGCTGTGGCAGCAGGACTCAACTGACATTTTACCAACAACTGCAAAGTCACCCGCAGAAATTTCAGACTATGCCGCTCAGCTTTCGAAAAAAGATCGAAAGCAAATTGTTTCGGCGTTTGAGTCCGAACATTTTGAAATGGCGATTAGCTATTTATGGGGTAAAACAATAACTGCGCTGAAAAAGGAGCTTTCAACAGTTGGCATCACTCTGCTAGGTGAAATGCTTGATCGTCCTAACTTGAATGAAGATGATGACGTAGAGAGTATATTAACTGCGAAGGATGCCATTAAACTGGCTGAAGAACTAGGAATAGTTTCACGCACAGATGCTATGAGACTGCGTCATACACATGAACTTATCACACATTTTTCTCAGTTAGAAATTGATGAGTCAGATTCAGAGGATATTGACGAGTCAGAGGCATTAGCATCACTAAAAGTCTGTGTAAAATCAGTGCTAGGCAGACCTAAAGTTGAAGTTGCAAAGAAATTTGTAGAGTTTAGGGAGGCGCTTGAAGGGGAAACTTTAAACGAATTTGATAAAAGAGTCGAAATGTTAACTAGCTCTCCCTATTTCTTCTTAAAGCTTACAATAAGCGTTTTGATGAGTGCTGCGAAGAAGAACACCGGGGCTAACCTAGAGCACGTGTTGGCAAACATTAATGTACTTTTGCCTGTTGTATGGCCGCAGTTGAGAGACTCAGAGAAGTGGCAAGTTGGTCATACATATGCTGAGACCTATTCCAGTGGTAAGACATCCACTGTCTCTGGCTTAAAGAGCGCGCTTTCAAAGGTCCGTGGATTTGACTATGTTCCAGAGAATCTTCGAAGCGATACCTTCGTTAAGGCTGCCACAGCTATACTCAGAGCACATGATGGGATGAATAATTTTTATAATGAAGAAGCTCCTGTCAAAGAATTGGGGAAATTGGGTAGTACAATACCGACTCCTGCGTTGCCCGCGTGCTTAACGGCTCTTCTTTCGGTGGTGCTAGGTAATTCATATGGCGTAGCTTGGTCCGCAGGGCCAGAGGCATCAAGAATATTAAAGCAAATTACTGGTGAGAGATGGTCATATTATATTAATAATGTGCTGCCCGGTGACACAAGGATTCTCGAAAAGATTTTGATAGGGAAGCCACGAGAAAATTGGATCAATGTCGTTCATGGCTACGGTCTAGCTGAGCTGACAATAAAGAATAAGTCTGTTGGACTTTTGATTTCTGCTACGAAGAATAAGAATGATTCTCGAATTTTATCATCAGCGAAGAAGCTACTTAAGGATTACTACGGTAAAAATACATAATAATCTGTAAAATACCGTTGATATAAAAATTTTCTACCCGGATATTAGGTTTCTAAATGGATGGTAAAAAGCTAGTTGAGATAGCAAATCTAGAAGTTGATTGTAAGATAGGAAAAGATAGGCATTTTATCGCTGCTGATAGAAAGAATAGGCTTAGGATATTCTTGGGGTTATTTGCTGTAATCGGGTCGGCTGCCATCTCTTCTGGAATTAACGAAAATGCTGTCAATCTTGTTGGCTCTTACTCCTCCGCTAGTGGTCACTGGGAGAGTTGGAGCCAGGTATTATCTAGGTTGCTTCCGTTGTTGGTTGGTATTTCCACCGCAGTAATTGGTTTTCTTGGGTTAGAAAAACAAACAGCACAGCATCGGTATGTTGGTAATGAATACATCGAGATTGCTAGGAAAGCGAGGTCGCTACTTAATTCGGTGGGAAGTAGGGATGACAAAACGATAATGGAAGACTACGACAATTTGCTTCATAAGTATTTGGAGGTTAACAAAGAGGGGGAGTCATGTCCCACAAACGACGCTGATTCTCATAAGGCGATGAAGATGAATGCGCTTAGACGCACAGCTATCAAAGCTAAGATCTCGGCTTTTGAGAAAGATACTTTAAATTTGGAATCTAATGTTTGGAGGAAGAAGGCTGTAGTTCTTCCTTTACATAAGGCAGTCTTTAAGCAGTTAAGGTTTTGCACGGCAGTTATTTTGTTAAAAATAAGGCTCATTCGCAGGTCTGATTATCGGAAATATCTTAAAGAACTGTCGGTTAAATGAATCATAAAGGACATATATGGACGCCTCCCCGGGGTCAAGTCTGCCTGTCGATGAAGCAAGTGGTTCACGGACATATATCCGGCGTCGTTCCTGGGGCGTCTTGATGCCGCGCCCCGCGCCTTGATGAGATCCGGTGGAACTGAAGGACAGGCACTGCTAGAGAAGAACAGCTTCTTTCACCGCTGGAGGCTGCCTGAGAGCGCTGACTAATCCGTCGAGGGGCGGCCAAATGCCTCACAACAGGCAAAATAGTCCAAAATCGGTCTACTAGCCGGTTTTCAGAGCGAGTCAGGGCCTGGCGGGGGAGGCCACTGAGAGGTTCGTGTGGGGGAGTAGTGCTGAGGTCAGGCCGCCGATCGTCGTCGATCCAGATGATCGCGGCGATTGGCCTGATACTAGGAACTGAAGGACAGGCACTGCTAGAGAAGAACAGCTTCGTCCATTGATGCAGACTGGCATAGAGAGGTCACTAGCCTGGCTGGCGGAGTCCAAACGCCCGGCAACAGGCAAATCGGGCCCATAGTGATCGCTTTTGCGGGTTTCAGAACGAGGCTGGCCCCGGCGGGGATGCCACTGATAGGTTCGGGTGGGGGAGTCGGGTCCAGGTCAGGCCGCTGATCCTCGTCGGTCCAGATGATCCCGTCGGTTGGCTTGATACCGGTCCTCAAACTCGGTGGCTTCGACAAGCCATTCTTCGGCTGTCAGGCCAAGCCGTTTCAGGATCGGCGGCCGCTTTAGCTGGTATATGACCCCGCTTGTCAGGACGGACAAGCCGCCCCGTGTAGTCCACCAGCTCCAGGTAATCAGCTTAGGCTGAACAGGATACCTCGTTGGGCCTCATTCCTGACAGCGCCCTCAAAGTTCAGCAGTGGCTTTAGGGGCAGGGGAAACTGCTTCTGCCATCATGGACAGACCCCGGAGAGGAAAACACAATTGATCAGCCTATGGTTTTCCAGCAGAATACCCCACCAAGGCAGGAGGCCGCCTAAGCACCGCCCCACTGATCAAGGAAAGACAGGATGACCCGATTCCTCGCCGCTGTATTGATATCACTTGCGCTTATTAGTCCCGCCTCAGCCGAGGACAAAGAGGTGGTTGAGATTACCATGATCTTTGAGGAATACCGGCAAGCATTTTCAGAATCCAGGTTCCTGGACGCTGCTGGCTATCTACACCCAAGGGATGTAGACGCGTTCCGGGAGTTCGCTCTGCCCGTTCTTATTGAGGCAAGGCGAACATCTCGGCATAAGGGACATCCTATTCTGGAATCCTTCTTCGACACGATACCCTTGGAAGACACTGGGGAAGCCTCAAACCTCGAAGTACGGGCGGCGTTCGATCAAGCACTCACCTCCTATCTGCCATACATATTGGACTCCATTAATGTGGACAACATCGACAACATGTCGGTAGAGCTTCAAGGCGATGACAGCGCAGTGGTGAGATACGAGCTGCATCACAATGGCAATGAACAGGTGGTAGAAGATACGCTTGAGAAGCTCGATGGCAGGTGGCACATGCTGATGGTCGTCCGGCCCCGAGAACATGCATCAGCGCTCAGGGAGATTTTCGACCTGGCTCCCTAGCCGCCCACAGAAAAGATCAATCAGGGACAGACACCCTAGAGGAAAGACCGTTTGATCCGTCGGCCAAAGAATCCCGGCGAAACTGAATTGCCCGTCTGGTGAGGGCCAATAGCCCGACGGGCGGCCAATCCGGTCCATAAAGCTCAATTCAGTGGTTTTCAGGCCGAGTCTGGCCCTGGCGGTCGCCAATGAAGGGAGTTAATTGGGTGGCAAGTAAAGGGCAAGTAAGGACAGGCACTGCTAGAGAAGAACATCTTCTTTCACCGCTGCAGGCTGCCTGAGAGCGCTGGCTAATCCGTCTAGGGGCGGCCAAATGCCTCACAACAGGCAAAATAGTCCAAAATCGGTCTACTAGCCGGTTTTCAGAGCGAGTCAGGGCCTGGCGGGGGAGGCCACTGAGAGGTTCGTGTGGGGGAGTAGTGCTGAGGTTAGGCCGCCGATCGTCGTCGATCCAGATGATCGCGGCGATTGGCCTGATACCGATCTTCAAACTCGGTCGCTTCGGTAAGCCACTCTTCAGTAGTCAGCCCCAGCCTTGTCAGGATCGGTGGCTGGTTCTCCGGTATATGGCCCCGCTTGTTGGGACGGATGATCCGCCCGGTAAAGTCCGCCAGTTCCAGGTAATCGTTGAGGCTGAACAGGATACCCCGTTGCGGCTCGTTCCTGACCGCTCCCTCGAAGTTCAGCAGTGGTTTCAGGGGTAGGGGAAACTGCTTCAGGAAGAGCTGCTCACTGTGTGTCTGGAGGGCATTGTCTATGAGCACTTATAAAGCCATTAATCTGGTAAAACGGCCTGACGGGAATATCGGTCCCGAGCTGTTCGAAGTAGTGGAAAAAACCGTCCCGGAACCCGCAGACGGCGAACTGTTGATCAAACAGACCTACATGTCCCTGGATCCGGCCATGATGGGCTGGATGAGTTCCGACACTGACAGCTATATCCCACGTGTCGAGCTGGGCGATGTGATGCGATCGTCGGGCATTGGTGAGGTCGTTGCCTCCAACCATCCTGACTTTGCCGTGGGTGACCAGGTCATGGGCATGTTTGGCTGGCAGGAGATGTTCCTGACAGATGGCACGGGCGTGAACAGGATCGATAAAGACCTGCCGGCGGAAATGGCACTGTCGGTCTTCGCGCTGCCGGGACTGACGGCGACCCAGGGGTTGTATGGCTACGGCGATCCCAAGGCGGGTGAAACTCTGGTGGTATCCGGTGCCGCCGGGTCTGTTGGTTCTATCGTCGGCCAGCTGGCGAAGGCCGATGGTCTGCGGGTTATCGGTGTGGTTGGCAGCGATGAAAAGGCCGACTGGATCGTCAATGAACTGGGCTTTGATGGCGCGGTGAACTACAAGAGCGATGACCTGGGTGCGAAGCTCGATGAACTGGCACCGGAAGGCATCGATGTCTACTTCGAGAACACCGGTGGTCCGACCCAGGACGCGGTGTTCGAGCGGATGAACGCGCACGGTCGTATTGTGGTGTGCGGCATGATTGCCGACTACACCGCCGAGACTCCGCGCCCTGGTCCCAACTGGATGCGCATCGTCAAGAAGCGCCTGTCGATCCAGGGGTTCACCATGCCGGATCATCGCCACAAGACCAAAGAGCTGCAGGCCAAGCTCACCCCCTACGTTCAGAAGGGCCAGATTAAATATCGGGCACACGTACTGGAGGGGCTGGAGTCTGCCATGGGCGGTCTCGCCATGTTCCTGACAGGTGAGAACAAAGGCAAGTTGATGGTAAAGCTCTAAGCGTTGGGTTGCCCATCGTCCCTTGTGGCGATGGGCAAGGTGTCTTTTCCTGGTCACCGTCGGTGGCCAATCTGGTCCCGGTTGGTACCTGATCAACCGGATGAAGTGATATCCTCACGCACCGCTATCAAGTACACAAATCCAGCCTGAATGCCGACACCCGGCAGGTCACCTTCAATCCGGAGTTTGAGCCTTACCCATGAGAGTTATTATTCGCTATTTTTTCCGCACCCTGCGCCTGGTCCTGACACCCTTCATGCTGCTCAGTGAGAAGCTCAGCACGCCCAGGGGTATGACCCGCACCGCTGAAGATCAGGCCCGCGTCGACGAGGCCAGCAAAGATCTGGCTCTGTACCAGTTCACGGCCTGCCCGTTCTGCATCAAGGTACGCAAGGAAATTGCCCGGTTGGGTCTGAACATTGAAACCCGCAATGCCCAGCATGACCCGCAGCATCGTGCAGCGCTGGAGGCTGGCGGCGGTCGCATCAAGGTGCCTTGCCTGAAGATTCGTCAGGATGATGGCAGTGAGCAATGGCTGTACGAGTCTGCCGAGATCAAGGCGTGGCTGCAGGAACGATTCGAGCCGGCCCAATAAGCTCAATTTGGCGGTTTTCAGGACGAGTCCGGACCGCTTCAAGATCGGACTGCGGCGGATTCATGGTGAACACTTGGATACTGGTCACAATCAGATCCGCCTCAGCCTGACCCTGTCGCTGCTCTACCGCACACGCGGCGAGCAGCGAAGGGATGGTTAACACAACTGAGATCTTACAACGCGGACGGTAAGGTCCGCGCGGCCGTGAGTCATTTAGCGGCCTCTTGGGCACGCTGATAGCTTTCGCTAACCGCGTGATAATGGGGGACCAACTCGTTGTACAGCTCACCCCATTCCGCTGCATCGTCCCTGTTCCAGGTACGGTGGAGCCCGCTCAGCATGACATTGGTGGTTACTGGAATAATACCAGCCTGTGTGAAACGTGCGAGGGTAGCGCGCGACGCCATTTCGCTGGGATCACCTGATGCGTCCATCACGGCGTAAACCTTGTAGCCATCCGCGTGGGCCTGTAATGCCGGGAACGCAACGCACACGCTGGTCCACACACCTGCCATTACTAACGTCTTACGGCCGGTGGCTTCTACAGCCTCCACAAAGTCGGCATTGTCCCAGGCGCTTACTTCGCCTTGTCGCGCAACGTAGGTTGCATCGGGTATCACTTCGTCGAATTCCGACATCAGTGGACCATTAGGACCATTGGGCTCTGATGCGGTCAGGATAATCGGAGCATCAATCTGTTTAGCGATCTTGGCTAGCGCGATTGTGTTGCGTCTCAAATCATCGACCGGGACGTCTTTGACGGTCTGGAATAAGCCGGTTTGGTGGTCCAGTAACAGAACGACAACATCATTAGGGTCGATAAGTGCGTCCGCCGCCGCTTCGCTCGGCTGTTTCGTGATGCCGGGGATGTCGCCTTCCTGCGCATAGGCCAAGGGCGCGATGAGAGTCGCGCACAGTGAAATAACGAAGGCGACTTTCTTCAGGAAGGAAACTGCTGGGAGTGGTCGTGAGGGTTTCATTGGATTGTCCTTTTTCAGAGTGCATGCGTTTCAGATCAGGCAATGCGTGCCGTTGTCCCTACCAGATCTACTGGACCCAGGAGGAAATTTTTGGCATGACACCTTCTACACGTCTAGTGCATCAACGCTATTAGTGCCAGTCAGTGCCGGTGTTCAGTTATGGATTAAATCGATTGCCCGGGGATGAAATGAGGCCATCGCGAAAGACCCAACACTTGCCTTTGTCAGATAGCCAACGGTGCCAAAGAGAGGTCACCTTGAACCGGCTATCGAATCTGTCCATTCCCAGCATGCATGGCAATCAAGGACATATATGGACGCCTCCTTAGCCAGGAAAAATCCCTGACTGCAGGGGCCACTGCAGCCAATGCCATCGCTGGTTATAATGGCGGTCTTTGAACTGTCACAGGGAAACCCTATGCCCATCGAAAAGAATCAAGTGGTCCTGTTCCATTACAGCGTCAGTGATGAACAGGGCAACGTTGTTGAAGACTCCCGTGATGGCGAGCCGAACGCCTACCTGCATGGCCACGGCGGTATTATCCGGGGCCTGGAAGACGCCCTGGAAGGTCGCGAGGCCGGCGAGAGCTTTACTGTGACCGTCTCTCCGGAAAAGGCCTATGGCCCACGCAAGCCCGATGCCGTGCAGCGCGTGCCGATCAAGCATCTGATGGGGGCCAGGCGCTGGAAAGCGGGCATGATCGCCCAGGTGCAAACCGAGCAGGGCCCGCGCCATGTGGTCGTCGCCAAGGTCGGCCACAAGTTTGCGGATGTGGACACCAACCATCCCATGGCCGGTAGAACCCTGACCTTCGATATCGACATTGTTGAAGTACGCGCTGCCGATGCGGAAGAGTTAGCCCACGGCCACGCCCATGGGCCTGGCGGGCATCATTGAGGGGTTAAAGGCTCGAAACTGAATCTTCGTGCCGGTGACGTCGGGCTCCGGCGCTATACTCCGCCTGTTACGGTAAGGCGGCTTGAGGGTTTGCTCCAACATGTTCTGCGGTTTTATTTTACCCATTTTGGGTATAAAGTTACCCAAAATGGGTTTTGGAAGCGCCGATAATATGTCCGCAGTAACAACATTAAACCGTACTGGGTTAGCGGATGCCCTGTTCTCCGCTACCCGCCAGAAGGTCTTGCGCCTGTTTTTTACACAGCAGGAAAGGGAATTTTCGATCAAAGAACTCATCGAGCAGGCAGAGGCCGGTTCGGGTGCTGTACAGCGCGAACTCGCTCGTTTGGTCGATAGTGGGCTGGTGCAGGTTACTCAGCAGGGGCGTCAGAAACGCTATAAAGCCAACCCGGACTCGCCTGTTTATCCCGAATTGTCTTCTCTTGTCTCCAAGTTGCTCGGTCCGGAACAAGAAGTTGAAGATGCCCTCAAGCCAATTATCGATAGAATCGATCTGGCCCTGATTTATGGTTCGGTGGCCAAGAGGACGGATCACGCCAATAGCGATATCGACCTCATGCTGGTTTCAGATACCCTTAGTCTGGCGGAAGTCTTCGAAGCGTTGGGGGCTGCTGAGATTAACCTTTCCCGGACCATTAACCCAACCCTCTACAAGCGGGAAGAGTTTGAAAAACGTCGAGCGAACAAAAACCCGTTTTTGAGGAAAGTCCTGGAAGGACCCTGCATCTTGTTGAAAGGAAGCGTCAATGAATAAGGAAGCACTGGAAAACCTAGTCCGTATTCACAAGCTCCACCATGAGTCAGCGGACGCCAGCGAGGTTCAGGGGCTCATCCAATCCGGTAACGTCCGATTGAAGGACGCAGGCTTAGAGGCACTTAGCCTGGAGAGCCGCTTTGACTTGTCTTACAACGCAGCGCACGCGCTCTCGTTGGCCGCACTGCGTCATTTTGGCTATCGGTCTGACAATCGATATCTGGTCTTCCAGTGCCTGCAGCACACACTCGACTTGTCACCAGCAAAATGGCGGGTTCTTGATCAGGCCCATCGCAAGCGAAATTTGGCAGAGTATGAAGGCGATATCGACGTAGATGAAGCGATGGTGACAAGTCTCGTGGAGATCACAGAAGAAATCAGACGAGCCGTGGTTGCACTAACGACCGGGGAAACCTCTTGACTACCCAAAATGGGTAAAAATACCCAATATGGGTAGATTGCTATGACCACCATACATGTAAACGGCCAGGACAAGACTGGGCAGATCACCGATTGGAGAATACGGAACTCTCGCCAAGGCCTGGAACTAACCTGCTATTTCCCTTCAGGAAGAGCCTACAGTCGTCCGCTCAGTGAGTGTGAGATCACTCCCACTGAGGTGATGGAAGACGTGCTTCTTGTAAAGAAAAAGGGAAGTGCATTCAGCCACGTGGATAGAGCGGTGGTTTTCGGTAATAAGCAAGCGGTTGTTCAGTATTCATCGGGTGCTAAATCCTACGTGATGAATATGGATAACATCCGGCTTGTTAAGAAAACAGAGTTCAAGGATGGCGATATCTTTCGTTACTTCCTTTCTGTGGCTGAGGCCAGGTTGGAAAGAGCGAAGGCAAGTTCTAAGGAAAGTGAAGTCATTTCTGACAATGTGCTGCGCCAACTGAATGCTCTGCCTCCAAACCCAGAGGTGGTATTGAATGCCTACTGCACAGGATCCAGTCGGCCACGAGAAAAAGCGGAAAACCTGATTTTTCCTTTCGGAATCAACGAAAGCCAGCTCAAGGCCGTGGCCGGTGTTTTTTCCTCACAGGTTAGCGTTATTGAAGGCCCACCCGGTACAGGCAAGACCCAGACGATCCTGAATATCCTGGCGAACATTGTTTTGCGGAATGAAACCGTTGCTGTCCTTTCCAACAACAATTCTGCCGTTGAAAATGTCTACGAGAAGCTGGAGAAGGAAGGGTTGGATTTTCTTGTTGCCAAACTTGGCAACAAGGATAATCGTAAAAATTTCTTTGCCAACACGCCCACAGTTCCCTCCGGCGAGTCTCCGCCTGCACCGCCGCTAGAGGACATTGAGGGCCAGATAGAGCGATTGAAGGCCTTTTTGCGCGCTCGGAACGAAGTGGCGAAACTGCAAGCTGAGGTCGATGAGCTGAAGATTGAGCGCAAACATCTACTGCAATGGCGGCAGGACAACCTGGAAAACGATCCGCACGTCTCCAGGACTTATCCGCTGGAAAAATACCGGTTATCCAAAAAAAAGATCACGGACTTGATGGCTTATCTCACCATGCTCAATGACGAGCGCCTGAGCTTAAGGAACAGGATAGAGCTGTGGCTGAATTTCCGGATCTTGCGCATCAAACCTTTTAATACTTTGGATAAGCGCAACGCGACGATCCATGCTTTGCAATTGCGCTACTACGATGAGGCATTGCAGAAAAAAGAAGCCGACCTCGCTTCCTGCCAGGAGACTTTGAGGAATGGTGATTTCGAGGCGCTATTGGCGGGCACGACCAAGTCATCCATGGCCTATCTGAAAGATCATCTCCAGCGACGAAAATGGCCCGTAGGTTCCTTTGCTGCTGAAGATTATCGTAAAGATATCGATGAGTTCTTGAAACGCTACCCGATCATTGGCAGCGGTACGCATTCCATTATCAACTCCCTTAAATCAGGTACGATTCTGGATTACGCCATCATTGATGAAGCGTCCCTGCAGGATATTGTTCCGGGAATACTGGCGTTGGGCTGCGCTCGGAACCTTGTCATCGTTGGCGATAGAAAACAGTTACCCCCGGTTTTCGAGGAGATCGGCATCACAGCCCCCGATGAAAGGTATGACTGCGAGAGACACAGTCTGCTGGATTCATGCCTTCATGTTTTCGGCGATACCATTCCAGTGACCCTGCTGAAAGAGCATTACCGGTGCCACCCAAGAATCATCCAGTTCTGCAATCAACAATTCTATAACGGCCAGCTTATTCCCATGACACAGGATGCAGGTGAAGAGGCCCTGCAACTGATTGTCACCGCCAGAGGAAATCACGCCCGATGGTACAAAAATCAGCGTGAGCTGGATTCCTTGCTCCATGTGCTGGAACGGGGGGAAAGCAATCAGTGGGATGAGGCCGCCAAACGAGGATTCATTGCGCCATACAACGCACAAGTGGCCTTGTCGCATTCGCATCTGCCAGCTAGTTTCGTCAAGGATACGACCCATAAGTTCCAGGGCAGGGAGTGTGATGAGATTGTTTTCTCAACGGTCCTGGACAAGAAGGCCAGTAACCAGAGCAACCTGTCATTCGTGGATGATCCCCACTTGATCAATGTGGCGGTCTCCAGGGCCAAAAAGCAGTTTACTCTGGTGACAGGTGAAGACGTATTTGTTGGATCGAATGGACCGGTTGCGGCGTTGATTCGCTACATCGAGTATTACGCGAATGAAACAGATAGGATCCATCGTTCGCCCGTGGTTTCGGCTTTCGATTTGCTCTACAACGAGTATGACCAGTCGTTGGAAAAACTACGGTCTCGTCTAAGACCGAGCGACTCGCAATTTAAGTCAGAACAGATCGTGGCTCAGATACTACGCGAACGCCTTTCGCTCTCGTTCAATCAGGCGATTACCTTCCATACACAGATAGCCTTGAATCAGTTGGTGTCGCCTGGCAATGAGATGTTGACTGCAAATGAGCTCGGTTTTATGAAAGGCCGAAGCTGTTGTGATTTCGTGCTCTACTTCAACGTCGGCAAGAAACCGTTGGCAGTCATTGAGGTGGACGGAGGTGAGCACGATAAACCCCAACAGAAGAAATGGGATGCCCTGAAGAACAGAATCCTCCACAAAGGCGGTCTGCCCTTGCTTCGTCTGAAGACGGTCGAAAGCCATATTGAAGAAAAGGTGGAGAATTTTCTCGCCGAAGTGACTGGAGAGGGAACGCGGTCCGCGAATTAATCTCGCTGAAAAAAACGGGATAACTCTGTTAGGCAACGGTGCCAGTGTGTGTGGCTGGCGGTATAAGCCCAGCCACACACTTTCAGCTTGTCGAGTGAGTCGTTAACTGAATGCAGGCTGTTGCGGCTTACTGCCAGCCACCCGCTTCATCCACGCCATGTCCAGCGGAACCAGCACGTTCAGGGCGAACAGTACCCAGCCCAAGGGTTGCAGGCTCGGGGCAAACCACATCATCAGGGCAAGGGCCAGCAGGCTCCAGGTGACATCGGCAGCAATCATCACGTTGAGGAACTTCTCCTGCCACCGTTCATTGATGGCCACCGCGACCATGTCGACGCACCACAGCAGCATCACGATGCCGACCACCAGGTAGAAGGTGGCGCCGGGACCTCCCGCCCACTGGGCAATCGGCCCGGAGGCCAGAATGAGAGCGAGGGCCAGGGGCATGGAGAGGAAGACATCGCTCAGGAGGATTTGTTTCACACTGAATTGACGGACAAAGTTTTTCATAGCATCACCTCAATCGGGTTTCGCAATGGGTTGGACTACACTACAAAGCTTCTACCCGGGCGGTGATTGTCTCAATTACCTGTGAGGTAATGGTGCAGCCTACCCTCGGTCGGGATACTGGATGAACATTTCGAATTCACAGGAAACCCAATGAGCGCCTTCGGTACGCTGTTCAGAGAAATGCGGCAGGGTAAACGCCTGAGCCAGATGGATTTCGCCCTGGCGTGCGAGGTGTCGGCAAAACACATCAGCTTTCTGGAAACCGGCCGCAGCAGGCCAAGCAAGGGCATGGTTCTGCATTTAGCGCAGATGCTGCAGGCGGACCTGGCCGGAACCAACCGCCTGTTGTCGTCCGCGGGTTACAGCCAGGTCTATTCCGACCAGGATTTGAGCGCACCCGGCATGGCCATGATCAGGGAGGCGCTTGAGCACCTGTTGCAGGGGCACCTTCCATACCCGGCGGTGGTGTTCGACCACGAGTACTATCTGGTGATGGCCAACCAGGCCATGCAGCAGATGATGGCAACCATGGTGGAGCTGGGCGCTCAGTTTCCGGCCCGGCCAAACTTCCTGCTGTCGCTGCTGGACAGCCAGGGCATCAAACCCTTCGTAGACGACTGGGAGAATATCGCCTGCCACTTGCTGCAACGTGTCTACCATGAGCATCTTGCCGGGCCCTTCCGGGATCAGCCCAATCGATTGCTGGAGCAGGCACTGACGGTGCCCGGCGTCCCGCAACACTGGAAAAGCCACGTGGTGGAACACCTGGACTACCCGGCGATTCCCTTTACCCTGAACCTTGGGGACCAGCAGCTCAGGATCTTTTCCACCATCGCAACCATCGGCACGCCCCTCGATGTCACCGCCCAGAATTTGCGGATCGAGCATTTCTTTCCGATGGATGAGCACAGCAAGGCTTATTGGCAAGGTTGAAACATGCAAATCGGCGTCATCGCAGACACTCACAGCAAAATGCGCCCCGAGGCCCTGGAGGTATTGGAAGGCTCTGACGTGATCCTTCATGCCGGTGACGTCGGGCGGGATGAGGTTCTGGAAGCGCTGGAGGCGATCGCGCCGGTGGTGGCGATTCGTGGCAATATCGACAAAACGGGCCGGGCAGCGGATCTGCCCGATGTTCAGGATCTGGAATTCCTCGGCCACACGTTCTACATGCTCCACGACGTCAAAACCCTCGACATGGATCCACAAGGCCGCTATCGCGTGGTGATCGCTGGCCATTCCCACAAACCCCGTAACGAGTGGATCGGCGACGTGCTCTACTTCAATCCGGGTGGCGCGGGGCCCCGGCGCTTTACTCTGCCGATCACGGTAGGGCGGCTGGAGGTGAGCGAAGACCGTGTGGCGGGTGACATCATCGAACTGCCGGTTTGATTCATTCGGTCCGCGCCCGCTGAAGCAGTTGGTTTTGAGTCATGTGAGGCTTATGCTCATCACACACATTTCTGGTCCGGGAGTCGCTTAATGAGTCTGGCTATCGCACTACACGTTCTCTCTGCCGTGATCTGGGTTGGCGGCATGTTTTTCGCCTACATGGCCATGCGTCCGGCGGTGGTTGAGGTGATTGATGCGTCGCAGAGGGGCGTACTCTGGTGTCACACTCTGTCCCGGTTTTTCCGGTGGGTATGGGCGGCCGTGGTCCTGTTGCTGGTAACCGGTTACTGGATGCTCTTCAGCGTGTTCGGTGGTATGGCTGGTGCCGGCTGGCATATCCACGTCATGCAGGGGCTGGGGATTGTGATGATGCTGCTTTATGGTCACGTCTATTTTGCCCCCTTCCGAAGGCTGAAACAGGCCGTTGCCAACCAGGATCCCCAGGAAGGCGGCCGCCAGGTGGGACAGATCCGCAAGCTGGTGGGCACCAACCTGATTCTCGGGCTGATCGTGGTGGTGATTGGTGCCGGCGGCCGGTATCTGTAAGCTTGTCGCATCATCGAACTGCCGGTTTGAAGAATTCGGCCGGCGCCGCCACTCGTGTTGGCGTGCCTGGTCTGCCGTTATCGTGGAGGCATGCATCTTTGGCTGACCTATCCTAATCTGGAGTGATGGAAATCTCCTGGATGTCCACGGGCATTGAAGAGTGCTTGAGTGATTGCCCGGACCACATCGCGATAAGAGGATTGGCTATGCCTCAGCTTCGTTTTGCTTACCTACTCTGTTTTGCTGTTCTTGCTGCTTTTCTCGCTACCTCCGCCGCGCAGGCCCATCACGGTTGGGCCTGGGCAACGGACGAGGAATTTGAAATCACCGGTGTTATCCAGTCTGTGCGCCTTGGCAACCCCCATGGTGAGGTCACCATAACCGTGGATGGCGAGGCATGGGTTGTGGAAGTGGGGCAGCCCTGGCGTAACGACCGTGTTGGGCTCACCAAAGAGATGTTGAGCCAGGGTCGGGAGATTACCGTGCATGGTCATCGCTCTGCCAAGGAGGGCGAACGGCTGGTCAAGGCTGAGCGGGTTGTGATCGACGGGCAGGACTACGATTTGTATCCCGGTCGTACGTCCTGAGCCTGGGGATGATTGAACAGGTGCAGGTCTTCGTCGAGGAGTTGGCCGTTGTCTCGGCCCTGCGCAACTCCACATTCATGTACCCGCTGGTAAACGCCGGACATATTCTCGGGGTGTCGATGCTGGTTGGCGGCATTGTACCGCTGGATCTGCGTTTGCTGGGGCTCTGGCGCCACTACCCCGTGATGGTGTTTGTCGATGTGCTTCGGGTTACAGCGGCGATGGGGTTGGGGTTGGCGGTTGTCTGCGGTGCACTTCTGTTCGCCACGGCGGCCGTGGATTACGCCGGGTCGACGCTCTTCCAGGCGAAGATGGTACTTGTCCTGTTGGGTGTGTTGAACGCCTTGATTCTCGGGCGGGTGTTGAAGCGCCAGGGTATCCAGAACCTCCCGATGGAGGCCCGCATGCCGTCATCTGTGAGGGCCGGGGCCGCGTTGTCTTTGATCGTCTGGATCAGTGTGCTGATCCTTGGCCGGCTGTTGGGGTACTTCTGAGTCGGTATTCCCGCCAATGTGCATCTCGCTTTCGCCCTCCCTAGAACTGCTTCCGGTACTTAAGCAACAGCTCAATGCGTGAACGGAGAACGTCAGCGTAGAAGGCCAGCCGTGAGAAGGCCGACGAGCTACCAAAGTTCCGTGGTGTCCATACACTCGAGACAAAGGCCTTCTCCGCTTCCTGGTAGGCTTCCCAGGCGCGTTGAGACTCAGCGAACGCCTCCCCCTCAGAACCGGAAAACTCACCCTCCAGTGCGGACGTCGCGGCCGATAGCTCTTCCTCAAGGAAGGCAATGTAGTCGCGATACGCCTCCATCGAATCCGACGTGGTCTGTGCGTCCTCGTAGACAGCTTGCTCATGGGAAGACACCTCGGACCGGAAATCTTCCAGATAATGGGGGGCATCCGGGTTATCGATGGCCTGGCATGCCACCGAGGTCAAGGCGATGGTCAGTAAGGCGAAAGGGCGGAGAAAGCCGGGCAATTGATTCAATCCTTTGGTGAACAAAGACATCCCAAGGTTGCCAGTAGGGCCAGATAAGCCTGCGTGCTTCATGACATCTGTCCGGATCAGTGTTTGGGCGGAATCCATGCATAGCGTGCTGTAACGCGAAAGTAGGCGCTTTCTGAAGGCACGATCACAATTGAGTGGCTGCCATTGCCGTCGCAGACTGCCTTCCATTGCTTACCGAAAATGACAAACATAACTCACAGGATCCAGCTCACAGTAATCATCAATCCGCCCGGCAAGCGTGAACAGCTTCGGCGATCTCCGAAACTCAAACAGCCGGTACAGATGAAACTGATTGCGTGCCTCGGAAGAGAGGGAGACTTCGTTCCTCGATGCGAAGAAAGGCGTCTCCTTGGCGAACGCGGTGGTCTTCACCTCGATAAACCGTTCCTGTCCGGAAGCGTCGAACGAGAGGATGTCGTAGCCAAGGCCATCGCCCTGGGTAGTTGAGACATGTTCGATTCGCTCTGCCAGTGTGGTTTTACCGGCTTGGCGGAGTCGAAACTCTTCATAGTGCATGACCAGAAGTTCGCCGGCGTTGCCCAGGGCAGTATTGCGGGCCTCGCGAGCCACATAGTCCCTTTTTGAGGCCTGCCGGGTGGGGGCATAGGTTGCTGGGGATTCCTGAGCTTTGTGGGATATCACAGGTGGTTCGACGACCAGGCGGTGATAGTCGACGTCACTCGGTACGATGGCGGGTTGCTCAACGGCGGCCTGGGATGCTTGGTCGAATTCGGGGTGGGTGTTGATCCATTCCTCCACGTACCTGGCCAGGGACGTCTGATAGTTCCCACGTGGCTTGTAGCCGGGAATCCAGATGCAATGCAGGTCACGGAGTACCGCGCTGATGTTCTGGTGCTTGAGCTCGATCGCGCCCTCACTGCGGCCATCCAATTGTTCCATCAAGGCTCGTCTGTGGGCGCTCTTGTTGTAATGCTGACCGGTCAGGTGAAGGGTCAGCATTTTCATATAGTCGGCCACGGTTGCCGCTATCTCCAGGTCGTTCCAGCTTTCCCCACTTGCCATACTGCATTGTCCATCCGGGTCGTTGTTGTCATAGTCCAGGATAGAGGCAAACCGGCATGGAGCCAAGCGGGTATCCTGTTGGTTCCTATTGGGAATCTGCCTCCATATCCACTTCCTGTTCCGAGGCGCGTTCCCGTTGGATTATTGGTGTTGAGGGCAGCCGCGTGGTGAACTTTTGCACTGTGTGGCGTCTGAAACGGAGCGGGCAGGCTGAGTTAGTACTATTCAGTGACCCAAGTCGTTGAACCACTATCTGGCTCCTGCTAATCTCCGCTGTGCGCTTGGCGGCCTGGCCATTGCGCAACGCCCAATCAACGGCTTCCAGATGGACGGAAGTCCCAGCGATGAAAGGAGTCATTCGCATAATTAATGTTTCGCTCAGTCCCCCCGTTCAGGGAGCGGCTTTCATTTTTCCTTGTTCTGCTATTCCTGGTGGTGATTGGCGAGACAGGTGTCTTCTCCTAAAACTTCCCAATACGTCCCCGGAAAGTTACTGAAACATTTTCTGGAAAACGGTGTTGATGTGAACGCCGTTGATACCGCTACAGGTTCTGGTGTTTCAGTGTTGCATTCGGTGGTGCCGGACAGAAACTCGTTTTCTGTTTGACTGGGGTTGATTTAAGTCTAATGAAGGTTATTTGATTATATTTAGGATGGAGCCATGATCACGTCTACGGAAAAGCAAGTTCTTCGTGCCAATCTTGAAAAGTACGAAGGTAAGGTCAGTCACATGTACCTGGACTCCAGAGGCTTTGTAACTGTGGGCATTGGCCACCTGATAGCCAATGTTACCGAGGCTCAGAAACTGGCTTTTAAAACCACAAGAAATGTTCCCGCCAGTGGCGCTGAAATCAAGTCAGATTATGACTCAGTTAAAAAGCAGCCTGCCAATCGCGTTGCCTCATTTTATAAGAAGTTTACCAGTCTCATACTGCCTGATGTTGAAATTGATAAACTTACCGACAAGCACATACTGACATTCGAAAGTGAGTTAAAGCGCATTTACTCCGGATTTGAGAATTTTCCCTCTGAGGTCCGGCTGGCGCTCTTTGATCTTATATTTAATTTAGGGATGACGGACTTGAATAATAACTGGCCGAAATTCAACGCGGCGATTCAGGCAAAGGACTGGCAAACAGCAGCGGACGAGTCCAGCCGTGCTGCGCCGATCTCAGCCGAGAGGAATAGATACGTAAGAAACCTGCTCGAAACTGCCGCCAAAAATAGCGCGGCGCAGGCTCTCACTCCGTAGACGAGGAAAACCGATGTCGAAATATGTCGCTGGTAAAGTGCATCTTGTCGTTCCTATGCTCCTGGCATTCAGTATCGCTGCCTGTTCTGGCAACGCCAGCCAAGGCGAGTCAGCGGTTGTGAACTATCCCGTTAAATGGACAGACGAGTTTTCCATGTCGAACCTGGTTGAAGGGGAGCCGTCAATCAGTTCACAAGAAGACCTGCGTAACCTGCTCGGACGCCCCTGGTATGCAAGCATTGATGTTATCAAGGGTGATGCCAGGGCCCCTGAGGCAATCGCGAGTTGTAATGACTATTTTTCAGTTAAAGGGGAGAACCTTCGCGTTAGTCGCGGGCAGGAAAGTAGCGCTTTTCTGGAACTGGTCGTTATGTGTGAGTCGACTCGGTTGTTTGTTGAGGCTACTGCTTCTGCCCAGTCCGCTATTCCGGCCCAACCGCTCACAGAGGAATTGCCAGAAAGGCTTCCTAAGTCTCTTGCTTTGATCACATCAGAGAGTGAAGCCCAGCGCATCATGACCGATCCGGCGATCTCCAGCTGGGGTGATGTTAACGACATCACCAAAATGGATCGCATGTCAGAGCATCGAGTGGTCTATCACCTGGATTCCGGACAGCAGACCCTGTCGATACATGGCCGTGGTGATTTTAATGGTGATGGTGACGAGGATGTTCTCGTCAGCGTTCAGGATACTGTTGAAGGCGGTAGTTATTATGATCTGCGCTTGTTCGTTCTATCGGTAACGGAGTCGGGAGAGTGGGTAGTTGATGGTCAATATCCGTCTCGGTAGGTCTCAGTAAGAGGCTCAGGTTTACCCCACTACTAAAGAAGGTATGGAAGATGCCTTGGGGGCTTCCTGGAGCTGCCAGGACATGGCGTCTTTCTACGATATCGACTTCACTCCAAGTTCCGAACAAGAGGAGGGCAGTGTTCTGGAGGTGCAGCAGGCAGATGGACCTGTCTTTCAGATTGATGATGTGGAAATCGATTTTTCGGATACTCAGAGTGCTGCCGCTGCCCTCAAAGATAATTTTGGAAAGCCTGATACGGTGGCCATTCGGCTATCATGACCTGCCCCCATGGTGCCTCCCAATCCGGTAGAATAGATGCTTTCCAAGGCGTTGGATGCTGAGCGGCCAGGGTCAGCGAGTATGGCTCCCCCGGCGCTTTTGTCGTTTCTTGCTGAGAGATCTTCTATGAGCGGTTTACCCGGTTGTCCCGAATGCCAGTCTGAATTTACCTATGAAGACGGCGAGTTTTTTGTCTGCCCCGAGTGCGGCCACGAATGGAAAGCCGGCAACGAGCCCACCGAAGCGTCGGACGGACCTGCAATCAGGGATGCGAACGGCAATACTCTGGCAGATGGCGACACGGTAACCGTTATCAAGGACCTGAAGGTAAAAGGGTCCTCACTGGTGGTCAAGGTTGGCACCAAGGTCAAGAATATCCGTCTGGTGGACGGTGACCACGACATCGATTGCAAGATTGACGGCATAGGCTCCATGAAACTGAAGTCCGAATTCGTCAAAAAGGCTTGATACCTTACGTCCGGCCTGAAAGCGAGCCGGACTTCTCTGGATCCTGGGCACTGATCGATAGCGTCAGGGTACGGGCTGGGACTGAGTGACTATATAGGAAGCTGGCGGCATGATACTCCGCAGTAACCGAGGTCAGCCAGCCAACACCTCCCGCACCTTCTTGCTCAAATGCCCCATATCAACCCGTCCGAGCACCTGCGGCTTCAGCTCGTTCATCACGCGCCCCATGTCCTGCATGCCCTGGGCTCCGGTTGAGCTGATGGTGGTGCGGATAAGGGCATCCAGGTCATCTTCGGACAGGGCGCTGGGCATGAATTCCTCGATGACGACCATTTCCGCCCTTTCCTTGTCGCCCAACTCCTGTCGGCCGGCGTCGTCGTATTGAGCGGCAGCATCGCGGCGCTGTTTGAGCATTTTGTCCAGCACTTTCAGGACGTCTTCGTCATCCAGGTCGCGGCGTTCATCAATCTCGATCTGTTTGATGGCGGACTGGGCCATACGCAGCGTGCCAAGCCGGGTTCTGTCCTTGTTCCGCATCGCGTTCTTCACGGCGTTGCTCAGTTGGTCCTTGAGTGATTCTTCTGCCATGGTCGACCTCCCGCTCTCTCGGCTAATAGAACTGGCTTCAACTCCTGCAAGGGAAGATATTGAACGAAAAGCTGGGGCAGGTTCAATTTTAAAAGCCTCAATCGGCCTTTGTGATTGAGGTTTATTCCTGAGCGTCGAGCAGTAGCCACAAGTTGGGGGGCATTCCGCCTACGCCGGATGATGGCTCCAGGTACAGGAGGCCTTCGGACACGCGTCGTGCAAACACCCCGTCAGCGAGTAGATGGGAGTCTGAGACGCATGTGGGTTGGAAGGTCCGACGGTCCGGATCGGTGCCCGGTTCCTGGAAGGTCCGGGTCAGGGTGTCGGTCGTGATGGACACGGTCACCGTGGCGCCGAGGGGAAGAGTCAGCGGCCATTTGGCTGTGATGGTCAAATCTCTCAAGAAAAACCAGGGCCCTGCCGCAATAGCTCAGGGCCCTTTCAGCACCTCATGAAGCGCTGTTTTTCACGCTTTCATCAGACTTGCTCTCAGCAGTGGCTTCAGTTGTTGCGTCATGCACTTGCTGCTCCTGCTGAGCCATGACTTCTTCCATCCATACCTGCTGAGCGGCGGCATTGGAAGCACCGGCGAAGCTGGCAATGACGATGGTGGCGATAGCAGCGGTTTTCTTCAGGTTTGTATTGATTGAACGCATGGTTTAGCTCCTCAAAGTGATCATTGGATCTTGCTGGTGGATCAGAAACTCATCGGCTTTGCTGATCTCTATGGTTGTATTATTGAGGAGTTGTGACGCTCACAAAAATTGTTTAACCGTATCCTTTTTATCATTTCAAGTGATGAGTTAGGCCTGCTCCAGAAAGCCACTGTGTTCCACCGCACAGACGCCCCTTTCGCCATTATTCCATCATTGGCCTGGCAACCGCCGAGGCGGTACCCGAGGCCGGACAACTGTCCGCAAGTGACCATAAGGAAACGGCTATGAACTGGGACACCATCAAAGGTAACTGGAAGCAATTCAGGGGTGATATCCGGTCACGGTGGGGCAAGCTCACCGATGACCAGCTGGACGTTATCGCCGGCGAGAGGGAAAAGCTCGCCGGGCATATACAGGAAAGTTATGGCATCAGCCGCGATGAGGCCGAAAGGCAGATCGGGGAGTTTGAAAAACAGTCCAGGAAGTAAAAGCTGGTTCGAGCAGCGCCAGTTACGGTCGTTGGCGCTGATCTGGCTACTTGCCCACAGGTAAGTGCCATATATTGAGAGAGGTTTCTGTATGTTCAAGTTAATGCCCGGGAAGTCCGTTTCGGAACCCATGGAGCTTATCCAGGTACGGGATCATTCCGCCGTTAACGGCCCGTTTGCGGAGTACGGTAAGCCAGTCGATGGCAAGACTCCGCACCAGAGCCCCCGTCCTCCTCGCGAGGAAGGTAGAAAGGAGGGCCCCGAGCCCGAACACAAGCCGGCCTAGTGCACCGTCTGGGTTAATTCGTGAACCTTCGCCACCGCGCCTTGTTCTCAAGGCCCTCCGTGCCTCAGCAGATTAACGAACTGCCCAGGCGGCCCGGGGGGCCTGCCTGGTCAGTAGTCTGTCCGTTGGGAGTCCCGCCGGTCGACCGGCCAGTATAGCTGACTTAAATGCTCTTTTTAGGCGGGTAATGATTGACGGCAGTGGGCACAGGTCTCATGGTTAAGACTGTTTGATAAACCAGATGATCAGATAGAGGGAGCAGTATGGGCGGGGAAAGTATTGGCCCGGAAGACAATTCAGACCGGAGAACGAGCCCGGGCGCTTTCTTCCGTGGATTCCTGCGCGAGCCCCGTCAGGTGGGGTCGGTCATTCCCAGTTCGCGGTACCTGGAGCGCCGGATTCTTGATGCATCAGAGCTGTCGCGGGTCAGGCGGGTTGTCGAACTGGGGCCTGGCACGGGCGGTACCACGCGGACCTTTCTCCAGAACCTCGGCCAGGACGCGCGCCTGCTTTCCATCGAATTGAGCCCACACTTCCATGAGTTGCTCGGCGACATCGCCGACTCGCGTTTTATCAATCACCTGGGCAGCGCGGAAGACCTGGCAGAGATCCTGGCATCGCACCAGTTGGACAAGGCAGATGTGGTGATCTCCGGCATCCCCTTCTCAAAAATGCCGGAAGACGTTGGCTCTCGGGTTGCGCAGGCGGTGAACGACAACCTTGCCGAGGGTGGGCGCTTCATTGCCTACCAGTTCCGCAGCGACGTGGCCCGGATCACCGACCCCATCATGGGGCCACATGACAGCTGTACACTGGAGCTGCGGAATATTCCCCCGATGCGGGTTTATCGCTGGTGCAAGGCTGCTGGCTGACCGTTCCGGGGTCCTGGATCAATCGCTCAGCTTCAGCCCCATCTCCCAGAAATCAATCTCAAGGCGGGTCGCGTCGCTGAAGATGCGGGTGAGCTGCTTGAAACGGGCGGGAGAGACGTCCGCGAGTCGTTCATCCAGCCAGCGGATTTCCGCCTGCATGGCCTGCTGGAACTCGTCGCTTTCATACATGGCGATCCAGGCATCGTAGGGGTTCTTTTCACCGCGAACGGTTTCCGCCCGGCTGTTCAGCCAGTTGGCGATTTCGCCATAGCCCACCATGCAGGGTGACAGCGCCACGTGCAGGTCCAGCAGGTCGCCGCGGTTGCCGGTGTCCAGCACGTAACGGGTGTAGGCCAGGGTGGCGCGGGCCTCCGGCAGGCTGGCAAGCTCTTCTTCTGTTATGCCCCATTCCCGGCAGTAATCGATGTGCAGGCCCAGCTCAACATCCACTATGGCCTGCAGCCCCTCCTTTGCCTGGCGCAGGTCGGCCAGGGTGGGACTTTTATAGGCGGCCAGGGCAAAGGCCCGGGCAAACTGGATCAGGAACAGGTAGTCCTGCTTCAGGTAGTGCTGGAACGCTTCCGGTGCCAGGGATGCATCGCCCAGTTGCTGCACGAAGTCATGTTCTATGTAGGCGCGCCATTGGGTCTGGCAGCTGCGTTTGAGGTCTTCGAACTGGTAGGGCATTGGGTCTCCTGAGTCGTCGCTTCCGGTCCGGATCAGTAGCAGGAATTCGGTGACGAGTCCGGGTTGATTTCTCCGGACACTTCGTCCGGGTCAATGCCGTGGCTGATCAGGACCTCCCGTACAAAATTCACCTGGGCAAGGATCCTGTCAGCATCGTCGCCGTATTCAAACCGGTTGATTTCCATCGGCTGGGGCATGAACGTGAAGGCGGTTTTCAGGGCGTTGAGGGTGTCTTCGTCAGCCATTGGGCATGTACCTCGCGAGTTCGTTGGGTTCATGGTTACCTGGGAGGATACGCGGAATACGTCGGTAAATCATGGTGCTATGGGCTATCGCCAGTGGTGCTGCTATCCGCGTGGTTCACACTCTGTCCTGCAACCGTCATCAATTTGTTCGCACGGTCGGCGAGTCCGCCCAGTCATGGTCGAAAGGTCGCCTATTCCCCAAACATCAGGGCACGATGGGCCGCTGTGCCCGCCATTACGCCGGACGCCGATGCAAGGGTCGCGTTCTGCCACTTGTTGGACATGTCTCCTGCCGCAAAAACCCCAGCCACGCTGGTGCGTTTGAGGTCGTCGACCTTTACCACCGGGCCCATCGGCCCTTCTTCGAACTCACAGCCTAACTGCTGCGCCAGCGGACTGGCCATGCGGGCTTTGGGGCCGACATAGAGGCCTTCCAGTGGGATCGTGCGGCCATCGGCAAGGCGCACGCCAGTGATCGATGGCGTCTCACCCATGATCTCGACAACGGCCGATGTCTCGATCACAACCCCGCGGCTGGTAAGCAGGTGCGTCTGCTCGGGGTCGGGCGACTGCTGATCCTGGGTAAAGTAGGTGGTTGGCCCCCAATCCGGGATAATGGCCGCCTGGTGGGTCGACAATGGGCCTGTCGCCATCACGCCAAGCTGGCGGTTGCGCAGCTCGTAGCCATGGCAATAGGGGCAATGGATGACGGTCTTTCCCCAGCGCTCGGCCAGACCGGGGAGATCCGGTAGCTCGTCGCGTAGGCCGGTGGCCAGTATCAGCTTGGCGGCAGTGTAGGTCTCGCCACTATCCACTATTACGGAAAACCCGTCGCCTTCCCGTTTGGCGCTATTCACGAGCCCCTCGATAACCCGGGCTGTGGGATATTTCGCCAGTTGCCTGGCCGCTCTCCTGCGGATTTCACTGGGGGAAAAACCGTCCAGGCAAAAGAAGCCGTGGGAGGCCTCCGAAAACCGGTTCCTGGGCTTGCCAGCATCAATCACGATAACGTTCCGCTGTCCACGGGCAAGCTGCATAGCCGCTGAAAAGCCCGCAAAGCTCCCGCCAATCACAATCACATCCGAACTCATAGGTCACCCTCCCGAAAATCTGTATCAAGTAACGTTAATTGTTACGTGATTTTCGAGGCGGGCGCAACACATGAAACATTAAAAGTTACATGATAGGATGCAGCCAGCATTGATACACGATTGCCTGTGTGAGCGAATCCATGAGAAAAGACAGCCGCCTTTCCCGCGTTCTCCATGTGCTGATCCATATGGACCAACTGGAGGGCCCCGCCACCTCCGACACTATCGCCGGCATGTTGAATACCAACCCGGTGGTTGTGCGCCGAACCATGGCGCTTCTGAAGGAGCAGGGATATGTCACTTCTGTCAAAGGCCACGGCGGCGGCTGGTCCCTGGCCAAACGACTGGAGGACATCACACTTTACGATGTCCACCGGGCCCTCGGAGACAGCTCGGTTTTCACCATTGGGCTGACGGATGAGCACACCAATTGCCCCATTGAGGCCGCCGTAAATACCTCCATCAATGATGTGCTTGAGGAGGCTGAATCCCTGCTGCTGGATCGCTTCAGGGAAGTCACCCTGGATCAGCTACAATTCGGATCACGGAGCGCTTCGATCTGAATCAGGAAGGCTAACTCAATATCAGGGTGTGCAACCGGTAACACGCCAGGACCCACACAATGACATCGACTGACAAACCCCGGAGCCCCTGGATCACCTTTCTCGCGCACCTTTTCCTGATCCTCGTGGCCTGGACCGTGTTTATCAAATACCTGTTCCCGATCGGCTTTGCGCTGGTCAGTGGCGAGCCATGGACCACCTACATCTACTGGGACCTGTGGCCGGTGGCCCACCTCTGGCTGGCCTGGGCGTTGCTGGCGCGGCCTCGGTATACCCGCCTGCTGGCTGTTGGTATGTCGGTGGCTGAGATTGCGATCATCGTCAGCCTGCTCATCGGATTCCTGGCGGACCCGGAATGGTCCATCTGGCGCACCAACTGGTTTGTAAATAAGGTGTTCGTGCTGGCGGCGTTTGTTCTGGTTTTGGGCACGGCACTTACCCGCCCCGGGGCACTGAAACCTATTGAATAAGATTCGTTTCCTATGCTCATGCCGTTTCGGGAACCCGGTAGATACCCCTGGGCCCCGTACGTGCAATACTCCCCGCCAGGCTGTATACATTTTCCGGCACCGGGTGGGTTTCCTATGGTGTTCGCGAGTACAGTATTCGTGGCGCTGGCAGCCTTTTGCTGGGGGGTGTCCGGCGGGATCGGCGGCATACTCCTGACCCATGGTTGGGACCCGTTTGTGGTATCCCTTTATCGGGGGCTGGTCGGGCTGGTGTTCGTCCTTATCTGGCTGGCCCTGAGTCCGCAACGCAGTGGACTGGCCAATCGCCGATTGTGGTTCTGGTCCGTGTTGGCCGGGCTCGGTGTGGCGGGAAACTTTGCCTTTTACTTCGTGAGCATCTCCGAGGGCAGCATCGCGGTTGCCGCCACGCTGATGTACTGCGCCCCGGTGTTTGTCTACCTTGTCTCCTTTGCCCTCAAACTCGAAACCCCCACCACCCTGAAATGGATCGCCATCGCGGTGGTCATGGTGGGCATCGTGTTGCTGACGCAGGTCTATGATATCGGCAGCAGTGGTCTGACGATGCTTGGCGTGGGCGCGGGTTTGCTGTCGGGGTTGTCCTATGCGCTGTTCATCTTCGGGTTCAAGTACGCGGCGCCGGAGGGTAGCCCCCAGGCGGTCCTTTCCATTGCGTTTGCAGTATTGACGGCCACCCTCATCTGGTTTGGCGACATCGGCCAGACCCTGTCCGTTCCCGTGTCGTCGGATTGGCCATTGTTTCTGGGGCTGGGCGTTTTGGGGGCAGGACTTTCCTTCATTCTCTATGTGGTTGGACTGAACCATACCGCGCCGGCCGTTGCTTCGGTCCTGGCGATGGTAGAGCCGGTCACCGCCTCGCTGTTCGGTCTGGTGGTGTTTGATGAAAGCCTGGCCGGTCTGCAGTTCTTTGGCATGGGTCTGATATTGGTGATGGTGACGGTGCTCAGTGTATCGTCAGGTGTTCAGGGGATACCGGAACAGAGACCAGCGTAAGTCCGGATATTTCCACATCTGCCTATATCACCAACCCCACAAGCATGCTAAAACGTTTTCCGCCCGGCGGCAGGCTCATTCCTTGGGCGCCCGGGCACTCTTCCGTTCACCAGGACACCAGCATGTCAGACAAATTTTTCTACAAGGGCCGCCAGGACGCGCGCCAGCACCATACCGCCCATGGCGGCTTTAAGACCAAGGCCAGTCAGAAGGCGGGCAGCAGGAAGTACCCGCTCACGCTGGTGGTCACCAGTGAGGCGCGCAGGCAGGAGATCGAAGCCCAGGTGGCCGCAGCCAATCTGCACGCGGATATTACAGTGGATACCCAGGCGGGCGCGGTTGAATCCATCGCCGAACTGACCGTACTGCTGAACAAGGGGACGACGGTGACCACAACGAAACTCCCATCCCGTAATGACCCATGTAGCTGTGGCAGTGGTGTTAAATTCAAGAAGTGCTGTGGCTGAATGCCATCAGGGGAAGGCTATGATTATTTGTGGCGTTGAACTGACCGGCAGCGATGCGGTGGTGTGCCTGCTGAACTTGGACCGGGGGCAGTTCAGCTTGCCGGAGTGCAAGGTGCGCAAGCTGTCGCTGAGCAAGAACCACACCCGGGAAGACCTGAAGCAGTTCCAGGCGGCTTTTGCCGGCTTGATGGCCGAACACAGGGTAGACAGCGTTGTCATCAAGGAGCGGATGCCGAAAGGCAAATTTGCCGGGGGCGCGATCAGCTTCAAGCTGGAGGCGACCATCCAGTTGATCGTAAGCCCCGAGCTGGAGGTCAGGTTGCTCCCGACAGCGCTGATCAAGTCCACACTGGCTGCCAATCCACTGCCGATCCCGTTTGCGGAAACCGGGCTGAAGGCTTTCCAGGAAACCGCCTTTACCGCCGCCTATGTGGGGCATATGGCGAGATAGGCGATCCCGCCCTAATCCGACCATTGCCAGTCCAGTCGTGTGGGAAGTGCCAGTCTAGCCTTAAACGGGGTGGAACTCCTATCGGCAGGGGCAGTAAAATAGGCATTCTTCCCCCCAGCAAAGAGGTATTTGTCCAATGCGCCATTGATGCCGCCGTTGTGATGACGGCCAGTCTCCACCAGCCCCCGAGAGCAGGGGGAGTTCTTGGCATCTTTGGAATACAGCATGACAAATACCTACCTCGCACTGAAAGGCGTAACACAGGTTTTGCCGGATGGCAGAACGTTGTTCTCCGATCTTCATGAACAGTTCGACCATCGCGCTACCGGCCTGGTCGGGCGTAACGGCGTGGGCAAGACGGTGCTGGCGCTTATCCTGGCTGGACAGTTGCAGCCTACCAGCGGGCAGTGCCTCGGGTCCGGCAGCGTGCATTATCTGGCCCAGCAGGTGACGTGTCCCGAGAGGGCCACCGTGGCCAAGTTGGCGGGTGTGCAGCACACGCTGGATGCGCTGGCACGTATCGAGTCTGGTAGCACGGCACCGGAGGATTTCGATGCCGTGGGTGACCAATGGGACATGCCCCAGCGGCTTTGCCACGAACTCGAACGTAGTGGCCTGGGGCATCTTGACGCGATGACATCCGCCAGCAATCTGAGTGGTGGGGAGGTCATGCGGGTAGCTCTGATCGGCGCGATGTTATCAGATGCGGACTTCCTGATTCTTGATGAGCCGACCAACCATCTTGATCGACCGAACCGCCAGGCATTGATCGAACAACTGGCACGTTGGCCCCGTGGTTTGATCGTTGTCAGCCATGACAGGCAATTGCTTGAAGCCATGGAGCGTATCGTGGAACTGTCGTCGCAGGGACTTCGTAGCTACGGCGGCAACTATACCTTCTATGCCGAACACAAAGCCCGGGAACGGGAGAATGCCATCCAGCAGCTTGATCAACGCAAGCTGGAACGCCAACGCGAGGAACGGGCCATGCGTAAACAGCATGAGCGTCAGCAGCGGCGTCAGGCACGTGGAAATCGGCACGGCAAGCAGGCCAACCAGGCCAAGATTCTGCTGGATCGTCAGAAAGAGCGTAGCGAGAACTCGGCAGGCGCGTTGAACCAGAAACAGGCTGCCAGCCGGGCACAGCTTGACCAGCGTGTACGGGATGCGGCGCAGCGGGTTGACGATGAGGCACAAGTTACCCTGCACACGGTACCGGTCATGCAGGCGGCAAAGCGCCGGGTGGCGGAACTGGATGGGGTGACTTTACCTTTCGTGGCAGGTGCTACCCGTACCATCAGCCTGACCTTGTATGGGCAGCAGCGTATTGGTGTGATTGGCCCGAACGGTTGCGGTAAATCCACGTTGCTACGTGTGCTCGCCGGTCGGCTAACCCCTCTCGATGGGGGCTGTAAGGTGACGTCCGGGTGCGCCTATCTCGACCAGCGTCTGGAGAATCTGAATCCTGAGAAAACGGCGCTCCAGGAGTTACAGAAGGCCAACCGCACGGCCAGCGAAGGGGATCTGCGGATGCGGCTGGCCCAACTGGGACTGGACGAACGGAAGATCATGACACCCAGCGGGTTGCTGAGCGGAGGAGAACGGCTGAAGGCGGCACTGGCCTGCATACTCTATGCGGACTCGCCTCCGGAACTCCTGTTGCTGGATGAGCCCGGCAACCATCTTGATCTGCCCTCCTCACAGGCGTTGGAAAGCATGTTACGTCAATACCATGGCGCCTTGGTGGTGGTATCCCATGACGATGCCTTTCTGGAAAACCTCGGGCTGACCGATCGCATACTGGCCACTGGGCAGGGTTGGTCATTGGAGCCCTGTTGAGGGCAACGGATGTGGGGCTGGGTGAGAGAGGAATTGGGAATCCACTCCCTCCCGATTTACGTTAGACTCCACATCACACCCCCAATAGCGCAGTGGACCGATTATGAGCGACACCCCGTTAACCCAGGTACTGGAGATGGATGGCGAGGAACGATACGACTATTTTCTGGATGAGGTCGCCGAGGAACGCGAGATCTGGATTCTGGTCAATGCCGATAACCACTTCCTGAAGATTGTCTCCGAGGAAGACGGCGTGGCGTATCTGCCGGTCTGGCCAGGTGAGGCGTTCGCAAGCGAGTACGCCAAGGGGGCGGGCGATCTGTCTCCGAAAGCTATTTCCCTGCCGGATTTCTTCAGGAAGTGGGTGCCAGGATTGACCAGAGACGGACTGGAGATCGGGGTTTTCCCCGGCGTGGACAGTGAACTCTGGATCTCCGGGCCGGAAGAGCTGAAAAATGACCTGCAGGAGGTGATGTCGGGGTTCTAGTGCACTGTTTTCTGATGGTTGCCGGGTGCCTGTCGGTATCGGGCGAGACCATGTAGGTGTTCATATGTGCCATGGATGTGGATAATAGCGGCCACACTAAACTGGTTCGGGACAGATCATCGTCCCCCTGGAAACAAAGTTCGATAAATGGATTTTCTAAAAACTGTTCTCGTAACTGGAATACTCGCCAATAGCGTCCTGCTGACAGCCTGCGATTCCTCGGCCAGTGCCGATGACTCCTCGCTCAATCCTGGTGACACAAAGGAGGAGACGCGCAACCGCGCCGAGCTGGAGGGGCAATTCGAGTATCAACTCCGGACCGAGGAAACCTCCATGCAGGACGATCGGTTTCCGTTTGGTTACTGGGAAATAACCCGGGTTTATCCTGAAGTGCTGTCCAGCAGCCACCCATCGGTGGCGGATGCCGCCAATGAGCGGATCTCGGAACTGGTTGACCAGTTCCGTTGCGATGGCATGGGGGATATTGCGTTTCATACCCGGGAGATCCACCTCGGTAACGGCGTTCTCAGCATGGCGTACGAGGCCTCCTGGATGTGTGCCTCCATGCCGTCCCCGGAACGTGTGTCTGGTTTCCTGAACCTGGACCTGGCAGAAGATGGGGCCGAGATCGATCTGGATTCACAATTCAGGGACCGGTATGCCTATGAGCGATTCCAGGAGGCCGCGATCCGCGAGTTGCTTCAGGAACGTGAAGAGCAGGCCGCCAGCCAGGGGGTAACCTGCCCCGACATTCGGTCCGTCAACGGGTTCCACACTGATGGGAAGGAGCTTTGGGTGGCGTCCCTGCCAGAGGAACCCGGACCTGCTCCCTGTGACGTCAAGGTAGGCTTTTCGCTACCAACACTGAAGGATCGGCTTAAGCCAGATAACCTGTTACTTACCCCTCGGGTAAGGCGCGCCCAGGCGAACTGACCGGCCTGAATGCGACGTCATCCGTCGCGATACGCGGCCCAGGTGTCCAGGGTCGCGTCAGGCCCGCTTTCACCGCAATCTGCCATACCATCCGATCTCCACTCCCTCATTCCACCAACCGGGTGCTGGTAAACCGGTTTAATACATGGTGCATGACATAGACCGCCATTAGCGACACCAGGACCGCAACGGTCAGGGAGCTGAAGCGGTAAAGGTCGCTATAGACCAGGTCGGTACTGGGTGTCAGGTACTGGCCGAAGAGGATGGCCATGGTGGTCAGTGCCGCGAAACCCGCGCCGGAGATTCTACCCTCCAGCATGTGGTAACGGGCGAAGACCATCAGGCTCAGCCACAGGCCGAAGGTGATGAAAGGCAGCACGTCGAAGTGGTTGAGCAGAAACAGTTGGAGGACCAGCCCGGCGTTGCAGCCCACGAAAGTGCCGATGGCCCGGTTCCATCCCGCCGGCCCGGCGCCTTTCCAGTTGAGGGGAAACAGCACCAGTATGGTGGCCACCTGGGCGGACAGGGATCCCCGCAGATCCAGTACCTGGAAGGCGATGAATGACAGCGTTGCTACCGTGGTAGCCAGGATCACCTCATGGCGCTGGTTGCTGACGGGCTTGGGCGGTATCTGTCGCGGTGGCCGGGGTTCCACCTCGGGAAACAGCCAGTGCATCAATACTACAATGGCCAGGCTGACGAGGACCGCCTCCAGGAAGGTGGTCACCATGCCCAGCACGTCGGCGCTAGGGTAGCTGGCGAAGTGCAGCAACATCGACAGGTTGACAATGCTGGTGGCGCCAAACAGGAAGTTAGGGCCGCGGGTCATGGCGCGGAACAGCAATGCAAACAGCCCGGCCACGATCAGGATAAGGGGCACGGGTTTGTCACCAAACAGCCCCTGTACCACCAGCACCATAACCGTTACCAGGGCGGCGCCGGCCAGGAACTGCCTCATCACATGGGGATTCAGGACCGGGACCATGCCCAGGAGCAGCATGGGGGTCACGGTGTAGAACGCACCATAGTTGGTGCCGGCGATCTTGCAGAAGAGGAACCCAAGGATCCCGCCAAAGGCAATTCGCAGGCACTGGCGCAGGTCGTTGGCGTTCATCGACGGCTTGCGGATCAGCAGTATTGGCTTGAAGCGTGCCATGGTGGCCTCAGTAGATGTAGTGGATCAGGCTGATGGCCTTGATTTGCAGTTCCCCGAGCCAGGCAGCCGGCCCGGATGCCGGTAACAGTTGTACTGTGGCGCGGGCGCCGGAGGGCAGGCGTTGCAGCAACTCCCGGTGTTCCCGCAGATCCAGGTGCAGGCGCTCGCGCTGGGCATCCCGTACCCAGCGGTCGGTGCTGGTGGGGGCGGCCAGGGTGCCGTCCGCCAGCAGTTGGCCCTGGCGTGTGCCGGCATCAATGGTGCCGACGCTGGCATGGAACACTTCCCCGGGAATGGCATCGAACACGACGGCGGCCTGGTCGCCGGGATGCACATAGGCCAGGGACTTCTCCCGGAAATCCGCCACCACATCCGCCCGGTCACCCACCAGGGCCGCCAGGGAGGCTCCCGCCCGGGCGTAGGTGCCCGCCTGCACCTGCAGGTTGGAGAGAGTGCCATCCTGTTCGGCGCGGATCTCGGTGTAGGCCAGGTCCAGTTGCGCCTGGGCCAGGTCATTACGGGCCTGGCGCAAGCGCAGGTTCTGTTCGTCCGTCAGCCCCCGCTGCACCGATAGTTGATGCACCTTGGCCTGCGCCGCCCGTACGTTGGCCTGGGCGGCCTCGTGTTCGGCAGCGATCTGGTCCGCCTGCTGGCGGGATACGCCGCCATTCGCCTTCAGCCGTTGCATGCGGGCATCATCCCGGGCCAGTTGGGCCTCCTTCGCCTTTGCGGCCGCCAGGGCGGCGTCGGCGTTGGCCAGGCCGGCATCGTACTGGTCGTTCTGGACACTGGCCGCCTCCAGGGCCAGTTCGGCTTTTTCGATGGCAAGCTGGAACGGGCGCTGGTCCAGGGTAAACAGCAGGTCGCCGGCTTCCACATGCTGGTTGTTGCGCACATGCATCTCGGCCACCTGACCGCTGACCTGCGGCGCCACCTGCACCACGCTGTGCATTACCCGGCCCTGGGGTGTCAGCGGCATCCACAGGTCGGCCACCAGGAAATAGATAAACACCACCACAAAGGCGATCAGCGATAACCGCACCCAGCGGGCAAAGGCCTGATCCGGTGTCATTGACGGTCCTCCTTGTGGGTATCCAGGTACTGGTGGAGGTTGGTCTCCATGGCGCAGATGATGCGGGCGAGCTGATCCAGCTGTTGGTCGTCCAGGTTGCCGTAGATGGCGGTTCGCACGGCCTGGATGCGCTCTTCCAGGTCGGTCATGAGGTGGCGGCCTTGTGCGGTGAACCAGAGAGTATGGGCACGGCGATCATTGGGGGCGGCTCGGCGCTCGATCAGTTTCTGTTGTTCAAGCTGGTTGAGGGTGCGGGTAAGGGACGGCATCTCGATGGCCAGGGCACGGGCCAGGGCCTGCTGGGTGTTGCCTTCCCCCAGGTGGTCCAGGTGCACCAGCACCGCCCAGCGGCTTTCCGTCAGTTCCAGCGGTGATACCGCATGGGTAATGGCCTGACGCCACAACCGGTGGACGCGCCCAAGGGCGCCACCGACGGACGGCTTGAGTTTGTGGTGGGCAGTTTGTGTGGCGGTATCGGACGGCAGGGCGCCCGTTTGTGCATGAATGGGCATGGTCGGGATCTCATGGCTCCGGTGGCGTTGATGGCCGCAATGGAGCGAATAACTTGATTAGCGTGCTAACAATAATATCGACGGAAGTTTAATTTAGCAAGCTAACATAAATAGTGGATAGGGCTTACGGATGGCACTGGGAGATCAGGAAGGGGGCGCCTATAGCAATGAACCTTCCTTGGCTTGGCGCAGTTTGGCCTTCAGAACAGCCCTATCTGGGGCTCTTCCTGCCTCAGGTCGGGGAAGTCCGCAGTGGGCACTCGCTGACCCAGGAGTTCATTCCAAAACCTGGCCAATGCCAGGGCGTCACCACTGTCAGGCATGTGCATGAAGATGTACGGATACTTATCCTGAGTGATCCATTCAGCTACCCGGTCAACCCAGGGTTGGAGGAAGGGGCGGTTGGCCTCCAGGTCCGGGTGACCGATGTAGCGGATGACGGGTGGCGCGTCGGCAGGCAGCAGGTGGAGGGGGAGCCTCGGTTTTTTGCGCTGGGCATCGCGGGTTGCTTCGTCCGTAGCAGGGGCCGCAAAAAGGGCGCGGGTGTCAAAACAGACACGGGCAAGGGCCCGTTCACGCAGCCCCCGGTTCAACTCTCGCTCCGCACTGCCCTTGTCGAAGAAAGCCGGGTGTCGGACTTCCACGGCACAGGTGAGTGGGGATGGCAGTGTATCGATGAAATACCAGAGGTTATTCAGGTGCTCCGGCCCGAAGGCCGGGGGGAGCTGGAGTAGCAAAGGCCCCAGCACATCCTGGAGTGGGTCCAGCAAGGTCAGGAACGCCCGCAACGGCTGGTCGACCCCGGCAAGCATCCGGTCGTGGGTGATCTGGCGGGGGAGCTTGAACAGGAAACGGAAAGAGTCCGGCACCTGGGATCGCCACCGTTCACACTGACTGGGTGACGGGGTGGCATAGAAAGTGGTGTTGCCCTCCACGCTGTTGCAAACCTGGCTATAACAGGCGAGAGGGCTCTGCCCTGGTGGCAATACCCGGTTCCAGTCCGGGTGCTGCCACTGTGGGCAGCCAAGGAAGTAGGGATGGGGCATGGGGCGGTCGCTGTGAGCCTGTCAGTTGTCCTGAATGCGCGCCAAGTATAGCAAGCCAGTCCCCGGGTTTATTGCCCCACCTTGGGTAACAGTCACAGATCAGACGGCACCCTGATCATTGTGATGTCTGGCTGGCAGGTCGTTTCGATCCGGTTCTCACGGAAACGCCTGTTTTGCCCTGCATTTTCTGCTCGCAGAAGTGGTAACTGTTTCGACCACTTTTCTTGGCGGTATACATGGCGCTGTCAGCGTTGCGCATCAGGGTGTCGGCGTCCATGCCGTTTTCCGGATAGACAGCAATACCCATGCTCATGGTCACCTGAAGCTGGCGGCCATCGACCATGCGCGGCGTGGAGAACCTGGCCAGCACTTTTTCGGCAATCTGTGCGGCGTCGCTCCGTTTTTCGATTTCGGTCAACAGGATAACGAATTCATCACCGCCGTGGCGGCTGACGGTATCCGTGGCGCGTACACAGTTGCTGATCTCCGCTGCCACGTCGCGTAGTAAGTGGTCTCCCATGGCATGGCCCAGGGAGTCGTTAACCTGTTTGAAATGGTCCAGATCCAGGAAAAGCAGGGCCATCTGCTTCTGGTGTCGATTGGCCATGCCAATGGCCTGGGTAAGCCGTTCCAGAAGAAGCATCCGGTTGGGCAGGTCGGTGAGAAAGTCGTGCTGGGCCTGATGACTCATTTTCTGGATCACGGAGCCTGCCTGGCGGGCGTCGTGAAAGACAATCACCGCTCCCACGATCCTGCCGTGATGATCGTGGATGGGGGCTGCGGAATCCTCAATGGTAAGGTCGGCACCGTCACGACGGACAAGGACGCTGCCAAGGGCGAGCGCCACATTCTGGTCCTCGTCGATTGCCTGTTGAGCGGGGCTTCTCACCCGTTCCCGGGTTGTGCCGTCGAAAACGAAAAACACCTGCTCGACTGGACGCCCAAGCGCCTCCTCCCGTGACCAGCCGGTCATGGTTTCGGCCACTTTGTTGAGATAGAGAAGTTTCCCCCATGGGTCGACCACCAGTACGGCGTCACCTATGGCGTCAAGGGTGATCTGTGCCATATTGGCGAATGAAATATCCGTTAAGGGCCCGTAGAGAGCGGCATTGGCGCTTTCTGGTCTGGCCCTGCAATGGGGGCAGGTGGATTCGGGGCCGTAGGTATTGGCACTATCAGCGGGTAAGAAGGTAATAGGCATTGGGGGCTCCCAGTCATTATTGTCCTGAGGAGATTAGTCAGGTGGGGGAGCCCGGTCTGTTCGGAACCGCACTAAGCCACTGGAGTCAGGGGCGTTCCTCGGGACTGTGGGGGGCCTGTGTCGCCGGTTTCTCTTCGGCGTCGGTTCTGGAACCTGAATCCGGGGCACTGTCCTTGCGTACTGAGTGTGAGAACAGGGGCACTACAAAAAGTACCAGCCAGGCCAGGACAGTGCACAGGATAGCCGTCTGCTCACGCCCAAGGCCGACGGCAATGCCGATGGCCGCCGTAAACCAGATTCCGGCCGCTGTGGTAAGGCCGCTGGCATCCTGTTGGCCTTTACCCGTGATAATGGTTCCCGCGCAAAGGAAACCGATGCCCGCAATCACCCCCTGGATAACTCGGCTCATTTCGGAATCCGTGATTCCGGTCTGTTGTGGAATCAGGATGAATAAGGCTGCACCCATGCAGACCAGCATGTGGGTACGTATTCCGGCAGCCTTGCCCCGTTGCTGACGCTCAAGCCCAAGCAGACCACCAAGAAGTGCGGCGACCAGTAACCTGGTTACCACAATGACAAAATCACCCAGATCGTTGAGGTCCGAAAATTCCGCGACAATTGTATCGCCAACCAGTGCCATTATTTCATTCATGGCTGCAAGGCCCGTGATGAAGGTGAACCAGCTTAGCAGATCCTTCCATCATGCCGCGTCTTCTTTTACAGGACAGGGTTTCAGGACAAAGACGAGGGTAACAGTCTGTCACACTCCTTCTTGACCACCCCATAGCACTCACAACTCAGCCGCTCAAGTTCCGGGCGATCAAGCACACGGATGTGGCCGCGCTTGTAATGGATCACGCCCAGCCTGTCCAGTTTGCCTGCGGCTTCCGTCACACCCTCCCGGCGGACCCCGAGCATGTTGGCGATCAGTTCCTGGGTCATGGTCAACTCGTCACCGGGCAGGCGGTCCAGTGACAGTAGCAGCCATCGGCACAGCTGCTGGTCAATGGAGTGGTGGCGGTTGCAGACTGCAGTCTGCGCCATCTGGGTGATCAGTGACTGGGTGTAGCGCAGCATCAGATCCATAAGGTCGCTGTGGCGGTTGAACTCATCCTTGAGATGTTGCCTTGGCAGTCGGAATGCGTTGCCGGCACTCTGGACGATGGCCCGGCTGGTCGTGCTCTCCCCTCCCATGAATACGGCGACCCCGACAATGCCTTCCCGTCCCACCACGGAGATCTCCGCAGAGGCGCCGTTGCTCATCAGGTAAAGCAGGGATACGATGCAGTCGGTGGGAAAGTATACGTAATGCTCGGTATCACCCGACTCATACAGCACCTTGCCGAGTGGGAAGTTTACCAGTTCAAGGTTGGGAATCAGGCGGTCCCGGGCGGCCTGTGGCAATGCCGCGATTAAACAGTTGTCCTCGGGGGAAGCGACGGCTTTCAGCATGGTTGCTCCAAATTGCCCACGGACATACGTGGTCATTCACCATATCACAATCGGGTAACCGTTCGGTTCGGTATCGAACACAGTCAAACATTCCCTTGGATGCCACCGGCGCATACCCGGAATCCTACCCGAACAACGCACGATACTTGTTGTTCAGGGCGGTATGGCATTCACAGGCGGCGATCTCAAGTCCGGCCCGGTCGATAATGCGTATCTCGCCCCGGTTATAGCTGATCAGGCCCCGGCGCTGCAGAGAGCCTGCCGCGATCGTTACCCCGCTTCGGCGCACGCCCAGGGCATGGGAAAGCAACGTGTGCGTAAAATGAATGTTGTCGGTCAGGCTAAGCTCCTGGACCAGCAGCAGCCAGCGTGCCAGACGTGGCTCGATCTCGTGAAAATGCAGGCAGGCGGCGGTCTGCAGGGTTTGCATCATTAACCGGTACTGGTAGTGGTGTACCGCGTCCCGCAGGCGCTGGCTGGCACGTAGCTCCTGGTGCAGTTGAGCTGAGGGCATCACCAGGGCGGTGCCTTCTACCTGCACCACAGCGCGCATGGGTGCCGCCAGAATATCCAGTGACAACGTTGCCCCCAGCATACCGTCGCGGCCGATCAGGCCCAGCTCGAGGGGCGGTCGGCTACCAAGGACCATGGCCAGTGACATGACCCCGGATGTCGGGAAGTATGCCTTTTCCAGGCTTTGATTCGGCTGGCACAGAATGTCGCCCCGTTTGAGTGGAGTGGGTTGACACAGGGCAGCAAATCGTCGGCCTTCCCTGGTCGGCAGTGCTGCCACGATGGCGTTCGTCGCTTGTTTGCTCTCCTCAGGCATGATGGTCTCCCTGCGGCTTTCCAGCCGCTGAAGGTTCTGCAACGTGGATCGGCAGAATCCCCTTAGCACGCTGTGCTCTTGCATCGGCAGGGTCTGTGCGTTGACGCACTCAAGCACCCAAGCACCCCTCGATCCTGGTGTACCCCTTCAGGGCGGTGGCTCTGTGTATGTCGGCGCACAGACGACACCGTCGCCAGGCCCCATGATGAAGATCGATCTCATCACACGGGTGAGAGAAGGATCATGTCAGGGAGTCACGACATGCGATCAAGTAGAAGTGTTCAATCCCGTCCTTACAGAAGGAGAACCTGACATGACACTCATACCACTCCCATACGCCGGCTCATTACGCCTTTTTCTGCTGGCGCTAGTAACCAGCGGGTTGCTGATCACCGGTTGCGCATCCTCGCCTCCGGCACCGACCACCTTGCTGGATGATGCGCGTACCGCGGTTGTCAGTGCCGAACAATACAACGCTGGCCGATTCGCCGCCTCCGAACTGGGTGATGCCCGGGAAAAGCTGGCGCAGGCGGATACGGCTGTACGAGAGGAGCGAATGGACGACGCCGAGAGGCTGGCTGTGGAGGCCAGAGTAGAGGCCGAGCTGGCATACGCAAAGACCGAGGCCGCCAAGGCGGCGGCGATCAATGCTGAAATGCAACGCGGTGCAGAGGCCTTGACCGAAGAAATGAACCGCACAGGAGCACAACAATGAACACGCATCGTTTACTTGGCGGGTTAATGCTCGGGTCGGTCCTGCTGGCGGGGTGTGCTTCCACGCCACAAAGCCCCCAGGGCGCGGACCTTGCCCGCGAAAAACTGAACCGTCTGCAGTCCGATCCGGTACTGGCCAACAAGGCACCAACAGCACTCGAAGCGGCTGAAAGGGCAGTTCGCCTGGCGGAGCAACCATTGTCCGATAGCGGGCAGAATCAGGTGTTAGGCGCGCACCGCGTATATGTGGCTGATCGTCAGGTGGAGATTGCCATGGCGAAGGCATCCACTCGCCAGGCAGAGGAAGAACGCGCACAGTTGGCTGAACAGAGGGCCACCTCCCGCCTGGACGCCCGCACACTTGAGGCTGACCGGGCGCGGGCGGACGCCGACCGCATGCAACAGGAAGGGGAACAGGCACAGGCATTGTCAGCCGCCAGGGCCGCCGACCTGCAGCGGCAGATCGATGAACTGGAGGCGGAAGCGACTGAGCGGGGACTGGTGCTGACACTGGGCGATCTGCTGTTCGAGTTTGACAGCTCGGAACTGAAAGCGGGAAATACCTCCCACCTCACAAGACTCGTGGCCTTCCTTACGGAGTATCCGGAACGCAATGCGGCGATAGAGGGCCATACCGATAACGTGGGCAATATGGACTACAACCGTGAGTTGTCTCAGCGCAGGGCCGAGGCCGTCCGGTCTTACCTGGTGCAGCAGGGGATAGCGGCACAGCGTCTGACCGCCATCGGTCTGGGGCAGAACCAGCCGCTGGCCAGCAACGACTCCGCAGCCGGCCGGCAAAGCAACCGTCGGGTCGAGATCATTATCGACAACCCGCCGGTGGCGTCGGCAAATGCGCAGTGAACGGATGTTCGCGATCCGTCCCCCGTTCAGGGACGGACCGGCCCTGGGCCAAGCCCGCTAAAGCGAGCGTGGAGTATAATTCCGAAGGGCCTTGCGCGGAGGCTGGCAAGCCTGAGCGCTTCCCTACAGGTCAAAATGACTGGCCTGCCGGGTCAGCTTCTCGGATAGCTGCCGAAGTCTGCCGCCAACGTCCGCCAGGTGATGTACCTCGGCATTGCTGGCGACAATGTCCCGGCTGATGGCCTGCACGCTGCTGTCGCCGGTCTCCATGACCTGACGTTGATGATTGGCGGCTTCCGCTGTCTGGGCATTTGCGATGTTGATCTTGTCAACGCCGGTGGCGATGGTCTCAAGGTGTGCCGCCAGGCATTCAAACACCTGGACGGTTTCCTCCGTTGCCGACTGGCTTTCGGTCATGGCGTCATCCGCGTCCCGGGCTGCCTGCTGTAGCTCGTTGATCATTGACTGGATCTCATGAGCCGACTCCTGGGTCTTGGTGGCCAGGGTACGTACTTCATCCGCAACCACCGCAAACCCCTGACCATGCTCACCGGCACGGGCGGCCTCAATGGCCGCGTTCAGTGCCAGCAGGTTGGTCTGCTCCGCCACACTATGGATAACGTCCAGTACCGTCCCGATGGATTCGCTGTCTTTTGTCAGGCGGCTGACCAGTTGGCTCCCCCCATGAATACTGCCGGAAAGGCGGTCAATCACTGGCTTGCTGTCGGCGAGGGCGCGGGTACCTTCCCGGGCGGCATCGTCAACCCTGCCAGCGGCTTCCGCCGCCTCGCTGGCGCTGGAAGACACCTGTCGGACGGCGGCGGTTGCCTGACTGACGGCGGTGGCCGCTTCCTGGGTGTCGGTTTCCTCGGCGCGGAAAGTTTTGGCAAAGTCGTCCGCGAGAGTCGCCATCTCCGAGCTGGTCTCGTCGAGCTGCCGGGTGACGTCCCGGGTTTCGCTCATGACTTCCCGGGTGCGTGCCATTACGTCCTGCAGGGCCTTGCCAACGCGGCTGGCCGGTTTCCGGTCGGTGCCCCGCAGGTCGATCCGGTCGCCGCCCTCCAGGAGCGAGCCCACGGCAGAATGGATATCCTGGGTTTCCAGGGCCTCGCGGTGGAGCTTGATGGCCATCAGTACAAGAATGATGGTTTCAAAAACCACGTAGGCGGCATGCAGGAAGACGATTTCCAGGCCGGTGTTGGCCTCGAAGACAAAGACGGGCACGGCAGTGGCAACCTGCAGGTAGTTGAACACCAGGTGGTGGATTGCGATAACCCCCGCAGCAAAGACGACAGGTGCCCAGTCCCGATAGTAGAGCAGGAAAGCCAACAGCATGAAGATGCCGAAGTGCATCTCGATCATGCCGTGGGCCTGGTGGATATGCAGGGCCGACAGGATCATGAAGCTGGCCCCGAAACCCAGCCTGGCAGTGCGGGTTGCCGGCACCATGACCGCGATAACCGTCGGGATGATGGCGGCCGGAAGTCCGAACCAGAGAACGGCGGCCCAGGTATCGTGCCAGGACGCCAGCACCACGGCGTATGCGAGCAGGAGCCAGGTGACCCCCACCATCAGCCGGTCGGCACCTCGTTGTTGCTGTGCCAGGCTGAACAACTGCCCTGCTTTTTGCCCGGGCTGCCTGTGGTGGGGGAGGATGCGGGGTGTTCCTATCGTTGTTGCGGGCATATCCATGCTGAAATGCTCCTGGGGCTCGGTGATCAGGTTGAGTACGTGCCGGTTTTACAGAAACAGCCGACGGCCATGTCGTTGATCCAGGGTGAGGGGGGCTGCCCTTTATCCAGCCTGGTCAGCAGGTCTTCGACAAAGTTGATGCCCGCACCGCAGATGGGGCCACTGGAGTAGGGGCCGAAGTAGAGCAGGGTGCCGCTGGCATCAAACAGTGCCGCCGAAGGAACTGCCGGAACGATCGCCCATAGTTCGGGTAGCGCTATCGTCTGCGCCCTGGGCATCGCTGTGCTGGTGGCGTCATAGGATTGCGTTGCCTGCACAAGGGTGAGGGCGGTCCCGTCAAAGATATCGTACAGGTCGCTGACGTGTTGCCGGCTCTGCTGGTCGCAGTGGCATTGGGGGGTGGAAAAATGGATCAGCGTTGGCCCGGAGGAAAACGCCTCACCCTGCCCGGGGAGTGTTGTCCAGGCGCTTTCCAGGTGCCGTTTCAGTTCCCCATGCCCGATGGGGCTGTCGATAGTGGTGTAGGGACGGGTGACCTTGTCCTGATACAACCAGTAACCAAGGGCCGTCACCAGCAGCCAGCCGATCATCAGGGCAATCGCGCCCAGGCGTCTATACTGCTCCATAACACTCCAGGCAAACAGCTGTTTGAATGGCCGATAGTGTTAAAGCTAGCAGCTAAGCCGGTTTTGTCTGGCGAAATTTGTATAGAAAGTGTTACACATGGATGTCCATTCATGCGCTCGGCGCCACAGCGCCAGCCGACGCTTTCATAAAGGCGTTACTGGCCCGCGCCGATACCGTGATGTACAGCGTCAAGCAGGTGCGCCGGGCCGGCTGGGCGCCAGGTTCTGTCCCGCAGGATTCCGGTTCAGCTTCCGGGCCCCATGGCCTCCAGCAACTGCCTCTCCCAGTCCGGATCAACCTTCGGTGCGAGGATCTCAATCCGGCTCTCCAGAGCGTCATCCAGGGGTATCTCGGTGAGGCTGTCACTGGTCAGGTTGTACCCGAAGACGCCGTTGTCGGTGATGAAGACCGCTTTCATGCGTTCGGCGTCCAGCCCGCTCAGGAAGGCGAACAGTGTCTGGTGATCGAAGATGCGATTGGCGTCAAAGCGCCAGCCGACGCTTTCATAGCCTTCACCCTCATTGGTTGCCCTGAGGAAGCTGCTGTCGGGAAGGGGGCCGGTTCCGGCCGGTGCTTCCGGGGGGCGCGCATGGTGATGGTGGTGATGGCCATCTGACAGGGACGCAGAGGGGCCTTCCAGCCATGCCGGCTCCAGCGCTCCCTGCTCGGTGAACGTAACGGTCGCTCCGGGGGCGCCATGGTCACGCACGTAGGTCTCCAGCCGTGACTTGTCCTCCGGCCCGTACATATCCTGCTTGTTACCCACCACCACATCGGCCATGGCAATCTGCTGGTTGAAGGTGGTGTGTCCGGTATACCGGGCATCCGTGAGCTTGCGGGCGTCCACCAGGGTCACGGTTTTGCGGATCGAGAGCACGTCCCGGTAATGCTCGGCGGAAAGGCTCTGCAATACTTCAAGTGGATGGCCCAGACCGGTGGGTTCAATCAGCAGGCGATCGGGCCTGGCCTTCGCCAGTAGCTGGTTCAGGGCGATCTGCATGGGCAGGCCGGCGGTGCAGCACATGCAGCCACCGGGTACCTCGCGCACAAAGACGCCGGCCGCTTCGGCATGTACGCCCTGGAGCAGGCTGCCATCCACACCGATTTCTCCAAACTCGTTGACCAGAACCGCCCAGCGTTCGTTGTCGGGTTTGTGCTGTAGCAGGTGAAGGATGGCGGTGGTCTTGCCCACGCCCAGGAAGCCGGTGATGACGTTGGTGGGAACTGCCTTGATCTGGTTATGGTTCATGGATCGGAGTGCCTGATCGTATATTGCGAGGTGTGTTATATTATAACATTATACGTCATCCATGTTCAGGATGTCCTCCAGCGGGCACGGTCGGTGCACCCAGTAGCCCTGGAGCAGGTCAACGCCGATATCGGTCAGCAGGGCCGCGGCTTGCTCCGATTCCACGTATTCAGCGACCGTGGTCATGTGCATGGTATGGCCAATATCGTGGATGGCCCTGACCATGGCCAGGTCGGTGTCGTTGGTGAGAATGTCACGGACGAACATGCCGTCTATTTTCAGGCAGGTAACGGGTAACTGACGCAGGTAGCCGAACGACGACAGTCCCGAACCGAAGTCATCCAGGGCGAACTGGCAGCCCATGTCACCGAGTCGTTTCATGAAGGCTTCCGCTTCGAGCAGATTGTGAACAGCGGCGGTTTCTGTGATTTCAAAGCAGATTTTATGCGGGGGAATCTGGTAGCGGGTGAACTGTGACACCACGAAATCCGCAAAGCCGCTCTGGTCGAATGAGCGGCCGGACAGGTTGATGTGACAGGCGTCGAGCCTCTCCAGGTGTTGTGGTGCCCGGGACAGGGCTTCCAGGACGTGGGTGATGACCCATCGGTCAATCCTGCCGGCCACGCCGAACCGCTCCGCGGGGGGCAGGAAGGCGTTTGGGGGGACAACCTTACCGTCCGGCGCCCGCAGGCGAATCAGCACTTCGTAACGCAGCCCCCGGTTGGAATGACGGGATGGTGCAATGACCTGGCCTTCGAGGAAGAACCGATCCTCCTGAAACGCTGTCTGGATGCGGCTAAGCCATTCCATTTCGCCGCGTTGGGTTGCAAGTTGTTCGTCGTCCAGTGCCATCAGGCAAACGCGATTCCTGCCTCCGTCCTTCGCGGTATAGCAGGCGATGTCCGCGGCCCTCATCAGTGCACTGATGCCGGTGGTTTCCGCCGTGATCGGTACCACCCCGATACTGCAACTGATGGTATGGCTGGTTCCCCGCCAGGTGAAAACCAGATGGTCCAGGGATGCCCGCACTTTTTCCGCCAGCCGATGGGCGATATCCAGGTCGCAGTGTTGCAGGATAAGGCCGAATTCGTCACCGCCGAGCCTGGCCAGGATATCGGTGTCGCGGAGGTTCTTCTGGATGATGCTGGCCACCTGTCGCAACAGTTGGTCACCGGCATCGTGGCCTGAGGTGTCATTCGCCACCTTGAACTGGTCAAGGTCGATAAAACAGAGGGCATGCTGTTCGCCTCCGTTACGTACACGCCCGAGATGGCTGGCAAGCTGTTGTTCGAAGGCGCGCCGGTTGATCAGGTCAGTCAGGCTGTCATGGGTGGCCAGGTAGCTCAGTTCGGTGGATAGCCGATGGGATTCGGAGATGTCCTCCAGTACGGTCGTAAAGTAGAAAGAGTGGCTGGCGGCGTCCCACACGCGGGAGATGGTCAGGCGGGCCCACAGCAGTTCCCCGCTTTTGCGGACCAGCCGGTGTTCCGTCGTGTAGTTGTCGATATCGCCGCGGTTGATGGCAACCCTGGCCTCCTTTTCGATCTCCCAGTCTTCCGGATGGATCAGCGCACGGTAGGAGTGCGGTACCAGTTCCTCGCGGGAATAGCCCAGGATGTCGCACGTGGCCTGGTTGGCGTTGACGATCCGACCGGCGGGATCGATCTGGACAATGCCGATGGCGGACTGCTCGAAGATGGAGCGAAAGCTCTGTTCGCTCCGTTGCAGCAGCTTGACCAGTTGGACTGCGAGGAACCAGGACAGCAACGTCACCAGCGCCAGGAACCCGGCGCTGACCCAGGAGAGGAATCCGGCGGCCCAGCGTGCGGCCTCTCCCATGGCCAGCCTGAACACCAGGGCTCGTGAACGCAGTTGGTCGTCCAGTGTGGACAGGCGTTGCTCCAGGTCCTGAAGATGGCTCCGGTCGGGAGACTCGCTGAGCCATTCCCGCTCCATGGCGTTACCGATCTGGTCCATCTCCATCAGCAGATCATCGGTGGCTTGCCAGGCGTTAATGGCCGTTTCCATGGGCTCAAGCCATGACAGATAACGGACCAGCAGGATCATGCGGGTGAAGTCGTCGGGGTGGATGCCGCCCTGTTCAAGGCCTTTCCTGGCCCGGGCCCAGTCCAGTTCCGAGGCGGTCATGGCCAGGCGCGCGTGCAGGTCGCCGATGGGGACCATCAGTGATTGCCGGGCCTGGGCCAGTTCCCGGAAGCGCCCGGTTTCCCCGAAACGGTGGAAGTGCCGGACAGCGTCAACCTGTGCCCTCGACCAGACACTCTCTCCGAAGGTGTAGGCGGTAATGGCGGACTGTATCTGCACCACGGCGACCATGAATCCCACCGTCAGGACAATCGTAAGGCCGAGTCCTGTCACCAGTAGGGTCAGTTTTCTCCGCAGGTTGGGTTGCTGTTCCCTGACTCCCATGTCGCGTCGGTATCCCGTTGAGATGTGTCGAACAGCTAGAGCTTGCTAACTGTTTATAAATCTAGCAGGGAGGAGCGGAAAGTCGACCGCGTGCGATCGTTTTTGCACTGTTTGACAGGTTGGGGAAGCCAGAGGCCGGTGTGATAAGGCTGACTGGAGCAACTGGTACCCTCCATGGCTCCAGCAGATTGTGGGATTATCGTCCCTGGCAGTTGAGGGTCAGGGAGTAACGATGTTGAACCCGAACTCGAAGTTGTCCAGCAGACCCAGGAAGGTCAGGAAGGCCCTCTGGTCGCCTTCGATCTGCACGTCTCCTGACTTCATGGCGTCCGGGAAGGTGCGCTGCTGCAGGTTGATGGCGTCCAGCACGGCGCGGTCCATGGTGACAGTGGCGTCGGCATCATCGGTCTGGGCGTCCATGGTGTAGTTCATCACTCCATTGGCAATGTTCAGTATCACCTCGTCGCCAGCATCCGGCATCACAAGGTTCAGGGTCACGTCGACACCCGCCTTGGCGGCCCTGGGGTGATCCAGGCGCATGGCCAGGTAATCCAGGTACTTGTCCAGCGGCAGACCGAGGATGATGTCGGCGGAGGCGGCATTCGGGGCTATATCGGAATTGACGCCGTCACGCAGTTCCTTGGCACCGGTGAGGTAGAAGTTGCGCCAGGGCCCACTTTCGGACTGGTAGCCCATCTGGGTCAGCGTGTCGGCCAGCAGGCCTTTGGCGGCCTCATTGTCCGGCTCGGCGAAGACCAGATGATTCAGGGCGGTGGCCGCCCAGCGGTAGTTGCCGGCCTCATAGTCGTCCCGGGCCTTGCTGATCAGGGCATCGGCACCGCCTGCGTACTCGACGAACTTGCGGCCTTCCTCGACCGGGGGCAGTGGGTTGAGCTCCGACGGATTACCGCTGAACCAGCCGAAGTACAACTGATACTGTGCCTTGACGTTGTGACTCACGGTGCCGTAGTAACCGCGGTTGGCAAAATCACTGGACAGGGTTTCCGGCAGTGTCACGTTTTCCGCGATTTCATCCATGGTCTGGCCCTTGTTGGCCAGGCGCAGGGTTTCATCGTGGATATAACGGTAGGTGTCCCGCTGCTTGCGCCAGAACTCGTTGATTTCCTCGTTGCCCCACACCGGCCAGTGGTGGCTGCCGAAACTGATTTCGACCTCCTCGCCGTACAGGTTGATCACCTTGTTGATGTACTTGGCCCACTGGTCACCGCTGCGAACCTTGGCACCCCGCAGGGTGTAGAGGTTATGGAGGTTGTGGTTGATGATTTCCGCCTGCATAAGGGCCCTGGAGTCCGGCAGGTAGAACATCAGTTCCGCCGGTGCCTCGGCACCGGGGGTGTTGAGGAAGGTCATGTTGACGCCATCAACGGTGGTTTCAATCGGCTCACCCGGGGGGCCGGAAATGGTGCGGGTCGGCCGCATGATGGTGATGTTGCCCGCAGATGTCATCGGCCCGAGGCCGGCACCGATGGAACCCTCGGGCCCCGTGGGCAGCAGGTTGCCGAACATATAGCTGGCCCGGCGGCTCATGGCGTTGCCGGCTATCAGGTTCTCGCCCACGGATTCCTCGTAGAAGCCTTCCGGCGCGATGATGGGTACGTTCCGTTCTTCCACTTCCTGTTCGGAAATGATGCCTTTTACACCACCGAAGTGGTCCGCGTGGCTGTGGGTGAAGATAACCGCGCTCACCGGCAGGTCCTCGACGTTGTCACGCAGAAGCTTGAAACCGGCCCTGGCGGTATCAACGGACAGCAGCGGGTCAATCACGATCCAGCCCTCGTCACCCCGGATGAAGCTCATCACCGAGAGGTCGTATCCCCGGATCTGGTAGATATCGTCGGTTACCTCGAACAACCCGGAAAGCTGGTTGAGGTGGCCCTGACGCCAGAGACTGGGGTTGGCCGTGTCCGGGGCCTCCGTGCCTTCAAGGAACTCGAACTGGTCTAGGTCGTAGACAACCTTTCCGTTGGCATCGGTGATCTCGTTCTGTTCCGGTGTGGCGATCAGCCCGCGTGTGGCCCGCTCGAAATCGGAGCGGTCATCGAAGGGCAGGCTGTCCAGTACGGCACGGTTGGCTTCGGCGGTATGTACGGTCGCGTCCTGTGCATGGGTCGTTGGCGCCAGCAGGGCCAGCGAGGCCATCATCGGAACAGCCATCTTTTTTAGGGGTATTGTTATTGTCATGTGTACTCCTGTTGCGACGTTCTGGGCTGCAGCGACTGGTGTCCGTTGATCGTGGCCCTAGAGGAAGGTTTCCAGTACGGCCCGCATTTCCATGGCGAGCGATTCTTGGTCCCGGGGAGTGCCCGTGACCTGGTTTTGCATCTGGTAGCGGAAGACGCCATCCAGCACGGCATAGCCGAGTGAGGCGTCGACTTCGTCAGCTTTGCCGGCCCGGGTTGCGGCCATGGCGACAATCTCGATCAGCGCCTGTTCGATATCCCTGACTGCGGGTCGGAACGTTGGGTCAAACAGGGCCTGGCTGCGCAGGTCGTACCACAGCCGGTGGGTAGAGGCATCCTCGACAATGGTGGTTGCCAGACCTTTCGCCAGGGCGTCCATGATGGCTTCACGGCCGTCCGCGTTGCCCACCGCCTCACGGAGCAACGAGATGAACGTTGTCTTATAGGCGGTCACACAATGCAGGATCAGCGCCGTCCGGTCCTCGAAGTAGTAGTGCAGCATGCCCAGTGACAGCCCGGCCTTCTCGGCGATGTCCCGCAGGCTGGTATTGGCATAGCCCAGTTCCTGCAGTGCCTGCAGGGCGCTGCTGGCAATCTGGTCCTTCTTTTCCTGGCGCTTGCGGTTCTTGCGTTCGGCACGGGCCAGTAACTTGTCGGGTGCGGCGGAACTCATACAACCTGTCCTCAAATGGATGACACAGCCATGGGGCGCGGGTGCGCCCCGATTCGGGCGTCAACCTTACCCCAAGAGCGCATTGGCGAAAATGCGGGGAATACGATGCCAGCCGGGGCTATGCTGGAAACGGGTGAGCAGGCGCCCAAGTCGGTGCTGGCGGCGGTTGGTGATAAACCAGGGCGGCCGTGGCAGCAGGCTCCATTCGCCGGACAGTACCGATCGGGGGAAGGGCCGGAAGGGCGCTTCCACGACTGCACGCTCCACTGCATCGAACATGAAGGTGTTGTGGACGGTACCAATACCGCTCTGGACATCGTCCAGGGTGTGACCCGGGAAGGCGCCCCACGGGCAGGCGGTATTCAGGAAACCCAGTCCGGTCCAGGTATTGATGGCGATGGTGCCGTAGCGGAGATCCGTCAGCAGTGCCTCGAACCGGTCGCGTCCGATGGAGCGGATGGTGTCCGGGTGGATAACGATGTTGGCGCCCAGCGTGCCGTGGAGCTTGCTGTTGGCGAAGTCGATGGCATTGCGCAGGTATTGTTCCGCATCCGGTGCCTCCAGGGAGTGAGTGGAAAGCGCCGGGGCAAAGATTTCATTGCTGCGGAACCAGTCGTCGTCTTCAAGCTGGTTGATCAGCAGGTCGGGAGCTGTGTCCCGGCTGACCGATGTCACCTCTGCAGACTTCTGGCGGAAGGTTTCCAGGCGATCCTCGGCGCCCGGATAGTAGGCCGGGCGCGTGGAGCGGCCCATGACCCCGCGGATCTCGTTCAGCAGTTCATTGGCCTGATCCCAGCCCTCTGGCATCAGCAGTGCCTGGCAGGCCACGCAGTTGAAACCGGAGTTGTGGAGCTTCTGGGTGGCGATCTGTTCCGCCTGGAAGCGGATGTCGGCGCCTGACCAGTTACCCGGTACCACGATGGTTGGGCAGACCGCGCCCAGTTCGGAGGTGATGCGCTTGTCCAACCGGGGGGTGCCGGCCTCCCGGTTACGTTGGCCTTCATCACCCCGGCCCCAGATGATGGCATCATGGGTCGATTCGGCACCGGTGATGTGGATTTCCTCCACCGTTGGGTGCTCGGTCAGCCAGGCGCCCACGTCACCGCCTCCCTTCACGATGCGCAGGGCGTCGCGTTCAATCAAGGGGCGCAGGGCGGCCTCCAGGTGTTCGGTCAGGTAATCGTTGACCGGGTTCATCTTGAGGACCACCACCTGGTGTTCCAGGAACAGTTTCTGAAAGGCATCGAGCGGCGCGATGGCAGCGATGTTGCCAGCGCCGAGAACCAGGGCAACGCGACCGGTTCTCTGTTCGGGCGGCACATCATAGGCGGTTGCGGCGTGTTCGGCGATGTTGCCCTCGTTAACGCCCGGTTTCATCCAGACATCGGCCTTCACGCCCGACAGCAGCAGGCGGTCCCAGATGCCATGGGGTGTTACCCGCGCGGCGGTCTGTCCGGACGGCAGCGTGCGAAAGGGGATATGCCTAAGGAAGGCCTTGCCCTCCAGCTCCGAGAGTGTCTGCATCAGGCCGTTGCAGCCAGACATCACCGCATACGGGCCTGACAGCCATTCCTCGCCGGCCAGGGGTGAATCCGCAGACAGGCCCTTGGCCCGGGCGGCATCCCGGACCCAGCCATCGGATGCGGACAGCAGGGCATCCTTGATTTCCTGGAGTATCTGGATGCGTTCCGACACCGGTGTCCTGGCCCAGTTGTCACGGGCGTTGGCGAGGGCGTTGAGGTCGTTCTCGAGACCAGTGAAAACATCGTTCTCTTGGGGGGCGCTGTTGGTCATATCCGGGCCTTTTCAGTCGATTCAGGTTGGATCTGCTGTGTTGCCGGCGCGTCGGTCGGCTGATGTGACCGTTTGTCCAGGGTGTCGGTCTTTTCCGGAATGAACGACATGGCTCGTTCCGCGAGGGCGGTGATGGTCAGGCTGGGGTTCACGCCCAGGTTGGCGGACAGCATGGAGCCGTCCACTACATACAGGTTCTGGTAGTTGAACACCCGGTTCTGCGCGTCGATCACGCCCTTGTCCGGCGAGTCCGCCATGGCGCAGCCGCCCATGCAGTGGGCGGTCATGGGTACGTTAAACAGGATCTCGCTCATGGAGCTGAGGCCGACGCCACCGGTGGCCCGGGCCGCTTTTTCCGTGAAGGTGTTGGCCTCGGGGATGAACGTGGGAATACGGTCGCCCTCGGTCGCCAGTTGCTTGCCGAACGGCCAGTACCAGGCCCGCTTCCAGCGCATGTTGATATGGCCATCGATGGTTTGCATGACCAGGAAAATCACCGTTTCCGAGGACCACCGGTAGGGCAGGACACTGCGGATCCCGTTGATACCACGGGTGGCGACCAGTTTGGTGAGTGCGCCCATCCAGCTCAGTATCCGGGTCGGCCCCGGCCGGCCGCCGGTCAGCACCGTCAGCAGGCTGCTCATCAGGTTGGAGCCCTCCGGGTAGCGGACAGCCTCGATGTGGGTGTGGTCGTCGATGTAGATGCCGGAACCAATGGCAACCCCACGGGACATGTCCTCCTTGGCGCCAGGGTAGCGAACCCCGAGGATCGACTCGGAATTGGTGCGGACCCGCTTGCCCAGATCGTCGGATACGTTAGGCAGCGAACCGGAGTCCTTCAGCTTGAACAGGAGTTGCTGGGTACCCAGGGACGAGGCGGAAAACACGACGCTCTTGGCCGTGATGCGGGTCTTGGGGCGGTTGAAGCGCTTGAAGGCCGGGGCCGTGATGACCTCGTAACCCTCTGAGCCGCCCGCATTGCCCAAGGGGCGGACATCCACGCACTCCGTTTCCGCGCGGACTTCCGTGCCCAGCCTTTCGGCGAGGTACAGATAATTCTTGTCCAGGGTGTTCTTGGCGTTGTAGCGGCAGCCCACCATGCAGCCGCCGCAGCCGATGCAGGAATTTCGCGCCGGGCCTTCTCCGCCGAAGTAGGGGTCCGGATATTCGGTGCCCTGCGGATCGCCCTCATTGCCGAAAAACACACCCACGTCCGTGTAGTAGAAGCTGTCCTCTACGTTGGCCGCGACCGCCATCTCCCGGAGTTTGTCGTCGGCGGGCCCCGGGCGACGGTTTTCGTTGACCCCGAGCATCTGCTTGGCGGTGTCGTAATGGGCGGGCATGGTGGCCGTCCAGTCGTCCAGGCCGGCCCAGTTGCCTTCCTCCCACACGCTGTTCTTGGGGACCAGCAGGGTCTGGGCGTAGGTGATGGAGCCGCCACCGACGGCATTGCCATGGAGGATCATGACGTGTCGGAACAGGCGAAGGCTCAGGAACCCCTTCAGGCCGAGGAACGGGCGCCAGAGGTAATCCCAGGCTTTCCAGTTGGTCTTCGGCAGGTTCTCCGGTGTCCAGCGGCGGCCCTGTTCGAGCACCAGGACGCGATAGCCCTTCTGGCTCAGACGGTATGCCGAGACGCTGCCGCCAAAGCCGGAACCAACGACCACGTAATCAAAATCATGTTGTTCATGTTTCATAGGGAAGGCTCATCGAATCATTGTTGTTGGTAGCCTCGGACCTCGCCGCGCCAGCGGTGAATCCGGGTCCAGATCCCTGGCTTTCCGCCTTGGGTGCTGGTGGCGCCCCATCACTACTGTCGGTGCGATGTTGGCGAATAGTCCCTTTGTTTTTGTACTGTGTATTCAGTTAATCACTTTTACTGGACAACTGTCCAATAAAATTGTCCTGTTAACTTGACTGTGTGGAAATGGTCCAAATTATCAGTGTATTACGGGGTTTCTCCGTTATTCGCTCAGACATGGTGCCGGGCTATCCTCATGGCCCGTCATTGGGTTGTCCTAAGGGATTGGAAGGGCTGGGTGCCTCATGACAAAGGACGTGATTTGAGTTGGGGGAAGATTTTTATGGTCTATGTCACATTCCGGAAGGCTGCGTCGTCTTACCCGGCAGAAACACCCAACCGACACAGAGGAGCAACACCATGGAAAAACGACTGAACCCCTACCAGGCCGCCCCGGACGCCATTGCCGCCATGGTCAAACTGGAAGACTATGTCCGCGACTGTGGGCTGGAATACAGCCTGGTTGAGCTGGTGAAGACCCGGGCATCGCAGATCAACGGCTGCGCCAATTGCCTGCACATGCACACCAGTGATGCCCGCGCGGCGGGAGAAAGCGAAGCCCGGTTGTACCTGCTCTCCGCCTGGCGTGAGTCTGCGCTCTACACCCCCCGGGAACGGGCTGCGCTGGCCTGGACCGAATCGCTGACACGGTTGGCGGACACCGGAGCACCCACACCGGATTATGAACAGGGGCTGGCACATTTCACGGAACAGGAGTTCGTCAACCTGACGCTGCTGATTGGTGTCATCAACGTGTGGAACCGGATCAGTGTGGGGTTTCGTGTCGTGCATCCGAATGATAAAGCCCATAATCGTTGATGCAGGCTGGATGGGAGCCCATTATCATGACGGATGAATCCACACAACAGTTCGAACAATGGCGACGCTACCTGACCGGCGTTGCCTACCGCATGCTGGGTTCGGTGAGCGAGGCGGAGGACGTGGTGCAGGACGCCTACCTGCGTTGGCACAACACGGATCATGGGGCGGTGGAGGATGCGCGGGCCTACCTGACCACGGTCGCCAGCCGCCTGTGCCTGGACCGCCTTCGCTCGGCCCGTCACCAGCGGGAAACCTACGTCGGCCCCTGGCTGCCGGAGCCGCTGGTGGAAAGTCCGGACACACCGATGGAGGTGGAAGCCCTGGCCAGCGATGTGTCCTTTGCCCTGATGCTGGCGCTGGAGCGACTCTCACCACTGGAGCGCGTGGCCTTCCTGTTGCACGATGTTTTCGGACTGGACTTCGGCCAGGTTGCTGCCAGCCTGGACCGTAGCGAGGCGACCTGCCGTCAGCTTGCCAGCCGGGCCCGCAAGCGCGTGCAGGCCGGGCGTCCACGCTATCGGGTTACCCCGGACGAGCATGGGGAAGTGGCGGACCGCTTTTTCATGGCGGCGCGCACCGGCGATGTGGACGCCCTGCAAGCGCTATTGAGTGAGGGCGCCACCCTGCACGCGGATGGCGGTGGCAAGCGGATCGCCGCCCTGCGACTGTTGGAGGGTGTCGATAGAATCTGCCGGCTCTTCTCGGCCGTAGCCCGCAGGGCGGAATCGGTCGACCCACCCTGGGTCAAACGGGTTAACGTGAACGGCTTGCCGGGCTGGCTGACCATTGAGGAGGATGGTCTTCCCCAGGTCACGATGGTGGATATTGATGGCGGGTATATCCAGGCTGTGTACATCATCCGTAACCCGGATAAGCTCGGTCATCTGGTGGACCATCTGCCTTCGGGGCACAGGATTCACTGACTTGGCTGACAATCCGGCAGCAGAGTGGCAGGGGACGTGAGGCAGCCGGTTACAGCGGCACGATGGTGCAATGAAAGATCGGCCGGTGGCCTGGAGGAGGGGTGCCTGGTACCGGGATCAAGATCGTGATCTATTGCGCCAGCTTCAGGCAATCTTCCGTCGCTCCGCTCCGGCCCGCTGTTTCAGGCGATCAATGCACTCCCGGAAGGTACGGCTGACCAGGGTCTGGTCCTCAATCATGGCCATCATTGGCCAGGTGGCGTGTTCGCCGATGCGAATGTACATGGCCAGGTCATCGGCATCGGGGTTGGCGAGGACCTTTCGGTAGAGCCGCGGCCGGAAGGGGAACTGTACATTGATGTCCCCCAGGTAGGACTGGGTGGCCATGGAGTGGGCCTGTTCGATCAGGGGGCGGACCATGGACGACGACCAGGTGTTGCGGGTCAGCTCCAGCAGGGTCGAGACATGGGCATGGATCAGTGACGAGGCGGCCTGCCTGACCGACGCTCCCAGCCCTCGCTCGAAGCGATGGCTGATAAAGGGCAGGACGTGGGGGTTGGCCTGGCTCACGATGGTCCGGTTGATATTGTGCAGGCGCGCCATCCGCAGGTGGGGCAGGTCGCCATGGACACTGCCGTCGATCCATTTCTCCGTAGGCATGTAGGGGATCTCGTCGCTGTCCTCGCCGGACAGGTCCCGGGCCTGCAGGGTGACGGACGGATAGATGCCCGGCACGGCGCAGGATGCCAATACCGCAGAATCGATGGTGACATCCGGCGATGTCAGTTCATTCAGCAGGCGGGGTTTCTGCCGGGTGCGGGTGGGGGAGACGGAGATATTCATGGCCCGGCCGCTGTGTTCAAAGGCCTCGCGAAAGCTCAGGGTGCCGATATTGGTGCGGATGTGATCGTGTAGCTGGGACTGGTCCATGGCATGGCCCCGGCGCCAGATGTCGCCAGGTTTCAGCCAGCGCAGGGCGTGGCGGTGAACCTGCCCGGGGTTGTTGAACAGGGTATCCAGTTCCCGGTCGTCGCGGCAGCACACGGCGGCGGCCACGATCGAGCCCATGCTGGAGCCGGCGATCACGTCCGGTAGCAGGTTCCGGCGCCACAGCGCCCGGGTGACACCGAAGTGGTAGATGCCAAAGGAGGCGCCGCCGCTAAGCATGAGCGCCGGGCGGCCGAACACCTTCTCCGCCCGCCGGAACAGTGCCAGTTTCTGCTCCAGGGGCAGATCTGCCTGTGGTTTGTCGCAGATGTAGTTCATGCCCCGCCGGACTTCGTCCAGGAACTCGCTCACGATCTGCTTGGTGCCGGTGCGGGCCACGGCGTAGAGATCCGGGTTGGACAGCTCGCCCAGGTGCCGGTAAAGGCTCTCCTGGAGCACCCGGGTCAGGGCGGCGGGCCGGCCCTGGCGCCGGTACCGGTGCATCAGCCGGATATGTTCCCGGATCAGCGGTTCGTGCAGCATGTCCGTATGGCCGTCCTCACGCCACCGGAGGTTGCCGTCGAGCTCGTCCAGCTTCCAGGCAATGTCATACCACTGCTCGAATGATGTCGCTTCGGAGAGTTGGCGGTTGAGCTGTTTGCGAAGTCTGGCATTGGTATCCATGGGCAATACCATAGCTCAAATGGATACCCGTTTCTCCCGCGTCTCCTCGATCATGTCCGCATACCAGAGCCCGGAATCGTAGGCCATGGTCACCAGTACCCGGTTCCGGAACTCGCTGCGTTCCAGTAACTGTCTTGCCACGGCAAAGCAGGCGGCGGCGGTATTGCCGATGTGGATGCCGTTGTGCATGTAGAAGTGGCGCTGGGCCTCCAGGGTTTCTTTCAGGCCTACCCCGTAGACATCATGCACCAGAGACCAGTCCAGAAAGGGCGGTGTCACACCCACGGCCATGCCTTCCAACCGGTGATCCCCGAAGATGCCCTTGCGAGTGTCACACTCGGCAGGCTCAACGAGGACTGTCTCCACATCGAACCCATGATCGATCAATGCCTGGGTGATACCGGTAAAGCTCGCACCGGTGCCGGCGCAGCCAACGAACAACAGGCGTTTGCCCACGCCCTGCTCAAGCAATTGGGTGGCAAGCTCGGGGCCGGTTCCCATGCGGTGGGCTTCCACGCCATCCAGGTTGTTGAACTGGTCGGTGTAATAGTAATGCCTGCCCAGTTCGCGCTGGTGGTGAAGGTAGTGCTCCACGACCTCGCGGGGCGTTGCCCCCTCCCGCAGCATGTCCTTGCCGATAAGCCGGGCGCCGAAGCACTCCAGCAGTTTTCTTTTCAGGGGACTGAATGACAGGCCAACCGCCAGGTCAACCTTGACGTCGTACTGGTAACAGGCGGCCAGCAGGCCGAAGCCGAAGTTACCACCGGTTTTTTCGATCACCGTGGTTCGTCCCGGGATGATATCGCCCCGTTCTATGGCCTGGCGCACGATATGGCGGGCGGCCCGGAATTTATGGCTGCCGCCCAGGTTGTTCAGTTCGAGTTTGGTAAAGAGGCGGTCGTTGTACCTTGCAAGTTCCGTCATGAGCGCGATACCTCGGTCACCATTTGATTGCGGTTGCCCAGGGAAAGGAGGGGCACCGATACCACCAGCGCCAGGAGGCACAGGGCCATACTGAGAGTATTGGTGCCCGTCCAGCCGATGCTGTACTGGAGCAGCGATGGCAGGAAGGCCCCAATGGTGGCCATCACCGAAATACAGACATCGTTGATGCCCTGTATCTTCACGGCATCCGGGTGGGAGCCGGTGAGTGTGGTCAGCAAGGCGCCGCCGCCGACATAAGTGAAGTTCCAGCCCAGGCCGAGCAGGATCAGCCCGGTCACGGTCATGGGATAGCCCTGGCTCAGCAGGTTGGCGCCACTACTGAGCACCAGCAGGAGTAGCCCCATGTAGAGCACGGCATGATTTCCCAGCAGGCGAATCAGCTTGCCGGTAAAGAACGAGGGGGCGAACATGGCCACCACATGCCACTGGATGGCCTGGCCGACGTCACTGAAGTCGGAGCAGATGGTCTTCATATGCAGCGATGCCTGGACCATCAGCAGGTTCATGATGCCGTAGCCCAGGGCGGACAGGGCAATGGCCAGGACGATCTGCCGCTGCCCCAGCAGACCGGCCAGGGATGAGGCGGAAATCCGGCTGTTGGCCCCACGCTGTGCATCTCCGCTGGGGCCAGGATCGCTGGGAATCATCAGCACAATGCTCATGGAAATCAGCGCCAGGACCACAAAGAAGGCATAGCTGATGGCAAAGTCCTGATAGCCCACCACCGACCGGAGATTGTCGGACAACATCGGCCCGATGAAGGCGGCCAGCACGCCCCCCGCCACTACCAGGGATATGGCCCGGGGCTTGAGCGAGGCCGGAATACCATCGGCGGCGGCAAAACGGTAGAAGTTGGCGAAGGCGATAAAGGCCCCCAGTGCGCTATGGGCGGCCACCAGCAGGTAGAATGCATCCTTCTGGATGCTCAGGAAGCCAAGCACCCCCGCAACGGCCAGGCAAAGGTTGCCCAGCATGAACCCGGCCTTGCGCCCGAACCGGCTCATGAACCAGGAAGCCGGGTAGGTCACCAGCATCACGAACAGGAACTGGAAGCCGTAGGGTATGGTGGCCATGGCCGGGTCGTCGGTGAGCAGCGACCCCACCACCGCCGCCATGGCCACCGACATGACCGCCGTGGTCAGGTTGATGGACTGGGCGGCGAAGAACAGATAGGTTTTAATCGGAAGTCGTTCTGTCATGCGGTGATCATTCCCTGGTGATACCTCCAGACATCCGGACAGGCCTCCGGAAACTCACAGATCAGTCGTTCCTTGCCTTTGCCCACATTCTTGCGGCGTACCCTCAGGGAACCGATGGCGCCCGGGCGTTCCAGATGGGTGCCGCCGCAGGGGATTTCCAGGCCGCCGTATCGCCAGTAGCGGGCATCGGGGCAATCCGGAAGACTCCCCAGTTTGATGGGCAGGTTCTGTTCGATCAGCGAGTTGGCCACCGACTCGATCTTCTGGATGCTGTCACCGTCGAACTTCTCATCCGAGAGAAAATCGAATCGCGCCGAGTCTTCCTTGATATGACAGCCGATGGTCCGCTCTTCCAGCTCGTAGTCATGGTTCATGGCGGCGGCATAGAGGAAATGGCTGGCGGAGTGGGACAGGGTCAGCCTGGCGCGGCGCAGGGCGTTGATGCGGACAGTGACGGGCATGCCCACCTGCAGCTTGGCCAGCAGGGGCAGGTCGTCCGTGTTGATCAGGTGCAGGATGACCCCGCCGGTTTTAACACCCTTGAAGCCTTCAATGTGGCAGGGCGTGCCATACATCCGCTTGACCTGTTCGAACCGCAGCATACCGACCGGGGTATGGATGATGCCGTGGTCCGCTTCCTGTCCGCCGCCTTCGGGAAAGGCCACCGTCCGGTCCAGTTCGACGGCCTCGGTGTAGAGCCGGCTGATGTTGGCCTGACACTCCGTAAGATACTGGTCTTTGTAGTAAAGTTTCTGCGTTGTTCTCATGATTCGTTCCTTACTTCATGACGGTGATGTTCTGTTCGCGCCGTAACGTGACCCTGTGGCCCGGGGGCACATCCCGTGACACCAGGCATCCGGTGCCGATAAAGGCGTCATCACCAATCTCGATAGGACCCAGCAGGGTGGCGTTCATGCCTACCTGGACCCGATCCCCCAGTTGCGGATGCCTGGGGGTGGGGAGGTTGTCGGCAATCTCGCGGCTGCCCAGGGTGACGCCTCCGAGGATGTAGCAGTCGTTGCCGATCCGGGCGGTTTCGCCGATCACGGTGCCGTAGCCGTGGTCCAGTACAAAGCGCTGGCCGATGGAGCACTTGTAGTGGATCTCGGCCCCCGACAGGAGCTTGCCCCGCCGTGACAGCAGGGCGGCGAGCATGGTTTTCTCGGGTTCCTGCAGGTTCCTGTGGATCCAGTTGGCAATCCGGTAGTGAAGGACCGCAGTGAAGGATGTGGAGGCCCTGGCCAGTACCTCGATTTCACTGCCCGCCGAGGGGTCCTTGGTGGAAAACGTGATCAGATCATGGGTACACGTGGACGTCAGATCATGGATGATCTCCGCGTACTTAAGTGAGTGATACAGCCTGCTTGAACAGCACTCCATCAGTGCCGCCATGATCAGCCGCTCGACAACGCTAACTGCCTGTTCCCATTTCAGTTCAACTCCCTCCGGGTTCCGGTTGGTAAATCCAAGGTGACTGGAATAACTGAGTTGTTCAGGGCTCGCCATGCATCATCTTCCTTTGATTGTTGTTCTGACTTCGAGCTTATAGCGTGACAGCTTTATCGTCCTTTCAGGCGCACAGTGGTCTAAATCTTCCGCCAACTGTTAGGATAAATCCGCGAACAGTTAACGTTGGGGCCGGCAGTCCACGCGATGGGCTGTTGCGTGTACTCCTGGCATGGAAGAGGCAGTGACATGGATACTCAGGCGCTCTATGACAAGTTCAGAACGCGGTTGGATAACGGCGACTGGAAGCTGGGGCAGCGCATACCATCCATTCGCCAGGTAGTGACGTCCGAGGGGGCCAGTCACCACACCGTGGTAAAGCTCTACGAACGGCTGGTGGCAGAGGGATACATTGAGGCCCAGCAGGGGCGCGGCTACTTCGTCACCCGCTCCGGCAGTGACGGCTCCGCGGTGATGATGCCGTTCTCCTCATCCATGGAGATGTCCAGCGACCCACTGTTTCGCCTGCTGCAGGGGCATCCCGATGCGGTCAAGCTCGGCTGCGGCTGGCTGCCCACCAAGTGGCGGGACACCGATATACTGACCCGTTCCATCCGGCGTACCGCCCGCCTGGAGCGCCGTTCACTGGTGGAATACGGCGATATTCAGGGTTATCGCCCCCTGCGGCTGCAGTTGTGCCAGCACCTGAACAATAAGATCCGGCTCCATGTATCGCCGATGCAGATACTGACCACCCTGGGAGCAACCCAGGCGCTGGACCTGGTGACCCGTTTACTGGTCAAACCGGGGGATGTGGTGCTGGTGGACGAGCCCGGTAATGGCAACCTGATCAAACTGATCAACATGGCGGGGGGTAAGGTGATCGGCGTACCCCGTGGACTGGATGGTCCGGATGTCGCCGAGCTTGGCAGGCTGGCGGAGCAGCACCGGATCAAGGCCTTTTACTGCAATAGCACCTTCCATAATCCGACCGGCGGCTGTGTCAGCGCCCGGGTGGCGTTCGATGTGCTGCGACTGGCCATCGAGCATGATTTCATGATCGTGGAGGACGATGTCTACGGCGACTTTGCCGCCGGTGCCCACCAGAGCTTCGCGGAGCTGGACGGGCTGGAGCGGGTGATCTACATCGGCAGTTTCTCCAAGTCCCTGTCAGCCTCCCTGCGTATTGGCTACCTGGCCTGCAACCTCAACCTCATCGCGGGGCTGCTGGAGCTGAAACTGCTCACGTCCGTGGCGGTGCCCGGTTTCTGCGAGCGATTCGTCAATACCATCATGACGGATGGTTCCTACCTCAAACACATGCAGTCCATCCAGCGTAAGCTCATGGTGCAGCAGGAAGTGACGCAGCAGGCACTCCGGGACCTTGGCTGGCGTTTTGAAATAGAGCCGGTGGGTGGCATGTTCCTGTGGGTCCGCCACCCTTCGATGGACGACCTGAACCCCTTTATACAGCGATTGGCCGACCGGAATGTGTTGTTGATGCCGGGCAGCTCGTTCAGTGTGAACCGGGGTTCGGATGACTGCCTGCGGGTCAACGTGTCCCATTTCTCGCCCGAACTTGTGCCGCTGTTCCGGGTCTGAGCGGGTGGGCGCGCCGGGATCCCCGCGTTCACGGCGGTGTATGGCCGCGATGGCGGCAGGGGTTGTCCGGAACGGATTCGTCCCACATATTGTCAGGAGGTAGTATTCACAAGCAGGCTTGTGTCGTAGCCATCTGATTCGCGCCGGGAGGTAAGCCCATGACGAAACAGACCAGGACCCAGCCACGTAATGTGACCCAGAAACTGTTCGGGTCACACCTTGTATCCGGCGAGATGAAGGCGGGTCAGGAGATCGGCCTGAAGATCGACCAGACCCTCACCCAGGACGCCACCGGTACGCTGGTGATGCTGGAACTGGAGGCCATGGGCCTGGATCGTGCCCGCACCGAGCTGTCTGCCCAGTACGTCGACCACAACCTCCTGCAGACGGATAGCCGCAACCCCGACGACCACCTGTTCCTGCGCAGTGCCTGCGAGAAGTTCGGCCTCTGGTTCAGCCCGCCGGGTTCCGGGGTGAGCCATGCGGTCCATATGGAGCGTTTTGGCAAACCCGGCAAGACACTGCTGGGGTCCGACAGCCATACCTGTGCCGCCGGTTCCATGGGCATGCTGGCCATGGGTGCCGGGGGTCTTGCGGTAGCCCTGGCCATTTGTGGCGAACCCTTCCACCTGAACATGCCCAGCGTGATGGGCGTCAAGCTGACCGGCAAACTGCCGGACTGGGTCAGCGCCAAGGACGTGATCCTGGAAATGCTGCGCCGCCACGACGTCAAGGGCGGCGCCGGCAAGGTGATTGAGTACTATGGTCCGGGCCTGAAGCACCTGTCCGCCATGGATCGCCACGTGATCGCCAACATGGGGCAGGAGATGGGCCACACCGCCACCGTCTTCCCGGCGGATGAGGCTGTGCGCACCTTCCTGCGGCAACAGGAGCGGGAAGGTGACTTCGAGTCCCTGGAGGCCGATGCCGGCGCCTCCTACGACGAGTACGAGGAGATCGACCTGGGCAAGCTGGAGCCCCTGATCGCGCTGCCCAGCAGTCCTGGCAAGGTGGTGCCGGTGCGGGAGGTGGCAGGTGAGCCCATCTACCAGGCCTACATTGGCTCCTCCGCCAACCCCGGCCTGCGGGATTTTGTGGTGCCTGCGATGATGGTCCGGGGGCAACAGGTCCAGGAACGGGTATCTTTCGACATCAACCCCACGTCACGACAGGTGCTGGAGAACCTGGCCGGGCTCGGCTACCTGACGGACCTGCTCGGGGCCGGCGCCCGCCTGCACCAGACCGGCTGCAATGGTTGTATCGGTATGGGCCAGGCACCGGCCACGGACCAGATCAGCCTGCGCACCGTGCCCCGCAACTTCGTCGGCCGCTCCGGTACCCCGGAGGACAAGGTCTGCCTGTGCAGCCCTGAGACGGCCACCGCGTCCGCACTGACCGGGGTGATCACCGATCCCCGGGACCTGGACATGGACTACCCGGCCTTTGATGACAGCCAGGCCTACCATGTGGATGACCGCAACATCCGGCCACCGGCCCGGCACCCGGAACTGACCGTGGTGGAGAAGGGGCCGAACATCAGTACGTTGCCGGACTTCGGCGGCCTGCCGGACAGCCTGGAAGGCCCGGTGCTGCTCAAGGTGGGTGATAACATCTCCACCGATGAAATCCTGCCCGCCGGCTCGGAGATCCTGCCCTATCGCAGCAATATCCCGAAGATCAGCGAGTTCACCTACATCCGGGTGGATCCGTCCTACCCCCGGCGGGCCATGGACTACCAGGACAGGGGCTCCCTGATTGTGGGCGGCGACAACTATGGCCAGGGTTCAAGCCGCGAACACGCCGCCCTGGCGCCGCGTTACCTGGGCGTACGGGCTGTGATTGCCAAGAGCTATTCCCGCATCCACTGGCAGAACCTGTGTAACTTCGGGGTATTGCCGCTGCGCTTCGAAGTGCCGGAGGATTACGACGACATCGAGCAGAGTGACATACTGGCACTGGACGACCTGTCCACGGCACTGGAAACCGGCAACGCCATAGCGGCGAAGAATCAGCGCAGTGGCAGGACCTACCCGCTGACCCACGACCTCAGCGGCCGTCAGGTTCGCATGGTGCTCAAGGGTGGTCTGCTGAATATGATGCGGGAGTCGCTGGCTGCCTGACCTCAGGCTGGTTCAGGCAGCACTGATGCGACAGGTCAGGCGCCAACCGCCTCCTCAGTATCTGTGCGGCTGTCGCTGCCTGTGGTCTCTTTCGGAATGTCCCCGAATTCCCCGGGATTACGGATGATCATGGCCGCCCTGACCAGTGAGCGGCTGGAGGAGCCGCTGTCCGGAAACAGGCTCTGGCCAGCGTCCCATTCGAGGTTGTCACCCAGCGACCGGTCATTGGTGACCAGTTCCTGGATGCGTCTGAAAAGTGCCCGTTGGTGAGCGGCCAGTGGATCGTCCACAATCACCGCAAAAGCACTCTCGGAGTATCGGCAAAGCCAGATACCCCTGGCATTCTCGCGGACCAGGTTGCTGAGATTTCGGGCGACACCCGGTACCCATTCCGGAGTCTCACGGGCTCCCTTTACCGGCGCCAGTTCCCGGAAGTTACGGATGTTCAGGTAAAGCAGGGCGAAGGTGCTGCCGTCCCGCTGTGATTTCACGATGCGGTCCAGCAGTTGCTGGTCGAGCGCGGAACGGTTGGGTAGGCCGGTCTCGGAATCCCGGAAGGCCATCTGCGAGACCCGCTTGCGGTCGGCTTCCGCCTGTTCAGCGGCCAGCCGGGTGGCGCGACGATCCAGTATGATGACCACGATGGCCAGAATCAGCAGCAGACCGATGGTGATGGCCAGTGGCACGCCCATCCAGCCGCCGGTGACCAGGTTGTCCGGATGCGGCATGGCTCCTGTTGGATAGCTGACGGCGAACATCCCGGTATAGTGCATGCCGCTGATGGCGGCACCCATAATCAGCGCTGCCACCGCGTGCAGCACCCGCGCCCGGGCTCCCTCGGCATCGGCAAGCTGCCGGCTGAGGATCATCGCCCCCGCCGACGCGGCCAGCGCAATCACTACGGAGACGGTCACCCATGGCCAGTTGTAGACCAGGCCCGGTGACAGCCGCATGGCCTCCATCCCCACATAGTGCATAACGACAATGCCCGAGGCCATGAACAGACTGCTGACGGCAATCTGAAGTGCTGAGATGCGGGGCAGGCCGATGCGGTTGAGGGCGAGCCCTGAGGCGATGACGGCGGCAAACCAGGACAGGACTGTCAGCCCCAGATCATAACTCTGGACCATCTCCATCTTATGGGCTTGCATGCCCACGAAATGCATGGTCCAGACGCCGGTGCCCATAGTAAAGGCGCCCAGGCCCAGCCAAAGCCGGCGTCCCGAGACTGCATGGGTCATCTGGGCACCGAAGTATAGCGCGCTGTATCCGGCCAGCACGGCAACCAGATAGGAAACCAGTACAAGCCCGTAGTCGTAATGCCCGGTCATCTAACACTCCCTTTGGTAGCGTTGTTCCGGAAAATGGGAACAGGTCGAAGGCAGGATACGGATGGCGTGTAAAACGGTTTCGTCAGTTTTGTAGAAGATTGCAAAATCTTATGCAGTGAATGTATTCAGCGGTGAAAGGTACCCAGGCAGTAGTGGTCACTCACATACGACTCTGGTAAGCAAGCTACTCATATAACCGGCGGTTCCAACAAAAGGCGGAAATCATCTAGCCGGGGCATTGCTGTTTTGTGCGCCGTGTCTTATCGTTCCGTTCTAAATAAGTACTCCCATTATTCTTCATTCGAATATGGGGATCTGGATTAACAGGAGCCCTGAGCACTATGTTGAATGGCACTACATTGAATGCCCTACTACCAGCTGTCAGAAACAAGGGCCTGTGGTTCGGTACCCTGGCGCTGGTTTTTTCCCTGTCCGGCCCGGCGTCCGCCCAGGAGCGGGAGCTGCTGAACTCCTCCTACGATATCGCCCGTGAGCTGTTCGCTGAGTACAACGAGCTGTTCACCGAGCACTGGCAGGAGAAGACCGGCGAGACCGTCAATATCCAGCAGTCCCACGCCGGTTCCTCCAAGCAGGCCCGGGCCATCCTTCAGGGTCTTGGCGCCGACGTGGTGACCTATAACCAGGTGACCGACGTCAACATCCTGGCTGAGCGTGGCAAACTGATCCCCGAGGACTGGGCGTCACGTCTGCCCAACAACAGCTCGCCGTACTATTCCACCATGGCGTTCCTGGTGCGGGAGGGGAATCCCAAAAACATCGAGAACTGGGACGATCTGGTGCGGGACGACGTTGAGTTGATCATGCCCAACCCGAAGACCTCCGGTAATGGTCGTTACACCTACCTGGCGGCCCTCGGCTACGCCCAGGAGGAGTTTGGTGATGACCAGGAGAAGATCGATGCCTTCCTGAGTGACCTGCTCGGCCATGTGAAGGTGTTCGACTCCGGCGGTCGCGGCGCCACCACCACCTTTGTGGAGCGTGGCCTGGGGGATGTGCTGCTGACGTTCGAATCCGAGGTCAACAACATTCCGGAACTGAACCCGGAAGGGAACTATGAGGTGGTGGTGCCGAAGGTCAGCTTCCTGGCGGAATTCCCGGTCACCTGGATCGATGCGAACATCGAGAAGAAGGGGACAGAGGACCTGGCCAGGGCCTACCTGGAATACCTCTACTCCGAGGAAGCCCAGCGCATGCTGGCCGGCTTCAACTACCGGGTCCACAACGAGACCGTGAAGGCCGAGGTGGCGGACAAATTCCCTGAGTTGAAACTGATGCCCATCCAGGAGATTGCCGGAAGCTGGGAAAACGCCATGGAGACCCACTTCTCCAGCGGCGGTAAGCTTGATCAACTGCAACGCCGCTAGGAGTGCCTGCCTGACCCATGGCCTCATCTGATCTGACAGCGCGCCCGGCCAGACGGCTGGGCGCGCCTGTTTCCAAACGCGTACTGCCGGGGTTCGGCCTGAGCCTCGGCATTTCGCTGTTCTTTATCAGCCTGGTCCTGCTGCTTCCCATCAGTGGCCTGGTGATCCGCGCTGCGGGCATGGGCTGGGAGCAGTTCTGGTTCGTTATCTCCGACCCACGGGTGGTGGCTTCGTACAAGGTGACCGCTCTGGCGGCGCTGGCGGCCTCGCTGTTCAACTGCGTGTTCGGCCTGCTGATGGCCTGGGTGTTGGTGCGTTATGACTTCCCCGGGAAACGCCTGCTGGATGCCATCATGGACCTGCCCTTTGCCCTGCCCACGGCAGTAGCAGGCATTACCCTGGCCACCCTGTTCTCGGAGAACGGCTGGTACGGTCAGATGCTGGCTCAAGTGGGTATCGAGGTGGCCTATACGCCGCTGGGGATTGTGGTGGCAATGGCCTTCACCAGCGTGCCCTTCGTGGTGCGTACGGTGCAGCCGGTGCTTGAGGAACTGGCACCGGAAGACGAGGAGGCCGCGGTCAGCCTGGGCGCCTCGGACTGGACGGTGTTCCGCCGCATCCTGTTTCCCACGCTGTGGCCGGCAGTGGTTACCGGGGGCGCGTTGTCTTTTGCCCGCAGCCTGGGTGAGTATGGCGCGGTGATCTTTATTGCCGGCAACTCGCCCTATGTCAGCGAGGTGATCAGCCTGATGATCTTCGTGCGCCTGGAGGAGTATGACTTCCCGGCCGCCAGCGCCATCGCGGCGGTGGTGATGGGCGTGTCGCTGCTGTTGCTGCTGGCCATCAACGTCTGGCAGGGGCGCTATCTCAAGCGCCTGCATGGAGGGTAGGGTATGACGCCGAGACATCGTCGCGTGGGCGACAGCCCCCTGGTCCGCCGCTCGCTTATCGGCCTGGCCGTTGTGCTGACCGTGCTGTTGCTGTTCATGCCGCTGGTGCTGATCTTCGTGCAGGCGCTGGCGGACGGCTGGGCCGGCTATGTGGGTAATATCCTGGATAAGTACACCCTCCATGCCATCGGCCTGACCCTGTTCGTGGCGCTGCTGACGGTGCCGCTGAATATGGTGTTCGGGGTGTTTCTGGCCTGGCTGGTGACCCGTTTCCGCTTCCCGGGGCGCAAGGTGTTGACCACGCTGATTGATATTCCGTTCGCCGTTTCACCGGTGGTGGCTGGCCTGTTATACCTGCTGCTCTATGGCAACAATGGCTGGATCGGGCAGTGGCTGGGGCAGTACGACATCCAGTTGATGTTCTCCTGGCCCGGCATCGTGATGGTGACGGTGTTCGTGACCTGTCCGTTTGTGGCCCGGGAGCTGATCCCGCTGATGCAGCAGCAGGGGCGGGAAGAGGAAGAAGCCGGCGTGGTGCTGGGGGCTTCCGGCTGGCAACTGTTCCGGCGCGTCACCCTGCCCAATATCCGCTGGGCCCTGCTGTATGGCGTGATTCTCACCAATGCCCGGGCGGTGGGGGAGTTCGGCGCGGTGTCGGTGGTGTCCGGCAATATCCGTGGCGAGACCAACACGCTGCCCCTGCACGTGGAATTGCTGTACCAGGACTACAACGCCGTCGGGGCCTTTGCCGCCTCGTCGCTGCTGGCGGGCATTGCACTGGTCACCCTGGCGGTCAAGGCCATTGCGGAATGGCGCCAGAGTCGCATCTGAGGATTATCCATGAGTATTGAAATCCAGGGCATCAACAAGTTCTTCGGCAGCTTCCAGGCGCTGCACGACATCAACCTGACGATCCCGGACGGCCAGCTTACGGCGCTGCTGGGGCCGTCCGGCTCCGGCAAGACCACCCTGCTGCGGATTATCGCGGGCCTGGAGAACGCGGAGCAGGGGCGCATCCTGTTCAGTGGCCGCGACGTGACCGGATTGCATGTGCGTGACCGTCGCGTCGGTTTTGTGTTCCAGCACTACGCGTTGTTCCGGCACATGACCGTGGCCCAGAACGTGGCCTTCGGTCTGGATGTGCTGCCCCGCAACGAACGCCCCGGCAAGCGGGAGATCCGGCAACGGGTCGGGAACCTGCTGGAGATGGTCCAGTTGGATCACCTGGCCAACCGCTATCCGACGCAGCTTTCCGGCGGTCAGAAACAGCGTATTGCCCTGGCACGGGCCATGGCCACGCGTCCGGAAATCCTGCTGCTGGATGAGCCCTTCGGGGCGCTGGATGCCAAGGTGCGCAAGGAACTGCGACGCTGGCTGCGTAGTCTGCACGATGAGCTGCACTTTACCAGCGTGTTCGTGACCCACGACCAGGAAGAGGCCCTGGAGTTGTCCGATCAGGTGGTGGTGATGAGCAATGGCCATATCGAGCAGGTGGATTCGCCGCTGGAACTCTACGCCCGCCCGGACAGCCGTTTCGTGTTTGATTTCCTGGGCCAGGTCAACGTGCTTTCGGGCCGGATCACCGATGGCGCCATCCGCCAGGGGGATGCCTGGGTCAACCTGCCCCAGGGCTGCGATGACGACGACGCCCAGCTCTACCTGCGTCCCCACGAAGTGCGCCTGACCCAGCAGCCGACCAGCGAGGCCCACCTGCCGTTCCGCATCGAGGCCATCAATGTGATCGGCGCGGAAGTCCGCATCGAGCTCAAGCCCGACGGCTGGGCCTGCGAGGAGCTGTGGGAGGTGGGAATCAGCCATACTGAATTCAATGCCCGTCGGCCTCAGCGCGGTGACCGTTACTACGCGGTGCCGGAAGTGGGGCACCTGTTCTGCGAGCATCTGGACGAGCCGAAGACCCTGAACTGGGCCTGACGAATGACTGCGACGAAAACCAACATTATTCTCATCGGCATGCCGGGAAGCGGCAAGAGTACCGTTGGCGTGCTGCTCGCCAAGCGGCTTGGCCTGGGGTTTGTGGATACCGACCTGCTGATCCAGCAGCATGCGGGGGCCACCCTGCAGGACATTGTGGATGCCGACGGGTACCAGGCGCTGAGACAGGTGGAAGAGGATGTCCTGTTGCAGATGGACGTTCAGCGCCAGGTGGTGTCAACCGGTGGTAGCGCTGTCTACAGCAAGGCGGCCATGGACCATCTCGCCAGAAACGGCAAGGTTGTTTTTCTGGATATTCCTCTGGACGAGGTCATGCGACGCATCGGTGACCATGGCAAACGCGGGATATCCCGGCGGCCGGATCAGTCCTTCCCGGATTTGTTTGATGAACGCCTGGCGCTTTATCGCCACTATGCCGACGTCACGGTCCAGGCCTCGGGAAGAAATCAGGAGGCGGTGTGTGAGGCCATTGTCGAGGCCCTGGAAATCCCCTGACACAGGTGGCGTCCCCGTCGGGGCCCTGCCATTCCCGAATTGAAGTTTGTCCAATTACGTCCTAAAGTGAATTTGGCCTAACAAAATGGCATTTCGCTCTGCGAAAACTCTAATCACAAATACAACAAACAAGAGGATACTAACCATGCCTACCATCAAGCGGCATCTGCTCGCCTTTGCCCTGGCGGCAGCCCCGACCCTGGCTTTCAGCGCCGACGGTGTCGAGTTGCCCAACACTCTTGGAATGACCGCCTATGGAACCGGTTCCGCCGGCTACAGCCAGATGGTTTCCATTGGCAACCTGCTGAAGAACGAGTACGGCGTGTCCATGCGCATCCTGCCGGGTGAGAACGATGTCTCCCGGATGACTCCCCTCAAGATGGGTCGTGTGCCCCTGTGTGCCTGCGGGATTGCCGCCTTCTACGGTGCCGAGGGCGTGTTGCTGTTCGCGGATGAGAACTGGGGACCGCAGCCGATCCGGGTGGTGACCACCTCCATCGCCAGCTTTGGCCTGAGTATTGCCGTGGCCGGCGATATCGGTGTGGAAACCCCCTACGACCTCAAGGGCAAGCGGGTGTCCTACATTCGCGGTGATGATGCCCTCAACCTGGGCACCGAAGCCATGCTGGCCTTTGGCGACCTGACCTGGGATGACGTGGAACGGGTGGAGTTTCCCGGCTATGGCCGCTCCTTCGAGGGTATTGTCGCCGACCAGACCGATACCGCGTTCTCGGTTTCCGTGGCCGGCGGGCCCCAGCAACTGGCGGCCAGTCCCCGTGGTATCACCTGGCTGACCCTGGATCCGGAAGACAAGGAAGGCTGGGCACGGCTGAAGGAGGTTGCCCCTTACTTCCAGCCCCACAAGGTGACCTCCGGTGCCGGCATCAGCAAGGATGATCCGTGGATCGGCTCCAGCTATCCCTACCCTATCGTGGTGGCCAACGCCGATGCCGACAACACGCTGGTCGAGAGCATGGTGAAAGTCTTCACTGAGGACTACGACAAGTACAAGGACGCCGCCCCGGGTAATGAGGGCTACGCCCTGGAAAACCAGAACATGCAGTGGGTGATCCCGTTCCACGATGCGGTGGTGGAGTACTACAAGGACATCGGTCACTGGACCGACGAGATGCAGGCGCATCAGGACAGGCTGGTACAGCGCCAGCAGATCCTGCTGGACACCTGGGATTCCTTCACCGCTGGCGATACGCCGGATGACGAGGAAGCCTTCCGCAGCGCCTGGATGGAGGCCCGGGCCGCGGCACTGGAGGAAGCCGGGATGAATCCGATCTTCCGCTGAGTTCTCCGGCGGTTGACCGGTGTCGCGGGTGGGGGTGAATCCGGCCCCTGACCTGCGATGTCCTTCCTGGTGGCGGGGGACCTGATGGTCTCCCGCCGGGTTTCCTCCAAGGAGTTGCTGCATTATGACCCAAGCACCCGCAACCTCCCCGGACCGGGACAACGTCTCCGGTATCCGGCGACCGGGCGGCTTCTGGCCGTGGGTTCCGCGCCTTTTCACCCTGGCGCTGACACTGTTTACCATCGATTACCTGTTCAACCTGCAACTGATCAATGTGGTCACGCAGGTGGAGAGCCAGTTCTTCTACACGGTGGTGGCGCTGATGCTGCCGCTGGTATTCCTGCTGTGGCCAATGAACCGCTATGCGGCCCGGGATCGCGTCCCCTGGTATGACATCATGCTGTTCGTGGCGTCGGCGGGCATCTGCGGGTTCTTCGTGGTCAATGCGGAACCGATCCTCGACCAGGGCTGGGAATACGCCGCGCCCCAGTATGCGGTGGTGATGAGTTTCCTGTTCTGGGTCACGGTAGTGGAGGCGATTCGCCGGGCCGGGGGGCTGCCCATCGCCATTATCGTGGGGCTGGCGAGTCTCTATCCGATCTTCGCGGACGTGGTGCCGGGGCCGATACAGGGCTTCCCGTCGTCACCGGAGCAGACCGCCATCTACCTGGCCATGAGCCGTGAGGGCATCATGGGGATTCCCCTGCAGGCCTTTGCCAACCTGGTCATCGGCTTCCTGCTGTTTGGGGTTGCCCTGCAGAAGACCGGTGGTGGCAAATTTTTCATCAACCTGGCCTTCTCGCTGCTGGGCCATGTCCGTGGTGGTCCCGCCAAGGTGGCAGTGTTCTCCAGTGGGCTGATGGGTTCCATGAGCGGCAGTGTCATTACCAATGTGATGACCACCGGGGTCATGTCCATTCCCGCCATGCGCCGGGTGGGGTTCGGTAAATCCTACGCAGCGGGGGTGGAAGCCTGCGCCTCCACCGGGGGCGTGCTGATGCCACCGGTGATGGGAGCCACCGCCTTTATCATGGCGGCGTTCCTGAACATTCCCTACGGCACCATTGCGCTGGCCGCCGTGGTGCCCTCGGTGCTGTATTTCCTCGGCCTGTTTATCCAGATTGACGCCTACGCCGCCCGCCATGACCTCAAGGGCCTGGCGGCGGAGGAACTGCCGTCCCTGAAGGAGACCCTGAAGGAAGGGTGGTACTTCATCTTCGTGTTCGTGCTGTTGATCTGGATGCTGTTCTTCCTGCGTCAGGAAGCCACCGCCCCGTTTTATGCCACGGCATTGCTGCTGGTGATCAACCAGGTGCTGCCGTACCAGCGCTGGGCCTGGCAGGACGTGGAGGATTTCTTCTTCGATGCGGGCAAGCTATTCGCTGAGCTGATTGCGATCCTGGCGGGGGTCGGGCTACTGGTGGGGGCACTGTCGGTGACCGGTCTGTCGGGCACCATTGCCAACGACCTGATCTACCTGGCCGGGGGCAACACGCTGGTATTGCTGATGATGGGGGCGCTGACCAGCTTCATCCTTGGCATCGGCATGACGGTGACCGCTGCCTACATCTTCCTGGCCGTGGCCCTGGCGCCGGCGCTGGTGAACGGCGGCGGTATGGATCCGCTGGCGGTGCACCTGTTTATCCTCTACTGGGGCATGCTCAGCTTTATCACGCCGCCGGTGGCCCTGGGGGCCTTTGCCGCCGCCACGGTGGCGGGAGCCCGCGCCATGGAGACGGGCATCCAGGCCATGCGTCTGGGCAGCGTGATCTACTTTATCCCGTTCCTGTTTGTGCTGAATCCGGCGCTGATCTTCCAGGGTAGCTGGAACGAGGTGCTGGTGGTCATCCTGCAGGCATTGGCCGGCGTGGTGCTGATTGCCGGGTCCATGCAGGGCTGGTTGCTGGGGGTGGGTAACCTGGCGGCCAGCGGTGTGCTGCAATGGCCGGTCCGGCTGGCCCTGATCGTGGGTGGTCTGCTGCTGGCGGTGCCCGGCGGTGGGCCGGTGCCCCTCAGCAACCTGCAACTGTCGGCGATCAGTGCGGTACTGATTGTTCCGGCGATTGCGGTAGCGCTGATCTTCCATCGTCGCGGGCTTGAGACGGCAGGCAGTCGAACAGCGAACTGATCAGAAGGGACGCTGGCAAACCAGAAAAGCCGCCGGGTGGAGTGCCCGGCGGCTTTTTCGGTACCGTTGGATCAGTAGTGGATCACCGTCCGGATACTCTTGCCCTCATGCATCAGCTCGAAGGCCTCGTTGATGTCTTCCAGCTTCATGTTGTGGGTGATGAAGGTGTCCAGCGGGATCTCGCCGCTTTCCGCTTTCCTGACGTATTCCGGCAGCTCGGTACGGCCCTTGACGCCGCCGAAGGCGGAGCCTTTCCAGACCCGGCCGGTGACCAGTTGGAACGGGCGGGTGCTGATCTCCTCGCCAGCTCCGGCCACGCCGATGATGATGGACTCGCCCCAGCCCTTGTGGCAGCACTCCAGGGCGGAACGCATCAGCTGGACGTTGCCCACGCACTCGAAGGAGTAGTCCACGCCGCCGTCGGTCATCTCCACGATCACTTCCTGGATCGGCTTGTCGTAGTCCTTGGGGTTCACGAAATCGGTGGCGCCCAACTCTTCTGCGATCTGGAACTTGGCCGGGTTGATGTCGATGGCGATGATGCGGCCGGCCTTGGCCATCTTCGCGCCGATAATCGCCGCCAGGCCGATGCCGCCCAGGCCGAAGATGGCCACGGTGGCGCCTTCCTCCACCTTGGCGGTATTGAGCACGGCACCGATGCCGGTGGTCACGCCGCAGCCCAGCAGGCACACCTTGTCCAGGGGGGCTTCCTTGGGGATCTTCGCCAGGGAGACTTCCGGCAGCACAGTGTATTCGGAGAAGGTGGACGTGCCCATGTAGTGGTACAGCGGCTCGCCGTTATAGCTGAAGCGGCTGGTGCCGTCCGGCATCACGCCCTTGCCCTGGGTGGCCCGGACCGAGCCGCACAGGTTGGTCTTGCCGGAGGTGCAGAACTTGCACTCGCCACATTCGGCGGTGTACAGCGGAATCACGTGGTCACCCACTTCCACGGACGTGACGCCATCACCCACGGCAGCCACGATACCGCCGCCCTCGTGCCCGAGGATGGTGGGGAAGAGGCCTTCCGGGTCGGCGCCGGACAGGGTGTAGGCGTCGGTGTGGCAGACGCCGGTGGCGACGATGCGCACCAGCACCTCGCCGGCCTTGGGGGGCTCGACGTCCACTTCGACGATTTCCAGGGGCTTGTTGGGCCCGAAAGCGACAGCAGCGCGGGATTTGATCATGGAATGTCTCCTCGTTATTCAGAAATATCCAGGCCCAGTGCCCTGGAATGATAGCGCAAGTGGTCGTCCATGAAGGTGGATACGAAGAAATAGCTGTGGTCGTAGCCTTCACGCATCCGCAGGTCCAACGGATGTTCCGCCTCGGCACAGGCGGCCTGCAGGGCGGATGGCAGCAGTTGTTCCTCCAGGAACTGATCCGCGGTGCCCTGATCCACCAGCAGGGGCAGTTTGCTGGTGCCCTGGCGGATCAGGCTGCTGGCGTCCCATTCCCGCCAGTCGTCACGGTCCGGTCCCAGGTAGGCGCCCAGGGCCTTCTGGCCCCAGGGGCACTGGCTCGGGTTGGCGATGGGGGCAAAGGCGGAAACGGATTCGAAGGCGCCGGGATTGCGCAGGGCGCACACCAGGGCACCATGGCCGCCCATGGAGTGGCCGCTGATGGAGCGCTTGCCGTTGACCGGGAAGTGCTCGTTGATCATCGCCGGCAGTTCTTCCAGCACGTAGTCGTACATCCGGTAGTGCTCGCTCCAGGGGGCCTGGGTGGCGTTCACGTAGAAACCGGCCCCGGAGCCGAAGTCATAGCTGTCATGCTCGCCGGGCAGGTCGGTTCCCCGGGGGCTGGTGTCCGGGCAGACGATGGCCAGCCCGAGCTGACTGGCAAGGCGGAAGGCCCCGGCCTTCTGCACGAAGTTCTCGTCGGTGCAGGTCAGCCCCGACAGCCAGTAGAGCACCGGTACCTCTTGGTGTTCGGCCTGGGGCGGCAGGAAGATCGAGAAGGTCATGTCTGTCTTCGTCGAGGCAGACGGATGCCGGTAGCGTGTTACCACGCCATCAAACACCCTGTTCTGGGCAATCTGTTCGAGTTGCTGCATGAAAACGACTCCCGGGAAATGGTTGTCTGGCTGGCTTTCATGGCCAGATCACGGCGCCAAGAATAACAGCGGTATTTTTCACGGTGGTGCGCCTATCTTTATCATTATTGCTCAGCGACAATAATCCCCTGTTTGCAGTCAATGGCAGTCGTACCATGAAACACCTGGAATCCATCGAAGCCTTCGTGGCGGTTGTCCAGAAGGGCAGCTTCAGCGCCGCCGCCGCAAAACTGAGGGTATCGGCCTCCCATATCAGCCGCCAGATAGCCACCCTGGAGAAGGAACTGGGCGTCAACCTGCTGTTCCGCACCACTCGCACAGTCAGGTTGCGGCGGGAGGCGGAACCATTCTACGCGGAATGTGCCGCCGCCCTGGAGCGAATACGTGCGGCGGAAGGCACCCTGAACCAGGAGCACGGTCGCCTGACGGGACAGATTCGGATCACCTGCGCGACCTCCTTCGGGCAGAAGTTCCTGGGGCCTTTTATCAATGAGTTTGCAGCCCGGCACCCGGGTATCGAAATCGACCTGTTCCTCACCAATCGTAATGTAGACCTGATTGAAGAAGGCTTCGACCTGGGCATCCGCATGGGCAAGCTGGAGGATTCGTCCATGCTGTCCCGTCGGCTGTGCGACCGCAGCGAGTTTATCTGTGGTAGCCCCGACTATTTCCGTCGTCACCCGGTGCCGACTTCCCTGGAGGACCTGGCCCGACACAATTGCCTGCGGGGCACCAATGATTTCTGGAACGTGTACGAAGGGGGAGACCGGAAACGACTCCCGGTCTCCGGGAGCTTCCGGGCCAATTCAGGATATGTGTTGCTGGACGCCGCCATCCGGGGGCTGGGGTTGGTCCAGCTCCCGGACTACTATCTGACTGACGCCCTGGACAGCGGCCAACTGGTGTCGGTGATGGATGAGTTCCACGATCCCTACAGTGGCGTCTGGATGGTCTATCCCAATACCCGGTTCCGCCCCCGTCGGCTCAATGCGCTGATTGATTTCCTGGCAGAACGATTTGATGCCTTTTCTCCGGCAGGGGCGTCGGCCTGAGTCCGGGTATTCTCACCCGACCTGCTGGCGGAACTGCGCCAGGGGCCAGCGGACTTTCTTCGCGGTGGCCAGGGTATCCTGTACCGTATCCCGGTAGCCCAGGGTGGCGATGACCACACTGTGCAACCCCTGTTCCGGGAGGCCCAGCACCTGGTCCAGGGCATGGGGATCGAAGCCTTCCATGGGGGTGGCGTCGACCCGGGCCATGGCCGCGGCGGCAAGTGCCATGCCCAGGCCAAGGTAGGCCTGGCGGGCAGCCCAGTGACCTTTCTCCGTGTCGGTGGCAAGGCCGTTGACGGTACCCTTGATGGTGTCGGCATACCCCTTCAGTTCATCCCTGGACTGGTTCCGCTCCCGGGCAATCAGTTCGATGAACCTATCCACTTCCCGGTCGGTGATCCGGTTCCAGGCGGCAAATACCAGCAAGTGGGAGCCTTCGGTAAGCTGCGGCTGGGGAGCCGCCTTCTGCTGGATGGCGGCCCGCAGCGCCGGGTCCTTCACCACCTGCACGGTGTAGGGCTGCAGGCCATAGGAGGATGGTGCCAGCCGGGCGGCCTCCACGATGGTGTCCACCGTCTCGTCGGGTACGGCCTGGCCATTCATTCGCTTGGCGGCATAGCGCCAGTTCAGTGCGTCGATCAGTTGCATGGGAGTCTCCTGTCCGGTTTGGTCTGGGTGGGCCGCTTTCCCATGGTGAACACGGTTCGGGAAGCGGCGAGATCGGGAGCCAGACTGACGGTTTCCAGGACTTGGATACAGGCCTGATCCGGAAAAGGACTTTTCACGAAACGCCTGGCGGAATCAGGTCGCCAGTTCTTCCTTCAGGTGATCGACAAACAGCCGGGCCCGGCGTGGCAGGTGCTGGCGGGCCGGGTAGACCGCGTAGATGGTCCTTGGGGCAGGTGCCGGGGTCAGGTCGATTGTGGTTAGGTCGCCAGCGAGCAACTCCGACTGCACATAGCCGCTGGGAACCAGAGCAATGCCCAGTCCGGCCCTGGCGGCCTCGACCAGCATCAGTGAATTGTCGGCGATGATGGGCCCGTTGACGGCAACCGTCTGGCGCTCCCGGCCGTCGCCAAACTCCCATTGCTGGCTGTCCTGGCTGAGGCTGAAGATCAGGCACCGGTGCGTGGCCAGTTCCTGGACCGACTGCGGTGTACCGTGGCAGGCCAGGTAATCCGGGGACGCCACCAGGCAGCGGGGCATATCGCCTACCCTGGTGGCGATCAGGGCGGAGTCGTCGAGGGTGCCGGTCCCGCGGACCGCCAGGTCCACGCCCTCGGCGATGAGGTTGGTCATTTCATCGCTGAGTCGCAGCCGGACCACCAGTTCCGGGTGCTTCTGCTGGAAGCGGAACAGGGCCGGTGCGAGGATCCGGACCGACAGGGAGACGGGGCAGGCCACCACCAGGGTGCCGTCAAGCGTGTCCTGCTCGTTCAGCGAATCCAGCATCTGCGTGGTGCCGGTCAGCACCTGTACACAGTAATCGTAGAACGCCAGGCCTTCCTCAGTCATGCGGATGGTGCGGGTGTTGCGGTTGACCAGGCGGGTGCCGGTCCAGTCCTCCAGGAAGCGCACGTACTTGGAGATCACCGCATTGGAGCAGCCGAACTCTTCGGCCACCGCCGTGAAGGAGCCCAGCTCCACAATACGCTTGAAGTACTCGATGCCCTTGAGTCGGTCCATGGCTATGCCTGCTGTGGTGGGAGACGACAAGTCTGACACAGGTAAAAAGTGTTTTTCCAAAAAACGGGGCGATGTCCGATGCTATGCCGATGACAATGGGGACTCTCTCACCTGTTCCGGAGTTATTGTCATGCAGGCCAACGCCATCGCCGCACCCCGAAGGGATCCCCTGGCCTACCTGCTGCTGGTCGCCGTCGGCTTCCTGATCGCCCTGATGCTGCCTCTGGCGAGTATCGCCATGGAGGCCGGCATGTCCGCCATGGCCTATGCCTTCTGGCAGGCCCTTGGCGGCGGCGCCCTGCTGTGGCTGTGGCGCCGGCCAACACCAGGCAGCCTGCCTGCGGGCAGCTATCGGTATTTCCTCGTCAGCGGCCTGACCGCGATTGCCATTCCCAATGCCATCGCTTTCCTGGTGGTGGCACAGGTAGGTTCGGGGCTTACTTCCACCCTCTACGCACTGCCGTCACTTATTACCTACGCCTTGTCGGTGATGATCCGCCTGGATCGGGTCAGTGTGCTCCGTCTGGCAGGCCTGTTGCTGGGGGTGCTGGGATGCGTTCGGATCCTGGTTCCGGACAGCAACGGCATCAGTGTGGACGCCCTGCCATGGATGCTGTTTGGCCTGCTGGTGCCGCTGTCCCTGGCCATCGGCAATGTCTATCGCACCGTGGCCTGGCCGGTGGGGGCGGGGGCCCGTGACCTGGCGCCGGGTATGCTGCTCAGCGGCGCGTTGCTGGTGGGCGTGGTGCTGGTGGCCTCCGGGCGTGCCGGTGATGTTCTGGTTCCCGGGTGGGAGGTTGTGCCGGTGCTCGTCGCCCAGGCCGTGCTGTCGGCGCTGGCCTATCTGGGGTTCTTTGAGCTCCAGCGCCGCTCGTCGCCGGTGTTCCTCAGTCAGATCGGATTCGTGATCGCACCGGCGGGCCTGCTCCTGGGCTATGTGTTCTTCGGTGAACGCTTTGGCCTGGAAATCTGGCTGGGCGTTGGCGTCCTGATGGCCGGGGTACTGCTGGCGAACTGGAAGCCGTGACTCCCTACTGCAACAGCGGGAGCAAGTGCTCCCGCCATAGCGAATCCCGGTATCGCTCCCGGAACCAGCCCAGATGGCCGATGTGTGTCTCGCCGATGTCGGCCGGATCGATGAAACGCAGGGTCACCGGCGCGTTGCTGAAGAACCCGTGGAGGGATTCGGTATTGCGCCGGGACATCATCTCGTCGTCGGTAAAGGCCACCGTGGTAATGGGAACCCGCACTTCTGCATATTGCTGGCGGACCGACGGACCCTCGGCACCCACCGAGTACTCCCGGTTGAGGCACCAGCGCCGCCATTGGCGTATGACATTGGGGGGCAGATCACCAACGATGTTCAGCCGCTTGCCCGGGAAGTAGCCCAGCAGCCGCAGGCTGACCGGTGCCAGGAAGTACCACAGTAACCAGGCCACGCGCCGGGTGGGCGCCGCGTTCTCGCGCCAGTACCCACTGCCACAGGCGATGGTGACGATGTTGTCCAGGTCGTTGGCGTTGGGGGTCAGGCCCAGCAGCTGGCCCCCGACGCTGTGGCCGATCCAGTGCAGACGCTGGCCAGGGTATTGGTCACGGGCAAACCGGATTACCGCCTGGCAGTCCTCCGTCGCCCACTCGGTAAGGCGTACCGGGCAGTCTTTCATGGGGGTGGTCAGGGAGACGCCGCTACCGAAGTAGTCAAAGGTGATGGCGGTGAACCCCCGGCCAGCCAGGAAGCGGGCGAACTTCTCGTAACAATGCTGGCCCACGCCCATGGCGCCGGCAACCACAACCACGGAGTGGGCCTCCTGTGCCGGGAATACCCGGACGCTGAGCTGGTGGCCACCGTCGGTGGTCAGCGTGACATCCTGCCGGACAACGTCCTGCAGGGCGGATTCCTGTGCGCTCATTGTTGGACTCCTGTGTGGTCATCAGAATTCTTCGACGAGACGGTTGAGAAAACGCAGGATCACGGTGATCTCGTCGTTGCTGAATCCTTCGGTCATGTGGTCGTTCAACGCCTGGATCATGGGTTTGGCACTATCAATCTTCTGTCGCCCCAGGTCGGTCAGGTGCAGGCGGCTGGATCGGCCATCTTCCTCGCAGGCCCGGCGCTCCAGCAGGCCGCGCTGTTCCATGCGACCGGCCAGGCCGGTGAGGGCCGAGTTGTTGAGGTTCAGGCTTTGCGCCACTTCCTTGAGCTGACAGCCTTCATTGGCGGCGACCACCAGCAGGGCGCCAAGCTGGGTGACGGACACATCCAGGGTTTCCTCGCACTGCTGGTCCGCCACCCGGTAGACCCGGTGACGGGCCATGTTGAGCAGGTAGAAAAGGCGTTTATCCATGGTTTTCCAATGTAGTTCACATGTGAAGTAAATATACTACAGGCATGGACATGGCCGCAATTACCCGTGGGGTAAAGGTTCATCCGCTTTTCCGACGTCCTCCGGAGCCGTGTGGTCCTGCCCGTCTGCCGTTGCTACATTGAAATGACAGTGCCGCCAATCCTTGATGTGGAAACCACACCGGCGGACTGGCGCCTTGGCCAGAGGGCCCGGCGTCACGCAGTAGGTCAGCGAATTAACCAACGGCACACCAGGACTGGGTCGGTACGATGGACAGGCAGGACGTTCAGAGAACGGTCTATCAGATCGCCATGGTGACGGTGGTCGCGGTGGTGGTGGGCAGTATCGCGTCGCTGGCCGCCATCGGATTCGTGGATGCCGTACTGTGGCTGAACGATGCCCTGCTGGTATCGCCCTATGCCCGCATCCAGGCGGAGGACCATCACCTGCTGGTGGTGGCCGCGACGGTTGCGGTACCGGCGGTCGGGGGGCTGCTGGTGGGGCTGATAGTCCGCTGGCTGGTGCAGGAGCGCCGGGCGCTGGCACCACCGGATGCCATCCTCGCGGCCCAGACCCGCCGTCCCGCCCCCTCGTTCCGCAGCGGCCTGGCCTCGACCCTGGCGGCGCTGGTGTCCCTGGGGTGTGGGGCCTCGGTGGGGCAGTATGGTCCTCTGGTGTACCTGGGGGCCATGTTCGGCAACGTTGCTGGCCGGATCCGGCTCAATCTGCGTCACCAACGTTCCATTGCCATTGCCTGCGGGGTGGCGGCGGCCATTGCCACGGCCTTCAACGCCCCCATCGCCGGGCTGGTGTTCGCCCATGAGGTGATCCTGCGGCACTACTCCCTGCGGGCCTTTGCCCCGGTGACCGTGGCCTCGGCGACGGGCTACATCATTGCCAATGTGATCTTCGACCGTCCGGCCCTGTTCCTGGTCAGTTTCGAGCGGGTGGAACACAGCTACGAGTTTGTGCTGTTCGCCCTGGAGGGGGTACTGTGCGCGGGCCTGGCCGTCACCTTCATGCTGGTGTTGAGGGCCAGTGCCTCCCTGGCCGGGCGCTACCCGGTGCCGTCGTGGCTGAAGCCGGCAACGGCAGGCGCGATACTGGGGCTGGTGGCCCTGTGGATACCGGAGGTACTGGGCATTGGCCAGGAAACCCTGCGCTTCGCCACCATTGAGGGGGCCTTCGGGGTGGGGGAGCTGGCCTTGATCATTGCCGCCAAACTACTGGTGACCGCCCTGTGTATCGGTTTCGGTTTTGTGGGAGGCGTGTTCAGCCCGGCCCTGCTGATCGGCATCCTGTTCGGCGCCTTCTACGGCCTGGTGCTGCCGTACCTGCTGCCTTTGCCGTATTCCGGACTGGAGGTCTATGCCATCTGCGGCATGATGGCCCTGGCCAGCTCGGTGATCGGGGCGCCGCTCACCACTATCCTGATCGTATTCGAGCTGACCCGCAGTTATGACCTGACCATTGCCGCCATGGTGGCGGTGGTGTTCTCCAACCTGATCTCCTACCGGGTAATGGGGCGCTCGCTGTTTGACCTCCAGCTCCAGGCCCGTGGTTTTGACCTGTCCCTGGGGCGCGACAAGGCAATCCTGGAAAGTCATCCGATCCGGGACTACCACACCCGCGCCTTCACCACCGCACGCCTGGGCGAGACGGTGGCAACGGTACGGCAGCGGCTGGTGGACGATAACCGTACCGAGGCCATGGTGCTGGACAGCGATGGTCTGTTCCGGGGGATGGTCAGGCTCCAACAACTGGTATCCGCAACCGCCGACACCGCCATAGACCCTCGCGTCATGACCGATGTGACGCGATTCCAGGAGGACACCACCGTCTGGCGCTCCATGGAGCTGCTGCGGGGATTCCTGGGCGAGGCGGTGCCATTGACGGGAAACGATGGCCGCCTGATTGGCGTGGTACCGGAGGAAGCCGTGATCCGGGCCTACCTGGAAATCGTCCATGACCTGCGGGAGGAGGAGAATGAGGCTGCCTAGGTTGCTGTTCACGCTGCTGTTCCTGCCTGCCCTGGGGGTGGCCGATGAAGATCGGGTACTGACCGTGGCCACCTGGGGCGGGGCTTACGAGGGCAGCCAGCGGGAGGCCTACTTTGAACCGTTCACCGAGCAGACCGGTATCGAGGTGCGTACCGTGGCCTACGACGGTGGCCTGCAGGTGCTTCGTGACCATCTTGCCAGCGGCCAGGTGGAATGGGATGTCATCGACATGATCCAGTCGGATGCCCGGGCCGCCTGCGATGAAGGATTACTGGATCCGATTTCCCCGGACATCCTGGAACCGGCCCCCGATGGCACGGCACCGGAGCAGGACTTCATGGACGGTGCCATCGATCCCTGCTTTATCACCCAGATCGTGTTTTCAACCGTCATTGCCTACGACGACCGGGCCTTTCCCGGGGTAAAGCCCCGTCGTGTGGAGGATTTCTTCGACCTGGAGACTTTTCCCGGCAAGCGGGCCTTGCGGCGGGCCCCCGTGGGCCTGTTGGAGTGGGCGTTGCTGTCCCTGTCGGTGCCCCGGGAGCAACTCTATGACCTGCTCAGCACACGACGGGGGCTGGACCTGGCGTTCCGGCGCCTGGACGGGATTCGTCCGGAGATTGTCTGGTGGACCCGGGGTGACGAGCCGGTGGAACTGTTGACCAGTGGCAAAGTGGCCATGGCCTCCGGCTACAACGGGCGCTTCTTCCAGGCCCAGGTGATGGAGGGTGCACCCATTTCCGTGATCTGGGACGGACAACTGGTGGGGTTCAATAGCTGGGCCATCCCCCGGGGCACGGACCAGGCGGACCTGGCCCGGCAGTTTATCGGTTTTGCCACGCGTACGGAGAACATGGCCGCCCAGGCCAACCGGATCAGCTACGGTCCCGCCCGCCACTCGGCCCGGCGTCGCGTTGGGCTCCATGTGGAGGCGGGCATCCCCATGCGGGCCCATATGCCCACCGCGCCAGATCATATGGACGAGGCGGTTATCCGTGACCATCGCTGGTATTCCCAGACTGTCAACCTCCGTGAACAGTGGTTTCGGGAGTGGCTTGAAGGTAAGGGGGATGCAGGAGACCGGTGAGTTCCAGTCACCGGGAAGATGAATTTTCACTCATTAGTTGGCCTATCGGCTCCATGCCTCCTACCTTTCAGCAAAGAGCCTGTAACAAAAAAGGGGAGGGCAGGTGATGGAAGCACTGGCGAGAAAGCTCGGGCTCAGGACCAATCCGACCATTTTCTTCGTGTCCGCCGGCATCATGGTGGCCTTCCTGGTTGCCCTGCTGGTGGCTCCCGGGCCTATCGGTGACGCCTTCGGGGCAGGCCGGGCCTGGATCGTGACCAACCTGGGATGGTTCTTTATCTTCGGGGTGACCAGTTGGGTTGTGTTCCTGTTGTGGGTGGCCATCAGCCGCTATGGTTCCATCCGACTGGGTGGCAACGATGCCCGGCCTGACTACGGCAATATCTCCTGGTTCACCATGCTGTTTGCGGGGGGCATCGGTACCGTGCTCATGTTCTGGGGCGTGGCGGAGCCAATCTCGCATTTCGCCAATCCACCCAGACCCGACGTCGATCCCTTCACCGTGCAGGCCGCCGATGACGCCATGGGTTTCTCCATCTACCACCTGGGGCTGCACACCTGGGCCATCTTCACGCTGCCCGGACTGGCGTTCGCCTACTTTATCTACCGTTATGACCTGCCGATGCGTTTCAGTTCGGTGTTCTACTCCCTGATCGGTGATCGTATCTATGGCCCGATCGGAAAGACCCTGGATATCTTTGCCATCCTCGGCACCCTGTTCGGCGTGGCGGTGTCGATCGGCCTGGGTACCCAGCAGATCAATGCCGGCCTGAACGAGTTGCTGGGGGTACCGGATTCCGTGACCAGCAAGGTTGTCATCATTGTGGTACTTACCACGGTAGCGGTCTGTTCGATTGTGGCCGGCCTGGACAAGGGTGTGAAGCTGCTGTCCAACATCAATATCGGCATGGCGGTGGGGCTGATGATCTTCGTGCTCCTGGCCGGATCGACGGTGTTCCTGCTGCGTGCGATTGTGGAAACCTTCGGCCTCTACATTTCCAACATCCTGCCCATGGCCTTCTGGAACGATGCCCTGGCGGAATACACCCATGAAGAGGGCGGATGGGGCTGGCAGGGAAGCTGGACGGTGTTCTACTGGGCCTGGACGGTCACCTGGTCGCCCTTTATTGGTATTTTCGTGGCGCGGATATCCCGGGGGCGCACGATCCGTGAGTTTGTCCTGGGGGTGCTCTTTGCGCCGTCCATCTTCACGCTGATCTGGTTCGCCATCTTCGGCTGGTCGGCCATGGAAATCGACGGCATTGGTGCGGAGGCCCGGGCCGCCCTGGGCGCCCAGGCGGGGTCCCTGTCCGCCGCGGTGCAGGAAAGCATTCCCCTGGCCATGTTTGCGTTCTTCGATAACTTCCCGGCAGCCACCCTGATCCAGGGGCTGGCGGTGGTGATTGTGGCGATCTTCTTTGCCACGTCATCGGACTCCGCGTCGCTGGTGGTGGACATGTTGTGCACAGGCACGCCGGACCCGGGACCGTGGCATCAGCGGGTTTTCTGGGGCGTCTCCGAGGGGGCCCTGGCGGCCATGCTGATCGTGCTGGCCGGTGAGGCGGGACTGACCGCCCTGCAGCAGGTCATCACCGTGGTTGGCCTGCCCATGTTCATCCTGGTGTTCACGATGATGGTTGCCCTGTTTCGGGGGCTGTCGAAGGAGAACCTGACCGGAATCCAGGTGGGGCGACCACCCGAGCCCGAGGAGTTGTAGGACTCAGATGTCCACTTCTTCAAACAGCTCCGGTACCTCTGAGGTCCAGCCCAGACGCTCGCGGATGTGTTTGCGCATTACATCCGCGGCGACCATTTCGCCGTGGGTAACGTACACCCGCTCCGGTTTCAGCAAGCCCTGTTCCAGCCAGGTGAGGATTTCCTCATAGTCGCCGTGAGCGGACAGGGAATCCAGATTATGGATCTGTGCCTTGACCGGCCAGTATTCGCCGTGGATCTTGACTGCCTCCGCACCGTTAACCATGGCGTCGCCCCGGGTGCCTGGCGCCTGGAAGCCGGCAAAGACAATGCTGTTACGGGGATTGGGCAGCAGGGTCTTCAGGTGGTGCAGGACCCGGCCGCCACTGGCCATGCCACTGGCGGAAATAATCACTGAGGGGAATGTTCTCCCGGTCAGTTCTATGGATTCTTCCACCGAGCGCACGAACCGGGTGTTCTCATCAATCAGTTCGCACTGCGTCTGGCTCAGCCGGTGTTCCCTGTGGTGACGGCAGAAGATCTCGGTGGCGCGAATGGCCATGGGGCTGTTGAGGTAGACGGGAAGCTTAGGAATCCGGCCCTCGGCCATCAGTTTATGCACCAGGTAAAGGAGCATTTGTGCGCGGCCGACGGCAAATGCCGGCATCAGCACGACACCACCCCGGCCGGCTGTCTGGCTGATGATGTCGGTCAGCGCCTGTTCTGGATCCGTGTCGGCGTGGCGGCGGTCACCATAGGTGGATTCGCACACCAGCACATCGGCGTGATCGATGGGCTCCGGAGGTCGCATGACAAGGTCATCCTGCCGCCCCACATCGCCACTGAATACCACGGTACGGTCATGGTCGGTGTGGGTGACATGGAGACAGGCGGAGCCCAGGATATGTCCGGCCGGGGTAAAGGTTACGCTGAACCCGGGTATGGATTCGAAGGGTTCGTGGTAGTGACGTGACTCGAAATACTTCAGGGCCTCATAGGCGTCTTTCTCGGTAAACAGGGGTTCCGGGTTCTCGTGTTTGGAGAATTTCTTGCGATGGGCGTACCTGGCATCTTCCTCCTGGAGGAAGCCGGCATCGGGCAGCAATACCTTGCACAGTTCGTGGGTGGCCCTGGTGCAGTAGATGCTGCCTCGAAATCCCTGTTTGACCAGCGCCGGCAGGTAGCCGGTGTGGTCGATGTGGGCATGTGTCAGTATCACGGCGCTGATAGTGCGGGGATCCACCTGGAACGGTGCCCAGTTACGACGTCGGAGCGTCTTCACTCCCTGGTACATGCCACAATCCACCAGAACCCGGTGCCTGTCATCGCTGAGCAGGTACCGCGAGCCCGTTACCGTGCCCACACCCCCAAGAAAGCGTAGTTTCATCCTGATACTCCATTGCCGGTCACGTACCTGGGTACTATGGATCGTTTCCCCGTGGCCGATATTGATCCCGGGCAGGTTTCAGGCAAAATCGGATAAACCCGCGCCAGGTGCCCGGTACCGGGTGACTGTGCCGGGCACGACCAGCCCGCCTGTTGGAGGGCTGGTCGTACAGGCTTCAGAAGTGAAGCACCTGTGGATGCACCAGACGGTCGTAATCCTGGTAGCTCATCCGCAACACATCGCTGTGGTTGCCGGCATTGAATACGATGTGGTCGTCCTCGCGCAGATGCTCGCTGACAAACACGTCCATGTTGTAGAGATTGCCGAAGGGTGGCATGGCGCCGGTTTCACAATCGGGAAAGGCGGTGTGGAGCTCGTCCTCGTCCGCCAGTTCCAGCTGCCTGGCGCCCATAGACTGCTTCAACTGATCCAGATGTACCTGATCCGTGGATGGCAGTACCGTCATGAACAGCTTGCCATCGGCCTTGACGATAACGGTCTTGGCAAATTCACGGCCCGGTACGTGGGCCGCCTGGGCGGTCCGCGAGGCATCGATGGTCGGTTCGTGGACCTCCACCTCGTACTTCACGGCGTTGCTGTCGAGAAAATCCCGAAGTTTCTGGTTAATCATGGTGTTACCCTCCTCACTCAGGTGACAAAGTCCATGATTTGTGCACTTTTTCAGTTTAGCATGCATGTTGCTGTACCGTTAGCGGCAGCCTGTAAAGGCGCGCACAGGCGCTGGCTGCGGCATGTACGTACACCCGCTGCCCATTCCTGAAAACTCTGTTAGATTCCTAACATGACTACCTCCAGCTATTCCTACCACCTGCAGCCGCCCCGGGTACGAGCAGAATTCTTCCGCTTGTTGCCCATCTCCCTGTTTGTCATCGCCTTCGGGGCGGCATTCGGGCTGGCGGCGACGCAGGAAGGGCTGGAACCCCTGCAGGCATTGCTGATGAGTACGGTGGTGTTTGCCGGCGCGTCCCAGTTTGCGGCGGTGGATATGTGGGGCGCCGAGGTGTCGCTGGTACCCATGATGGCGGTGGTCTTTGCCATCAACTCCAGGCATCTGCTGATGGGGGCCTCCCTGTATCCCATGCTGCGGGACATGTCCCCCGGGCGACGGTATGCGTTGCTTCTGCTGCTCACCGATGCCAACTGGGCGGTATCGGCGCAGGAATACCAGAACGGCCGTCGCAACCTGGAGGTCATTGTGGGCGGCGGCCTGGCCCTGTGGCTTGCCTGGGTGCTGGGCACCGGTCTTGGGGTCTATTTTGGTGGTCTGCTCAGGGACCCCCACAGCCTGGGACTGGATATGGTGCTGGGCTGTTTCCTGCTGGCCATGGCCCTGGGCGGACGGAAAACGCCAAGGACCCTGGTGGCCTGGGCGGTGGCGGCCCTGGCATCGCTGGCCGCCTGGTACTGGTTGCCGCCGAACACCCATGTGGTGGTGGGGGCGCTGGCCGGCGGTGTGATCGGGTTCTTCTGGCTGGAACCTCGCCGGACCGGTGACCATGACGCGGAGGGCCAGGCGCAATGACACTGGAAACCACCACCACCGGCATACTGATCATTATCGCACTGATGGCGCTGGTGACCCTGGCCACCCGCTGGGGTGGCGTGTTCATCATGTCGTTCGTTCGTATCAATCCCCGTATCGAAAGCTTTATCAACACCATGGCCAGCTCCGTGCTCATCGCCATCATCGTGCCCATGGCGTTCAGCGGTGATGCGGGAGCGATTGTCGCCCTGGTGACGACAGCGGTGATCATGCTGGTCTCGCAACGGGCCTTGCCGGCCATTGGTGCGGGCATTGCCGCTGCGGCATTGATACGGTTTCTGCTGGGATAGAAGGAGGAGGGCGCGACCGGTTGCCCACCGGCCGCTCCTGCCCATTATTGACGCATGGGCTTCAGGGCAGTGGCCCATTTCTTCAGTTCTTCCAGCATGGACGCTGCAGAACTGGTGTGAACGTCCTGGGCCTGGAAGCCCTTGTCGTCGAGAAGATTCCAGGCCATCTGCACCATGACCCCTTCCACCATCGGCATCATACGCACCGTCGTGACCTGCTGTTTGGCCAACTGGGCCGAGCGGATACCCCCGGAGGCTCCCCCGTAGCTCACAAAACCACAGGGCTTGTAGTTCCACTCCTTGTAGAGGTAGTCAACGGCATTGACGAAGGAGGGTGGCGGGCAATAGTTGTATTCGGGAATGACGAACACATAGGCATCGGCGTCCGCGATCGTCTCCGACCACTTCAGGGTATGTTCGTGTTCGTACTTCTGCATCGCCGGGTGGTTGGGCTCATCGAGCACCGGCAGGTTGAAGTCCGCCACATCCACCAGGGTGCTTTCGAACTGTCCCTGTTGATTGGCGTAGTTGTTGAACCACTGACCGATGGGTGGGCCGATACGGCCGGGACGGGTGCTGCAGATAATGGTCTGGAGTTTCAGTGTCATGGTTGGGCTTCCTTTCATAATGGTTAGCGAACGGGGCTTCCCTGGGGGGAAGCCGGGTAACTTGTTTGACTATAGCCCAGTGGCTTCCCGGAGTGATAACGGAGATATCCGCCTGATTTAATCAATCGGATTGAACATCCGGTTTTCACCGACCGACCATAGCGTGGTGTAGTGGCATGCATTATGACAACCAGTTAATGCCTGACCTTTCTGGCGATATTTATCGCAAGCTGACCTGTCACGTATACTGACGTTGACGCGCTGGTCGATCAGTAAATGATCAGCTTTCTTCAGGAAGGAGAGAGCCATGAAAGCCGCAACACTCTGGGTAGCTATCGGAATACTCTGCCTGCTGACCATTCTTGCCACCCCCACCCGGGCCACGCTTATCGCCTTTGAGGACCTTGACCCCTACGTCTGGCATTGGGATGAACGCGATCTCGGCTAAGCCAGGGAACACTTCCTTGCTGGCATGATGGGGCTGGAACTGTTGGTTGTGCGACGACTTTGACCTTGGCCTGCGGTTGCAGTATGAAGGAGGCGAGCTGGTAGATCCCTACCGCGATTTGTTGAAGCCGTCACGGAGCCTCTGCATGACCAATGCCATTGATTTTGCCCCCCGGTTTTCCCTGGAGCGACCCTACAACCGCAGAGCGAGGGAGGAAGACCCGTCCGGGTTCAGCCTGAAGGTCTGTGGTATCGGGAAGCTGGAGAACCAGTTGGAGAGCGACCGGGGGCGGATCATCAATTCGGCGGCGGTGCGGCGGCTGCAGCAGAAAACCCAGGTGTTCCCCCTGGAGCGCAATGCGGCGGTGCGCAGCCGCCTGACCCATTCCCTGGAGGTGCAGCAGACCGGGCGGTACATTGCCCGTACGGTGTTCAAGCGACTGGGGCGGGATGCGGAACGCTATGGCCTGCAGGGGCTGGATCGTGCCGTGGAAAGCCTGGTGGAAATGGCCTGCCTGATGCACGACGTGGGCAATCCGCCCTTTGGTCACTTCGGTGAGGCGGCCATTTCCCGCTGGTTTTCGGACAACCTCCCGGATCTGGAGCCGTTCGCCGGGGATGCCGGCAGCGGTCCACTCAGGCAGCCGTTGTTCCGGGAGTTGTCCTGCTTTGAAGGCAATGCCCAGGCGATGCGGCTGATCAGCCACCTGCAGAAGCTCAACCTGACCTATGTCCAGGCCGCCAGCATCTTCAAATACACCCGTGAGGCGACGGAACCCAAACCGGGAAAGGGGGAACCGCTTCATTACCTGCGAAAGAAGCCAGGCTACTATTTTTCGGAAGCCGGGTTCATCTCGGACATGCAACAGGCCCTGGGTATGGAGCCCGGGCATCGTCATCCACTGGCCTACATCATGGAGGCGGCGGACGACATCTCCTATTGCCTGGCGGACCTGGAGGACAGTGTCGACAAGGGCATCATGACGTTTCCGGCCATGGCGGAGGCACTGATGTCGGCGTTTGCCGAACAGCGACCGGAGGATCACCAGGAACGCCACTTCCGGGGCCCGAAAAAGGACCGGTCCTTTGCGGAACTGGTGGACGGCGCCTTGAGAATGGCCAGGGCGGAACCCATCAATGCCGACCACGAGTTCTTTGTCTGGTTGCGGGTCAACCTGATCCATCCGCTGGTGGACCATGCCGCGGGCGCGTTTATCGACAACATTGAGGATATCTTCCACGGCCGCCTGAACCAGGCGCTCCTGGAGGATGATTCTCCCTGTCACAGCGTCATTGATACCCTGAAGCAGGTGGCGGTACAGAAGGTGTTTTCGGTGCCGGAGGTGGAAACCCTGGAATTGCAGGGGTACCGCATCATTTCCGGTCTGCTGGAGCACTACCGCCCCCTGCTGGTGCTGTCAAAGGCGGATTTTGACCGGCTGGTGGAGGGCGGTCGCAAGGGGCTGCTGGTGGAGAGCCGGCTGTTCAAACGCCTTCCCGACAAACACGTCAGGGCCTACCTGACGCTGAGGGGAAATACCCCGGATGATGCCAGCGACGAGCTGTGGGAACGCTACTGCCGTTGTCGCCTGATGCAGGACATGGTCAGCGGTATGACGGACCAGTTCGCGCTGGATGAATTCCGGACCCTCTCCGTAGTGGAAACCCTGTAGCGGGTTATGGGAATCGCTCAGTCGTAGCTCTCGGTTTCCAGCCGGAAACCTCGTGGCTGCACTTGCCCGGCGACCGCTTCCAGCATGCCGGAATGGCCACAGGCATAGACCCGCGTGTCCCGGGGGCCCAGGCCGTGGTGTTCCAGGACATCGTCCACCAGAGAGTCGACACGACCGGTGTGCCCTGTCCACCCCTGATTCCGGGGCTCGTCCGGCCGGCTGACGGTGGGCAGGTAGGTCAGCAGGTCGGGGTGTGCATCCGCCAGGGTCTCCAGTTCCTCCCGGTAGCCGAATTCATCCTGGTAACTGGCGCCATGCATCAGCAGCATTTGATGGCCCTGTTTCCCGCGATGGAGGTAATCCCGCACCATGCTGATGAACGGGTTAATACCGGTAACCGTGGCAATCATCAGGTGGTTCCGCACTCCGTTATCGAACCGCAAACCGCCCTTGGGCGTGCCCAGGGCCAGAGAATCACCTACCTGAAGGCCTCGTAGCCGTTCGGACATCCGGCCACCGGGGGTGAGTTCCACGAAGAGTTCCAGGAACGGCTCATGGGGGGCGGAGACGATGGAGTAGGACCGTCGCAGGTCGCCCAGGCCCACCTTGACCGACTGGCCCGGCGAAAACTCAAACCCTGCCGGACGGGAGACCCTGAACACGATCAGGTCCGGGGTGACCTGCCGTCGTTCTATCACCGGTACGACATCACCGTTACCAGACGGTGGCCATTCACCTTGATCGGAATGCCGGGCGTCCGGGGCCGGAGTGTCCGGCTGTCCGGTATCTGACTCGTGCCCTGACATGTCGGGCTGGCCCGGATCCGGAGCCGATATCGGAATGCTGTGCTGTTCATGGTGTTGTAACCACGCCAGCATTCGCCAGGTCTGTTCCGACTTGCGCTGGCCAATGTTGTGCAGGGTCGAGCGCAGGGCTTCGTCACCGCACCGGAACTGGCGTTGGTCCAGTCTCTCCACCTCCGTCATCGCCTGTCGGGTAGCCTGGCGTGCCCGGAAAAGGTCTGACTCCGTGGTCATGGTGGCTATTTCTTCCGGATCAGGGTACAGATGGCACCGGGTTCCTCCACCCGCATGACCAGGCTCTCGCTGGCAAACATCTGGTGATGGATGCCATCGTTGGAGGAATAGCCGGTCATCAGGTCCTGGCCGATGATGATGCGGCCAACCCGGGGATCCAGCAGTACCCCACCTTCGATTTCCGCCTTGAAGACACCCACCTCACACAGCCGCTTCAGGTGTTCGAGCTGCAGCATATCGGTCCCCTCGTACCGGCGGAACAGCAGGTTGTACCAGGAGGGAGACAGGGCCAGGGCGTAAGGGCCGTGGAAGCCATTCTCGTCCAGGTGGTTAACCGCAGCGAGCACATTGTTAAGGGCCTGTTCCACCTTGCTCCAGTCGTCGCACTTGACCTCGTTGCGGCCCTTGGCGGTAAGCAGGCCTTCCAGTCCGAAATCCGGCTGACCATAGTAGATGAATTCCTCTTCCCGGCGGGCCACCGCCTCGGCAGCGTCTTCCACGGAGCGCAGGTCCAGGGGCTGGCCCATGGACTCGTAGCCCTCGATCCGGCGGACGCTCAGGCCAAAGCTCTTGCGCAGCATGGGGATGGCGCTGGCGCGACTGAGCACTGCGCCGGCTTCTTCCGGCGCAGGCTGGCGGCAGTAGTCTTCTTCCCCCACTTCAATGGCGGTCAGGCCCACGCCGTAGGGGCCGTCCACTTCCAGGAAGCGGCGCCCGGTAAGAACCTCCCGTGCCGCGCCAATGGCGGCCTCGTCAATCCGTTCCCAGATCTCTTTCGAAAAACAGGCATTTTCCCGGTTGAGATAGTTCATGGCGTTTACTCACCCTTCATGGAGCCGATGGTGAATTTGTTCAGCGACCTGGTGGAGGTGTCCTGGCTTGCGCCGCTGAGGTTGGCGTCCTCTTCCTCCGCCTCAAGGATCGGCTTGGTGGTGTAGAGGTAGATGTCCATCTGGGCGGAGAAATCCGGATGGTTGCGTCGCAGCCACTCAAGCACCATGCAGGCGTGTTCGATCTCCTCCCGCATGTTGTGGAGCAACAGGCCCTTGAGCTCCTCGTCGGTGGTGGCATCCGCCCGCTGCTGGTACCAGTCGACGGCCTCCAGCTCCTCCTGTACGGAGACCAGGGCGCGATGCATGTCCCGGGTCCTGTCGGTCAGTTGTTCAATGGGCTCATGGTAACTGTCGCTTGCACCTGCCATGTTGCTCTCCGTAATGAATGCGCGGTGAATTCATGGTGGAAAGATGTTGCGCGTACCTATTGAGCTTATGCCGGGAAGGTGTGATTTCAAGGTGGACAGGTCTGATGTTGCCGAGGTGCAATAAATCGGGCGTTTTCGCGGCGCCTTGAATGACAGAGCCCCGGGTGGGCCGGGGCTCTGAAGGGCCGAAGTCGGCCTTTTGCCGTTCGGGTCCGGTTTCAGGAGGCCAGCACGGCGCCGGTCACCGCCAGGGCGGTGCCAATGCCGCGGGTGATGCGGTTGTCGGCCTTCATCAGCAGGGCGCCCAGGCCACTTCCCGCCAGGGTGATGCCCAGTGTCGAGATGGAGAAACCGGCCATGTAGGCGGCCAGGGTGGCGCCCGCCGGCATTTCCGCGCCATGGGCGAAGCCATGGCAGACCATGAAGGCCCCCACCAGCGTGGCGCCGACCAGCGTGGGCAGCTTTGCCAGGGAGGCAATCAGGATGCCTGCGATCAGCACGGACAGGGTGATGCCCATCTCCGCAAAGGGCAGGTTAAGGCCGCCGAAGGCCATCACCGCACCCAGCAGCATGCCGCCGATGACGAACAGGGGCGTGCCGCGTTTCATGACAGTGGACTGGCGTATGCTCCACAAGCCGATGGCCGCCATGGCCAGCAGGTGGTCCAGGCCCATCAGGGGGTGCAGCAGGCCACTGAGGAAGCCGCCTTCGGCATGTCCGGGGTGTGCCATGGCGGTGGTGGTGGTCAGCATCAGGGCGATAGTGATCAGGATTTTCTGACTTGGTTTCATGGTGTGTCTCCAACCTGTTTGGATCTGTTGAATTCCTTTAATGCCGCGGGTCGCCAACAGCCCTGATCAGGGCAGGGAGGACGGGGTGCGGGGCGTGCTCCCGGTGATGCCGGGGATACGCCAGATCACCCTTCCGAGCACCCGTTCCGGGGGGATGGGCCCCAGGGCTTCTGTGCTGGTACTCCGGGCGGCATTGTCACCCGCCAGCGACAGGGCTCCGGCCTGTCCAATGCCTATCACGCGCTTGATCATGCGCCCGTGAATGGCGTGCTCCACAACGACGACATCGTTTACCCGCAGGGTCTGAGCGCGATGCCTCAGGGTCACGACGAAGGAACCCGCGGCGAGGTCCGGCAGCATGCTGTCACCGATTACCCGGTAGAGTTTCAGTTGCATCAGTCCAGCTTCGGGTAGACCACGGTTTCCTGGGGCGGATACGGGCAGGTGGCCCGGAAGGTGCCCACATCCTTGGTAGTCCAGAAAGCCTCGGCGAATTCATTGACCAGGGCCAACAGCTTTTCGCCCTTGTCCCGTTCGATGCCCTGCTTGCAGGCAGAGCCCGCGAGCATGATGTTGTGTACCAGCTCGCTGGCATCCGGGTACTTGTCGAACTGGGGTTGCTTGAAGTAGTCGCCCCAGATCACCCGCACCTCGTGCTTGGCCTTTTCGGCGTGATCTTCCTTTTCCCGCACCAGGCGGCTGAGTTGGGCCTGGTCGGCCACCGTCAGCAAATCCTTGGTGTCCAGGTCAGCAATCAGGTCCATGAACCGGAGAACACTCAGAGCCGCGATCTGGGCGCTGATGGGGTCGTAGATCTTGCAGGGTATATCGCAGTGGGCGGCGACGGTTTCCACGCCAACCTTGCGGTCATACCATGTCAGTAGCTTGCGTATCATGAGGCGCTCCTTCTGTTACGCTGGGCGGTCTGTTAAATACAATTAAAGACAAATGAAAATCAATAGCATTTAAAGTCTATAGAAACCTGGGGAAGTATGCCAAGGGTGTTTGTCAGAACCGGTGTTATCGAACCCTTAAAAACTCAATGTAGTCGATGCGGTCGCCAGTAAGATGTTCGTTACTTCATGATTGTTGGCGTCCCGGGGGCGCCGGTTTGGCGTTTCCGCAGTGTATCGCGTAGGTTTATCGATACTGGACTGGGATGGAGGCAGTGATGCTGCAAGCTGTGGAAGCGGATCTGCAGGCGTGGTTGATACCGGGCCTGTCGGCGCTGTTTGCCGTGATCGCCACCTACCTCGTGTACAAGGTGTCGCTGGCCCTGATCCGGCGTTTCACCGAACGCAGAACGGTACCACGCCTGTTCCTGGACGCGGCCGCCCGGGCACTGGGCGTGGTCTCCTGCCTGTTGGTACTCCAGGGCATGCTCAATGCGTCACCGGATGACCTGCCACTCCTTTCTGCCGTGCAACAGGCGACCACACTGTTGCTGATCCTGTCCCTGACCTGGGCGGCGGTTCGCCTGACATCAGTGATCGGCGAGGTGATCGTACTGCTCAATCCGGTGCTGGAAGGGCAGTGGAGGCGGGCCCGGAAAGTGGAAACCCAGACCCGTTTCCTGGTTCGCTGCCTGAACATCCTTATCATCATCGTAGGCATTGGCGCCGCGCTGATGACTTTTGAATCGGTACGGCAGGTGGGTGCCAGCCTGCTGGCTTCCGCCGGGGTTGGCGGTATCATACTGGGCTTTGCCGCCCGACCGGTGCTCAGCAACCTGCTGGCGGGTATGCAGATAGCGCTTACCCAGCCTTTCCGTATCGACGATGTGCTCCATGTCCAGGGTGAGTGGTGTTGGGTCGAGGAAGTGACCGCCACCTATGTGGTCCTGCGGGTATGGGACCTGCGACGTCTGATCGTGCCGTTGCAGTGGTTCATTGAAAACCCGTTCCAGAACTGGTCCCGCAACACCGCGGATATGCTGGGCACGGTCTTTATCTGGGTGGACTACACCATGCCCGTCGAGCCGTTGCGTGAGGAATTCTTACGGCTTTTGGGCATCGCGAAACAGTGGGATGGGCAGGTGGCGACGGTTCAGGTCACCGATTCCAGTGACCAGGCCATGCAGATCCGCTTCCTGATGAGTGCGCCGGATTCCAGCCAGAACTGGGATCTGCGATGCGCCATCCGGGAAGGACTGGTGACGTTCATCCAGCAGCACTATCCCTCGCAATTGCCCCGGTTGCGCGCGCGCCTGGTGGACACCGCGCCTGAGGAGGGTGAATCGGATGACTCTTCGGATGAGCGGGCCAGGTCACCCCATGGCTAGAAGGCCTGGCCGAATCGCAGGTAGAAACCGCTGTTGTCGCCTTCACCCTTGGCGTAGTCCATGGTAACCACCATATTCTCGGAGGGTTTGATGACATACTGCCCGCCCAGTCCGTAGCTGGGATAGAGGTTGTCACTGTCTCCGCATTCTTTGTCGTCACCATACAGGCAGGCAACGCCCGCAAACAGGTTGATGCTGATACGGTCCCGGACATGCAGGCGTTCCTCAACTTCAACACTGGTGCTGTGTGGCGCCAGGTATTGCCCCCGGGTATAGCCCCTGAGGGTTACGCTGGAATAGCCGCTGTTGGGCGCATCATGGGTCCAGCGCCCGCTGACGTGGTAGGCCAGCACGTGCCCATCACCGTGGGGCAGGTACTGCCGGAAGTCGAGATTGAGACTGTCAAAGTTTTCCTCACCTCCCAGGGCCTCCCGGTACGCGAAGTTGTTGGCGGTAAAATGGATACCCGAGACAGGCGCATTCTGGTTGTTGCGGCTGTCGTACATCAGGACCAGGCCGAGGGCTCCGGAGTCCACGCCGTTCAGGCCGGCTAACTTGAGGATTTCCTGGGTCCGGAAGTCGTCACCCGCAATCAGGTAGTTGGTGTAGACGCCCTGGACACCGACGAACCACTGGTTATCGATTTCATGGAGATACCTGGTGAAGAAGGCCTTCATCTCGTCGGTTGTGGCGGCCGGCAGCCCCGAACCCAGGAAATCCGAATAGTCGTTGTTGATCCGGCCGCCACCGGCAAAGACCTGCAGGCGCCTGCTGTCGCCGTTCCAGAAGGTCCGGGCAAACAGCCCTCCCAGGAACGAGTCCGTATTGCTGTAGCTGCCGACCGCGCCGACCATGGAGGAGGTGGAATCCTGGTCGAGGCTGAACAGGTAACCGGCCAGGAAGCCGGCGGATGTACCCACTTTGGGGGTGCTGCTCACCTTTGGGACGAGTAGCCAGGGGGATGGCGCTGCGCTCTCGTCCGGTAATTCCGTTTCACTCACCGGGGTGTCGGGTTGAGCAAACGCCGACACCGATAATCCCCAGAGGATGCCCGCCAACACCCATACCTTTTGTTGTCCCTTCACATCCTGATCTCCAGCGTCAGCGGTATTATGCCAGTGTCTTCGTGTGGTGGCCCTACCTTCTACCCATTGCAGGATAGAACACCGGCGGGAAACAGACATGTCGGGATTGGCTGGAAATCAGGAATGGCTGCTCTCGGGCCAGATGGGGGCCGCTATTGTCCGTAGATCGGTGGCGGGGATTTACCGGAGCTGGCTACTGACCAGAAAAGCCATAGGGCGGCTGCCCTATGGCTTTGGTATGTACCAGGAAACTCTGTTGGCGTTTCAGGGCTTCTGGCGACGGGCAGCGCCCAGGCCGACAAGGCCGAGTCCCAGCAGTGCCAGAGTGCCCGGTTCCGGCACGTGAGCAACGGATTGAATGTAGACGGCCAGGTCGTTTACATCCTTGTCAGAGTTGGCGTAGGGAAGGTCTTCCCAGGAGATGATGTAGTCGTCTTCCTCCCAGAGGGTTGCACCGAGCCCAGGCAGGTTCAGCACATCAGTACCGTTGCCCTTGAATGCTGCCATCTGATCAGCGCCACCGGCATTGAGCGTGCTGTCTGAAAAGAACAGCGGCGCTGCGCGACCCAGATAGAACCCGAACTGGTCTCCGGTAAAATCAATCAGGGTGTCGATCCCTCCCTTGAGGACGGAGCCGTCGCCGGCAATGGTCAGTTCGATCTGATCAGCGGCTGTGTCCGAACCGGCGAAGAGTTCGACATAGGTGGCCGGATTACCCTTGTCGTAGATTCCGAAGGTGTTGGAGCCTTTTTTCCCGGCCAACTCAAGGACGAAGGTGGTTGTGGCGCCGCCCCCGAGGATGTTCCAGTGGGTGTCAAACGAGTCGTGAAGCTGGTCTGCATTGGCATCAACCGATGCACCAAGAATGTCCAGGCGTACTTGAAGATCGTTCCCGGTGGATTCGACTACGACAGCGCTGGTGGCGCCTGTCCAGGCCGACAGCGCTACTGCCGCGGCGATCAGTTTCATTTTCATGGCAATTCTCCAGTTGTTAAGCATGTTATCCATTAGCTTTATTTCACAACCAGACTGTCTCAATGTCCGTAGTTCAGAGATCCTTGGCTTTGTCTGGCAACCCGATGAGGTGGGCTGGGTGTAATGACCAGAGGGGATAAAGGCCATCTGTTAATTTTTTAAGCGATAATCGTGCCTGTATTAAAAATGTTTTATAAACATTGGGTTGCGGGCTCATGGAGCCGAAAGCGGCGCAAAGCACTTCGACAGCGAAGGTCCAGAATTAGGCCATAAAGTGTCAACGCTATCGGGGGGGTTATAGAGTTAGTCGACTGATGAGGTTATAAAAATTGAATAAAAACAATTATCTAACGTTTTTACTAGTGACAGATGCATATTGCCGATGCTTGGAAAGCTCATCGACATGTATTTTTTAAATTCTTGTTTGTTTTGAGGGCAGGTGTTTGTTTTCGGAGCCACCGGGAGACCTGACGAATCAATTCGTGGTCAATAGCCCTGACGCAGCATTCAGGTTGTTCATTTTTGAAAAGATACTTGTCAGGTTTTGGGAATACCTGTTCTCAATCAGACAGGCTAGCCTGTTCTCCAGTGGACATATAAAGGAGAGCGCGGCATGAACGTATTGATCGTACTGGCCCACCCGGAGCGGCAGTCCTTTAATGGCGGTCTGGCGGATGTAGCTGCGGCCACTCTGCGGGAGCAGGGGCATGAGGTGCTGCTGGACGACCTGTACGGGGAAGGATTTGACCCGGTGGAGCGTCCGGATTTCTACCCCCGGCGTGAGGCGGATTACTTTGCCCCCCTCACCGAGCAGCGCCGCCACTATGAAAAGGACGCCTTGCCCGAGGATGTCCGACGGGAAATCAGACGGCTGGAGTGGGCGGACCTGCTGATCCTCCAGTTTCCGCTCTGGTGGCACGCCCAGCCTGCCATTCTGAAGGGCTGGTTCGACCGGGTGCTGGTTTATGGCGGGCTCTATTCCGGCCAGCGTCGGTATGACCGGGGGCACTTCCGGGGCAAACGGGCGATCTGCTCCGTGACTGCCGGCTCACCGGAGCAGGCGTTCATGCCATACGGTCGTGCGGGCAACATGGTGGAGTGGCTCTGGCCGGTTCACTCTTCACTGTATTATGTGGGGTATGACGTGTTACCGCCCCAGGTCACCTACGGGGTCCAGGGGGGTGGTATCCGTTATCAGGATGAGTCCGTGTTCCTTGACCACTTGGAACAGGGCAAGAGTGACTGGGGTGCCCGCCTGGCAGGGTTGGACGGAGAAAGGGCCATTCCCTTTACCGGCTGGGATGACTGGGATGAACAGGGAATGCTGAGACAGCAACATCCGCAGCGGTGGCGGCTGTAAGGTCGGTGGACAGACGTGGCCCGAAACCAAAAACCGGGCTACGGATCTGCCGTAGCCCGGATCGGACCCTCACGTTGCCTGGTCCAGCACTGCAATCTTCAGGAACATGCCCTTAGTAGGGACAGGTGCCCCGGTATTCGGAGATGTTCCGGTCGGACTCGTGGTTGGGGCCGCAGACGAACTGATTGTAGCGCTGGTCCTTGTCCAGGTGCAGCTTCATCCAGGACACGCCCAGGCGGCTCAGCACGTCGTTGTAGGTGCCGCCGAAGCCACTGTTGCCGTTGGCGCAGGTGTGACTGCCACCATCCAGTTCAACGAAGGCCTTGGCGGTGGAGTCTGGAATCGCCTCATAGAACGGATCGGCATGGCTCCTGACCGATGCAACTGCGTCGTTTTCACAGGCAAAGATGAGGGTGGGGGTTTCAATGCTGCGGAACTGCAGGCTTGAGCTGTCCCACGGTGCCAGCGGAATGGCTGCGCTGACCCGGCCCTCGGTGGCAACGCGGAGGGTACCGCCGCCGCCCATGGACCAGCCCATAACACCCAGGCGTGCCGTATCAATCATGCCGTTGATCGGGCTACGACTGTTGTCGTTCTGCTCAATCAGGTAGTCCAGGGCATTGTTGAGCTGGGTTGCCCGGCTACCCGGCTGGTCATAGCCGCTGTTGGTGGCGATGGTCATGACCACAAAACCGTGGGAGGCGAGTTTCGGGCCCCACCAGGCGATAGAGGACTCAGGAGACACAAAGCCCGGAATCACAACGATCGCGGCCATGGTCCCCGTGGTGCCGGTAGGATAGTGGATGGTGCCGCCGCCAAAGCCGCTGACGAAGCTCGACACGCTGCTGGTGCGCACGCTGTAGGGTCCACTGGAGGCCTCCAGGAAGGATTCGGAGGGATCCGGGCCGCGCTCGTAGCCGCAGTCGCTCTCGCAACCGCCACCACCACCGCCATCGTCGCCGCCACCACCGACAGCGAGGGCTGTAGCCGAGAACATCAGACTACCCGCCGCGAGCAGCGACAAGGCTGATTTCTTTCCGATCTGCTTGAACATAATGATTTCCCTTTGGTGTTGTTATGTTGTGCATTGTTGGCAGGGAGCTGCGTCCCCGGTCATGAACAGTAGCCGGGTGGACAGGGGGCAGCTTTCACGAAATGGCACCCTTCGGGGCACCCGTCACGTTCTTCCTGGTGCGGGAGACCTGTGTTTCGAGATGGCTCGGAATTTGGCGTTTCGAGCGCTCGCTCTTTTTCGTGGGGTGTCGAGTCGTGGCGGACTTATTGTTCGCTGATCGTCGGTGGCAACGATCAGGGGGATACGCACAAAAACGGGCCATGGCGAACCATGACCCGTTGAGGCTGGCAGGGAAAACCAGCCGGATACGATCAGTCCTATATGACTAGGTTTTCGGTACGTCCCTGCTCAGTAGGGGCAGGTGCCGCGATACTCGGAAATCCGGTATTCGGACTCGTGGTCAGGCCCGCAGAGGAACTGGTTGTAGCGCTGGTCCTGGTCCAGATGCAGCTTCATCCAGGAGACACCGAGCCGACCGAGCTCGTCGTTGTAGCTGTTGTCACCATTACCGCAATAGTGGCTGCCGTTGTTCAGCTCGAAGAAGGCCTTGTCGGTGGAATCCGGGATCGCCTCGTAGAAGGGATCGGAATGGCTGCCCACCGGGGCGACGATGTCGGACTCACAGGCGAAGATCAGTGTCGGTGTCTGGATATTGCGGAACCGGAAGCTGGACGTATCCCAGGGTGCCAGGGGAATGGCTGCCTGGATCCGGCCTTCCGCCGCTACCCGCAGGGTGCCGCCACCGCCCATGGACCAGCCGATAACGCCCAGTCGGTTGGTGTCGATCATGCCGCTGTAGGGGCTGGTGCTGCTGTCGTTTTCCTCAATCAGGTAGTCCAGCGCGTTGTTGATCTGAGTCGCACGGCTGGGTGGCTGGTCGAAGCCGCTGTTGGTGTCGATGGTCATCACCACGAAACCATAGGAGGCCAGTTTCGGGCCCCACCAGTCGATGGAGGACTCGGCGGACACGAAGCCCGGGATAACCACGACCGCGGCCATGGTGCCCGTGGTGCCTGTGGGATAGTGCACGGTACCACCACCGAAGCCGCCCACAAAGCTGGACACGTTGTCGGTCCGTACGGAATAGGGGCCACTGGAGGCCTCCAGGAAGGATACTGTGGGGTCCGGGCCGCGCTGGTAACCGCAATCGCTGGTGCAGTCATCACCGCCATCGTCACCGCCACCGCCGGCGGCAAAGGCAGATGCGGACAGCAGGAGGGAGCCGGCTGCGATCAGTGACCGCAGCGGGTTGTTGGCATAGAGTTTAAACATAGTTGTTGTCCCTGTTTGCAGTACTTTGTTGGATTTGTTGTCGGGGAACCATATCCCCCGCGACAGACGGTATTCCCTCCAACAGGGAGCGTGCTTTTACGATCTGGCACTTAAACGTGCATTTATCACGGGAAGCGAATTTCGTTTGAACACGAGAAGCCAGGTCGAACAAATGAGGAGGGTCTCGGGTACTGTCTTCCCGATGTTGTGTCGAAACGGAAATGGCTTTTTGGTTTTCGGCAGTGTCCGGACATGCTGGGTTATAGTAGGACCATGCCTGTTCCAATCCCGATATCTGGAGTCGATTCCGAGATGCCCCAAAAGAATCAGAGGACGGTGGCCGCATCGGCCATCGACAAACACGTCTACAAGGTCTTCCCGAACGACATGAACGCTCAGGACACGGTGTTCGGTGGCATGATCATGGCCAAATGCGATCGCCTGGCCCTGGTGGTGGCCGAGCGGCATTCGGCCCGGGTCTGTGTCACGGCCGCAGTGGACTCCATCCATTTCCGGGCCCCGGCCAAGGGCAATGATACCCTGCTGTTCAGCCTGTCACTGAACCGGAGCTGGGGGTCATCCATGGAAATCGGCGCGAGGGTCGAGGCAGAGAACAGTTATACCGGCGAGGTACGGCATATTCTGTCGGCGTTCTTTACCTTCGTGGCCCTGGATGACCATGGCAAGCCGGTGGATGTGCCGGCGGTCATTCCGGAAACCGATGACCAGCAGCGCCGCTATGATAACGCCGAGATTCGCCGGGAAGGCCGGCTGGCCACCCGGGAGAGGTTGTCCCGGTAACCATCACTCCGTCCACTGTGGTCTTTCCGGTAACTGGTCCAGCCAGCGTTGGCCACGACCGGAGGCAATGCCGTCAGCCCAGCGGGTGGTTTCCGGCAACCGGTAGCGGGTGACGCAGGCCATTACATAATGGATGGCCGTGGGCAGGCTGATCCGGTGTCCCGGTGATATATAGAGCGGTTTGACACCCTGGCGGGTACGCAGGACCGCACCAATGGTGTCGCCCCGGTCCTCAAGCACGGTCCAGCCCCCTTTCTCCTCCGGCACTGGGCCGTGACGACCGGTCAGCCGGCTCTTGCCCACACCGATGGTGGGCAGGCCGGTGAGGATGCCAGTGTGGGAAGCCACGCCCAGCCGTCGGGGATGAGCAATACCCTGGCCGTCACAGAGCAGCAGGTCCGGTTTGCGACTGAGTTTGCCAAGGGCTTCGAGGATCACCGGGCATTCCCGGAACGACAGCAGGCCGGGGATGTAGGGCATGGGCACCGGCTGGCGGGCGATGGCATGATCCATGGGTTTGAGGTCCGACAGCCGCAGGACCACGATGGCCGCCCGGGCGATGTCCCGACCCTCGAAACCCACGTCCACGCCGGCCACCGTGGTAACCGTGGGCAGATCGTCCCGGGTAATGACCTCTCCAGCGGCCTGTCGCTGGAGTCTGATGGCCTGTTGAGGCGTCAGGCCCTGCCAGTCAGCGGTTGGATCGTGCATCGGGCTCCCTTATCCTGCGCCGTGAAGGTTTAACGATACACTACACAGGAGGCGACATCATGAATCAGGTACTGATCACCGGTGCCAACCGGGGTATCGGGCTGGAACTGGCCCGCCTGTATGCGGCTAATGGCTGGCAGGTCATTGGCGTCTGCCGCCAGACATCCTCCGAGCTGGAGGCGGTGGCCGCCCGAGTCATCGACCGCATCGACATAACCCGGGAGGCGGACGTGCTGGAGCTGAAACAGGCCCTGGCCGGCGAGCAGATCCACCTGCTGATCAACAACGCCGGGTTGCTGCAGGATGAGCAACTGGGCACCATCGACCTTGACTCCATCCGCACCCAGATGGAAGTCAACGCCTACGGCCCGCTACGGGTGGTGGAGGCCCTGGTGGATCTGATCCCGGAGGGCGGCAAGGTCGCCAACATCACCAGTCGTATGGGTTCCATTGCTGATAACGACTCCGGTGGTCGCTACGGCTACCGTGCCTCCAAGGCGGCTCTGAATGCCTTCGGCAAGTCTCTGTCGGTGGACCTCAAACCCCGGGGTATTGCCGTGGCACAGCTCCACCCGGGCTACGTGAAGACCCGCATGGTCAATTTTGGCGGCCTGATCTCCCCGGAGGAGGCTGCTCGGGGACTGGCAGACCGTATCGATGCCCTGAACCTGGAGAATACCGGGGGCTTCTGGCACAGCAACGGTGATGAACTGCCCTGGTAAGGGGCTGTGCGCCACAGCTGCCGCGCTTCATGGAAATGCGGCATGTCGTGAGTATGGCGCCAAAGTGCACTTTCAGACCGTGGCCTGGCCTTCAAGGAACGGGGAGACCAATGCCTTGGCCGACTTGTCGAGCACCGAGTCCAGATAGGGTTTGTTCAGAAAGGTGGACGACGGAGTGACACCGTTGACCTGGCGATAACAGCGGGACAGGTGGGCGGAATTGGAGAACCCGGCAAGCAGGGCCGCCTCGGTGATGGAATAGCCCAGCGCCATGATAATGGTGCTGATAAAGACCCGATAGCGAACCCGGTACTGGGTAATGGGCAGGCCCGCCTGTTCTTTGAACAGTTTTTCCAGTCGCGATTCGGACAGGTTTACCTCGTTCGCCAGGGTGGGGAGACTGGGTGCGTCGTGCAGGTCTTCCCGAATGCGTCTGGCAACGGTAAGGGCGCGGGGGTCGTATTCCCGGAAAGTCAGGCCCTGAAGGGCCGGGGGAATCAGGATGTCCCGAACCAGTGTGCGGGCTTCGTGCGGTGTGATGACCGGTCGGTTCCTGGCGTCGGTCATGGCCCGGATAACGGCGGTTTCGTCCTGGTGGTGGCAGTACAGGCCGTCGCCCAGATGAGTCATCCGGCTGGCGAGGGCGGGGTAGTCCTGGGAGAACGGTGACAGGAAATAGATGCCCAGCACCGGTTTGTGTCCTTCGATAAGCGTCCTGTCCAGCCAGGTGCCTGGTGGTATCAGGCAGCTACGGGTGGATACCGGGGCGTTGCTCCCGGGCCAGATGGTCAGGCTGCCCTCGAGGCAGACCACCATGAGCTCCTGGGTGGTCCGATAGGGCTCCTGGCGGCTGGGACAGGTGCCCAGGAACAGCACGTCGTGACTCCATACCAGTAACCTCGGAGTCGTGCATGGAATGCGATTGTTCTTGTTAGTCATGTTTTCTGCCCTGCTGAATGCCGACCAGCGGGAAACCCTCTACGTTCCCAGTGGCTGCCGTGGTTGGTATCCCGTTACGGGAACGAATGTCGTAGATCCAACCGCGCCACCCTGTTAAGTAATAGCAGTAGGTTGCGGTGATGGTGCCTCCGATTGAGCAATGCAGTTCACAATTCCTGAAGCTTCCCATTCTGGAAAGATTCCTTTAGCCAAACGCCCCATAGGTTTCCTGCACTGCTTGTGGTTGCCACCGGAAGTTGTTATTTAACTGTTTGTTTTTATTGGTTTTGCGGTTCTTTCGTAGGCGAAAACTGTAGTTCAGCAATGGGAAGAGGGCTTTCACGAATTGGCACTCATTCGGGCCTGCATCACAAAAAATGGTTGGTTGAAGTGTGGTCAGATTCCGTTAGGGCCGTGATTTCGACACTGGGGTTACCCGGTGAAGCTGGAAACTGCGGCACCAGGGCAACGGATGATTTCCGGATTGGCGAGCCGGTCGGTAGTGGATAGAATCACCCTCATGTCGATTCAACATGCCCTTTTGACCTCACTCCTCGAGAAACCGTCCACCGGCTTTCAGCTCGCCCGGCGCTTTGACCGCTCGATCGGTCATTTCTGGCAGGCCACCCATCAGCAGATCTACCGGGAGCTGCGCCGTATGGCGTCGTCGGGCTGGGTCGAGGTGGAGGAAAAGGGGGATGATGGCAGTCGAAAACGCAAGGTCTATCATGTGCTCCCCGATGGCCGGGATGAACTGGTGCGCTGGGCGTCGGAGCCCGGCAGCTCCGGTGAGAGTAATGAGGCCCTGATGGTGAAGATCCGTGCAGAGGCGGTACTGGGCCCCCTTGGGGTGCGGCAGGAACTTGAGCGGCTGATTGATTGGCATCAGGAACGGCTGGCCAACTACCGGGCGATCGAGGCCCGGGATTTTTCGGGGCCGGACCTGACCAGGGGGCAGCGTCTCCAGCACCGGGTCTTGCTCAAGGGCATTTCCTCCGAGGAAGACTGGCTTCAGTGGGCCCGGGGCACCCTGCCGCTGTTGTCGGAACTGGCCCCGGCCTGAAGGGCGTCAGGATGGATCCGGCGGGGGATACACTGGGGACTTGCCCGCCTGGCAGGTGCCGTACAGCGCCTGGCAGGTCTGAACCGGGGGCCTGGGATGCCCCCGGTGAAATTCATCAGGCGGGTTCGGCAACGGGAGCCGTGTCAGCTTCCGTCAGCCCCAGGCGTTGGCGGGCCTGGCCATACTCGCGGATCAGACGGGTCACCAGGGTGTCCACGTCGCCAACATCCTTGACCGCACCCACGCCCTGACCGGCACCCCAGATATCCTTCCAGGCCTTGCTCTTGGACTCACCGCCTGAACCGAAATTCATCTTCGACGGGTCGGATTCCGGCAGGGCATTGGGGTCCATTCCGGCGTTCTCGATGCTCTTCTTCAGGTAGTTGCCATGCACGCCGGTGAACAGGTTGGAGTAGACGATATCCTCGGCGCCACTGTCGACGATCATCTGCTTGTAGGCTTCGTCGGCGTTGGCCTCGCGGGTGGCAATGAAGGCGGACCCGATGTAGGCCAGGTCGGCGCCGGCCGCCTGGGCCGCCAGTACCGCGTTGCCATTGGCGATAGAGCCGGACAGCAGCAGCGGGCCGTCGAACCACTCGCGGATTTCCTGGACCAGGGCAAACGGTGACTGGGTACCGGCATGGCCGCCGGCACCGGCTGCCACGGCGATCAGGCCGTCAGCGCCTTTCTCAATGGCCTTCTTCGCAAAGCGGTTGTTGATAACGTCGTGGAGGGTGATACCTCCCCATTCGTGGACCTTCTGGTTCAGGTCTTCCCGGGCGCCCAGGGAGGTGATGATGATGGGTACCTTGTACTTGGCGCACAGGTCCAGGTCGTGCTCCAGGCGGTCGTTGGACCGATGCACGATCTGGTTGACGGCAAAGGGCGCCGCCGGCTTGTCCGGGTTCTGCGCGTTGTATTCCGCCAGTTCGGTGGTGATCCGGTCCAGCCATTCCTCGAGCACGTGGGCAGGGCGGGCATTCAGGGCCGGGAAGGATCCCACGATACCGGCCTTGCACTGGGCGATGACCAGATCCGGATTGGAGATGATGAACAGCGGAGAAGCCACCGCCGGCAGCGACAGGCTCTTCAGGTTATCGGGTAACGACATGACAGCTCCTGAGTCAGGCCACCGCCAGGTCACAGGTGCTGGCGGTGGAGGGTTTGGCACATGACTGACAGTTCCACCAGGAGTCGGTTGGCTCTACTTGGTGCAACCAGTTGCACAAAATTACCAGTGACCGATTTTTTGTGCAACTGGTTTCATAACTGCACCCATCACCCAGTTACGGGCTGTCCGTGGCTTCTGAGGCAACCTTGCGCAGGGCGGCCACCAGAGTATCCGGTTCCTGGGCGCCGGAAATCATGTATCGCTGGTTGACAATGAAGGCCGGGACACCGGTGACACCGGCCTGCTGCCAGTAGGCTTCCTCCTGGCGGACCTGGTCGGCATAGCGGTCGGAGGCGAGCAGTTCCCGGGCCTGGTCGCCGTCCAGGCCGATGCCTTCGGCCTGTGCACGGAGTACGTCGTGGTCGGCAATATTGGCCGCGTGTCCGAAGTAGGCGTCGAACAGGGCCATCTTCATCTCGGTCTGCAGACCGGATTCGCCCGCCCACTTCACCAATCGGTGGCCGTCGAAGGTGTTTTGGGTATGGCGTTCCTGCATGCGGGAGAAATTCAGCCCCAGTTCTTCGGCAATGCGCATCATGTCGGCCTGGGCGGCTTCCATCTCCTGGGGGCTTCGGCCGTACTTCCTCGACAGGGCCTGGAGGATGGGTTCGCCGTCGCCGGAGGCATCCGGGTTCAGTTCGAAGGCCTGCCACTGGATCTGGAAGCTGATGTCGCTGGCCAGCCTGTCCATGGCCTGCTGTAACCGTGCGTAGCCAATGGCGCACCAGGGGCAGGCGATGTCGGAGACGATATCGATCTGGAGGTTGGTCATGGGAGCTCTCGCTGACGTTAATGGGTGGTCCCGGTCGGGATGCTATAACGTCACTGTATACGAGAGCGCACCGATTGCCGATGCCTGTGGTATCGCAAGGGGAGGGCGGGGCCGCGCCGGGCGCCCGCCCCTGTTGAACCATCTTCGGGGGAGGGGCTACTTTTTGGCGATTACCCACACCGCATGGACGATGCCGGGAATGTACCCCAGCAGGGTCAGGAGGATATTGATCCAGAAATGCTTGCCGATACCGACCTGGAGGAAAACGCCAAGCGGTGGCAGGATGATAGCGATGAGGATTCGGATCAGGTCCATGGACAACTCCTTTAACGGCCTGTGTCGGATGGTTGGGTGGGCCGGTTCCGTGGGTCTGCTGCCAGGACTTCCGGGCACCCAGCGTGCTATCCAGTCTTGTGATGAAGATTAGCAATAAAAGCCGGAGGACGAATTAAAGTTGGGCAATGCAGACGCCGGTACCGGCCTTTTCAACCATCATGACGGGCGACACCGGACATGTTGAGATCATCGCTGTCGGGCGAGCTGGTTCACCATACCCGGGATCGTATCGGGCCGATCATGGTAATCGACTATCGCCGCCACCGGGTGCTGACGTTCGATTCCGTGTTCGAACAGAGCAAGATCGACCGCCGCCGGCCCTGGCTGCCCGTGCACGAATACAACCGGGCGATGCTGTTGCCCGTAGCCTGGCAGCGGCCTTCCCGGGCCGTGGTGCTTGGTGTTGGTGGTGGGACACTGGTGGGGGCATTGCACCACCTGCTGCCTGACTGTCATATCCATGCAGTGGATCTTCGCCGTGAGGTCGTTCAGGTGGCCCGGGATTTCTTCAGCCTGCCGCAGACCGAACGGGTCCGGGTCACCATTGCGGAAGCGCGCCAGGTGTTGGACGATATGCCGGAAGGCAGTGCCGACCTGATCCTGGCGGATCTCTATGGTGCGGACCGCATGAGCCCGGCCCAGTCCCGCCGGCATTTTGTCGAATTGTGCCACCGGGTCCTGTCGGATCGAGGCTGGCTGGCGGTGAACTATCATCGCCCGCCGGATCCGGAGGGACGTCTTTCCCGGCAGTTGCGGCAGCAGTTTGCCAGCCTGTTCAGCTACACCAGCAAATCCAACAACACGGTGTTGCTGGCGTCGAGGCAGCGGGTCCCGCTGTTGCCCGGTAGGGAGCCAATATTCAGGGATCTTGAGAAGACACTGCCTATTGCCTGGCCTAAGCTGATGGCAAAGGTCAGAGAGGGACTGTGAAAGGAGCGACGCGATGTCTATCCAGTTGAAGCGCGCCTATGACCCGTTGGGTCAAGATGGCTATCGGGTACTGGTGGACCGGCTGTGGCCCAGGGGTATCCCAAAGGAGAAACTGCAGGCGGATGAGTGGCTGCGGGAGGTCGCCCCCTCCGACGACCTCCGCAAGGACTTTCACAAGGGCCGGCTTTCCTGGGACGAGTTCCGTCGTGGTTATCTCGGGGAACTGAAGCAACAGCGGGACAAACTGAGGCCGCTGGCCGAACGGGCGTCCGGGGAAACGGTCACCCTGTTGTTCAGCGCGAAGGACCGGGATCGCAATAACGCGGTGGTATTGCGCCAGTATCTGGCCATGCTGGGATGATCCGGGGACTCAGGCCTTGAGGATGCCGACGGCCAGCCGCCCGGCAAGGGCGATGAGCAGGACGCCGAAAAACCGTTCCAGCCATACCACATTGCGCTGGAGTCCGCCGAGGAGCCGGCGGTTGGAGAACAGCCAGGCCACCGTGAGATACCAGACGGTATCGATCACCATGGCCGTTGCCGCGTAACCCAGTTTCGCCAATGTCGGGGTTTCCGGCCCCACCACCTGGCTGAACAGGGCGATGAAGAACACCGCCACCTTGGGGTTGAGGAAGGCCAGCATGAATCCATCCCGCGCCGCGCTGGTGGTGGTCGGAACCTCCGGCAGCTCGTCATGCTGTGACCGCTTTGCCATCAGCCCCCTCACGCCGAGCCATGCCAGGTAGGCGGCCCCGAGCCACTGCAGGCCGGTAAACAGGAGCGGCGAGGCGATGATGATGGCCGCCAGGCCCATAATGCTCAGGAAGGCATACAGGCCGATGCCCAGGCCGTGGGTCACTGCGGCGGTCATGCCGTTTCGTCGGCCCCCGGACACGGTCTGCCTGAGGACCAGTGCCAGTGACGGGCCGGGGGACATGGCCCCGAGGGCGCAGATGGTGACAACAGTCAGCCAGGTGGTCAGGGTCATTGCAGGTTTCCGTTAGTTGTCCTCGTTTGACGGGCTCCCAGCAGGGGCAGGAATACCGCCACACCCAGTCCCCAGAAGCCGTTCAGTATCAGGCCGCCAAACCAGCTCTGTGCTGACACCTCCATCCCCTTGAGGGGAAAGACCACCAGCATGGCGACAGCGGTGGGACCGATGGCCCCCAGAACGATCATCAGGCACCAGAAGGCAGGGGGTTTCAGGTGCCCCAGAAGTGCCCAGAGCAAGACGCCCCAGAGCCCGCCGAAAAATGCCAATGATACCACGGCAGGCACCCCCAGTGGTGGCGCCGGGCTCAGGTTGAAGGGCCCGACCGGGACAACCCCCGCCAGGTAGAACAGGCCGAACAATCCCTGGTGAAAGATCAGGGTGGCCAGGAAACCGCTGATAAATGCCTTGATCCATGACATGGGGTATGCACCTCCAAGCGAGCTATTGACGGGTTCATGGAGTGTAGCGGTTTGCTGGCGATGGGGTAAGGCGGGACGAATGACCCTGGCTGGGCCAGGGTCATTACAACGGTAAGGCAACGGCAATCAGTCTACCCGGGTCAGGGTCACATCGATGTTGCCACGGGTGGCGTTGGAGTAGGGGCATACCTGGTGAGCCAGCTCGATCAGTTGTTGCGCCTGCTCGTCATCCATGCCGGGCAGTGAGATGCGCAGTTCCACCTGGATACCAAAGGCGTTACCGACCGGGCCAATACCCACCATGCCTTCGATGGAGGCGTCTTCCGGCATGGGCAGCTTGGCCTTGCCGGCCACTGCTTTCATCGCACCAATGAAACAGGCGGAATAGCCGGCGGCAAACAGTTGTTCCGGATTGGTGCCTTCGCCACCGGCACCGCCGAGTGCCTTGGGAGTGGCCAGGGCGACATCCAGCACGCCATCGGATGAAATGGCGCGGCCGTCACGGCCACCGGTGGCTTCTGCGGATGCGGTATAGAGTACCTTTTCCAGGGACATGGTGTTTCTCCTTCTGAGGATTGTCGGATGGGTCCCGGGCCGATCTGATGGGGAATGAGTCCGGGAACCTTGGTTGCCGGGGCCGGGGTGACCGGCCCGCTGTACATCACAAGGCACCATACGCCGCAAATTGATTGCTGGCAACTATGTTGTGCACAATTTAAATGACAGAAAGATTAACACGATGCCCTCGCGTGCGCTCAGGACAGGGGTTCGAGAATGGGAATGACCTCGCTGGCGTTATGGGTCCTGGCCAGGTCCAGGGCGGTGTCGCCTTCGGCGTCGGTCAACGCCGGGTTGGCGCCACAGCCCAGGAGAAGATCAGTGATGTCCGCCTGGTTATCCATCGCTGCCTGCATCAGCGGCGTCCGCTGGTGGTTGTCGGGCCGGTCAGGGTCAGCACCCTTGACCAGCAGCAGGCGGGCCGTGTCCAGGTGGCCGTTGCGGGTGGCGAGCATCAACAGGGTGTCGCCCTCGCTGGTGCGCATATTGACCGGAACGCCCGCCTCCAGCAGAGGGGAGAGCATGCCCGTGCCGCCATTCCTGGCAAGATCGAAGATGCCCTGGGCAAAGGCTATGGCGTCCTTGTCCTGTTCGTTTTCCGGTTGCCGGGGACCGGCTGGTTTGCCTTCGCTCATGGCGTCTCCCAAGACCCTGTACGGGTGATGATGGTTATCGGTTTCCGTCCACTGGCGACCGCTTTCGGAGAAGCCGCTGGCCTGTCGCGACCGTGGGACAGCCTGAAAGCGGTACGGATTATCTGTATGATTGCGGGCCATTTTACCAGAGTCTGACTTATCAGAGTCCAGGGAGCCGTGACCGATGTCGTCCCTTGAAGTCTACCAGTATGTGCTGATCGCCCTGATCTTTGTCTGGAGCGGGTTTGTCCGCTCGGGGCTGGGGTTTGGCGGCGCGGTCCTGTCACTGCCGTTCCTGTTGCTGGTGCACAACGAGCCACTGGTGTTCCTGCCCATCATCGCGGTTCATCTGCTGGTGTTCTCGTCCCTGACCATCTGGATGAATAACCGTGGGGGTGGAGGCGAGGGCGTCCCGGTGGAGAGCACCGTGGACTGGCGATACCTGGGGTATCTGCTGGCGGTGATGATCGTGCCCAAGCTGATCGGGGTGTTCGGGCTGATCACGCTGCCGTCACAGGTACTCAGTGCCATTATCTTCGTGATTGTGTCGGTCTACTCGCTCTCCTATATCTTCAACCGACCCTTCCGCAGTGGCAGCCGGGTGGTGGAGTTGGTGTTCCTGATGGTGGGTGGCTATATCAGTGGCACGTCGCTGATAGGGGCGCCGCTGATCATCGCCGTGGCGGCCCAGCACCTGCCGAAGACCAAGCTACGGGACACGCTGTTCGCCCTCTGGTTCATCCTCGTTCTCATCAAACTGGTGGCCTTTATCCTGGCCGATGTCGACCTGCAGCTCATCCATCATCTGTGGTTGCTGCCCTGTGCGGCTGTGGGCCATGTCATCGGGCTGTGGATCCATCAGCGGATGCTGCAGGCGGAAACCCCGGTGTTCTTTCGGGTGCTGGGCACGGTCCTGCTGGTGGTCAGCCTGGTGGGCCTGGTCCAGGCGTTCCTGTGATCCGCAATCGTTGCAGAAGATAGTAATTCTCATTAATATCTGTTCACGATTTTCAGTACGGGCGGGTTCCGTCCCGGTAGTTCACCATCTGGAGAAGTCATATGTTGCCTGATCAGGCTGGCGGTCGTTTTCGGCTGAAGGGGATTGTTCGTCTCACGGGATTGGGAATGATGTTGGCGGGCCTGGCGCCCGTGGCGATGGCGCAATCGACTGGAGAAGAGCAGGAACCCGGCGAGCTGCAGGCCCTCCAGGTGACCGGCAGTGTGCTGAAGGTGGATGTGCCGCTGGCGGAATCGCCGCGCCCGGCTTCCGTGGTGGACCGGGAGGAACTGGATGACCGCAATGTCCAGTCCCTGGACGAGAGCTTCCGTTACCGCGCTGGTGTGGTATCCGGCCACTATGGCGCCGACAACGACACCGACTGGTTCAAGGTTCGTGGTTTTGACCAGTCCACCTACCAGGACAGCCTGCGGATCTACCGTGAGGGCTATTTCCAGTGGTTGCCCGAACCCTTCGGCCTGGAACGGGTGGAGGTGCTCAAGGGGCCGGCGTCCATCCTCTATGGTGAGGCGCCTCCGGGCGGCATCATCAACGCGGTCAGCAAGCGCCCCTCCGACGAGAAATCCGGGATCATTGAATTGCAGGTTGGCAACCGTGAGCACCGCCAACTGAACCTCGACACCACCGGTGCTCTTACCGACACCGCCAGTTACCGGCTGGTGGCGGTCTACAAGGACCGGGAAGGGGATCTGGACCATACCGACAACGAGCGCTATTACCTGGCCCCCAGCGTTGCCATCGATCTGGGGGATCAGACACGCCTGACCGTACTGTCGAGCTTCCAGAAGGATGATGGTGTTCCGGTCAATGGCTTCAAGCTCCCGTACGGCACCATCGACGATACGCCCTATGGCAAGGTGGATCGTTCCACCAACCTGGGGCAACCCGGTTACGACAAGAATGATCGTACCCAGACCGCCATCGGCTACGAGCTGGAACACACCATGGATGAGACCTGGTCATTCATGCAGAACGTGCGTTATAACCGGCTGGACCTTGAATTGCGCAGTAGCTACGCCGGCGCCCAGAACCCCACGGATCCCCGTGTGGCGGACCAGGGCCTGGTCTACCGGGATGGCACCACCGATGGCTGGACCATGGACAACCGGCTGATGGGCCAGTTCTTTACGGATCGCCTGGAGAATACGTTGCTGGTCGGGCTCGACTACCAGCGGTTGACCGCCGAGGGCGACGAGTACGATGTATTTCCATCCTATGATTTCAACAATGGCGTGTACTTTACCCCGCCATTCGGCACGGTCGATATGTTTGATCCGACCTATGGCAACTTTACGCCCGTTACCGATGCCGACCTGACCGAAAGCGAGAGTTACAAGCGTCAGGTGGGCCTTTACCTGCAGAACCAGTTGCGGGTGGATGACCGCTGGGTTCTCCTGGCCAGCCTGCGCCAGGACTGGGCCAACACCGAGGTAGTGACCGGTGGCGCTCCCCAGGAATCCGATGATGAGGAACTGACGGTGTCGGCGGGCATCATGTACCTGGCGGATAACGGCCTGTCTCCTTATATCAGCTACAGCGAGTCCTTCGAGCCTCAGGTCGGTACCGATGCGAATGGTGACCTGTACGAGCCGCTGCATGGTGAGCAACTGGAAGCAGGCGTGAAGTACGCGCCCCTGTGGATGGATGGCTACGTTTCCGCGGCCGCCTTCAGGATCGAGGAAGAGAACGGTCTGGTGTTCGGTGGCGCCTCCCAGGTCCAGTTGGGTGAGAAGGAATCCCGAGGGTTTGAGCTTGAAGGCAACGTATACCTGACGGATCTCTGGCAGGTGACAGCCGCCTATACCTACATGGATACCGAAGTCCGAAACGATTTCGCCAACACCGAGGCCCGGGCGCCGTTGATTCCCCGCCACATGGCGTCGTTCTGGACAGACTATGACCTGAGCCAGCTCCTGCCCGGCCTGAAGGTGGGCGGTGGTCTCCGCTACAATGGTGAAACCAGGGATGGCGATACCACCGTACCGTCCTTCACCGTGGCGGACCTGATGGCGCGCTATGACTTTGACCAGAACTGGCGGATGCAGGTGAACGTCAACAACGTTACCGACAAGGAATACATCGCCAGTTGCGAGTACTGGTGCTACTACGGCGAATCCCGCAGCGTTATCGGTAGCCTGAGTTACCGCTGGTAAATCCCGCCCCAACAGACCTCCCGGCCAGCCCCCTTGCCGGGAGGTGTTTCAGAACAATCCCATCTGCTCCCCCGATGGCCGACGGAAAAGGTCGGTCCTCAGGGCGGCTTCCGCTTCCTGGTTAAGCCCGACGGCCCGCGCCTGCCGATTGAACCGCTGGCGGATCAGGTCCGCGTAGGGCCCGGTTCCGGTCATGCGCTTGCCAAACCCGCTCTGGTACACCTTACCCTCCCGCAGGTCGCGGATGCGGTTCATGACGTGTTCCGCCCGTTGTGGAAAGTGCCGTTGCAGCCAGTCCTGGAACAGTTCGTCCAGCTCCAGGGGGAGTCGCAGCATGACCCAGCTTGCCCGGGTCGCCCCGGCGTCCGCTGCCGATGCCAGAATGTGTTCCAGTTCGTGATCGTTTATGAAGGGGATCACCGGCCCCATGATGATCCCGGTGGGAATGCCGGCCGCGGACAGTTCCCGCAGCATCTTCAGCCGGGTGGCGGGCGCGGCGGTGCGGGGTTCCATGACCCGTTTGAGCTGATTATCCAGGGTGGTCAGGCTCACCCGGACCGAGCACAGCCCCAGCTTTGCAAGTTCGGTGAGCAGGTCCAGGTCCCGCAGTATCAGCGCCCCCTTGGTGATGATGGACACCGGGTGCCGGTATTCCAGCAGGACCTCCAGCAGGTCGCGCGTAATCCGCCGCTCCCGTTCCACTGGTTGATAGGCATCGGTGTTAATGCCCAGCGCGATTGGCGAGGGCGTGTAGCCGGGCTTATCCAGCTCGCGCCGTAGCTGCCGGGCGGCGTTGGGCTTGGCGATCAGCCGGGTCTCGAAATCCAGCCCCGGTGACATGTCCCAGTAGGCGTGGGTGGGTCGGGCAAAACAGTAGATGCAGGCATGTTCACAGCCCCGGTAGGGATTGATGGAACGGTCAAACGGTATATCCGGCGACTGGTTGCGGCTGATGATGGTGCGGACCTGTTCGTCCCTGACCTCGGTGGCCAGGGAGTCCGGATTCAGATCATCCTCCGGATCCCGGTACCAGTCTTCGTCACGGGCCCTGTCGGAGACCAGAGGCTGGAAACGGTTGTGGGGGTTGAGGGCCGTGCCGCGGGTTTTCATGGGAGCACCTGATACTGTCTGCATATACAGTATTCGATAGTACGTGCGGGGCCGCTCCCCTGCAATGCTGACGTTATTCGTTTTGCTTCTGCTTCAGGAACAACACGATCGCAGGTGGCATATGGGCCACGCCAACGACGGTCAGAAAGGCCGCCAGGCCACCGCCTTCCTCCGCGCCCATGTAGACCCCGGACACCACCCAGCCAAAGGCCACCGCCACCAGAACCAGCAGTCCATGGCCGATCCAGCGCCGGGGAGAGGGCACCTGGCGGGACAGTTGCCAGTGGGCGTAGCCGGCGGCACCCAGGGTGACGACCAGCAAAAGCAGGGTGAGAACAACGCGCAAGGGCTTCTCCTGTCAGGTGGTATGGAATAAGCTGCCGTTAATCTGAACATGGTGGCGGCCCCGGGCCGGTTCAACGCCGCCTTTCCTTCAAAGTCATCCCAACAAGAACAGGAACCGTTCATGGCAGAATCAAATGTTGTAGCAGGCCTCTCGCTGGACCGCCTGGAAAATATCAGTCGCCACCTGGACGAAAACTACATTCGCCCCGGCAAACTCCCCGGAGCGGTGACGCTGGTTGCCCGCAAGGGCGAGGTGGCCTGGGTCAATGCCCAGGGAATGATGGATGTGGAACGGAACAAACCAGCCAGGCGCGACACCCTGTTCCGGATCTACTCCATGACCAAGCCGGTGACCTCTATCGCCATGATGCAGCTCTACGAGCAGGGGCGATTCCTGCTGGATGATCCGGTGCACAAGTACATTCCTTCCTGGAAGCACCTGGGTGTCTACGACAGTGGCATCTATCCGAACTTCGTCACCCGCCCGGCGGTCACTACCATGACCATCCGTGACCTGTTCACCCACATGTCCGGGCTGACCTACGGGTTCCTGTTCCGCAGCAATGTGGACGCAGCTTACCGGGCCCTGAAGCTGGATGGTGGCAAGGACCTGACCCTGGACAGGCTGGTGGAGCACCTGGCGGAGATGCCCCTGGAGTTCGACCCGGGTACCGCCTGGAACTATTCGGTGGCCACTGACGTGCTGGGCTACCTGGTCCAGAAACTGTCGGGCCAGCCCCTGGACGACTATTTCCGGGAACATATCTTCGGGCCGCTGGGGATGTCGGATACCGGTTTCCGGGTGCGGGATGACCAGGTCGACCGTTTCGCGGCCTGCTACCTGTACCAGCCCGGCGGTACCATGAAACTGCAGGATGACCCGGAAACCTCCCGCTACCGGCAACCGGCCAGCTTCCTCTCCGGCGGGGCGGGGCTGGTGTCCACGGTGGATGACTATTTTCGGTTTGCCCAGGCCCTGTGCCAGGGCGGGGCCCTCGATGGGCAGCGGATTATCGGTCGCAAGACCCTGGAGTTCATGCGCACCAACCACCTGCCCGACAACCAGGACCTGCCTGGCCTCTCCATTGGTGCCTTCAGTGAAACGCCCTACGAAGGGAACGGCTTCGGCCTTGGCTTCTCGGTGAAGACCGATGTGGCCAAGTCCCGCACCAATGGTTCCGTCGGGGAATATGGCTGGGGCGGTCTGGCCAGCACCAACTTCTTCGTGGATCCGGTGGAGGAGATGGTCATGGTGTTCATGACCCAGTTGATCCCCTCATCCTCCTATCCGATACGGGAGGAGTTGAGGGCGATGATCAACGGGGCGCTGGTGTAGCGGCCCGGTGTGCCGTCTGGATCGTTCGCTGGCCACTGCGCGGCGAATGATCCAGACGGGACAGCCAGGAACGTCTTAGCCGGTGCGCCCGAACATCCTCTCCAGGAATCCTGCCTCACGGACATTGGGAACCGGCAGGGACTCCAGGGAGTCCATGGCCTCGCGCCAGAACCGGACCGGATTGTCCAGGCAGGCGACCTTTTCCTTTTCCTCCCGGGTAAAGGTGTTGTGGTCGCCGGTCAGGCCGGAGTCCAGGATCGCCCGGGTCCACAGGTACAGGCTGCCGCGGATGGTTTTCAGCACCTCGCAATAGGTGCTGCGGCTGATGTTGATGGCAAGCTCCGCCGACAGGTTGATCTTCTGTTGCAGGTCCAGTAACTGGTCTCCCGGCAGGGCGATGCGGTGGCCGTTGCCCTTCTTGCAGTTCAGACAGGCCTGTTCCAGGTTGGTGACGTCATCCCGCAGGTCCAGGTGGCCAAACTGACGCACCTGCTGCTGGTCGATGGGCGCCGGTATCCAGCCGTACTGCGGCGACCTGGCGACAATATGGCCATTGACGTCGTGGCGGTAGGCGGGCAATTCCGCCGTTTTGTCGTATCCTTCGAATTCCGCCCGGAGCCAGGCGGCGGTGTTCCTGTGGCGAAGCATCATTGCGAGGGTAATGGCTGAAGGCATGATGTCGGCCAGGTGTTCGCTGGCATCGACAACGCGCTCCTGAAGATGATCGACAGGTGCTGGCATGTGTGACTTACTCCCGTACCGGATAATCGTCGTTTCCGGCCTATTGTTGTTGTATATGGGTGAAAAGTAGACGTAGTCTCGTCTCACGTCTGTTTGATAAAAGTAATGACCAGGTAACACTTTGTATACACGAATGTGACCTGGGGCGCCAATAGCTTTCGATAATGTCACATCAGGTTTAGGGGGGCAGTTGTGGCGGGTCCGGCGTGATGTTGGACGTAACGACGAGTGAAAACATGTCGTCATTGGCGTTGTACTTTTTGGGCGACATATCCACTGGTTTCATAATTCTGTAGGGTTCCTCTTCCACTATCTATTACAGGCAGTCCATAATCTGGAAAGGAGAAGCACGAAAGCTGTCGCCACAATCCATATCACGGTAATAGCTTGCGTGGAACACAGCTCATGGTTTGGACACGTTACCTGTCCAGGAGAGCATCGCCAGTCTCCGGTACAGCTAACACCTCCTTCTAGCGAGGTCGTCGGGGTACGCTCACCGTCTGTCGTACTCATTGATTGGCCTGGAGGACGATGATGGGTATTGCCCGCAGAAAATCCGAGCCAGGCACCCAGCGCCAGCTATTGACGCTGCAGCACCTCAGGGGGCTGTTTCGTCGCCTCCCGTGGGTCCGGGGAGTCCGGGGGTTTCGGCTGGTCAGCTACTCGGTGGTCGTCCTGGCGGCCGTGATGCCGGCGCTGGTCTGGAACAGCCTCAGCATGCCCGGTGATACCTGGAGCGAGCCGGCATTACCCTTCCACGGCCCCATTGTGCTCATCGGCGGTATCCTGGTGCTGGAAGTGGCGCTGATTCTCTGGGTCAAGATGTTGCAGTTCGGCAACGAGCGGGTACAGCGGCGGCGTAAGTCGCAGCAGCCGGCCTCGTCCATTGACCCCGGGAAGTCGTTTGCCCGGACCTATACGGAATCCCCGGACCCTGCCGTTGCCCCGGACGACAGGCCCCGGGTGCTGGTGGTGGACGATGACCCCATCAACCGCATGATCCTGCGCAAACAGTTGTTGAGGCTGAATGTGGAGCCGGTGAGTGCAGCAGACGGCATGGAAGCACTGGATACCGTGCAGCGGGGACACTGGGACATGATCCTGATGGACGGCCAGATGCCACGCCTTGACGGGCCCGAGACATCCCTGGAAATTCGTCTGAGGGAGCTTCTGCCCGCCGATATCCCCATCATCGGGATTACCACCAACGATACGCCCGAGTTCCGCGAACGGTGCCTGAAGTCCGGCATGCAGGCCTGCTACCACAAACCCGTGCGCCGCTTCGTGATTGAAAAGCTGGTGGACTTCTATATCCGGCAACGGGTCGCCGAGAACCCCGATAATATCCTGGAACGCAGGTTTACCACCTCCACCACGAACGCCTCCTGAGTCGTCCCATAGCCCTGCCTGGCCCGTTACGCATTTGTCATTCCGGATGCCGGAACATCAGGTAACCTGACTGAGCAATGTCGGCACCGGCACTTCAAGGGTGTCGGTGTGAAGGGGGATGTCCATGGATTCCAGGGTACGCCGACGGGAGGAGTGATGATGACCGACTGGCTGCTGGCAAATCCCCATGCGGGGGACGGTGAACGCAATGCGGATTTCTGGCGGGATCACCTGGCACGGGTCGGGTTGGAAAATGTCAGGGCCTGCGACCTGGACAATCTCGACTGGGTCCGGGAGGTGTGCAGCGGCGATCGCATCCTGGCGGCCGGTGGGGATGGGTCGGTCAACCAGGCGGCGGCCATCTGTCTGGAAACCGGGGCCTGCCTCGCGGTCCTGCCCTCTGGCACCGCCAACGACTTCTTTCGCAACCTGGGCATCAACCCCGATCCGGAGGCCATCTGCCGGGCGCTGATGGAATGCCATCAGCATCCGGTGGATGTGGGCCGGTTTGACCGGGGGGTATGCCTTAATGTGGCCCATGTCGGCCTGGGCACGCTGCCGGCCCGGGATGCCAACGCCAATGGCAACCGTAAGAAATGGCTTGGCCAGTTCAGCTACCTGGTGTCCTTGCTGGGGCGCCTGTTCTCCCAACGAGGCTTCCGGGCCACCATCGCGACGGACACGGCAACGGTGACGGGCCGGTGGCTGTCCATTGCCATTGCCAATGGGGCCTGGTTCGGCGGTGGCACTGAGGTGCCCGGGGCGGCCGTGGATAATGGCAGACTGGTGGTGATCGCGGTCCGGCCGGCATCCATGGTCAGCCTGGTGGGGGCGTTCATCATGACCCGGCTGCTGAGGCGAACGCCCAGAGATACGAAAACGGTGGTGGAGCTGGCCTGCCCCTGGTGTCGGATAACCACCCGCCGGCCCAGGACCGTCACCGTGGACGGGGATGTGGTGGGGAAGACTCCCCTTGAGATGACCTGCCGGCCAGGCGAATTGCGGGTGATCCGGAATTCCCCTGAGTAGTTTCGTGCCTCTGGGGGTGGCTATCAGTACCCTGAATAGGCCTCGGGGTGCCAGCCGGCAAAGGTCTCACCCATGGCTTGCGGTTCTGGCTGGGCCTCCGGTGCGACCAGTTCGGCGGTCAGGCGGTGGTCCCGTATCTCCTGCACCACCAGGTCGAAATCCGGTTCCATACGAACACGGGTATTGGCTCGGGGCTGGTTGTCCTTGCGTAACACCGGGAATTCTTCCGCCAGCGCACCGCAGACCCGCAGCAGGCTGATCGTGAGTGCCCCGTGATTGAGCCACGCCATTTCCCGGAGCTGTTTCCACTGGGTCGGGGCTTTGTCGTGCAGCCGGTAGATAACGCCGGCATTGTTGGCCGGGTCCGCCGGGATGACCACCAGTCGGGCGGTCGGAATCCGGCTCTGGTCGAACAGGGAACCACTGCCGAAGCGGGGCTTGATGGTCAGGCACAGCTCCGGGAATTGCAGATTCAGGTGTTCGAGCTGGGCCAGGAAGAAGGCACCGATGCCCGGTTCGATAAACAGGTGTCCATGAAGGGGCTCCCGGTCCAGGAACATCTCGTCACCGGTATCAAGATAACTTTGCAGTGCCAGCATCGGGATCATCTCCCGTACCATGGCGCTGCGCAGGGCCCAGGGGTGGTCCCGAAGCCGGGAAGATAGCTCGATCGCCAGGGGCTGGCAGGTTTCCGGGCAATAGCGAAAGCGTCCCAACTGCCGCTCGGCGGTATTGTAGCGAACGGTGAAGCCCTCACGGGAACGGAGGGTGCCGTTGAAGTACCGTTCGTTACACAGGTCAAACAGCGTCTGCAGGTCATTACAGGGAATGGGGTCGGCGCCGGCTGGCATGGGCGTCGTCCTCCGTCTTGTGGGATTACACCGAATTATAGTGAATTGTAGTTAATCCTCAGTGGCTATGCCGTAACAGCGAGTAACGCTTTGTGTCCCGGAATGCGCGTCGTGTGTAGGGAAGTACCGAGATAAAGTCAGGAAAAGCGGCTATCTTGCAAAATATGGAGTGTTTGGCGATGGATGTTTAGGCGCGAGGAGGAGATGAAGGGGATAATGATGGCCCGACCGCAGAACGGTCGGGCTTTGTGGTCGCTTATCGGTAGTTCTTGAGCACTTCCTTGGCGATGGCGTTACGGTGAACCTCGTCCGGACCATCCGCCGTGCGCAGGTGGCGGGCATACACCCACATATCGGCCAGGGGGAAGTCCTCGGTGTAGCCACCGGCGCCATGGGCCTGGATGGCCCAGTCGATCACCTTCAGGGCCATGTCCGGGGCGGCCACCTTGATCATGGCGATCTGCTGTTTGGCGACCTTGTTGCCCACCAGGTCCATCATCTGGGCGGCCTGCAGGACCATCAGGCGGGTCTGGTCAATGGCGATACGGCAGTCGGCGATGCGCTCGCGCCACACGCCCTGGTCGGCCAGGGTCTTGTGGAAGGCGACCCGTGAAGTCAGGCGCTGGCACATGATGTCGAAGGCCCGTTCGGCCTGACCGATCACCCGCATGCAGTGATGGATCCGGCCCGGCCCCAGGCGCCCCTGGGCAATCTCGAAGCCCCGGCCCTCGCCCAGGATCAGGTTGCTGGCGGGCACGCGGACATTATCGAACTGGATCTCCGGGTGGCCCTTGGGGGCGTGGTAGTAACCATACACCGGCATATCCCGGACAATGGTGACCCCCGGGGTGTCCTTGGGCACGATGATCATGGATTGCTGCTTGTGGCGGTCGGCATTATCCGGGTCGGACTTGCCCATCACGATGAAGAATCTGGTTTCCTCACCACAGCCGCCGGTGATAAACCACTTACGACCGTTGACGACATAGTCGTCGCCATCCCGCTGGATACGGGTTTCAATGTTGGTGGCATCACTGGAGGCCACTGCCGGCTCGGTCATGGCGAAGGAGGAGCGGATCTCACCGTTCAGCAGGGGGTTCAGCCAGGTCTCCTTCTGCTCCTCGCTGCCGTAGCGGGCCAGTACCTCCATATTACCGGTGTCCGGGGCAGCGCAGTTGAAAACCTCGGAGCTCCACAGGACCCGGCCCATGATCTCGGCCAGGGGGGCGTATTCCAGGTTGGTCAGACCGGGACCATATTCTTCCTCCGGCAGGAACAGGTTCCACAGGCCCTGTGCCTTGGCCTTTTCCTTCAACTCGTCAACGATGGGGACTTTGGCATACGCGCGGCCACGTTCTTTGTTGGCGGCCTTCTGCTGCTTGTAGGTTTCCTCGTTGGGGTAGATATAGTCGTCCATGAACGTCAGCAGTTGCTGGCGCAGTTCCTTGACCTTGTCGGAATACTGGAAATCCATGATCTGCCTCCTGGGCATCTAACAGTGATCGGTGGGCCTGAGCAGCGGAAGCTGTTCGGCGTCTGTTCAGTGGGATCACTATGGAGTGGGGTGCTGAATGAATCAACTGAATTATTCTGATTGAATAGTATAAGTTCTGCTTATTAATTGAGGTGCGGGCAGTCAATTCCGTCCGCCGGGGTGGCAAGGGGGGGCTTCCTTCGACCATACTGAGACAACATCCAATCTATCCTGAACAGATCAGAGGCGACGCATGACCAACAAAGAATTGCAGCAGCTGAAAGAGCGGTATGTGGCGGCCGGTGCAGCCAGCCCCAACGAGCAGTTTGCGGACCACGCCCGTAACGCTGAACTGTGGGATGCCGACGGCAAGCGGATGATCGATTTCGCTGGCGGTATCGGTGTGCTCAATATCGGCCATCGTCATCCGAAGGTGGTGGAAGCGGTCAAGGCCCAGTTGGACAAGCTGATGCATACCTGCCAGACCGTCATGCCGTATGAAGGTTATGTGAAGGTGGCAGAGAAGCTCAGCCAGGTGGCGCCGGTCCGCGGCCATGCCAAGGTGATGCTCGCCAACTCCGGCGCCGAGGCCCTGGAAAATGCGCTCAAGATAGCCCGCGCGGCGACCGGCAAGACCAACGTGATCTGTTTTGATGGCGGCTATCATGGCCGGACCTTCATGACCATGGCCATGAACGGCAAGGTGGCCCCCTATGCGTCCGATTTCGGCCCCATGCCCGGCACGGTGTTCCGCGCCCCCTATCCGGTGCCCTACCACGGTGTATCCGAGGATGAGGCGCTCCGTGGCCTGAAAATGGTCCTGAAGACCGATGCCAACCCCAGGGACACGGCAGCCATCGTGATTGAGCCGGTCCTGGGGGAGGGCGGTTTCTACCCGGCGCCGCCGAGCTTCCTGAAGAAGATCCGCGAGATCTGCGACGAACACGGCATGCTGATGATCGTGGACGAAGTGCAGAGTGGCTTTGGCCGGACCGGCAAGCTGTTTGCCATCGAACACAGCGGTGTCGAGCCGGACATCATGACCATGGCCAAGAGCATGGCCGACGGCATGCCCATTTCCGCCATTGTCGGTACCGACAAGGTGATGGACGCTTCCGGCCCCAATTCCCTGGGGGGCACCTACACCGGCAGTCCTACGGCCTGCGCCGCGGCCCTGGCGGTCATGGAAGTGTTCGAGGAAGAGGATATCCTCGGCAAGAGCCAGGTTCTGGGGAACAGGCTCGCCAAGCGCTTTGCCCAGTGGCAGGAGAAGTTTGACCATGTGGACAATGTGCGCAACCTCGGCCCCATGGCCGCCATCGAACTGGTCACCGACAAGCATGACTGCGAACCCCGTGCCGACCTGGCCGCCAAGGTCACCGGTTACGCCAAGGAGCACGGCCTGATCCTGCTCAGTTGCGGCATGTACGGCAACACCATCCGCTTCCTGATGCCGGTGACCATTGAGGATGAGGTGCTCGAGGAAGGCCTGCAGATTGTTGAGGACGCGTTGGCATCCATCGGCTGATCCCGGACGACGGTCAGGCTCCTGCCAGTGAGTTTTTCCTTCAGACAGTTGCGGTATTTCGTGGCGGTATCGGAGATCGGTTCGGTCTCCGGTGCCGCACGGGATCTCGCCGTATCCCAATCCACTGTTACGGAAGCCATCAAGGAGCTGGAAAGCGATCTCGGGGTGGTCCTGCTGGAACGTCATGCCCGGGGTATGGGGCTGACCCACAAGGGGCATGCGTTCCTGCGCCATGCCAACCGGATTCTGGCGGAAGTCAGTTACGCCAGGGGGGTGTTTTCGGAACAGGAGCAGGTAACCGGAACCCTGCATGTCGGGGTCACGTCGATCGTGGCGGGCTACGCCCTGCCGGATCTCCTGGCACGCTACCGGCGGGCTTTTAGTGGAACCGGCGTCCAGGTGGTGGAAGACGCCCCGGAATACCTTGAACACTACCTGCTCAATGGCGAACTGGATGTCGCCATACTGATCCTCTCTGCCCTTCAGGAACGCTCTGCCCTCAACACGGCAGTGATGGAAACATCACCCTTCCGGGCCTGGTTACCCATGGGGCATCGCCTGGCCAACGCGCCGGAAATTGACCGCGACGTTCTGCTGGAAGACCGCTTCATCCTGCTAAACACTGACGAGATCCGACTGGCAACTGCAGACCTGTGGCAGCGGGCGCGCCGAAATCCCCGCATGGCCATGCGAACGTCGTCGGTGGAAGCGGTGAGAAGCCTGGTAGCGACCGGAGCCGGTGTCTCCGTGCTGCCGGACCTTGTCTATCGCCCCTGGTCCCTGGAAGGAGACCGCATTGCCAGCGTCAACGTGGCGTCTCCGCTACCACCGGTGGAGGTTGGGCTGGCCTGGCGCCGTGGTGCCAAGCCTTCTGATGCCGCCCGAGCGTTTATTGATCTGGCCCTGGAGGAACCGGCCCTCCGCCATCGCTGACCACCCAAGCGTCCTTTCGGAAAACCCGATCACTCAATACCCTCCTGTTTTGCATTACATCCCACTACGTGATTCCACCTATAAATATCGGAATAACCGATATATGTTTTCTGATTTTATTTATGGCGATAGCTGAAGTGATTTCTATACTCGAAATGACCATCCGCATTCATGTCGCCATGAAAGACATGGTGAGCCCACACAGTTCGGGAGAGGAATCATGAAAAAGATAATGGTGTCGATGCTGACCACCACATTCTGTGTTGCCACGCTTGCCTCGGCAGCGGATATGAAAAAATCTGTCGGCGCAGGCGAGGGTGCGGTGGATATCGTGGCCTGGCCCGGCTACATCGAGCGTGGTGAAACCGACGAGAACTATGACTGGGTGACCGGATTCGAGGAGGAAACCGGATGTGAGGTAAGGGTGAAGACGGCCAACACCTCGGACGAGATGGTTGCCCTGATGAACGAGGGTGGCTTTGACCTGGTGACGGCCTCCGGTGATGCCTCCCTGCGGATTATATACGGCGACCGGGTACAGCCGGTGAACACGGACCTGATTCCCAGTTGGAGCACCATTGATGATCGGCTCAAGGATGCGCCCTGGCACACCGTGGATGGCGTTCACTATGGCGTTCCCTACCAGTGGGGGGCGAATGTGCTGATGTACAACACCGAGGTGTTCGGGGACCAGCCGCCAAAGAGTTGGCGGGTGGTGTTCAAGGAAATGACCCTTCCGGACGGTAAGTCCAACAAGGGGCGGGTCCAGGCGTTTGATGGGCCAATCTACATTGCCGATGCCGCCCTGTATCTAAAAGAACATCAGCCGGAACTGGGTATCGAGGATCCGTACGAACTGACCCAGGAGCAATATCAGGTGGCTCTGGACCTGTTGCGGGAGCAACGGAAGATCGTGGGGCGGTACTGGCATGACGCCTTTGTGCAGATTGATGATTTCACCAACGAGGGTGTTGTCGCATCTTCCGCCTGGCCGTTCCAGGCCAACATCCTGAAAGCTCAGGGGCAACCTGTCGCCACGGTCATACCGGATGAGGGTGCTACCGGCTGGGCAGATACCACCATGATGCACGTGGAGGCCCCCCATCCCAACTGCGCCTACAAGTGGATGGAGCACTCGCTTAACACCCGGCTGCAGGGGGATCTTGCTTCCTGGTTTGGTTCAGTGCCGGTGGTGCCGGCCGCCTGTGAAGGCAACGAACTGCTGGGTGAGAAAGGCTGCGAGACCAATGGCATGGAGAATTTTGAGCGTATCAGTTTCTGGCGTACCCCGGTTTCATCCTGTGGGGAAGGCAAACAATGCGTGCCCTACTACCGCTGGGTAACCGACTACATCGCCATCCTGGGTGGCCGGTAAGCCAGTCGAGAGTTCCATCGCCCCACTTTGCCGGGTGGGGCGATACGCATCAGGAGAGTTTCATGCCAACCACGGTCCGGAAGCCCATGTACGACACGGAAAAAGACGAGGTGAGCCCCGACCCGGCTGAACGGGTCAGTGCGGTGGAACTGTCGGGGATCAGCCGGCATTTTGGCACCGTTAAGGCGGTGGACCAGGTGAACCTCGATATCCCCGAGGGGGAGTTCTTTGGAATGCTGGGGCCGTCCGGTTCCGGCAAGACAACCTGCCTGAGGCTGATCGCGGGGTTCGAGCAGCCCACAGCCGGCCACCTGAAGATCTTTGGTGACACGGTGGATGGCCTTCCGCCCTATCGCCGCGCCGTTAACACGGTCTTCCAGGACTATGCCCTGTTCCCCCACATGAATGTGATCGATAACGTGGCCTATGCGCTGACGGTGCGCGGGGTAGGTCGCCGTCAACGGCATCGTCAGGCCATGGAGATGCTTGAACTGGTACGCCTGGGCGGGTTTGCGAAACGCCAGCCCGCGCAATTGTCCGGCGGGCAACGCCAGCGAGTTGCCCTGGCCCGGGCCCTGATAGGAAAGCCCAAGGTGTTGCTGCTGGACGAGCCCCTGGGGGCCCTTGACCTGAAGCTGAGGGAACAGATGCAGGTGGAACTCAAGTCCCTGCAGCGGGAACTGGGCATCACCTTTGTGTTCGTGACCCATGACCAGGGCGAGGCCCTGTCCATGAGTGACCGGGTGGCGGTCTTCAATCAGGGGCAGGTGGTTCAGGTGGGTACCCCGGAAGACATCTACGAGCGGCCCGAGCATCGTTTCGTGGCGGATTTCGTCGGTTCCTCCAACATACTGGAGCCGGAGCTCTGCCAGCGTATCGGTGCTCCCGAGGGGTTGTGGAGTCTGCGCCCGGAGAAAATCCACCTGGCCGACCAGTCGGTGTCCCGGGAAGATGGTGTAATCACCGTGTCCGCCACCATCAGTCACGTGCAGTACCAGGGTTCGGTGCGGCGGTGCGTGCTGTCCGTGGCGGGGCACTCGCTGTCCCTGTCGGTTCCCTCTGCGGTGGGTGGACTGGCTACCGGGCAGTCGGTCTATGCCCGCTGGAATCTGGACGACATGCACAGGATGGTGCCGTGATGTCTGACGACGGCATGGCAATCAACCAGCCGGCCGACGGTGTACTGGGCCGGGTATCCGACCTGCTGTTCCGGCGACCGGGGCTGTTGCTGACAATCCTGCTGGGGCCGCCGCTGATCTGGATTGGCGTGGTCTATGTCGGGTCGCTGGTGGCATTGCTGGTGCAGAGTTTCTATTCGATTGACGAGTTCTCAGGTCGTATCGTCCGGGAATTCACGCTCAAGACCTACGCGGAACTGTTGCGTCCCTCAAACCTCGATATCGTGTTGCGCACGGTACTGATGGCCGCGTCGGTGACCCTGGCATCCGCACTCATAGCGTTTCCCATCGCGTTCTATGCCGCCCGTTTCGCCCGTGGGTGGATCAAGGGGCTGTTCTTCATCGCCGTCATGCTGCCGCTCTGGTCCAGTTACCTGGTGAGGGTCTATGCCTGGAAACTGATCCTTGCCAATGAGGGCGTGCTCAACTGGAGCGTCGAGCGGGTGGGGCTCACCCCGCTGGTGGATGCGCTGTTATCCATGCCGGTGATTGGCGGGCCCTCGTTGTCGTTCAGTTATATCGGCACCTTTCTGGTATTCGTCTACCTGTGGCTGCCGTTCATGATCCTGCCGATCCAGGCGGCGCTGGAGCGGGTGCCGGGGTCCATGCTGGAGGCCTCGGACGACCTGGGGGCCCGGCCCGGGCAGACCTTCCGCAAGGTGATCTTCCCGCTGGCCCTGCCCGGTATCGTGGCCGGCTCCATTTTCACTTTCTCGCTGACCCTGGGGGACTATATCGCGCCCCAGATCGTGGGTTCCTCGCGACTGTTCATTGGCCAGGCGGTTTACATGCACCAGGGCACCGCCGGCAATCTTCCGATGGCAGCAGCCTTTTCCATGGTGCCCATCGTGGTCATGGCCATTTACCTCTGGATTGCGAAAAAGATGGGGGCCTTCAATGCGCTTTAGGAAGAGCCGTTCGGGCGCGTCGCTGAAGCTGAAAATCGGAGCGGTCGCCGGTTTACTGTTCCTGCACCTGCCTCTGTTGCTGATATTTCTGTATGCCTTCACCACCGAGGAAAAGAGTTACCAGTTTCCGCCCCCGGACTATACGTTGAAATGGTTTGCGGTGGTCTGGGACCGGCAGGACATCTGGGATGCGTTCGGCCTGTCCCTGAAGATCGCGCTGATCGCCACCGGCGCGGCCATCGTGCTGGGCACCCTGGCTGCGGGGGCGGTTGCCCGCACCCGGTTCTTCGGCCGTGAAACCGTGTCACTGCTGATTATCCTGCCCATCGCGCTTCCCGGGGTGGTAACCGGTATTGCGTTGCGCTCGGCCTTCGATATCGCCGATATTCCGTTTTCCTTCTGGACCATTGTGCTCGGTCACGCGACCTTCTGTGTGGTGGTGGTCTACAACAACGCGGTGGCGAGGCTCCGGCGTACATCGCCCTCCCTGCTGGAGGCCTCGCTGGATCTGGGGGCGAATGGTTTTCAGACTTTCCGGCATGTGCTGCTACCCAATCTTGCCACCGCACTGCTGGCGGGCGGCATGCTGGCCTTTGCCCTGTCCTTTGACGAGGTCATCGTGACTACCTTCACCGCAGGACAACAAACGACCCTGCCCATCTGGATGCTCAGCGAGCTGGTACGTCCCAGGCAGCGACCGGTGACCAACGTGGTGGCCGTGTTCGTGGTAATTATCACCTTCCTGCCCATTCTCATGGCTTATTACTTCACCCGCGGCGGCGAAGCGACCGCCGGGCAGGGTAAGTGACAGGCAATTCAGGCTAACAAGGAGATTTCCCCATGTCCCAGACAGGTAATGCAAGTGGTGCCCAGGCCCTGGATACCCGTTTATTGATTGGTGGAGACCTGGTGGCCGGAAACGGGCCGGAGGAACCCATACTCAATCCGCGTACCGCCGGGAAGATCATTGGTCTGCCCGAGGCCTCCGATGATCAGGTTAACCAGGCGGTTGCCGCGGCCCGCAAGGCTTTCCAGGGCTGGTCGAGAACCACGCCGGGGGAGCGTTCGCTGCTGTTGCTGCGGCTGGCGGACCGGATTGAGCAGCACGGCGAAACCTTTGCCCGGCTGGAGGCACTGAACTGCGGAAAACCGTTCCATATCGTGCTGGCGGAGGAGATCCCGGCGGTCGTGGACTGCCTGAGGTACTTTGCCGGCGCCGCCCGGTGCATGCAGGGAAGCGCGGCAGGGGAGTACATGGCGGGTCACACCTCAATGATCCGTCGCGACCCGGTGGGCGTGGTCGGCTCCATTGCACCATGGAACTACCCGCTGATGATGGCGGCCTGGAAAATCAGCCCGGCCCTGGCGGCGGGCAATACCGTTGTGATCAAGCCGTCCGAGCAGACACCCCTGACCAGCCTGCTGCTGGCACGGGTCGCCGCTGAAGTATTGCCTGCCGGTGTGCTCAATGTGATCACCGGTCGGGGGGAAAGTGTGGGTACATCCCTGGTCTGCCATCCGGATGTGGACATGATCTCGCTGACAGGGGATATCGCCACCGGCAAGAAGATCCTCACCAATGCCGCCAAGAGCGTGAAACGGACCCACCTTGAGCTGGGTGGCAAGGCCCCGGTACTCGTATTTGATGACGCCGATCTGGACGAAGTAGTCGAAGGCATCCGCACGTTCGGTTACTTCAACGCCGGACAGGATTGCACGGCGGCTTGCCGGATATACGCCGGAGCGGGGATCCACGACAGACTGGTGGAGAAGCTGACCGATGCGGTTTCCACCATCCGCTACAACCAGGGCAATGACGATGACAACGAGATTCCTCCCCTGATTTCCGAGCGGCAGCGGGACCGGGTAGCCAGTTTTGTTGAAAGGGCGGCGGAACAGTCTCACATGGAGGTGGCCGTGGGTGGTCGTATGCCCGATGGAAACGGTTTTTACTATGAGCCCACACTGATCACCGGGGCGCGACAGGATGATGAGATTGTCCGTCGGGAAGTGTTTGGTCCGGTGGTATCCGTTACCCGGTTCACGGATGATGACGATGTTGTCTCCTGGGCCAACCAGTCAGAATATGGCCTGTCGTCATCGGTGTGGACCAGGGACATTTCCAGGGCCATGGATGTCTCGTCACGCTTGCAGTATGGCTGCACCTGGGTGAACTGCCACTTCATGCTGGTGAACGAAATGCCCCACGGGGGCATGAAGCAGTCAGGATACGGAAAAGACATGTCGTCGTACTCTCTTGAAGATTACACCACTGTCCGCCATGTCATGATCCGGCACGGCTAGTCGCCGTAATGAACACAGGCAGTGGATTTCCTGTACAGGTACGGTATTCTCGGGATCAAGTTCAAACCTTTTGATCCCGAGGACACTTGGAATTCAGGATATGTCAGAGACCGGTCACGAAGCTGTGTTTTTCCGCGAGGGCGACGTTTTTGTGCCGACGGAACTGGGGCGCGGCCCCTGGAGCCCGGACGCGCTCCACGGGGGCGCTCCGGCGTCGTTGTTGGCGGGCTATGCCGAGGAGCAGGTGGGAGACCCGGACATGCTGTTGTCGCGGCTGACCATGGAACTGGTACGCCCGGTTCCCATGGCGCCGCTGGCCATCCAGGCAAGTATGGGGAAGGGGCGCTCGGTCCGGCGGGTGGAAATGACCCTGACCAGCGGCGATACCGTGGTAGCCCGGGCCGTGGCGCTGTTCCTGCGTGCCGAACCCCTGGACATCGAAGCCCGGCTGGGCGGACACCCGCTACCGGGCCCCGACCGGTGCCAGGAACCCTTCGTGATTCCGGGTATGGAGCAGATGACCTCGTTCCACTACACCGCCATGGATATCCGTGTGGCCCACGGCCAGACCATGGGCCCAGGCCCGGCCGCAGGCTGGTTCCGCATGCAGTATCCGCTGGTTGGCGGAGAGAGCGTGTCCGCGGCCATGCGGGCGGTGGCCGCATCGGATTTCGGAAACGGCCTCAGCTGGATTCTTCCCGTTGACGAGTACACCTTTGTGAATACGGACCTGACCGTGTACCTGCATCGCCATCCGAGGACCGAGTGGGTTGCCCTGGATAGCCGTACGGTTATCGAACCCAATGGTATCGGCCTGGTCCGTTCGGAAATCTATGACGAACAGGGCCGTATTGGCACCGCTCAGCAGAATCTGCTGGTGCGGGCCCGGCAGGCCTGAGGACCTGTTACCGGACCCTGACCAAACCGTCATTGAAAGGCCATCACTTTACCTTGCCGGACCCCGTCGACCATGGCATAAACGGGCCTGACATTCATCGGTGGGGCATTTCCATGCGTCAGACAGTTTCCGGGGTGTTGGTCCCCTTGCTTATCATTGGCTTCATTGCCTCCCAGGCGGTTCATGCCTCCCCTCTGGCGGAGTCGGTGGTTGAGGCGTCTCCCCTCGGGGCCATTGCGGACCAGTCTCCGGCCATGTTGAGGACAGGCATCCGTGATGGGCTGGTGGGCACCGGACAGGTGGACCCGTTCCTGGCGGAAACCATCGCCGGCATCGGCAGCCGGGCCTTCAGCCCGCAGCGGGTACGTTCGCAACTGGCCACGGCCCTGGCGGACGATCTGGGCAACGCCCAGTTGGAAGCGGTGAAGGACTGGTACGATTCGCCCCTGGGGCAGCAGTTGGCCCGGGCGGAGTCGCAAGCGGCGGCGCCCTCAAGCTGGGAGGCCATCCAGGCAGCCGGGCCGGCCCTGCGGGAACGATTCGAGGGCACGGCGCGCCAGCGGCTGTTCGACCGTTATGATCGGGCCACGGGTGCTACGTATACGGCGGTTGAAACCGCCATGGCGGTACAACTTGAACTGGCAGATTCACTGGCGTCGCTCAGTGAGGGAGATACCGTGGAATCCGTGCGAGCCCAGATCGAGGATAATCGCCCTGCGATTGAACGCCGGGTGGGCGAGCAGGTGTACCTGGCCTTCCTGTCCATGTACGAGGCGTTCCCGGACAAGGATCTCGACACCTACCTGACGTTCCTGGAATCTCCGGCCGGGCGGGCGTATACCGTCAGTGCGAGGGATGCGGTCCATGATGCCATCATGGAGCCCGTCAGCAGTGTCGGCAATCAACTGGTGCGTATGCTGGGGGCGGGTGGCCGATGAAGTGGTTGAGGATCACCCTGCGGTGGCTTTTCCTCCTGATACTATCGGTTATTGCCCTGGCACTCCTGTTGCTGTTGCTGTTCCGTTTTGTCAATCCACCCACCACGGCCTTTATCATGGCCTACCAGGCGGAGACCGGTAGCTTATCCGGCGTCCGCCAGACCTGGGTCCCCCTTGAGGAGATCTCGCCCTGGATGCCGCTGGCGGTGATCGCCAGTGAGGACCAGCGCTTCCTGAACCACTGGGGCCTCGACCTGGGGGCCATTGCCACCGCAGTCAATGCCTTCCAGGACGGTGACGGCCTCCGGGGAGCCAGTACCATCACTCAGCAGACCAGCAAGAACCTGTTCCTATGGGGTGGGCGAAGCTTCCTGCGCAAGGGTGTGGAGGCGATGCTGGCATTGGGGATGGACGGGCTCTGGCCCAAGCGCCGGATCATGGAGGTGTACCTCAATGTCGCGGAATTCGGTCCGGGAATCTACGGGGTCGAGGCGGCCAGCCAGGTGCATTTCGGCGTGTCAGCAGAGCAGTTGACGGCCACCCAGGCCGCTCGCCTGGCCGCGGTGCTGCCCAATCCCCGGATATTTGATGCCGGCGCGCCGACGCCCTATGTGTGGGAGCGGGTGTCCTGGATTCGCCAGCAGATGTCACAACTCGGTGGTACCGCGCTGGTGGGGGACTTCTACTGATGCCACTCAGCCGCTGAGCACTTCCCGCTCGAAACGCCCCAGCACCGTCATGGTGATCAGGGCGAAGGCCGACAGCAGTCCCGCCAGGGGCAGGTTACCGACGCCACTGGCAACACCGACGGCACCGGCAATCCAGATGGAGGCGCCGGTGGTGATGCCCTGTACACTGCCCCTGGCCTGGATAATGGAACCGGCGCCGAGAAAACCAATGCCCCCGATCACGCCTTCCACAATGCGGGTTGGATCTATCCTGGCGGAAGGATCCCCGGTGGCCGTGTCAAACAGGATCTGCATACCCACCATCACGAAGGCGGCGGCCCCCATCGACACCAGCATATGGGAGCGCAGCCCCGCCGGTTTGCCGCGCAATTCCCTTTCAAGCCCAAGCAGGAAGCCGAATCCTGTCGCAATGGACAGGCGAATCAGCATGTCGAGGAACGGTAGCTCGGATTGATTCATGGGCGTCAGTCTCCCCGGGAGGTGGTGGACACAAAAGCGGGCCCGCAGCAGGGCTACGGGCCCGGGAACCTGAGTTGCAGGTCTATTGCAAGGATAGACGCCGGTTTGGTCGCCTGCCTGCCGGCGACAGAGCATCCGGTCAGAACATGTATTGCAGGCCAACCCGGGCGGTGTCGAACTCGGGTCCGTCGTTGGTGACCTGACCATTGAAGTCGTCTTCGTCAACATCATCCACGTTGTAGCGGTTGTACTCGGCGAAGGCGGTCAATGATGGAGTGACCATGAAATCGACACCGGCCCCCACAAACGGGCTTACCTCGTCGTAGGTCTCCTTCTCGTCAAAGGCGCTCACTTCCATATCGGACGCGAAGGCCCCGACCTTGCCGTAGACGCCGAAGGCCTGGGTAACCGGAATGCGGCCCTTGGCGGAGAGGGACAGACCCTTGAGGTCAGAGCGGACGTCATCCTCACCGAACTTGCCGAAGTCGATGTAGTCCGCTTCCAGGGCAAAGAAGGGGTTGAACTGGTAGCCGGCGGAGACGCCGTACAGGTCGCGCTTGTCATCAAACTCCCCACCATGGGATTTGTAGCCACCGTAGCTACCGCTAACGAAGAAACCGGATGAATCCCGTTCCGCCTTGCCCTGTGCCATAACGGCGGGGGTTGCCAGGACGGCGGTTGTGATAACAGTCATATACGCAATACCGGATGTCATTCGCATAATTCAGACCTCCCTGGGTCATCAGATAATGTCACTGCTGCGGGTCGAGACTGTGGGCTCGATCACGCGATTCCCAGCCTAAATCAAATTGGGTAGGTTCCAAGTTAAAGTCGAAGTACGCTTTGGTAATTGGCCTGTAACTCGTTAACTCATTGAAAAATATTATTTAAGAACCTGCCGGAAAGGTTTTTCCTGATGCGCCGCGCGAGGCCGGAAGGAGGAAAAGGCCGGCCCGCAGTCCGGGGCCGGCAATGAGGAGGAAGGGGACAGCCCGGCAATGCCGGGCTGTTACTGCTGGGGAACGTCAGATTCCCCGATCAATGACGGCCTGGGTCACCACATCGTCTATGGAGCAGATCGGGTTCTCCTGCCCCACCCAGGGATCACCGCCAAAGTACTTCTGGAAGATCTTTTCGGCGGTTCGGGTCGCCAGTGCCTGGGACGTCAGGGTGGGGTTGGGCCCACCGATGGCGTTGGGCAATGCCGAATGATCCGCGATATAGAGACCTTCCACCGCACGGGCCTCGCAGTTCTCATCCAGTACCGAGTTCCGTGAGCTGTCACCCATCCGCATGGACGACTGCATGTGCAGCAGCACCGGGTTCCAGTCCAGGCGCACGATCTTCGAAGCCCCACCGGCGCGCAGTATTTCCGCTGCGCGGTTGCACAGGTAGTCCCGGTTACGCACGGTGCGACGGGAGCGGTTGCGCTTCTCCATGCGTATGCGGGCAACGGGACCATGCTCGTCGGTGAAGGCCTGGGAGACATCGACACGGTTCTGATATTCAACATCATCGTCCGTGAGAATCAGAATCGGCATCAGGCGATTGGCATCGGACATCATGTCCTTGAGTTCGTTGCCGTACACCCGACCGGACTTGCCATCCCAGGCGCCGGTGTTGGACAGGCCGTTATCGTAAAGCGAACGGATGCCCGTGTTGCTGTCGGTAAGGTTGTTGGCGTGAATGGCAGGCATACTGGAGGCGTTCTCCAGGGACCCATAGCCAGGGAAATCGGCCCGAGAGGACGATGAGGGCCCCCCGGTGCCGCCGACATCGTGGGGGAACTGGCCGACTACCCAGTCCAGGGCGTGGTCGGTCAGTCCACGGCCGACCCAGCCATTGAAGTCCGGCAGATCGCTGTTGTGCCACAGCCGCGGGTTTTCGATGCAGCCGCCGGCCATGATCACAACCCGGGCTTCCTCGCTGTGGGTTTCGCCGGTATTGGTGTCCCGCCATTCCACGCCTCTGGCGACCCGAGTCCGGCTGTACCAGGGGCGATCACTGATAACACGGGTGACATAGGCGTCGGTGATCAGGGTGATGGCCTTGCCGCCGGGCTTGTACAGGTCGGCGGTCAACGCCATGGGAATATAGCTGTTGTCCGTGGACCGGCGAGCCTTCAGGTTACGTGGTGCACCCTTGGGCAACTGGCAGCCCTGGAAGCAGTGGCCACAGTGTGTGCAGCCGGTGGCATCCGGGTATCGCAGTTGTGAGCTGTCCCGGGTCTTGCCGGCATTGCCCCCCGGTTGCAGGATCGCGTTCTCCTGTGGCCGGAAGCCCGCCCGGGTGACATCCTTGCTGGTAATCGGAGACAGACCCGCCGCCTCGGCACTGTCAAAGAAGGCCTTTTCCTTTTTGCCCATGGCAGCGGTCTGCACCGGAAGGGTGGCTTCAGTCCACTCATAGTACGGCCGCATTTCCTCATAGGTGAAGGGGAAGCGGTAGTCGTTGTCGTAAAGGTTCCGGTCGGCTCCGTTATAACCGGCGAAGATGCCTGGCATGGCCCGGGGGCTGTTGCCGTAGTAGTGCAGGGTGGTGCCGCCGACCCCGGCTACCTGGGAAATGGTGGAGGGATTGGTGAGTTCCCTGAACCAGGCGGGTTTGGAGGGATCGGAGGGGCCTACCCGGAACTTGCCGGTCAGGGTGCTGTTCATGTGGTTTTCGAGGTAGGACCATTCCTGTTCCGGATTGGCGTGGCGGGCGCCACCCTCAAGTACCATGACATCCAGGCCACGTTCGGCCAGTTCCTTGGCGACGACAGGGCCACCGCCCCCGGCGCCGATCACGATGACATCACGCATTGTCTACACTCCTCCGTCCCTGGTAATAACCAATAACATCGTCGCCACCGTCCGGTAGAGGGGGCGCATCCGGCTCGTAGCCACTGATAACCCAACCCAGGGGGCGCTGTGTCACGGTGAGGTTCTCCGGATCGAACACCGCGAATTCGTTGTAACTGGCAAAGCTGGCAACGCGGATCACGGCTGAAATGAATGTCTGAAGGACTCCCGGCGCCGCCTCGCGGAAGGTGGCATCGGGAATGGTCCATTGCAGGGCATTCTTGAGCCAGGAGTCACTGCCATCCAGGGCCGCCATGACCCGGCCTTTCTGTTCCCAGGTCAGGTTGGAGAAGGGTGCGACGAATGGTCCGGTGCCGGGCTCGTCAATGACCTGGTTGGCCACCAGGTTCAGTAGCAGGGTCAGCATGATGGAATTGGCTACGTCCCCTTCAAGGTACTGGCTCAGGGTGGCGTCCAGGTTTTCCAGGATCCACTCGCCATTCTCTCCCAGGGAGGCAGCCGCCTCGTCGGGAATGGACAGCGGGGCGGCATTCAGGTACGCGCCGATACCGTCCAGCAACTGGTTCATGAACTGCGGCGGCAGGGGCACGAGACGGTCGATGCCGCCCGCCAGGTAAAGGTCTGCCCGGGTACCGATGCCACCGGGAACCGGTGAACTGACGCCCTGGTTCTGGGAGTAGGGGTCATCTCCGGGCACGGCAAAGGCGATCAGCCCGAAGAAGGTATCGTTGCGCAGGGCCTCCAGCGCGGCCTGGAGTTGCTCCGCGGTCCACTGGACGTCACCGCTGAGATCAGCGTAGGCCTTGCCGGGAACCAGCAATCCTGGCGCTACCGCCGCAGCGGCGCCCAGTATGCCGGAACCCACCAATAACCTGCGGCGGCCCTCATTGAGCAGGGGTTGAGGTGCTTCTCTCTCTCGTTTCACAAATGCCTCCTTGGCATGCTTCGAGTTGGGTGGCTTGGACACCACCTTCGTACGGAGCCTTTCCTGTCTCCTGCAATCGGATTGCGATACAGCGGGCAAGGTGCAGTGTGAACGACCGGAGGTGGCCCTGTTCTTGTTGGCCCTGGCGACGACAGTGACATGCCGCTATCAGGGGGCTATTTAACGGGTCCTTAAAATAAATACCCCCTGAAAACAGGCAGATGCGTACCGTGTTATAAGCAACTGACCGATGTCAGGGGACACTGGGATGTCAGGTTCATTATGCCTTTGCTTTGAGACTATTGTGTTAAGTGTCTCACCGAACTGTCAGGCGAATCGTGAGCGACCTGCCTATTTGCGGGATTAAGTGAATCTCGGGTAATTCAGGGAAGGGTTTGCGGCCAGGGATCCAACAGGCCCAGGGAGCCCACGCCGGGGAGCTTGATGGCCAGGTGACGGGGATCAACACCCAGGGAAAGCCCGAGAACATTCAGTTCCAGGCCCTCCCGGACACCGGCCAGGATGCCGATGTAACCGCCGGCGGACAGCTGGTAGCCGGCTCCTGACGGCGTCTCGGCAACATAGCCGTTGCCCAGGTAATCCTTACCGATGGCGGTATTGGGCAGGTTGACCTCCAGGCCGGGCACCTGGCGGATAATCCAGGCCACGAAGGTATTGCTGTTGGGGCCGGGCCAGGCCTCGTAGGTGTGGGGGTAGGGGTAGTCGGCAACGGCCTGTTCGATATCCGGGATCAGGCGTGCAGCGGTTTCTCCGGATATGCTGGCCAGCAGCGCCGGCGGAGCTCCGTACCAGGCTCGGTCTGGCAGGGCCCGGTAGGACCGGACCTTGTTGCTTCCCCAGCCGGTCACCTCATGGACGGTGTAGCTGTCGGCGCCTTCCGGCTTGGTGGCGATCCAGGTGTGGATGGCAAAGTAACCGCGCCAACTGAACGCCCTTGCACCGTAGACCTGTACCAGGGCCTGGGGGGATTCGGTGACCAGGGGAGCCAACCCGGCACTGGAACGATCGGCGTCCCGCCAGTTGGCACTGGTATCCATATTGGAGCAGGCGACCATAAATACGGGGCCGGATAGCAGGATGGCGAGAAAAACAAGGACCCGGAGGCCCCATTTAACGGGTCTGGACATGGGCATCAGGACAGGTCTGTGAACAACAGTCCTTTGTAGCATACTCCTGATCGCATCGACAGGGCGGGCCCTGGTCGGGCGTCGTTCAACGTCGGTCTGCGGAATTCAGGGCGTCGCTGATGGCGCGGGCCTCGGCTTCCAGGACCCGGTAGAGGAGCGAATTACCCTGTTTGCTCGCGGCGTTAAGTTGCTTCTGCTTGTTTGCGTACAGCCGGTGGAGAAGGTCCGCCTGCTGGCTGGAAGTGACAACGGTCATGACGAATCCCCAGTGATGTCAGCTTATTTTACGAACTGCCGGTAAACTGGCGTCTACGGGGAATGCAGCATAATCCAGGCCAAGGGCGCCAGGATGAGTGTTGGAGCGTTCCTGCCGTGACAGAGGTAGCGCCGGATACCGCTACCCGGTCGGAAAAGCGCCGGGAAGCGTTGTATAGTGACGCTCAGCGTCAACGCGGGTTGTAAAAAGGGAGGCGATAGGTGCCGGATTTGTTTACAGGTCAGGACGTGCTCAACGTCCCCGGCGAACCGGAAAAACTGGCCCCTGGTGCCTTCCTGTTCCGCCAGTATGCGTTGCCGGTGGCGGAGCAGTTGCTGGAAGCCATCTGGGCGGTATCGTCGGTGTCACCGTTCCGTCGGATGATGACACCGGGGGGGCGCCGGATGTCGGCGGCCATGACCGGTTGCGGTGAGCGCTGCTGGGTGACCGATCGCAAGGGCTATCGCTACGCTGACATGGACCCGGAAACCGGCAGGGCCTGGCCGTCCATGCCGCCTGTCATGGCCAGCCTGGCCCGGGAGGTATCCGCGCAGGCTGGCTTCCCGGGATTCGAGCCGGATGTCTGCCTGATCAACCGCTATGAGCCCGGTGCCCGCATGGGTCTCCACCAGGACCGGGACGAGGAGGATTTCCGCTGGCCAGTGGTGTCGGTTTCCCTGGGGCTGCCGGCAGTATTCCTCTGGGGTGGCCTGAAACGGGGCGGATCACCGGCACGGCTGAGGCTGGAACATGGGGATGTACTGGTATGGGGAGGGGAAGACCGGCTTCGATACCATGGTATCGCGCCGGTCCCGGATGACCGGTGTGAGGCCACCGGCCATGTGCGCTACAACCTGACGTTTCGCCGGGCCCGGGAGTCCCGGTGACGGATGTCGGGTTGCCGGGCGCTGTCAGGAGCGGCTGGTGACTTCCAGCAGGTGGTAGCCGAACTGGGTGCGGATCGGTCCGATCACCGTGTTCAGCTCGCCGTTGAACACGGCCTTGTCGAATTCCGGTACCATCTGGCCCGGCCCGAAGGAGCCGAGATCACCACCGTTGCGACCGGAGGGGCAGCGGGAGTGTTCGCGGGCAACCTCGGCGAAATCCTGTCCGTTCTCGATGGCCTGCTTGAGTTCGTCGCACTTGGCTTCGGTTTCAACAAGAATGTGGCGGGCGGTAGCCTGTGTCATGGTCAGTGTCCTGTTCTGTGTGTGGAACCGGAATGCTGCCTGCCGTATCTGTCCGTGGCAAGTCTTTTTGCGCCCGCCGGTTCCTGGCTATGCCCCGGATCTACCCGGTATCTTGCTGTTGGTCGCTGTTGCGTCGCTTATCCGGCCGCCGGACGGTTGGGCCGGAAGTAGACCGCGATCCGGTGTTGGGCGGTGTGAATCCAGCGAGCCACCGTCTTCACAGCTTTCCGTGCGGCTGCGCGGGTATAGGCCCGGCGAAGCTCAACGGCGTTGTGCAGCACGGTGGAGGGGACGGGGGTTACCATTACACGATCTTGCATACGTCTTACCTCCTCAGGTTGGGTTAATTGCATGATCAGGTCCCTCCCGACGGGAGGTCAGGCTGCGAGGAAGCAAGCCTTCAAACGTCCTGCCCGTCAGGATGGTTATATTCTGACCGGTCTTTTTTGCAGTTTAAATACGTTAAACTCCATAGTTCCGTTGCAGATTTGCAGTTATTAATCGATTGGAAAGTTGAATGGATTGGGATTACCTGAGATACGTACACGCCCTCGCCAATGGGGGCACCCTCGCCAGGGCCGGGGAGCTTCTGGGTGTCCACCAGACCACAGTGCTCCGGCGGCTGGACCAGATGGAAGAGGAACTGGGCGTCCAGCTCTTCGACCGGAACCGCGACGGCCTGGCCCTGACGCCCGCCGGCGAGCTGGCCTTCCAGGAGGCGGACCGGCTGTCGGTGGACATGGAAAACCTGGAGCGTCGTCTGGTGGGGCAGGAAGCCCAGCCGGAGGGCCGGGTCCGCCTGGCCACCACCGACAGTCTGCTCAACGGGTTGTTGGCACCCTTGCTGGCGGAGCTGGTGGCAGCCCATCCGGGCATTGAGGTGGAAGCTATTTCCAGCACCGACGTGGCCGGGCTGACCCAGCGGGACGCGGATCTGGTACTGCGACCCACCAACCAGCCCCAGCAGACAATGGTGGGGTCCCGGATTGGCTGTATCGAGTCGGCCATCTACGGCAGCCGTACCTACCTCGGCCAACATCCGTTTAATGAATCCGAGCTGCCCGGTGACCACGTATGGGTAGTACCGGATGAGAGTTTTGTGCACCTGGCCACGGGCAAGTGGTACCGGAAGAACCTGCGTCGCGCCGGGGCCACACTGAGGTGCAATAGTCTGTACGGCATGTTCAGCCTGATTCGTTCGGGCAGTGGTTTGGGTGTATTACCCTGTTATCTGGGGGACCGCGCCGACGACCTGGAGCGGCTGTCCGGACCGCTTGAGGGGGAAAGCATTGATCTCTGGCTGCTGGCCCATCAGGATCAGCGCCGGATGGCCCGGGTCCGGGTGGCCCAGGATTTCCTGACGGAACGACTGATGACCCGGCAGCCGTGGCTGGAGGGTCAGGCAACTACCGGAGGCAATTGATGGCATCCATGCGCCCCACCACACGTTCAGTGCCCATGTCCCGCTCCGGACCGGAACCCGAGGAAATGGCGCCCCCGGAGGCGGCATCCAGGCTGGCGGAGTTTATCCATCGGCATCCCCGCCTGTTGGTGTTGACCGGGGCGGGCGTGAGCACTGACTCCGGTATTCCCGACTACCGGGATGCCGCCGGGGCCTGGAAGCGTCGCCAGCCGGTACAGCACCAGGCCTTTATGTCGGATGTATCACTGCGCCAGCGGTACTGGGGGCGGAGCCTGCTGGGCTGGCCGGTTATCCGTAATGCCACGCCCAACCAGGCGCATCACCATCTGGCGGCCCTGGAAGCCCGGGGATATACCGACCTGCTGGTGACACAGAACGTGGACCGGTTGCACCAGAAGGCCGGTAGCCGCACGGTGATCGATCTGCACGGTCGGGCCGACCAGGTGGTCTGCATGGCATGCGGGTACCGGTGTGAGCGGGATCAGGTGCATATCCGCTGTGCCGAACTGAATCCGGGTTTCCTGGATCTGAGTGCGGGTGCCGCCCCCGCCCCCGATGGCGACGCCGACCTGGAAGTGGATTTCAGCGGGTTCCGGGTGGCCGACTGCCCGCACTGTGGTGGGATACTCAAGCCCGACGTGGTGTTCTTCGGTGATTTCGTGCCGAAGGAACGGGTCAGCCAGGGCCTGGATTATCTGCGGGAGGCGGACGGCCTGCTGGTGGTGGGGTCGTCACTGATGGTGTATTCGGGGTTGCGTTTCTGTCGCTACGCCAGGGAGTGGGGCAAGCCCATGGCCGCCCTCAACCTGGGGCGCACCCGGGCCGACGGAATGCTGGATCTGCGCATCAACGCCAGGATCACCGAGACCCTGTCCCAGTGTCTCCGATCCCTCTCTGCATAGGGGCGCGGCCGGTCAGGCATAAAAAAGGCCCGGCAGAAACTGCCGGGCCAAACGACACTCTGCAAGCAGAGTGTTACCCCCAAACGTTCCCGGAGTCCTTCCGGCTGGTGCCGCCGTTCCCTGGCGGCGCTGGTGTTATGGGCCGGTCAGCCTGTGATGCCAACCGGCAAAGTGGCTTTTAGATACCCCGGTTGATAACGGCCTGTGTGACCACGTCATCAATGGAGCAGATCGGGCTTTCGTTGCCGACCCAGGTATCGCCGCCAAAGTACTGCTGGAAGATCTTCTCGGCAGTACGGGTGGCCAGCGCCTGGGTGCTCAGGGTCGGGTTGGGCCCGCCCAGGGAGTTCGGCAGCGCCGAGTTGTCGGCAATGAACAACCCTTCCACGGCCCGTGCTTCACAGTTCTCGTCCAGCACGGAGTTGCGGTGGTTATCGCCCATGCGCATGGAGGATTGCAGGTGCAGCAGCACCGGCGTCCAGTCGGTACGTACGATCTTCGTCGCGCCAGCGGCACGAAGGATTTCCGCGCACTTGTTGGCCAGGAAGTCACGGTTGCGTTTGGTACGGCGTGAGCGGCGTCGCTTGTCGATGCTGACCCGGGCCACCGGACCATGGTCGTCCTCGAACACGCGGGACACGTCTACCTTGTTCTGGTGCTCTACGTCGTCATCGGTCAGCACCAGGATGCTCATCTGGCGATTGATGTCGGACATCATCTCCTTGAGTTCGGTGCCGAAGACGCGCCCCGGCTGGCCGTCCCAGGCGCCCTGGCCACCGGCGCCGTTGGTATAGGCACCACGGATGCCACTGTCGCTGGCCGCCAGGTTGTTGGCAGCGACGCCAGGCGTATTCGCCGTATTCTGGATCGCGCCGTAACCCGGGAAGTCGGCACGGGAGGAACAGGAGGTACCCCTGGCCCCACCCACATCGTGATCGAAGATGCCGGTCACCCAGTCCAGGGCGTGATCGGTCAGACCACGGCCAACCCAGCCGTTGGGATCGGGAAGATCGCTGTTCATCCACAGGCGCGGGTTCTCGATACAGCCGCCGGCCATGACCACGACCTTGGCGTCTTCGCTATGAACCTCGCCGGTGTTGACGTCACGCCACTCGACCCCGGTGGCCTTCTGCATGCGACGACCCCAGCGACGATCAGACAGGATGCGGGTTACGTAGGCATCACTGATCAGGGTGATGGCCTTGCCGCCGGGCTTCCACAGGTCAGCCGTCAGCGCCATGGGCGTGTAGCTGTTGTCCGTGGAGCGACGGGCCTTCAGGTTTCGGGGTGCGCCCTTGGGCAGCATGCAACCCTGGAAACAGTGACCGCACAGGGTACAGCCGGTGGCGTTGGGATAGTTCAGCTGTGACGCATCGCTGGTCTTGCCCGCGGTACCGCCGGGTTGCAGGATGGCATTCTCCTGGGGGCGGAAACCGGCGTGGGTAATGTCCTTGCCGGTAATGGGCTGCAGGCCCGAGGCTGCGGCAGCGTCGAAGAACGCCTTTTCCTTGGTGCCCATGGCTGCTGTCTGAACCGGCAGGGTCGCCTCGGTCCATTCATAGTAGCGACGCATCTCGTCGTAGCTGAACGGGAAGCGGTGCCGGTGGTCGTACAGGCGACTGTCACGCCCCCGGTAGCCGGCAAAGACACCAGGCATGGCCCGGGGGCTGTTGCCGTAGTAGTGGAGTGTGGTACCGCCGACCCCGGCTACCTGTGAAAAAGTACCGGGTGTTGCGTTTTCACGGAACCAGGCCGGCTTGGCCGGGTCCGACGGACCAAAGCGCAGCTTGCCGGTCAGGGAACTGTTCATGTGGTTCTCAAGGGCGGACCATTCCTGCTCCGGGTTGGCATGGCGTGCGCCTGCCTCGAGAACCAGTACATCCAGGCCACGTTCGGCCAGCTCTTTGGCTACGACAGGACCACCGCCGCCAGCGCCAACAACAATGACATCACGCATCAAACACTCCTCCGACCCTGGAAATAACCGATAAAGTCGTCACTACCGATACCGCTGGGCGGCGCATCGGGCGCATACTGGCTCAGAACCCAACCCAGCGGGCGCTGGGCCACTTCACGGGTGGCGGGGTTGAACACGGCGAACTCGCAGTAGCTGCCAAAACCGGAGATGCGCATCATGAACGCAATCATCAGGTTGAGTACGCCCGGGGCGGCTTCCCGGTAATCCCGGTTGGGGATGGCCCAGGTAATGGCCCGCTTGAGCCAGGAGTGTTCGTTCTCCAGTTCCTCGAATACCTTGGCTTTCTGCTCCCAGGTCAGGTTGGCAAAGGGTGACGGGAAGGGGCCGTCAATGGAGCCGGAGACGCGGGTGGCGGCCAGGTTGAGTAGTAGTGCCACCAGTACCGAATTGGAGACTTCACCTTCCAGCAACTCGGTGAAGGTGCTGTCCAGGTTCTCCAGGATGTATTCGCCGTTCTCGCCCACGTCTTCAGCGGCCATTTCGGGAATGTCCATGGGGGACAGTTTCAGATAGGTGGCAATGGAAGCCAGCATCTGGTCCATGAATTCCGGGGGCATGGGGACCAGCAGATCGGTACCGCCGGACAGGTACAGGTCGGCCCGGGTGGTGATGCCGCCGGGGTAGGGTGTGCTGACACCCTGGTATTCGGAATAGGGATCGTTGCCGGGAACACCGAAAGCGATCATGGCAAAGAATGTGTCATCCCTGAGTGCAGTGAGTGCCGTGCGCAACTGGTCGACGGTCCAGTCGACAGGCTCGACGTTCTCATCCGGGTTCCACCATCCCCAGCCGCCCCTGCCCCAGTGGGCAAAGGCCATTCCGGGATTGACCGCCGCTGCTGCGCCGAGCAGGCCAGAGCCGATCAGCAACTGACGCCTCCCCGAGCTGATGGGGACATTGGTCGGTTTGTCTTCAGACACAGGCACCTCCCTCTCATCACTTCTCGGGCCCACTGGAGGTGGCTGTGCCGGCCACCGGGCCCTGTTTTTATTGGAGAAACTCCCGTTCCTCCCATATTGGATTGCCGGTTTTTAACCGGAACCTGTATAGCAAGGCTAATGGTTAATTAAGACAAAACCAGTAAATGTCTCGAAAAATATGACATGTGTTACATGAAACCTTTCGTAATGAGACCTGGTTTGCGTTTTATGTTGAAAAATGGAGGGTTATGCCATGGTGTGGCTCACAACATGATGCGGGCCTGTCGTTTCGGTCCTGGGCTTTACAGGATCTTTACCCGGTTCCAAACATGGCTTTACATATCACGCGGTAGGGTGGAACCACAGCCTCAACGGCGTGTGCGGTGTATCCGCGCAAGGTTTCGCAAGGGAGAACCCTATGAAAAAACTGCTGATTGCCCTACTGGGTATGGCCATGCTGGCTTCCGCCCCGTCTGCCATGGCGGACCGGGATCGCGATTGGGACCGGGACCGTGATCGGGGATCGGGCTGGAACAGGGAGCATGACAGACACGAAGGACATCTGAGGATGAGGGTCAGGGACCGCCACAAGCACCACCACCATCGCGGCCATGGTCGTTACCGCGACCATCACCCGGGTCGCCACGGGCACCACTGGCGTGGTCACGACAGACGAGATCACCGCTATCATGGCGGCCATAGAGACAGAAGTAGGCACGACCACCGGGACCGCCGGCACTACCACCAGGATCGCAGCATCGTTATCGGTATCGGCGATGACCGGCAGGGTGTCCTGATCTGGAACCGATAGACAACAAGGGGTTTCCGGCGGACAGGGAGGTCGGACGCCTGGCTCTTACCCTGTCATTGCCGGCGTCATAGGAACCGGCTTTCCAGCCTATTGAGCACGCCAATTTAAAAAATGGGCAAACCGGGTCTATTTTTAAATGGAGAGATCTTACGGTTTTCTGCCCAAGCGTCTTGGTAGGGGGAGTTTACATGGAGCTGTCAAAACAGTCTGGAAAGGCATCACTCTCGGGGCGATCGTCCCTCCAGGATTATCTTCGTGAACTGCTGGAGAAAGCCGACATTACCCTGGGGGGCGACCGCCCCTGGGATATGCAGCTCAATACGCCCGTGGTAGCGGAGCGGATCTTTACCGGCGGCAGTCTGGGGCTGGGCGAGAGCTATATGGATGGCGACTGGGAAGTTCAGTCACTGGATGAATTCATTCACCGGGTACTGCGCGCCCGGCTGGCCCGGCAGGTGCGCCCGACCCGGGTGCTGCTGCACTACCTGAAAGCCCGCCTGCTCAACCGGCAGACCGTGTCCCGGGCCCGGGAGGTAGGCGAAAGACACTATGATCTGGGCAATGAATTCTATGGCGCCATGCTGGATGCCCGCATGACCTATACCTGCGGTTACTGGAAGAATGCCAGCAACCTGGACGAGGCCCAGGAAGCCAAGCTCGACCTGATCTGTCGCAAGCTGCAGCTGGAGCCCGGCATGCGGGTGCTGGATATTGGTTGTGGCTGGGGCAGTTTCATGGCCTACGCCGCCGAGCATTACGGGGTGGAATGCGTGGGGATTACTATTTCCCGGCAGCAGGCGGAGTATGCCCGTCGCAAATACCCGGACCTGCCGCTGGAATTCCGGCTGCAGGATTACCGGGAGGTGGACGAAACCTTCGACCGTATTGTCAGCATAGGTATGTTCGAGCATGTGGGTGACAAAAACTACCGCACCTATATGGAAGTGGCTCAGCGCTGCCTGAGGGATGGGGGGCTGTTCCTGTTGCATACCATCGGCTCGAACCATCGCTCCCATGGCAGTGACCCCTGGATTGACAAGTACATCTTTCCCAACGGTGAACTACCCTCCGTGGGCCAGATTGGTGATGCGGTGGACGACCTGTTCGTAGTGGAGGATTTGCACAACTTCGGTCCGGATTACGACAGGACCCTGATGGCCTGGTACCGTAACTTTGAGGAGGCTTGGCCCCGCTTCGCCGAGGAGCTCGGGGAACGCTTCTTCCGTATGTGGCGGTTCTATCTGTTGTCCTGCGCGGGAGCCTTCCGTGCCCGGGACCTCCAGCTCTGGCAGTGGGTGTTGTCCAAAGGGGGCACTCAGGATGTCTATCCCCGTGTAACCTGACGTTTTCCGGGGGTCAGGCATACAGCCCAGCCCGGGTCAGCAGGGCATCCTCGTCGATTGGATCCACCTGGCTACTGTCCAGGTGGTGTCTGGCGTAGTCCTGCCAGACACCGGAGCGTACGAAGAAGCCAAAGGTATCGCCATCCAGGTGACCACCGGCCACCATATCCGCCATGATGGCCAGGGTCATGCTCAGTGGCTTGCCATCCTTGTAGGGGCGGTCGGCAGCGGTCAGGGCCTCGAACACGTCGGCAATGGCCATGATTTTTTCCGGAACGCTCATGTCCTCGCCGTGCAGCCGGAACGGATACCCTTCCCCATCCATCCGCTCATGGTGGGTGCCGGCGAGCCGGGGCACCTGCTTGAGCCCTGCCGGCAGGGGCAGGCCCGACAATAGCCGGACGGTCTGCACGATATGGTTGTTGATATGGAACCGCTCCTCATCGGTCAGTGTGCCCCTGGCCACCGACAGGTTGTGGAGCTCCCCCAGGTTGAAGGAATGGGTCGGCAGGGTCATGTCGAAGCCCCAGCGGTTGTCCGGATCATCCCGCTGCACCGGTGGTTTGCGCTCTCCCCAGGGAATCCGGTGTTCCGGGCGGTCCGCCAGCAGTGGCTCGGTCACCGGCAGGGAGGGCTCCGGTACCGCCCGGAGGCGCAACGCCTCGTCGTGGGACAGCCCCAGGCGGTCACTGAAGTGCCTTTGCCAGGTTTCCCGGCTGATCCTGTCCAGTTCCGCCAGTGTTTCCGGGGCCAGGAACTCACCGCCCTGGTTACAGCGCGCGACCAGCGCGAAATCCTGCTGCAACTGCTGTTGGCGCCGGTCCCGTTGTTGGCGGGCCTGTGTCTTGTCGTCGCCCCGTAGCAAGGCCTCCAGGTAATCCAGCTCGGCGTCCCGGTGCAGCACCTCGAAGCGTGTACGGATCTCGTGGATGCGGTTGTAGAGGGTTTCCAGCTTGGTGGCCTTGTCCACCACATACTCCGGTGTGGTGATCTTGCCGCAGTCATGGAGCCAGGCGGCGATGTGGAACTCCTGTAATTCCGGTTCACTCAGGGTAAAGCGCCTGAACGGCCCCTCGCGACTGGCCATGGCCTTATCCAGGATCATCCGGGCCAGTATCGGGACCCGTTCGCAGTGACCGCTGGTGTAGGGAGACTTGGCGTCAATGGCATCCGCCACCAGCCGGATAATGCCGTCGAGCAGGGCCTGCTGGCTTTCGATCAGTTGCCGGGTCTCGATGGCAACGGCGGCGGCACCGGATATCCGCGTGATGAAATCCACCAGCTCATCGGCGGGGCGGTCGGCACCGTCCTCCAGCTCGATCACCAGCACACCGGTGAGGTGCTGGTTCCGGTCCCGGAGAACGGAGACCACGGTATTGCCGGGCAGGGTGGTACGCAGGGTGGCAATGATTTCCGCATCGCTCTGGCGATTCCGGATGTTGGCGAAGAAGGCCGGCAGGCCCGGAGAATTGGCCGAACGAGCCAGTGTCAGCTGGTTGTCGTCGGGCTCGAACAGGTAGATGCCCCCCGAGCGCTCGCCCAGAATCCGGAGCAACTGGTCCAGCACGCCGGACAGCATCCGGTCGAGTTGACGCTCCCGGTTCAGGGTCAGGGACAGGGTCTCGAAGCCGCGAATGGCGTTGCTCATGCCGGAGAGGGTGCGCCCCAACTGGGCGGCCTCTCGCACCCGGCTGTCAGAGGGCGGCTGGCGTTGGAAGTCGAAACGGGCAAGGGACCGGATATGGTCCGTAAGCCGGTGGAAAGGGGTGGCAATGCGGTGCCCCAGCAGCCACCCGACAACCACGAACAGGGCCAGTATGCCGATGGAAACCAGTGTCTGGTTAACCAGGGTGGTGCGGGCGTCCGCCAGCAGTTCGTCCTCTGGTATGGCGACCACCAGGTTGAGCGCTTCCGTGGGTAGTCCCGTTAACGGAAGGTTCACCCCGAACCATCGGTCGCCGTCGTACTCCAGTGATTTCACCTCTCCCCCCTGGGGCAACCCGGCGGCAGTGGCCAGGGCATCCTCAGCGGGCCGGTTACCAGGCCGCCCCGGCATCAGTGTGCGCAGTTGCAGGGTGGCTCCATCCCCGGTCAGGCGCATTCTGTCCCGGTCCGGGTGGGCCAGTAGTTGCTGCTGTTTATTCACGATGGCCAGTTCCGTGCCCGGCGTCAGGCGCAGGCCATGCAGTTGTCCCCCCAGGTCGGTCAGTGTGGCATCCAGCCCCAGGATGGTGCCGGTGCCCGGACTGCGGCGTGCCATGGTGACGCCGATCTCACGGGTGGTGAAGAACACGTAGGGGGCGGTAACCACGGTGTCCGTGGTATCACGGGCCCGCGAGAACCAGGGGCGGTTACGGGGATCAAAGCGATAGTCCGGCATCGCGCGTTCGGACAGAAGCGCTAGGTTATCGTCGTAGAACCGCCATCGGCCGGTGACTGAGTCGCCATCTTCCCCACGTTCCACGGATTGCAGCAGATAGCGGCTTCCCGGCGGACCGGCCAGTGGATCCTGCTCCGGTGCCCCGGCCAGGTCCCGGAGCAGCAGGAAATCCCCGTCGGCATAGCCCAGGTAAACCGCACTGACCAGTTCGCTGTCCTGGAGCCAGTCCAGTAACACGGGGAGGTGACGCAGGCGCTCATCGAGTGAATCTGCCCCGGTGACCGGGTGGTATCGCAGCCACTGCAGGTCGGTCTCCGGCTTGCCCAGTATGGCTTTCACGCGGGCGTTCAGAGTGGTGCTGAGCTGATGTGTGTAGTCCGTTGCCGCAGTGACCAGGGCCCCGGACATGCTCCGGTACCCTGTTGCAATGAGGATGCTGGCCAGTAACACCAGAGACAGGGAAATAACGGCGGCGGTCAGGAAACCCAGGGAGAACTGTTTACGAGGGTGCCCCATACGGCAACGGTCCTTTCGTTGGGAATGGTCTGGTCGGTGAGTGATGGGTGGATCCCGTCTTCAGGATAGTCCGGATATCAGGGATTTGCGTTGCGCTATGGAACTGTTCCCCGCCCTGTGCGAGGCTGTTGCCTCTGCGCTGTGTGCCCCGGCAGGCGTGTCTGGCGCGTACGGTTGCTTCCCAGTGTCCTGTTATATGAGAGTGAAAGATCATGGTTGCCAGTCAGGTGGAGTCCCGGGAATTCCTGTTTCAGCTTTTCGATATCCTCGATACCGGCACGCTGGTCTCCCGCGACCGCTACCAGGGGCACTCGGATATGTCCCTCAGAACCGTGGTGGAAACCTTCAGCCGGCTGTCCGCAGGGCGCAGCGGCGCCGGCGATGACCATGCACAAGCCCTCGCGGAAGGGGCCGTGGGAGTCGTGCCGGAAGTGATCCTGACGCTTGGCAATGGTCTCTACGAGGCCGCCGGTCAGCCATCACGACTGTTCCGCACCCGCTCCGAGGAACTGGTGGCCAGCCCCATGGCCGCCTCCCTGGCGGCCTGGCAGGGTTACCGTGAAGCCCTGGAGCCACTGTCCGCCGATGCCCTGGATAGCGCCGACGCGGCAGACCTGAGGGGGCGTCTGCTGGCCGCGAAGAGCCGCTGTGAGGCGGCCCTGTCCATGTGCCTGTATGGCGCATCGCTGGTGGAGGATACCCAGAGCCATCCGGATCCGGAGCGCCATGAGGCATGCGAGCGCCTGCTGGCCTTCCTCCAGCCACTGATTGCCTGGTGGCCCCATTATGCCGCGTGGCAAACGTCGGTGAGTCTGGGGAACAGCGCCGCCCCGGCGCCGGATCCCGCTGAGGTCAGTGATTACGCCAGGGATTTCCTGGGGCAGCGCGTATGGCAACACCAGAGTCACGGACTGCAGCTTTTCCTGCAGGCATTACAGAAGGATCTGGAGGCAGCCACCACCCAGGATACCCAGCAATGGGCACTGTCCCTGAGTGAAACCCTGCAACGGGCGGTGAAAGTGACCCAGGGCCTGGGGCAGGGGTTGCAGGCCGGCTCCCGGGACCGGGTACTGGCCAATGCCGCCCGTTACCTCCATCTGTTCGGCGAAATACTCGCCGGCTGGATGTGGTTGCGCCAGGCCAACGCGGCGGCCAGGGGGCTGGCCAGTGCGGAAGCCGGCGATGAGGGGTTCTACCGGGGCAAGTTGCAGGCGGCCCGGTACTTCTTCCACTGGACCCTGCCGGAAGTCGCCCAGGACCTGGTCCTGCTACAGAACCAGGACACTACTGGCCTGGATATGCGGGCCGGCTGGTTCTGATTCCGAGGGATCAGGCAAAGATACCGATCAGGATAATCCCCAGCACGATGCGGTAGGCCACGAAAGGCATCATCCCGATGCGTTTGATAAAGGCCAGGAAATAGTGGATGCACAGGTAGGCGGAAACCCCGGACAGCAGGACGCCCATCGCCATGAACCCCCATTGGATTGGTTCCGGGGTCTCGATCAGGTCCTTGATCAGCAGGCCGCAGGCCAGCACGATGACCGGGATGGACAGCAGGAACGAAAAGCGGGACGCCGCCTCCCGGTTCATGCCCATGAACAGGGCGGCCGTGATGGTGATACCTGAGCGGGAGGTGCCCGGAAACAGGGCCACTGCCTGGGCGCAGCCGATCACCAGTACATCTTTCCAGGTCATCTGGTGTTCGGTGCGGCTGCCCCGGTGACGCAAGTCCGCCCAGGCCAGCACCACACCGAACACGATCAGGCCGGCAGCCAGGTATAGCGGCGACCGGAGCACGGTCTCTATGGTGTCCTTGAAGGCCAGTCCGGCCAGCCCCACCGGGATGGTTCCCAGCAGTACCGCCCAGGCCAGCCTGGCGTCGGCATCGGGGCGGCGGGTTCGCAGGGAGCGGCCCCAACTGATGGTCATGGCTGTCAGGTCCCGGCGGAAATACAGCACCACCGCCAGCAGGCTGCCCAGGTGTAGCGCCACATCAAAAGCCAGCCCCTGGTCCTGCCAGTTGGTGAGCACCGGTACCAGGATCAAGTGGGCGGAGGACGATACCGGCAGGAACTCGGTAATTCCCTGTACCAGGGCAAGGATCACAACCTGAAGCCAGTCCATGGGGCATCCTGTCTCGGGTAAAGTGGAAGGTTTGGTAACCTGTTGAAACGGGGCTATTCTAAACAAAACGCCGGGCAGGGAACAGGCAGGTCAGGGAAATGGCCTGACAGGCCCGGGCCAAACAACGGTTTCTGGAAAATGCCGGCAATGTGATCCAGACTTTTGCTGGTGCCCGATACTAATCAATCAGCGGACCATCCAGTGCCCCATCAGGGTTCCGCTTATCACAGGCAAGGATATGGCTAACGCAAGGCCCTTACTGGAAACGTCCCTCAGGTCAAAACTGACCCATTACATTCTTCGGCAGCAGATTGTTGAACTGGTCTACCGTGACGCCTCTGGCCAGGTGCAGGTCGTACATTCACGTATACGGGACCTTTTTACGCGCCCCGGGGGCGATTTTGTCGCCCTGGACAAGGGTGTACTGCTGGCGGTGGATCACATCCTGATTATCGACGGTTACAATCTGAACGGTTATTGAAATGCGGTAACCTCATGGCAATGCAAACATTACATGACGTGCCCTAGTATCGGGGGTGACTACACGGCGGCGTGAACCTGGTCTCGGTTCACACGAGGTTGGCCGTGTTCTCACTAACCAAAAGGGATGACCGATGAAAAAACTGACGCTGAGTTTCTTCACACTGATGTTGGTTCTGGGCCTCGCTGCCTGCAGCGACGACACTGAAGAAGGCGCAGATATGGAGCAGGCTGCAGAGAATGTTGAGGAAATGGCGGAAGATGCAGCCGACGCCACCGAGGAAACCTTTGAGGATGCAACCGGCACCCAGGAAGATCCAATGGAGCAGGCCGCGGAATCCACCTCCGAAGCGACCGAAGAGATGGGCGATGAGATGGAAGAGGCCGGTGAGGAAATGGAAGAGACCGCGGACGACATGACCCAGTAACCCGGTCCTGGTTTTCTGAGTACAAAGGCAGGCGTCAGCGCCTGCCTTTTTTATGGTCTGTCATCCGACTTCCCACTCCCTGCCCTCATCTCACTAAAGTCGGAGTTTCTCCGGCAGACGGATCACGTATGCTTGGTTTGACTACAATATGAACAAAACAAGCATAACGAGAGGTCTCAATGGGGACATCAAGCCGGTTTGCCGTATTGGCCGGGCTGATTGCAGTCCTGATTGTTGGTTGTGTTGCCGGCCTGGCCGACATGGCCAGTGGGTCGCACCCCCTGCTGGTGGCAGTGTCCACCACGGTGGCGGCCATGGTGGTCGCGGTGCTCTGGTGGCGGCTGTCAATGGCGCCTCTGGTCTCCACCGCAGACAGGCTTGCCCGTGGCGAGATGAACCAGCGTCACCCCTGGTATTCCCGACTGGAACCCCTGCTGGAACAGGCCGCCGCCGGACGGGCGTTGGTGGAAACCCTGTCTTCGTCCGCGGACCAGAATGCGGTCTCCGCGGCTGAAGTGTCCTGGGCCGCGGACCAGCTTAAGCAGCGCCTGGATCAGCAGGTGAGTGAAATCGGGCAGATGGCGGATTATGCCAGGCAGGTGACGGAAACCGTCCAGCACAGCGCCCGGCAGGCCGGTGAGGCGTCCGAGCGGGCGCGGGGCGCCAGCCACCTGAGTGGTGAGGGGCGTCAGGCCCTGGGCGCGGCCATCGGCGATATCCGGGAGGTGCACCAGCAGTCGGAACAGAACCTGTCGCTGATCCGCGACCTGAATGACAAGTCGGACCGGATCCAGGGTGTGACCTCGGTAATCGAGGGCATTGCCGAACAGACCAACCTGTTGGCGTTGAACGCGGCGATCGAGGCGGCCCGGGCTGGCGAACAGGGGCGCGGGTTTGCGGTGGTGGCGGACGAAGTTCGCAGCCTGGCCTCCCGGACTACCGACGCTACCTCCGAAGTGGCGGGGGTACTGGCAGGGATACGCCAGGCCACCGCCAGCATCCTGGAGGGAGTGGAGAGCCTGTCCCGTTCCGTGGAACGGGGGCTGGAGTCCGTGGAATCCGTGTCCGGCAACCTGGAACATATTGGCAACGAAGCTGACCAGTTGGCTGGCGAGGTGTCCGCCATCGCCGACAGCGACCTGGAAAACGAACGCAACCTGGCGCAGGTCCTTCAGGGGGTGGAAACCCTTCGTGACCAGATGGCGGACAGTGACCGGGGCGTCGGGGAACTGGCGACCCAGGCGGCACGCCTGATGGATATCGCGGAGCAGGCCAATGCGGCGTTCGCCGCCAGTAGCCGCGAGAGTTACCACCGGTTCTTCTATGAACAGGCCGCCCGGGCCGCCGATACCATTGGCAAACGCTTCGAACAGGCCCTGTCACGCGGGGAGCTTACCGAGTCACAATTATTCGACCAGCAGCGGACGCCGATACCGGACACCTCGCCCACCAAGTACCACAGCGGCTTTGATGAATTCACCGACCGGGTGCTGCCGGATATCCAGGAACCGGTGGTCCAGTCCCACGATGCCCTGGTATTCGCCATTGCCACGGCGCCGGATGGTTACGTGCCGACCCATAACCGGGCCTTTTCCCATGAGCCCACCGGTAACCCCGAGCAGGACCTGGTGCGCAGTCGCAGCAAGCGGTTGTTCAACGACCGTACCGGGGCCCGTTGCGGCAGCCACACGGACACCATGTTGCTGCAGACCTACCGCCGGGACACCGGCGAGATCATGCACGACCTGTCGGTGCCTATTTTTGTGAAGGGGCGCCACTGGGGCGGGCTGCGGCTGGGCTACCGACCGGCCGTCGGCACGGGTTAGCCGGCAGCGGCCCGCCGGATGGTCGAAGGCCTGCTGTACGTCCTATACTGGGTGCCGATACCCGATTCGTCCGGTTACCGGGCTGACCGAACGCAACACCAGACACAGGAATCGCCCCTTGACTGATCCGGAACTGATTCCCACAGGCCGCACCAGCCACCGGTACACGGAAGACCCGCTATGGAAGGTGGTGGTGGCGGTCTATCTGTTGCAGGCTCTGGCCATTCCCACCAGCGGCCTGATGGCCGTCGCCGGTGTGATCATCAATTACCTCAAGCAGGACGAGGCCCGCAACAGCCCGCTTGAGCCCCATTTCCGCTGGCAGATCCGCACCTTCTGGATTGGCTTGCTCTGGGGCGTCATTGGCACGGTGACCACCTTCCTGCTGATCGGCTGGTTCATCCTGCTGGGGCTGGCCATCTGGTACATCTACCGGGTGGTACGGGGCGCCCTGGCCCTTAACGATGGCCGCGTGCCCTAGTGCACGGTTTGGTTAATTCACTGACTTACTGACGCCCTGAGAATCTGGAAAGCAAGGCGCGGTGGTGGTCAGACCTCTTTCAGCCGCAGGGCGCTGACGGTGCCCGCCAGGCCCATGAAACCGAGGAACAGGATAACGGCGGTATCGGAAATCAGGGACACCAGGGCGGTCAGCCCCCCGGTGACCAGCAGGAGCAGTCCGATCACCGAGTTGCTGACTGAGGTGTAGTCCGTGCGCTTGTTGCCGCCGGCCATATCCACCAGGTAGGTCTTGCGCCCCAGGCGAACCCCGGCGTGAGCGATGCTGAGGATGAAGAACGCCAGTGGGTAGAACCAGCGGCCACCAACCTGTTCCCCGAGGAACAGACCGGCGGCCCCCACCACCAGGCAGGTGCCGCTGGCGATGATGGCGCCGCGGATCATCACCCGCCGACTGCTGACGTCCGCCATCCAGCCCCAGACGCTGGCGCTGATGGAACTGGCCAGGCTGCTGGCCAGCAGGAACACGCCCAGCAGCCAGGCGGAGTCTTCCTGTTTCTGGGCCAGCAGCACGAAGTAGGGAGAGGCCAGGGCAGAGCACAGCAGCAGAGCGCGGGTGATCACGAAATGACGGAACGGTGGATCCGTTCGCAGCAGTCCCAGGTTGTTGAAGGCGTCCCTGAGCGCATTGCCGCCGCCGCTGGTTTCCCCGTCATACTCGTCAACACTGGCGAACAGCATTCCGGCCACCACCCAGAAACCGGCGGCCAGTAACAGCAGCAGGGTGTAGAACAACATCGAGGGCTCGCCCCGGTCCCAGAAGAGCAGCACGGTCAGGATGGCCGTGGCGCTGCCGCCCAGGGTCGTGGCCAGGCCTGACAGGCGGCCACGGCGGCCCTTGGGGATGCACTTGCCCTGTACGTCCTTCATGGACACGGAGCAGAACCCCCTGGCCAGGGAAAAGACCACCAGCGCGGCCACCACCCCGCCACCGGCGGCATAGCCATCCAGGAACCACACGCTGGCGGCCATGCCGGTCACACTGACCGCTTGGCCCAGTGCACCCAGGGTCCAGAACCACTTGCGCACCGGCTTTCGCCGCACCCAGGCACCGATCACCATCTGCGGCAGCATGGAGCCGGATTCCCGGATCGGCACCAGCCAGGCCACCAGGGCGGGCGCCCCTACCGCATTCAGCAGCCAGGCCAGTACCGTCTTGGGACTGATCAGCAGGTCGCCAAGTTTGGTGAGCACGTTACTGGCCAGGATCAGGAAGAAATTGCGGGGCACCTCCTGGCAGGCTTCATCCGGCAGATCGGTGCAGACCCGGGCATCTTCCTCATTGGCAATCAGGCTGTAGAGGTGTTCGGCTGTGTCGTTCAGGCTCCGGCTTTCAGGCAAGGGGCGGTACTCCGGTTGGCTGGGGAGGAAGGTTGACGGTAGCAGGTAGACGGGGTCCGGGATTGGGGTCAGTCTGCTCCCGTATCCAGGGACAGGGACTGCACCCGTTGCAGGATGCGTTCCCCACGTTCCCCGGCCCGCTCGAGGAAGTTGTCCCGGGCCGGCAGGCTAGCCTCCCGGAACCGCTCCCGCTGTTCGTCCGTCAGGCGTTCCATGGTAATACGCCCCGATTCCCGGATCTGTTGCAGGCGTCGACGGTTGTAGTTCCGCTGTACCTCGTTGATAAACTCCGGCATGCCCGCCCGGGCGGCGTTCAGCCATTGGCGCTGGTTGTCGTCGAGGTTCCGGTACCAGTCCCGGTTGCTGACCACACTGGCCACGAAGCGTGTGGCCTGCGGCATCGTCATGACGGACTGGACTTCATGGAAGTTCATCTCGGCAATAGCGAAGGCCGGGTTGCTCTGACCATCCACCTGACCCAGTTGCAGGGCGTCGTATACCTTCGAGTAGGGCATGGGGACCGGTTCGGCGCCCCAGGCCCGGAATACCTCCGCCTGCAGGGGGGCCGTCATGGTACGCATACGCAAGCCGGCGAAATCTTCCGGGGAATGGATGGGTCTGTCCGCGGTCCAGATCATCCAGCCTTCGGGCACCAGGTCCAGCAACTGCAGGCCGGCGTCCTGCCAGCCCGATTGCAACAGCGCCAGCAGTTCGCTGTCCGCCAGTATCCGGCGATTGGCCTCGTCGGACTCGGGAAACAGGAACGGCAGCAGGAAAATGCCGGCTTCCGGAATGTCATCGGCAACATGCCCTGGGGAGGCGAACGCCAAGTGTACCCGGCCGTCCTCCACCAGTCGGGTGAGCTGAGGTGAGGTGCCGATGGAGCCGTAGGGGTAGATTTCCACCTGCACCTGGCCCTCGGAAAGCTCGCTGATGCGGCGGCGGAATTCCTGGGCCCAGGCATCCTGAACGCTGCCACCGATTTCCTCCAGGGCAAACCGCCAGATCTCCGGCTCCGGTTCGTTCGGGAACAGCCCGGTTACCGTATCGTCATTGTCGCTGCAGGCGGAAAGAAAAAGGCAACTGACCATGGCCAGTACCAGGGCGCCGTTTTGCCTGGCTTTCATGGGTGGTGATATCTCCTTGCACAAATAGCGGCGGATCGTATCCCAAAAGCCCTATCCTAGACGAGTTGGCCCGAATGCGGTACCGGCCCCGGCCCCGGGGAGACCACCGGATAAAAAAAAAGCCCCGTCATGAGACGGGGCAAGCTGAGGCAGGAGCTATCGTGACAACGTTTACATCAGGGCATCGACCCGGTTCCGGACGCTGGGCTCGCTGTTGTAAGCCGTGGCAATGGCGTTGTAGGTGGGGATGTCCAGTCCGGCGTCCTCAATGACAGTCACCATCTCGTCGTTGGCTTCCATCTGGAGTTCACGGGCTTCGTCCTGGGAACCGGCTTCCTCGATCTTGGCCATGTACTCGTCGCGGATATCGTTGATGCCGTCCTGGGCCTCGACAAACTTGCGCAGTTCCTCGTCGTTGTAGTCGGTCTTTGCCTCACCGGCGGCGGATGGATTGCTGTAGCTGCCCTGGTCGGTCTGCGTGGGCTCCTGGGCCTGGGACTGCGCGAACACAGCCGGTGCACCGGCGACCAGTGTGATGGCAACGGCGGCGGAAGTCAGAAGGTGTTTCATGGTTGAAGTCCTCGTGCTTGTTTACGGTTCACTGGCCAGTGAGTCAATTGTCGTGCCAATGCTAAGATTTTAATAAAGTTCAATTTAATCAATCGGTTATGATAGCTTCTCGGTGACGAAACGGTAATCTGGATTGAGGCAATATGCCACATGTGACATCCTGCTGTGACATTTATGTCGGTCAACACCCATAGGCCTTTCATCCACCTGTGACTCACTCTGTTCAGGATATCAACCATGAGCCGACTTCTCGGTAGTGCCGGCCAGGTCTTCCATTCCGTAAGGCTGACCCTGTTCCTAAGTATCGTGGTACCGCTGATGCTGGTGGTGGGTGCCGGTATTGTGCTGGCGGTCAATGCGATTGAGGACAACCTCGATCAGCGGCTCCGGGAAGACCTGGAACTGGTGGCCCGTGCCGCCAGTGGCCCATTAGCCCGGGCCGTGGAGGATGGCAACGAAATCGTGCTGGATCAGGCCCTCAAGTCGATTTTCCGTATCGGTCGTGTCTATGGCGCGTCGATTTTCGATGCCGATGGAACCCAGGTCGCCAGCCTGGGGGTGGCGGACACCAGCGTGCGCACCAGTCGCAGTGCCAACGAGGTGATCCAGAGCGGGGAACGGGGCGGAACCTTCCGCCGGGTGGATGGCGTGCCGGTGTTCTCCCAGTTCACCCCCCTGGTGTCCGGGGATGGCCGTATCATCGGATTGCTGCAGGTGACCCGCAAGCGCAGCGATTTCCATCGCCAGGTGGCATCGGCCCGGACCTGGGCGGTGGCCCTGTGGTGCCTGGTCCTGGTGGTGGTCAGCCTGGTGGTGGTGCTGGGGCATTACGGGGCGGTGGGCCGATACGTCAACCGGCTGCTGGAGGCCATGGGCGGGATGGCCCCGGGGCACTGGCAGATCCGGTCCGACGCCTCCGGCCCCCGGGAGATACGGCAGTTACATGAAGGCCTGTGTCACCTGGGGGACCGCATGGCCCAGGCGGAGGAGGAAATCCGCCAGCGGGTCCAGCGGGAACAGGAACTGGGGGAACAGCTTGAGTACCAGGAAAAGGTGGCCATGATTGGCCGCGTGGCGGGCGGGGTGGCCCACGAACTGGGGGCACCCCTGAACGTTATCCAGGGCAGGGCATCGATCCTGGCCCGGGGGGAGCTGGGGCCGGAGGAACTCCGGCAACTGGACGATATCCGTCACCAGGTGCAGCGTATGACACGGATTATTGAGCAGTTGCTGGACTGTTTCCGGCATGTGCCGGATGCCCGCCGCCCGGTGGACCTGGCCCCCCTCCTGCGGGAACTGGTGGCCCAGGTGGGTGAGGAATCCTCGGCCAGCGGCAAATCGATAACACTGTCCATGCCGGATGAGCCGGTCTTTGTCGAGGCCGAGCCGACGCGACTGGAGCTGGCCTGTGTCAACGTTATTCGCAATGCCTGTGAGGCCGGCCACGATCAGGTGACGGTAACCGTCGAACCGTCCGGGGACTACTGGCAGGTTCGGGTGGACGACGACGGGCCGGGCATCCCGGAAGCGCAGCGGGAGCGGATCTTCGAGCCCTTTTTCAGTACACGACCCGCCGGCGAGGGGACGGGCCTTGGCCTGGCCATGGTCAAGAGTGTGATCAAGGAGCATCGGGGCCGCCTGACGGTGACGGACAGTCCCCTGGGTGGCTGTCGCATGGGCCTGTTCTGGCCCGTTGCTTCGCCACCGGCTGAAGGACAGGAGCAAACGGTATGACAACCCGGGAAACACTGCTGTTGATCGAGGACGACGCCAGCCTGAGAACCCTGTTACAGGAGGAACTGGCCCTGGACGGCTATCGGGTGCTGGTCGCTTCCACCTCGGCGGAGGGCATGGCCATGGTCCTGGAGCGGTCGCCGGATCTGGTGATATCCGACCTTCGACTGCCGGACGGGGATGGGCTGGATGTGTTGCGAAAACTCCAGGCGGAAGGCCGCATGGTGCCTTTTGTCATCATCACCGCCTTTGGCACCGTGGATCAGGCGGTGGATGCCCTCCAGGCCGGAGCGGACGACTTCCTCACCAAACCCCTGTCCACCGAACACCTGCGCCTGAAAGTGAAGCGGCTGCTGGCCCATGCCGCCCTGAGCCACGAGCTGGCCCGCTATCGGTCCACCTCGGGCCAGCCCGCCAACCTGGGGCTGGTGGGAGAGAGTGCGGCCATGGACCGGCTGCGACAGGAAATACGCCAGGTGGCCCGCAGCCAGGCGGCGGTGCTCGTCAACGGTGAAAGCGGCACCGGCAAGGAACTGGTGGCCAGGGCCATACACCAGGAAAGCGGGCGCCGGGACCAGCCATTCATTCCGGTGAACTGCGCCGGTATTCCCCATGAGCTGATGGAAAGCGAGTTCTTTGGTCATGAGGCCGGCGCCTTCACTGGCGCCCGCCAGTCCCGCAAGGGGCTGTTCGCCGAGGCCAGTGGCGGCACCCTGTTGTTGGACGAGGTGGGGGAGATGCCCCTGGCGCTCCAGGCCAAACTGTTGCGGGTGCTGCAGGAAGGCCGGGTCAAGCCGGTGGGCGCCGAGCGGGAAGAAGCGGTGGATGTGCGGGTGATTGCCGCAACCCATGTGGACCTGCTGGACGCCGTGGCACGGGGGGAATTCCGCGAAGACCTCTACTATCGCCTGGAAACCCTGGCGCTGTCGGTGCCGCCCCTGCGGCAAAGGGGGGATGACGTGGAGCTGCTGGCCATGCACTTCCTGCGGCAGTCAGCGGATCGCCACGGCAGGGGTTTCCTGCGGCTGGGGGAGGCGACCCTGCAGACTCTGGGGGACTATCCGTTTCCCGGCAACGTCCGTGAGCTGTCCAGTGCCATGGAGCGGGCGGTGACCTTCTGCGAGGGGGATGTGGTCCAGCCGGAACATTTGCCGGCCCGCATCCGCAAACGCCAGGCGGGGGGCATGACCTCGCCCGTGGAGAGTGAAGCGGATGATGGCAGTATCGCCCACTGGCCGACACTGGATGCCCTTCAGCAGGACTATGTCGGCAAGGTGATGAAGGCCGTCGGCGGAAACAAGCGCCGTGCTGCCCAGATCCTGGGGATCAACCGGCGCACGCTCTACCGGTGGCTCGACAGTACGGGAGGAAACGAATGAAGAACCAGCGCCTTGCCATGTTGTCCGGGCTGGGTGCCGTCCTGCTCTGGTCCACCGTGGCCACCGCGTTCAAGCTGACCCTGCAACACTACACCCCCCTGCAGATGATGCTGATGGCCAGCCTCACCTCGGTTGTGGTCATGGCCGTGCTGCTGGCATTCCAGGGTCGACTGGGTGGGGTGCTGCAGCTTTCCCGCTGGCAGTACCTGCAATCCCTGGGGCTGGGCCTGATCAACCCGTGCCTGTACTACCTGCTGCTGTTCGGGGCATTCGACCGCCTGCCGGCCCAGGAGGCCCAGCCCATCAACTACACCTGGGCCCTGGTCCTTGCCTACCTGTCGGTGCCCTTCCTGGGGCATCGGCTGCGGGGCATGGATATCCTGGCGGGGCTGGTCTGTTATGGCGGGGTGGTGGTGATCGCTACCCGTGGCAACTTTGCCGATCTGTCATTCTCGGATCCGCTCGGGGTCACGCTGGCCATCGCCAGTACCCTGGTCTGGGCCAGCTACTGGATACTGGCCACCCGTGACCGCAGGGAGCCGGTGACCGGATTGTTGCTCAACTTTCTGTTCGCGCTGCCGTTCATCGCCCTGCTGACCTGGTGGCAGGACGGCCTGCCGTCCCTGACCAGTGGTGGCTTTGCCGGCAGTCTCTATGTGGGCGTGTTCGAGATGGGGCTGGCCTTCGTGCTCTGGTCACGGGCCATGAAGCTGGCCACCAATACCTCGCGGGTCAGCAACCTGATCTTCATTTCGCCCTTCCTGTCCCTGGTCTTCATCTACCTGATCCTCGGGGAGGTGATACTGGCTTCCACCTGGGTCGGGCTGGTGCTGATCGTGGCCGGGCTGTGGCTGCAACAGGTGGGCGCCCGACCGTCCGCCGGGGAAACCGACGGCCATGGCTGACTGGCACCTGTACATCCTCCGGACGGCCAGTGGCAGTCTCTATACCGGCGTGACCACGGATGTGCAGCGGCGCCTGTCCGAACATCAGTCAGGTGGTCCCCGATGTGCCCGAAGCCTGCGGGGCAGGGGGCCCCTGGAGCTGGTGTTCAGTCATCCGGTGGGGGACCGGTCCAGGGCCCTGAGCCTGGAGTGGCACATCAAGCGATGGCCCCGACGGCACAAGGATGCGCTGATCCGTGGCGATCGTGTCATTCCACCGCTTTGCCAGGTAAAGAAGCCGTAAATTCCGCTCCGGGGGCGGATGGCGAAAATGACTGTGTTATTCTCGCGGTGTTCCCGATGGAACGCGATCCAATAAACAGACGTGTAGGTATACGTGTACTGGAAAAAAGACAAGATCGGTATTCCCCAGTGGGAGAGCGACGCGGTCCGGGGTGACCTCAGGCCGTTTTCCCCGCAAGAGGGGCAGGACCTGAGCCCGGACATGCAGGCCTACTGTCGCTACTATGGCCTGGATCTCTGGGTGGAGTACCCGGAGGTGCGCTATTCACCGGGCCTGGTGGAAGCCGGGGGGCACCAGGTGGCGGTGCACTTCTATCGGCTGCCCGAGCAACGGCACACCAAGGGCACCGTTTTCATCCTGCACGGCTATTTCGACCACGTCGGACTCTACAGCCAGTTGATTGAACGCTGCCTGTCTGCCGGTTATCACGTGCTGGCGTGGGATCAGCCCGGCCATGGCCTGTCCAGTGGTGCACCGGCTGCCATCGGCAGTTTCATGGAATATCAGGCCGTACTGAGCGACCTGATGGCCAGGGTCCGTCGTCATGCCCCCGGGCCCTGGCACGCCGTGGGGCAGAGCACCGGCAGCGGCATACTGATCGATTACCTGCTGTCCAACCACCATAGCGTGAACACCTCCGCCTTCCGCTCCGTAGTGCTTCTGGCGCCACTGGTGCGCCCGGTGGGCTGGTTGGGTGCCCGGGCGCTGCACAGTGTGGCGAAGCCCTTTCTGAAACGCTGGAAACGGGCCTTTACCGCCAACAGTACCAACACCCGCTTTCTGGAGTTCCTGCGGGAACATGACCCGTTGCAGGCCAGGGCCGTGCATGTGGACTGGGTATCGGCATTGCGTCAGTGGGTGCCGCACATTGAAGCCGCCCGCCCGGTGGATTTCCCGGTGACGGTGATCCAGGGGGAAAAGGACCAGACGGTGGACTGGCGGCACAACCTTCGCATTATCAGGAACAAGTTTTCTTCGGTGGACGAGATCAGGCTGCCCACCGGGCGGCATCATCTGGTCAACGAAGCACAGGATCTGCAGGCAATCGTGTTCAATGGCATCATCGATACCTTTGATCGCGCCGTCACTGAAGACGGGGTTGCCCGGCATCGACAAAAACGGTTACCAACACAGGAGATCTGACCGTGAAAAAAACTCTGATGGCAATCACCGTGGCCTCAGTCGGCCTGTCAGGCTGTATGACCTATGACCCCTACACCGGCGAGGAGAAAACCTCCAACGCTACCAAGGGCAGCATCATCGGGGCGATCGGCGGTGCCGCAATCGGTGCCGCCACCTCCAGTGACAGTGACCGTGGCAAGGGCGCCCTGATCGGGGCCGCCGGTGGTGCTGCCGTTGGTGGTGGTATCGGTTATTACATGGACAAGCAGGAGGCGGAACTGCGCCGCAAGCTGGAAGGCACCGGCGTGCGGGTGGTACGTAACGGCGACCAGATCGAACTGATCATGCCCGGCAATATCACCTTCGATACTGACCAGGCCTCCATCAAGTCGTCCTTCACCGGCGTGCTGGAGTCCGTGGGGCTGGTGCTGCAGGAGTTCGACAAGACCGTTATCCAGATCGACGGCCATACCGACAGCACCGGTTCCGACAGCTACAACCAGATGCTCTCGGAACGCCGTGCCAGCTCGGTACGGGATTTCCTGCTCAACCAGGGCATTGCGCCAGCGCGCACCCGCGCCACCGGTTATGGCGAGCGCTACCCGGTGGCCACCAACGACACCCCCGCCGGCCGCGAGCAGAACCGCCGCGTGGAGCTGACACTGGTGCCCACCCAGCAGTAACGGGACGGATATCCAGCCACAAAAAAGGGGTGCCGGCCGGCACCCCTTTTTTCGTTACGTCATGACGACGGATCAGAACAGCACGCGGCAGCGGATGGTGCCCTTGACCTTGCGCAGTTTCTCCAGCGCCAGCTCGCCATAGGCCTTGTCCACGTCGATCACCACGTAGCCGATCTCCTCCTTGGTCTGCAGGTACTGGCCGCAGACGTTGATGCCGTTCTCGGAGAAGACCTGGTTGATCTCCGACATCACCCCCGGCACATTCTCGTGGATATGCAGCAGGCGGTGCTGGTTGGGGTGGGACGGCAGTGCCACCTCCGGGAAGTTGACGGAGGACACGGAGGTGCCGTTGTCGCTGTACATGGCCAGCTTCTCGGCCACTTCCTTGCCGATGTTCTCCTGGGCTTCCATGGTGGAGCCACCGACGTGCGGGGTCAGGATCACATTGTCGAACTCCCGCAGCGGAGACACGAATTCCTCGTCGTTGGACTTGGGCTCCACCGGGAACACGTCGATGGCGGCACCCAGCAGCTTGCCACTGCTGATGGCCTCGGCCAGGGCGTCGATATCCACCACGGTGCCACGGGAGGCATTCATCAGGATGCTGCCCGGTTTCATCTGGGCGAACTGTTCGGCGCCGAACATGTAGTGGGTCGCCTGGGTTGCCGGCACATGGAGGCTGACCACGTCCGCCAGGTTCAGCAGTTCCTTCAGGGAGCCTACCTGCCTGGCGTTGCCGATGGGCAGCTTGGAAACCACGTCATAGAAATAGACTTCCATACCCAGGGATTCCGCCAGTACCGAGAACTGGGTACCGATGTTGCCGTAACCGATGATGCCCAGCTTCTTGCCACGAATCTCGTAGCTGTCCTTGGCGGACTTCAGCCAGCCGCCGCGATGGGCGCGGGCGTTCTTCTCGGGAATGCCGCGCAGCAGCAGGATGGCCTGGGCCAGCACCAGTTCCGCCACGCTGCGGGTATTGGAGAAGGGGGCGTTGAACACGGCGACACCGCGGCGGGTGGCCGCCTGCAGGTCCACCTGGTTGGTACCGATGCAGAAACAGCCTACCGCAACCAGCTTTTTCGCGGCTTCGAACACCTTCTCGGTGAGCTGGGTACGGGAGCGGATGCCGATGAAATGGGCGTCGGCAATCTTCTCGATCAGCTCATCCTCCGCCAGGGAGTGTGTGAGGTATTCGATGTTGGTGTAACCGGCTGCGTGCAGGGTATCCAGCGCAGACTGGTGAACCCCTTCCAGCAGCAGGATGCGGATCTTGCTCTTTTCAAGAGACGTTTCTGACATGGGTAAGCTTCCAGACCTTCTATTGCGTGGTGTGAAGCGCCGGGGTGTCCGGGCTCCCTGGACCAGAAAACACCTGCAAGCCCGGGGCCTTCCGCGACCGGTTCTGGCGCGGGCTCACAGAACAGGGGCGGTATGATACCATAACGGCAAATTTTCACAGCCGGCCCGTTAACCTGAATCAACCCGTGTCGGGGGCGGGCCCCACTATCCGAGAGATCCCGCGACCCATGAACCCGGAACAGATCATCGCGTCCCTGAAAACCCTGGTGGATGATGGCAAGGTCCTGACGGAACCGGCCGACCTGGACGCCTACGGCAAGGACTGGACCAGGCAGTATGCACCCCGCCCGCTGGCGATTGTGCTGCCCAAGACCACCGAACAGGTACAGGCGGTGGTGCGGTTTGCCAACGACAACCAGGTGGCGCTGGTGCCCTCCGGCGGGCGCACCGGGCTCAGTGCCGGTGCGGTGGCCGCCAACGGCGAAGTCGTGGTGGCGTTTGACAACATGAACCGGATCCTGGACTTCAGCCCCAGTGACCGCACGGTCCGTTGCCAGGCCGGGGTGGTGACCGAACAGTTGCAGACCTTCGCCGACGACAACGGCCTGTTCTATCCCGTGGATTTCGCGTCGGCGGGCTCCAGCCAGCTTGGCGGCAACCTGTCCACCAACGCAGGTGGCATCAAGGTCATCCGCTACGGCATGAGCCGTGACTGGGTGGCCGGCCTCAAGGTGGTTACCGGCAAGGGTGATATCCTTGAGCTGAACCTGGACCTGGAGAAGAACAACACCGGCTACGACCTGCGCCACCTGTTTATCGGTGCCGAGGGCACCCTGGGCTTTATCACCGAGGCCACCATGAAACTGACCCGGCAGCCCACCAACCTGACGGTGATGGTGCTGGGCCTGGCGGACCTCACCAACACCATGGATGTGCTGCAGACGTTCCTGAAGACGGTGGACCTGACCGCCTACGAGTTCTTCTCCTACCAGGCCATGGGGCATGTGCTGGCCCACGGCCAGGTGCAGGCGCCGTTCGAAACGGAAGCGCCTTACTATGCCCTGCTGGAATTCGAGGCGGTCTCCGACCAGGTCATGGACGATGCCATGGCACTGTTCGAACAGTGTGTCGAGAATGGCTGGGTGCTGGATGGTGTGATCAGTCAGAGTGAGACCCAGGCCAGCAACCTGTGGCAACTGCGTGAGCGGATTTCCGAGTCTATCGCCCCGCGTACCCCCTACAAGAACGATATTTCCGTGGTGGTCTCCAAGGTGCCGGAATTCCTCACCGAAATCGACCAGGTGGTAACCGAGCACTACCCGGACTTCGAGATCATCTGGTTCGGCCATATCGGTGACGGCAACCTGCACCTGAACATCCTCAAGCCCGAAGACATGGCGAAGGAGGAGTTCTTCGACAAGTGCCAGCAGGTGAACAAATGGGTGTTCGATATCGTGCAGCGGCACCGGGGCAGTGTCTCCGCCGAACACGGGGTGGGCCTGGTCAAGAAGGACTACCTGCAATATACCCGTTCGCCCACGGAGATCGCCTACCTCCGGGGCATCAAGCAGGTTTTCGATCCCAACGGCATTATGAATCCCGGCAAGATCTTCGACCCGCAGTAGGGCTGCGAATGAACCAGACCGGACACCAGACACCACCCGAGTGGCAGGAGGTGCCATGAAAGACCACGTGGTCGTACTGACAGGGGCCGGCATCAGTGCCGAAAGTGGCCTGTCCACCTTCCGTGACAGCGGCGGTCTCTGGGAAAAGCATAGCATCGAGGAGGTGGCCACCCCGGAGGCCTTTGCCCGCAACCCGGAACGGGTACTGGATTTCTACAATCAGCGTCGCAGGCAGTTGGGCAGCGTTGAACCCAATGCCGCCCATCGCGCCCTTGCGGAGCTGGAGCAGACGCACCAGGTCACCGTGATCACCCAGAATGTGGATGACCTGCACGAACGGGCCGGCTCCAGCAATGTGGTGCACCTGCACGGCGAACTGACCAAGGTGCGTAGTTCGAAAGTGCCGGAACTGATCTACCACCTTGGCTACGATGAGATTCGCCTGGGCGACACCTGCGAGCAGGGCAGCCAGCTTCGTCCCCATGTGGTCTGGTTCGGTGAGGCGGTGCCGATGATCGAGGCGGCCGCCGAAATCGTTCCCATGGCGGATCACCTGCTGATCGTGGGCACGTCCCTGCAGGTCTATCCGGCGGCCGGGCTGGTGGAGCTGGCCGGCTTCGATGTGCCGGTGACGGTGATCGATCCCGGCGAGGTGCCGGCCATGACCCGGGCCCGGGTGCTCCGGGAACCTGCCAGCGTTGGAGTCCCCCGGTGGGTAAGGGCGCTGACTGGGGGTTGAGACTGTCGCCTGACAAGGATGTTTGATCGTCCTTCCGTCCGGCTTTCATGGCCGTGACATTAAACATTGTTAGTCCCCGGACAGAGCCGGTTGTACTTGGCTAGACTGGCCTACATCCACTAGTAAGGGTAGTGGCTCGGGGAGGCTGAAATGAAGATGACCATGCATGTATCCGGAGAAACCCTGGACCACAAGCTGGCCGCCAGGTGTGGCACTGCTACGGAGGCGGAGAAGATTGCCGATGACCTGTGCACGGCGACCAGCCTGAGTCGGGGGCAGGTTCGAATTATCCACCCTGGCGATGACCATAAGGGGTCGAAGCTGGAGCCCGAGGATCAGGGCATCATGCACACGGCCATCCGGTCCCACATATGGCTGGGGTTGGCGGGCGTTGCCGGGGGGCTGTTGCTGTTCTCGGTACTGGCGGCCGCGGGCCTGCCCTTCGTGGCCCAGAACCTGATCTGGGCCGGTGCCCTGTTTGCGGTATTCGGCGGTGTGGCAGGCCTGCTGCTCGGCGGGGTCTACACCCTGCGTCCAGACCATACGGTGTATGTCTCCCGTTCGGCGTCAGCGCTGGACAAGGGCCACTACATGGTTACCATACATGCCCGCGACCGGGACCAGGTCGGTGAGGCACAGCGTTATCTGAAAGCCCGTCATATTCATACGGTGCGGAGTTTTTAGCGCACCGTTTGCGGCGCTAGTCCCGCAAGTAGCTGTCCAGGTTGCCCCGGAAGGCTGCCTGCACACCAAGCTGCTTCAGTATCCAGTAGTGCCCCGCCACCATGCGGTCGATGAACATGCTGTCCACGGCTGGCTGGAAACGGTCCAGGTAGCGGAATACGGTGTGGGTTCGGGCCGCAATCTGCCGGTGCAGATCTGACCGGCCGAAATCGTAGGGTTCGTCGCCATCGAAGGGCTCGATCAGCATGTTGCGCCACATGGCGTAGTAATCCGGATTGATGGCCGGTTTTTCCGCCACCCTTGCCCCCAGGTCAATCAGGTGCCGGTCCAGGGCCTCGTAATCCTCGTCCAGTGCCGCTATCAGTGCCTGTCGGTAGTAGGCCACCACCGACGGGCGCAGTGACTTGACACAGCCGAAATCATAGAGGATCAGCGTACCGTCCGGCCGGAAGGCAAAGTTGCCGGCATGGGGGTCGCCATGGATGCACTGGAAGTCGAACAGCTCATCGGCCATGGTAATGAACAGGTGTTCGCCCAGACGGTTGATGGTCGCCTGACTGTACCGGTCCGGTGTGATCTGTTGCAGGTGATCGCCCTCGGCCAGCTCCAGGGTCAGGATATGCCGGGTGGAGTGGCTGTCGATGACCCGGGGGATCAGCACCCAGGGGTGGCGCTGGTGATAGTCCCGGAACCGGCGGATATTGGTGGCCTCGTTCTCGTAGTCCAGTTCTTCCTTCAGGCGTACCCGGATCTCCTCGAACAGCCGGTCGGCGCTTTCCTTGGGCATCCGCAGCAGTCCACCCAGCCGTAGCGCCATGCGAAGCTGTTTCAGGTCCGAATCGCAGGATTCATCGACCCCCGGATACTGGACCTTCACGATGACCTCGGTGCCGTCCTTCAGCCGGGCCCGGTGGACCTGGCCGATGGACGCGGCGGCGTAGGGTTTTTCCTGGAGCTCGTCAAACAGTTCGTCCACCGAAGCACCCAACTCCGCTTCCACCTGCTGGCGGATCACCTCGAAGGGCATGGGCGGAGCTTCCTTCTGCAGTCGCTGCAGGGCCTGGGAGAACTCCTTGGGCAGGAAATCCTGGGTCTGGGAGGCAACCTGGCCCACCTTCATCACCGCACCCTTGAGTTCCCCCAGGGTGTCGACGATTTCGTCCGCCATGCGGGCATACTGGAGGGAGCGTTCCTCATCCGATTCACGGCCCAGGAAACGGCGGGCCCGGTGGCCGGCGAACTGACCGGCCACGGAGGCGGTCATGCCGGCGAGTTTCAGGAAGCGTCCGCTGCGGGAGGTTACGGGTTTCTTGGCCATATTTGTGTTAAGGGACACCAGGGTGAGCGGCACCAGAAGAATGTTGGTTGCCTACTCTACGCTGGTTTCCACGTGAAGCCTACCGTCCAGCTCCAGCTCCAGGCGCTGTCCGGGGGACAATTCACCCACGCCCGCGGGGGTGCCGGTGAGAACCACATCCCCGGGCAGGAGAGTGAAGGTTTCGGAGGCGTAGGCAATAAGGGTGAGTACCGGGGTAATCATGTCGCTGGTGTCGCCCCGCTGTCGGATGTTGCCATCGATGGCCAGGGAAAACGACAGGTTGCCGAAGTTATCCCCCTGGTGCAGCGGTATGAAGGACGACAACGGGCAGGCGCCATCGAAAGCCTTGGCGCGTTCCCATGGATGGCCCTTGGCCTTGAGTTCCGACTGCAGCTCCCGCAGGGTCAGGTCCAGGGCCAGGCCGATGCCCACGCTGGCTTCCCGGACCTCGCTCTCGCTGGCGTGTCGCAGGGGGGCGCCGATCAGCACGGCCAGTTCCGCCTCGTAGTGCACCTCGCCCTGGTCCGTGGGCAGGCGTATGGGGTCGGTCAGCGGTACCACGGCTGTGGCTGGCTTCATGAACAGCAGCGGCTGCTCGGGAATCGGGTTGTTGAGCTCGGCCGCGTGCTGGGCGTAGTTGCGGCCCACGCAGACCACCTTGCCAAGGGGCCAGTCAATGGGACGGCCATCCTGCCACTGGTGCCGATAGTTCATGGTTACCCCCCGATTATCCCTTCAACGCTGGTTTACCGTTACAGGCACACTAGTTGCCTTCGAACTCGCACACAGTATAGACGTTCAATCCTTCGTCGCGCAGCTTGCGGGAGCCGCCCAGGTCCGGCAGATCGATCATGGCGGACACCTCCACGATTTCCGCGCCGATCTGACGGATCAGGCGGCTGGCGGCCAGCATGGTGCCGCCGGTGGCGATGAGATCATCCACCAGCACCACCTTGTCCCCCGGTCTGAAGGCATCCTTGTGCAACTCCACGGAGGCGGTGCCGTACTCCAGTTCATAGTCTTCCACCAGGGTGTCGAAGGGGAGCTTGCCCTTCTTGCGCACCAGTACCAGGCCGGCGTTCAGTTCGTAGGCCAGGGGCGAGCCGATGATGAAACCCCGGGCATCGATGGCGGCAACAACGTCGATCTGCTGGTCGTGGTAGCGGTGGACAAAGGCGTCCACCAGCTTGCGGAAGGAAGTGCGGTCCTGCAGTACGGTGGTGATGTCACGGAAAGCCACGCCGGGTTTGGGCCAGTCCGGGACCGTACGAATGGCTTTCTTGATGCTGTCGGCAAAGTAGTCCATGGCGTTGGTTCTCCGGTGCCGGTCAGGCGTCGAGGAAAATGAACTTGAGTACGAACACGATGGCAATGATCGCCACGCTGGGGTTCAGGTCTGACCAGCGACCGCTCAGGGCCTTGAGGGCGGCATAGGTGATAAAGCCGGCGGCGATGCCATCGGCAATGGAGAAGGTCAGCGGCATGATCAGTGCGGTGGCGACGGCGGGCGCGGCGTCGGTCACGTCCTCCCAGTCGATCAGCTTGAGGCCGCTGGTCATCAGCACCGCCACGTAGAGCAGGGCGGGGGCGGTGGCGTAGGCCGGGATCACGCTGGCAATGGGGGCGAACAGCAGGCAGGCCAGGAACAGCGCGGCCACCACCACGGCGGTCAGGCCGGTACGGCCGCCGGCGGTGATACCGGCGGTGGACTCCACATAGCTGGTGGTGGTGGAGGTGCCCAGGGCAGCCCCGGACATGGTGGCCACGGAGTCGGACATCAGCGCCCGGCCCAGTCGCGGCAGCTTGCCGTCCTTGTCCAGCAGGCCGCCACGCTGGGCGGCGCCGATCAGGGTGCCGGAGGTATCAAACAGGTCCACGAACAGGAACGCGAAGATCACCGAGATCATGCCCACGTTCAGGGCGCCGGCAATGTCCAGCTCCAGGAAGGTGGGTGCCAGGCTGGGCGGGGCGGAGACCAGCCCTTCGTATTCCACCAGTCCCATGGCCATGGCGATGCCGGTGATGGCCAGGATGCCGATCATCACCGCGCCGGTAACGCGGCGATAGGCCATGGCACAGATGGCGGCGAAACCGGCAAAGAACAGCAGGGCCTCCGGTGTCTTGATGTCGCCCATGGTCACCAGGGTGGCGGGGTTGTCCACCACGATGCCGGCGTTCTTGAGGGCGATGAAGGCCAGGAAGAAGCCGATACCGGCGGAGATGCCGAAGCGCAGGGACAGGGGGATGCTGTTGATGATCCATTCCCGCACCTTGAAAATGCTCAGCAGGAAGAAGATCAGGCCCGACATGAACACTGCGCCCAGGGCCACTTGCCAGCTATAGCCCATGTTGCCCACCACGGTGAACGAGAAGAAGGCGTTCAGGCCCATGCCCGGGGCCAGGGCGATGGGGTAGTTGGCCCACAGGCCCATGATCAGGGTGCCGATGACGGCGGCAATGCACGTGGCCACGAACACGGCCCCGAAATCCATACCGGTGGCAGAGAGGATGGACGGGTTGACCACCACGATGTAGGCCATGGTCAGGAAGGTGGTAATGCCGGCGATGACCTCACGTTTGACAGTGGTGCCATGGGCCTGCAACTGGAAGAGCTTTTCGAGCATGGGGGGGAAGCCTCGATGCGTTCGGATTGTGGGCAAACGTTAAAGGGGCGTAATGATACCTCAGGCGACGGAGCCAGACCATGACAGTGCCAAGCCTGTCAGTGGTGGCTGTCCCGTTGCAACCGGATATCAAATCGCACGGCGGCCATCCTGACGATGACGATAAAAAGCAGGCCGATGGTCAGGGCCAGGGTTTCGCTCTCCAGCAGCCACTGGCAGGCAAAGTAGAGCCAGCAGCCGGCAAAGGAGATGGACGCGTAGATCTGGTCCTTGCGAAAGATAAAGGGCACCTCATTGCAGAGGGTATCCCGCAGGGCACCCCCGAAGGTGCCGGTCATCACCCCCAGAAGCGAGGCGATAAACCAGGAATGCCCCAGGTCCAGGGCCAGTTGTGCGCCCAGGATGGAGAAGATCCCCAGCCCGATGGCATCCGGAAACACGATACGGGATTCCCGGATACGGCGCCCCAGTCCGGCATAGCTGAACACCACCGCCATGGCCAGGATCAGGATAGGCTGCTCCTGGTGCTTGATCCAGTACAGGGGGTGATTGTCCATCATCAGGTCACGCAACGTACCGCCGCCCAGGGCGGTGACAAAACCGATGGTGAACACCCCCACCGGGTCCATGTTTTTCTGCTGGGCGACGATCATGCCGGAAATCGCAAAGGCGACCACGCCGATCATTTCCAGCACATAGATGATGTCAGGCATAGGGCAGGTCAGGCAGGCTGTGAACGGTGCGCGAAGGATAGCCGATTTCCGGGCCGGTATCATCCGAAGGTGAAGGCTGATCAATAACAGTGATGCCAATCCATAAGCTATCCTTATTTGATTCATGACTTGCGTCGGGTTAGCTTGAACCGTTATCCCGGGTGTCCCCGTCCCGGCGTCCCGCCGAGGGAAGCTGGCCACGGGGACCCATCAACAACATCAATACCCTGATACAGGATCGGAGCAACAGAATGCGTGCAATTCTCTGCAAGGAGTACGGCCCGGCGGAAAAGCTGGTGATCGAGGATATCGAATGCCCGGAGCCCACCGGCGGCCAGGTCAAGGTTCGCGTCAAGGCCGCGGGGCTGAACTTCCCGGATACCCTGATCATTGAAGGCAAGTACCAGATCAAGCCCGAGATGCCGTTCTCCCCCGGTGGCGAAATGGCTGGCGAGGTGGTATCCGTGGGCGACAAGGTCAGCCGCTTCAAGCCCGGTGACCGGGTGATCGGCATGACCGGTTACGGCGCCTTTGCCGAGGAAATGCTGGTGGACGAGAACCGCCTGCTGCCCCTGGCCGAGGGCATGAGCAACGAGGAAGGCGCGGCGTTCACCATGGTGTACGGCACCTCCTACCACGCCCTCAAGCAGCGGGCCGACATCCAGCCGGGCGAGACCCTGCTGGTACTGGGCGCCAGTGGCGGCGTGGGCCTGGCGGCGGTGGAACTGGGCAAGGCCATGGGCGCCCATGTGATCGCGGCGGCCAGCACCGATGCCAAGCTGCAGGTGGCGAAGGAAGCCGGTGCCGACGAACTGCTCAACTACAGCAACACCGACAAGCCCCTGAAGGACGTGATCAAGGAAATGACCGGCGGCAAGGGCGTCGACGTGATCTACGATCCCGTGGGCGGCGACTTCACCGAGCAGTCGCTGCGGGCCATGGCCTGGAACGGCCGCCACCTGATCATCGGCTTCGCCGCCGGCGACATCCCCAAGATTCCCGCCAACCTGACCCTGCTCAAGAGCTGTTCCGTGGTCGGTGTGTTCTGGGGTGCCTTCACCCAGAAAGAGCCGCAGAACCACGTGCAGAACATGAAAGAGCTGTTCCAGATGCACGCGGAAGGCAAGATCAAGCCCAAGGTCAGCGAAGTATTCGCCTTCGAGGACTATGTGAAGGCCCTCGACGCCCTCACCGGACGGACCGCCACCGGCAAGGTGGTGCTGAAGGTCGGCGACTGAGTCCCGGTTATTGCGGATAAAAACCTGTCCTTCCTGAGTACGGAGCGCCACTTTGGCGCTCCGTTTCTCGTTTTTTACGATCCCTACCTGCTACCCTTCCGTAATAAGCAGTAACTTTTCATCGGTTCGCCGGTCACAGGACGCAGGTGCATCGGGTGTATAGGCCGTCACCGGTTAATGCCGGTGCTGAACGATAGAGATATCAGGCTATATGGATACCAGATTGTCTTTCGGTCGGAAAAGCACACTTTCCTTCATCACGTTGGCACTGAGTGGTCTGCTTGCAAGCTGCGGCGGCGGTGGTGGAGGCTCCGGAGACGACGACCTTGGTCGCGGCTCAACGGGGATCCAGGGCGTGATTGATATCGCCGCCGGCAGCCGGGTGGACCGGGATTATGCCGACCTGTGGCGGGTAAACGACGGTAACTGGCCAGCCGGCAGTGACGGTATTGTCACGTTGCCGGTGCCCGCCACCGTGGGCGGCTACCTGAGCCATGCCAGTGGATCCGATAGCTCGGGACGCCTTTACCCGGAAGACAATACCGACACCTACGTGGCTCCGATGGTGAACGGTGACCGCTACGTACTCCAATGCTTTTCGTCCCTTGGCCTGGACGAGGACGGACTGGATGTGACCCTGGCGCTGGACGGCACTGACGACAATTCAGATGCCTGCGGCTCCGGAGGCATCTATGACGGCGGAAGCGGAAATGTCCAGGTCACGGTGTCCACCAACAGTGACAGTGGCCCCCTGCGCTATGTGCTGACCATTGTTCCCCAGGGCTCCCTGAGTACCTTCGATGTGCGCTGGCCGGAGCCAGACCTGCGAGTGGATGAGGCCATTGTGACCGGCCCCGTGGCCTTCGCCAGCACCCTGTCTTCCTCCGGCCTCCGGGCCAGTTCCGTGATGGAAGTGGGACGCTCCATCGGGCCGGATACCTGGCATGTGCGCCGGGACGAGGGCGTCAATGCCCTGTCGGCCCGGTCCACCGGCGCCAGCGATCCCCGGGCGGAGACCATCGAGTGGATCCGGGGCATGCGGGAGGATTTCGGGCTGGAGGTGGACCCGAACTATCTGCTTAACACTGCGACGGTTCCTGGAAACGATCCTTATTACAACACTACCAATGATGATACCGGTCTGGATGACAACTGGAATCTCAAGCAGATTAAGGTGGACACGGCGTGGACTCAGATTGGAACCTGGGGCCAAGACGTGGGCGTTGCCATTATGGATACCGGCTTGTACAGCACCGATATGGACAATTATGGCAGTTGGCACGAGGACTTGGCCGCCAATGTCGTGGTTGAGGGTGGCTTGCTGGATTTCGTCAGCGCTGACTATGACGTGGATGACGATACTGGTCGTGACGGTAACCCCGCCACGCCGCCGACACCCGGGGCGGAGAGCACCAGCTACCACGGCACTCATGTAGCCGGAATAGTCGCTGCTGAGGACAACTCACTGGGTACCGTCGGGATTGCCCATCAAGCTACCATCCTGCCCTACCGGGTACTGGGGGTGGATCCGGTGACCGGCGATGACGGCACAGGGGCCGTATCCGACCTGATTGATGCGATCAACAATGCGGTGGATCGAAACGGTAATGCCGAGGGTGGTGACGATGTGGATGTGATCAACCTCAGCCTCGGGGGGCTGCCGCCGCTGCTCCCGGTGCAGACAGCCACCGACCGGGCGTACGATGATGGCATCCTGGTGGTGGCCGCTGGCGGTAATAGTGGCGATGCGTCCGCTGTCTACCCGGCTGCCAACCGACGTGTGGTGGGTGTTGGTGCCACCAACCGTAGCGGGGAACTGGCGAGTTACTCCAACTACGGACAGTCCGTTGACCTGCTGGCCCCTGGCGGGGCACTGGATGACGGTATCCTGAACGCCTATGGGGAAGTCGACGGTGAGATCTACGGCTACCTGGCTGGCACGTCCATGGCTGTGCCGCACCTGAGTGGGGTGTATGCCCTGGTGAAGGGCGTCAACCCTGGCCTGACCCCGGACCAGTTCCGGGCCCAGATGATTGCCAGGAACCTGACGACAATGATGTATACCTATAACAGTGAGGCTGTTAACTACAGCTATGCTTCTCATGGTGCAGGGCTGCTGGATGCTGATGCGGCGCTCCAGGACCCGACAGCTTTCCCCACGGTAGTCAGCGCCTGGCCCCGGGTTCTGGAGATCAGTTCATCCGGTAACGAGTCGACCGTGTTGCTGGAGATCCTGAAGGATGACGCCGAGAACGTCCCGGTCGTCAGCGGTGAGCCCATGATACCCGACTCCTTTGAGATGACGGATGGTGACGGTCAAGCTATTGGCAATAATGATCCGATTCCGGAGTCGTTGCGCATTCGCGTTGATCCGGACGCCTTGCCCCCCAGCCGGGAGGTTTCCGGAAATATCGAGATAGAACACACCGCCGAAAACGGCAGCACTCGTACATTGATCGTTCCGGTCTACGTCCAGTCCACGGACGAGCAGGAAGATCGCAGTGCCGGGCGTCACTATGTCCTGCTGCTGGATGCCGACGATTTCAACTCGTCCCGATCCATGCAGGTGGTTGCCCGGGAAGACAACGGCGAGTATGAGTACTCTATGGACGGTGTGACACCGGGTGACTACATCCTGGTGGCCGGTACCGACCTGGACAGCAACGGCTTTATCTGCGAAAACGGCGAAGCCTGCGCCGAGTACCCCAGTGCCGGTTCCCGTGAGGTGATCTCCATCAGTGAGGGTGAGACGCTGCGGCTGGATATGACCACCAGCTTCCGGCGGCCGACCATCGCCGAGATGGGGCTGCCGCGTTACGGGTTCGAGGGGTACCCCGTGCCCGATCGGTCCACGGGCGATACGTCCGTGGACCGGCAGTTGAAGTAGTACGGTAACCTGAGGAGAGTCCCATGGGGTTCTGGAAACACCGATGTTCCGTTGTCGCCGGCGTCCTCCTGTTGTCGGTGTTGTCCGCCTGTGCCATGAACCGTGACACCACCTCCGACGGTGCGCCCCTGGCCCGGCAGATCACCGCCTCCGGCCAGTGTGGCTTCACCGCTCCTGGGCTGGTCTACATGGATTCCCGGGAGCGCCTGGACGCCCTGTCTGAGGCCCGTGGGGTGAATCTGGTGGCGGTGGAGAACCATGACTTCGAGCGGGAGCACCTGCTGCTGGTGGCCGCAGGCCGCAAGCCCAGTGGTGGCTATGGCGTCGCCCTGGAGGAGTCCCGTATCCGCGAAGGCGTGCTGGCGATCACCGTGCAGGTGCGCAGCCCGGCCCCCGACCAGGCGGTGACCATGGCCCTGACCAGCCCCTGCGCCCTGCTGGCGGTCACCGCCGAGGGCTGGAGCCGGGCGACGGTGTCCGGCCCCGGGTTCGACGAACTGTCGTTCCAGCGGTGACCTGCCGCGCATTCAGCGCCGTCGGGACATTGATCTTTGCACCAGATTCCCTAAGCTATGGGGCCACAACCCATCCCCGCAGATCCGGAGCTGTACCCTCCCTATGAGCCAGAAAACCTACAACGCCGACTCCATTGAAGTCCTCAGCGGTCTGGACCCGGTGCGTAAGCGTCCGGGTATGTACACCGACACCAGTCGGCCCAACCATCTGGCCCAGGAAGTCATCGACAACAGCGTGGATGAGGCGCTGGCCGGCCACGCCCGGCGTATGGACGTCATCCTGCATGCCGACGGTTCCCTGTCGGTGGAGGACGACGGTCGTGGTATGCCGGTGGACATGCACAAGGAGGAAGGTCTGTCCGGGGTGGAGTTGATCCTCAGCCGGCTGCATGCCGGGGGCAAGTTCTCCCAGGGCAACTACAGTTTCTCCGGTGGCCTGCACGGGGTGGGGGTATCGGTGGTGAACGCCCTGTCCACCCACCTGGAAGTGACCATCAAACGGGACGGCAACCTCTACCGCATGACCTTCGCCGATGGTGAGAAGGCCAGTGATCTGGCCGTGGTGGACACCGTGGGCAAGCGCAATACCGGTACCCGCCTGCATTTCATGCCGGACCCGAAGTACTTTGATTCCCCCAAGTTCTCCGTCAGCCGCCTGCGCCACAACCTGCGGGCCAAGGCGGTACTGTGTCCGGGGCTGAACGTGACCTTCCTGCAGGAAGCCTCCGGCGAGAAGGACGAGTGGTTCTACGAGGACGGCCTGCGGGACTACCTGCGCAGTGAGCTGGCGGACCTGGAAGCCGTGCCCCTGGAGCCCTTCACCGGTCGCTTTGCCGGCAACAGCGAGGAAGTGGACTGGGCGGTACAGTGGCTGCCGGAAGGTGGTGAGTCGGTCACCGAAAGCTACGTGAACCTGATCCCCACCGTCCAGGGGGGCACCCACGTCAACGGGTTCCGCACCGGGCTGCTGGAGGCCATGCGGGAGTTCTGCGAGTTCCGCAACCTGCTGCCCCGGGGTGTGAAGCTGACGCCGGAGGATATCTGGGAGCGCTGCGCCTACGTGCTCTCGTTCAAGATGCAGGACCCCCAGTTCTCCGGTCAGACCAAGGAGCGCCTGTCGTCCCGCGAGGCGGCGGCGTTTATCTCCGGGGTGGTCAAGGACGCGTTCAGCCTTTGGCTGAACCAGCATACCAGCGTGGCGGAAGCCCTGGCGGATGTGTTTATCAGCAACGCCCAGCGCCGCCTGCGGGCGAGCCGCAAGGTGGCCCGCAAGAAGGTAACCTCCGGCCCGGCCCTGCCGGGCAAGCTGGCGGACTGTTCCGGTGCCGACGCCAGTCGCTCCGAACTGTTCCTGGTGGAAGGGGACTCGGCGGGCGGTTCCGCCAAGCAGGCCCGTGACCGGGAGTTCCAGGCGGTGATGCCGCTGCGGGGCAAGATCCTCAATACCTGGGAAGTGGATTCGTCCGAAATTCTGGCATCCCAGGAAGTGCATGACATCGCAGTGGCCATCGGCGTGGACCCTGGTTCCGACAGGCTGGACGGCCTGCGCTACAACAAGGTCTGTATCCTGGCGGATGCGGACTCCGATGGCCTGCATATCGCGACCCTGCTGTGTGCGCTGTTTGTCCAGCACTTCCGCCCCGTGGTGCAGGCGGGGCACGTGTTCGTGGCCATGCCTCCGCTGTACCGGGTGGATCTGGGCAAGGAGACCTTCTACGCCCTCGACGAACACGAGAAACAGGGCATCATCGACCGGATCGCCGCCGAGAAGCGCAAGGGCAAGATTCAGGTCACCCGCTTCAAGGGGCTGGGTGAGATGAACCCGCTGCAGCTCCGGGAGACCACCATGGCTCCGGACACCCGTCGCCTGGTGATGCTGACCCTGGAGGACGGGGACGACACTATCGAACGGATGGACATGCTACTGGGCAAGAAGCGGGCGGGGGACCGCCGGAACTGGCTGGAGACCTACGGCAATATGGCCGACGTCGCCGTCTGACTGGAACGGAACACGGGCCCTAGGCGCTGGCCAGTGGCCCCTGTTCCGCCAGGATATCGCAACAGAGCACCCGCAATTCACCCCGGAATCGGAAACCCAGTGACAGGGTCACGCACATGTAGACCCCGGTAATGGAGAGGTAGGGACTGGTCACCTGCATACGATTGGGCTGGGCCAGGGCCTGCTTGAGGTAATGCTGCCGGTACCAGTCGGCGCTGCTGGTGTTCTCCAGCGGCCTGTACCGGGGGTCGAGCTGGATGGCGCCGGTGGCGGATACCTGGGTGTCGTCGATCTGCACCCCCCGCTGGTCGATCAGGTAACACCGGGACACCGTGTGGTGGGCCATGATCTCGGCGCAGGCTTCCCTCAGGTGGTTGTCGTCCTGCAGTCGCTGGATCGCCCGCTGGAAGTGACTGGTGAAGAACTCCGCCAGTTGCTGGGTGGGGTCCAGCCGGATGCGGTTGCGGTTCTTGTAGTCCGACAGCAGGGTCTCGAAGTCCGGCGCGTCCCGCTGGATGCAGCCGAGTTCCACCCTGGGGTGGCAGAAATAATACCCCTGCACAAAGTCCACACCGGCATCAATGGCGATCATGGCCTGGTCATGGGTTTCCACCCCTTCCAGCAATACCAGGCAGCTCGACTGGTGCAGCAGGGTGACAATGCCGTTGAGGATCTGGCGGGCCTTGGGGTCTTTGCCGGCCCGCAGGGTGAGGGTCCGGTCCAGCTTGACGATGTCCGGGGACAGGTTCCAGATCCGTTCGAAATTGGAATGGCCGGCACCGAAGTCGTCGATGGCGGTCAGGCATCCCAGGTCCTTGTAGTAGTTCACGGTTTCCCGCAGGCGTTCGGAGTCGTCCGTGGGCTGCTCGACAATTTCCACCACGATGCGGTGGGGCGGTAGCCCGGTCTGGCGTAGCAGCTCACCGAAGAAGGAATCGCAGCGGTAGCCGGAGGCCACCACCTGGGGGGACACGTTCAGGAACAGCCAGTTCACCTCGTCCTGGAAGCCGGCGTAGTTGCGTATATGCAGCAGCCGGCACAGGCGGTCCAGCAGTACGTTCTCCTGTTCCGAGTCCGGCAGTGCAAAAAGCTGGTAAGGGGGTACACTGGCATTATCGGGATCGAATGCGCGAATCAGGGCTTCGTAGCCAATAATGCGTTTGTGGGAAATTGAAAAGATGGGTTGAAGCGCGGTCTTCAGGGTCAGGCCGTGGAACAGGCCCGTCCACTGATCATCCTGCCGGTGGAGCAGGGGATCAAGTAGTTCCAGGTCGGCGCCCGTAAGGTGGTCTGACAGATAGGTCATGGATCCGCAATTCTGACTGCTGACAAGAACCCGGAAGACTGCCTCGCAAACCATTAAGTTGCGGTCATAAACGGGTGTATGAACCGGAGCATGCCAGAACTTTTTAGGCGGTGCCAGTCGCTTATGTCAAACTTTGTTACCTGGTGACCTGAGTGATGTCATTAAACGGTGATCTGGTATCTCCGGCTACATATGGTGTGAGGCAGGTAATATCTTGGTCCTGACTCAGTTATTACTGGGTACGACAACGGATTCGTCGAATTCGAGTTCCATGGTTCTGCTCCCTGGGGTTACGGCGGTCAGCCTGAAAAGTTATAGAGCAATTATATGGATCTGATGGTTTTCCTGAATCCGTAATACCCGTATTCGACCAATGGCTCAGGGTAGGTCCGGGAGCGATAGGTCATCATCAGAAAAACTGAACAGGGTGAGCAGAATATTGCGGTTGGCCTGATACCCATAACGGCTTACTCTCACGGCACAGACGTTGGTGACAGTCAGGGAGCGCGGTGCACATGCAGTTGAGGAATTCCAGGGGGCGCTATGGCGCGGTGAGTGCCGGCCTGCACTGGCTGGTGGCATTGGCGGTGTTTGGCCTGTTCGGGCTTGGCTACTACATGGTCGACCTGAGCTACTATGATCAGTGGTACCGGCTGGTGCCCCATATCCACCGGAGCATCGGCATACTGCTGTTGATAGCGGTGGTGCTGCGGCTGCTCTGGCGAGTCGTTGAGCTGGCGCCGTCACCACTGTCCACCCATTCCCGTTTCGAGGTACGGTCAGCCCATGCTGCTCACTGGCTGCTGTATCTGCTGATGCTGACCGCCATGGTCAGCGGGTACCTGATTTCCACGGCAGACGGCTCGGCCATCCAGGTGTTCGACTGGTTCGAGGTGCCGTCGGTGACCGGGCGGATCCGGGGCATGGAGGACGTTGCCGGAGACGTGCATTACTGGGTGACCTGGGCCCTGGTGGTCCTGGCTGCCCTCCACGGCCTGGCGGCCATCAAGCACCACCTCATTGACCGTGACGATACGCTTCGCCGCATGCTTCCCGTGCGGCTGAAACACCGGTGATTCCCACCCATCCGAAGATGTGATCATCAAGCAAGGAGACAGACCACATGAAGAAGACGATCATTGCCTCAGCGGTATCCCTGGCCATGGCTGGCGCGGTTCAGGCAGACCAGCACGGCGGCACCTATGCGTTCGATACCGAGGGCTCGCACCAGTTCATCACCTTCGAGATCTCCCATTTGGGCTACAGCACGCTTTTCGGGCGTTTCAACGACTTCGATGGCCAGTTTGTGTTCGATGAGGAAAATCCAGAGAACAGCAGTGTTGAAGTCACCATTGATACCTCCAGTGTCGATACCAACCACGCCGAGCGCGACAAGCACCTGCGCAGCGAAGACTTCCTGTACGTGGATGAGTATCCCGAGGCAATCTTCAAGAGCACCCGTGTTGAGCTGGATGACGATGGCGACGAAGCCGATGTGGTTGGTGAGCTGACCCTGCGCGGTGTCACCCGTGAAGTGACCCTTGATGTCGAGATGCAGGGGCACGGTGAGGACCCCTGGGGCGGCTACCGCATGGGCTTTGATGCGGAAACCGAGATCAGGTTGGCGGACTTTGGCATTCCCACCAATCTGGGCAAGGCCTCGGAGACTGTGAAGCTGGAAATTTCCGTGGAAGGTATTCGCCAGTAACCAGCGGCGGAAGGAAGAACGAAAGCGGGCCCCTATTTGTTGGCGGCCCCGTTTTCGTTACAACGACAGAGTCTGAGCTGGCGAAAGAACTGGGCCACGAAAATTACCAGTGCTACCAGCAGGCCAGCTATCAGGAACGGCCTTGTCATCGCCAGGCTGCCACTGAGCGAGAACTCCACCAGGAGCATCAGCGCCAGGGCGAGTGCACCGTTGATCAGTGCGGTGAAAACCGCCTGACGGCACGCCTTGAGAGTCAGTTTCATAATGTTCGCTCTGATTGGAAACCCGGAAATCCTTGAGGACTGTCTTTGGTTCCTTGAACGGGAAGCAGAATACGGTGCGCGGGTTTGTGGAAACATGCGGGAATTCCGCTATTGGAAAAATCCTCCGGGGATTTCTTCCGCGGCATTGGTCTATTGCGCCCTCCCTCCATATAATGTCCCAGCCTTACAGCAGTCTTGAATTCCCCCGGGCAGGGGATTCGTGTGAATACATTCCTGGAGCAAGGGGCATCCATGCCAGAGTTTGAAACGACCGACGAGGGCTTTGAGCGGGTTTCATTGCGGGACTACACCGAGAAGGCCTACCTGGATTATTCCATGTACGTCATTCTCGACCGGGCCCTGCCCAATGTGGGAGACGGGCTAAAGCCGGTCCAGCGGCGTATTATCTACGCCATGTCCGAGCTGGGGCTGAAGTCCACCAGCAAGTACAAGAAGTCCGCCCGCACCGTTGGCGACGTGCTCGGCAAGTTCCATCCCCATGGTGACAGTGCCTGTTACGAGGCCATGGTGCTCATGGCCCAGCCCTTCTCTTACCGCTACCCGCTGGTGGACGGCCAGGGTAACTGGGGGTCACCGGATGATCCCAAGTCTTTCGCCGCCATGCGGTATACCGAGTCGCGGTTGTCGAAATTCTCTGAGGTCCTGCTCAGCGAGCTGGGGCAGGGCACCGTTGACTGGGTGCCGAACTTCGACGGCACCATGGACGAGCCTTCCACCCTGCCGGCGCGACTGCCCCACGTGCTGCTCAATGGTACTACCGGTATCGCCGTGGGCATGGCGACGGACATTCCGCCCCACAACGTGCGTGAGGTCACCGCCGCCTGCATCCGGCTGCTGGACAAACCGGATACCGACGTTGACGAACTCTGCGAACACATCAAGGGACCGGATTTTCCCACCGGCGCCGAGGTCATCACGCCCCGCCGGGACCTGCGGCAGATGTACCACACCGGTCGCGGCAGCCTGCGCATGCGGGCCCGCTGGATTCGTGAGAACGGCGAGGTGGTAATCACCGACCTGCCGCACCAGGTGTCCGGCAACCGGGTACTGGAGCAGATTGCCCATCAGATGCAGACCCGCAAGCTGCCCATGGTGGCGGACCTGCGGGACGAGTCGGACCACGAGAACCCCACTCGCCTGGTGATCGTGCCCCGTTCCTCCCGGGTGGATGTGGATGGCCTGATGGCCCACCTGTTCGCCAGTACCGACCTGGAGAAGACCTACCGGGTCAACCTCAATGTCATCGGCAACGATGGTCGCCCGGCGGTGAAGAACCTGCATACCATGCTCACCGAGTGGCTGGCTTACCGCCGGACCACCGTTACCCGTCGGCTCCAGTACCGCCTGGACAAGGTACTGGCGCGCCTGCATATCCTCGAAGGCCTGTTGATTGCTTATCTCAACATTGACGAGGTGATCAACATCATCCGTTACGAGGACGAGCCCAAGGCGGAGCTGATCAAGCGGTTCGGACTGTCCGCCGAGCAGGCGGAAGCCATCCTTGAGCTGAAACTGCGCCACCTGGCCAAGCTGGAGGAAATGAAGATCCGCGGCGAGCAGGACGAGCTGTCCGCCGAACGGGACGAGCTCCAGTCCATCCTGGGGTCGGAGGACCGGCTGCGGGAGCTGATCAAGCAGGAACTGCAGGCGGACGCCGAAACTTACGGCGACGACCGGTGTTCCCCCATTGTGGAACGGGAGGAGGCCCGGGCCTTCTCCGAGGCCGATCTGGTCTCCAACGACCCGGTCACCGTGGTGCTGTCCGAGAAAGGCTGGGTACGGGCCGCGAAGGGGCACGACATCGACCCTGCCGGGCTAAACTACAAGGCCGGTGACAAATTCGCCCTGGCCTCGAAAGGCCGCAACAACCAGAATGCGGTGTTCCTGGATTCCACCGGTCGGGCCTATTCCCTGATGGCCCACAGCCTGCCGTCGGCCCGGGGGCAGGGGGAGCCGCTCACCGGCCGCATCAACCCGCCCTCCGGAGCCACCTTCGCGGGCCTGATGGTGACCAACCCGGACGAGAAATACCTGCTGGCCACCGATGCCGGCTATGGTTTTGTGGGCACCGCGTCCGACCTGATCAGCAAGAACCGTAACGGTAAATCCGTGGTGACGATTCCCAAGGGGGCCAGGCTGCTGCCGCCGGTCACCATTCCCCGCCGGGAGCAGACCCTGTACCTGGCGGCGGTCTCCAACGAGGGTCGCATGCTGGTGTTCCCGCTGGAACAGTTGCCGGAACTGGCCCGGGGCAAGGGCAACAAGATCATCAGCATTCCCTCGGCCCGGGTGCAGAACCGGGAGGAGTTCGTGGTGGCCCTGTCGGTCTTCGGCGAGGCGGATCAGCTTGAGATTCGCGCCGGCAAGCGCAAGCTTGGGCTACGCTTTGGGGACCTGGAACACTACCTGGGCGAACGTGGCCGCCGTGGTCACAAGCTGCCCCGGGGGCTGCAACGGGTCGACGGTATCGAGGTGATTGCCGCCGCGGGTACGGAAGAACCAGCCGCCGGAGACAACGACAGTGAGTGAACTGGTCCTGATTAACGTGTCCGGTCGGGACAAGCCCGGCCTGACCTCCGAAATCACCGGTATTATGGGCCGTTACGATGTCCGTATCCTCGATATCGGGCAGGCGGTGATCCACGACTACCTGACCTGGGGCATCCTGGCTGAAATTCCGGACGAGTCCCAGGCGTCGCCGGTGATTCGGGAGTTGCTGTTCCGCCTGCATGCCCTGGACCTGCAGGTGCGGTTCGCGCCCATCACCGAGGCCGAATACCAGCAGTGGGCGGAGGGCCGCAACCGGGCCTGCTATATGGTCACCCTGCTGTCCCGGGACATCACCGCGGAGCAGATTGCCCGGGTGTCCGAGATCACCGCCCGTCACGGCCTGAACATCGATAATATCACCCGACTGTCGGCCCGGCCGTCCCTGAGCCGTACGGACAACCGCATTGCCTGTGTCGAGTTCTCGGTGCGGGGTACGCCGGCAAACCTGGAGGCCCTGCGTACGGACTTCCTCAGGATCGCTGGTGACATGAACGTGGATATCGCCTTCCAGGAGGATTCCATCTTCCGTCGCAACCGACGACTGGTGGTGTTCGACATGGATTCCACCCTGATTGAGGCGGAAGTCATCGACGAACTGGCCCTGGAGGCCGGTGTCGGTGAGCAGGTGGCCGAGATTACCGAAAGGGCCATGCGCGGCGAGCTGGATTTCAGCGAGAGCTTCGCCGAGCGGCTGGCCCTGCTGAAGGGTCTGGACGAAGGGGTACTGGAGCGGATTGCCGGTCGCCTCTCCCTGACGGAGGGGGCGGAGTACCTGATCCGGACACTGCGTTCACTGGGGTATCGGACCGCGATCCTTTCGGGGGGCTTTAACTACTTTGCGCGCCATCTGCAGGAAAAGCTGGGTATTGACTACATCTATGCCAACGAGCTGGAAATTGTCGATGGCAAGGTGACCGGGCGCGTGGTCGGGCCCATCGTGGATGGCGACCGTAAGGCGCAGCTGCTGCTTGAGATTGCCGAGCGGGAGAAGATCTCCCGGGAGCAGGTGATTGCCGTGGGGGACGGTGCCAATGACCTGCCCATGCTCAGCCAGGCCGGCCTGGGCGTTGCCTTCCGGGCCAAGCCCCTGGTGAAGGAGTCCGCCCGGCACGCTATTTCCACCCTGGGCCTGGATGCCATCCTGTACCTGCTGGGGTACCGGGAGTCCGAGGCCCGCCTGGCCTCTCCGGACTGAGGCTTGGAGCCCCTGCCCGCAGAGACGGGCAGGGCACCCTTATGAGCGGTTATTGGTCGCCGAAGTCGTAGTTCATTTCCGGAACCGGGGCCTGCAGGTAGTAGCCCTGGATATAGTTGACCCCCGCCTGCCACAGGGTGGCCAGCACCGAGGCATTTTCCACCAGCGGGATAATGGTCAGCTTGCCGTTTTTCTGGAGTGACTGGACCATCTCCTTGACCTGTGCCTTGGCTTCGTCGTTCTTCTGGATTTCCTCGGTGAAGGAACCGTCGATCTTCACGTAGTCCACGTCCACGTGCTTGAGGTTGTTGAACGGGTTCAGGGCGCAGCCGAACTGGGAGATGGCCACCTTGCAGTGCAGCTCATGCAGCGATTTGGCAAACTCTCTGGCCTGCTTCAGGTAGCTGTTGGCATCGCCCTCGCGCATCTGGAAGATCAGTGAATCCCCGGGCAGTCTGGCCGCCTTCAGGGCCACGCTGAGCCACTGGCTGAAGGTCTTGTCCTGCAGGGTTTCCGCAGTCACGTTCAGGAACAGGCGGGTATCGTGCCCGCGACTGCGGTGCTGGGAAAGCTGCTTGATGGTCTGCAGCACCACCCAGCGGTCGATGCGGATCGCCATGTCCGACGGCCCGGCGGGGGGCAGGAAATCGTAGGGGGACACTTCCTTGTCATCCTTGTCGAGCATCCGCACCAGTGCCTCGTAATGCTCCTCACCTTCACCGCGCAGGTTGATGATGGGCTGGAACAGCAGGCGGAATCGGTTTTCCTCCAGGGCCTTGGCAATGGCGTCCATGGAGTTGGCATCGTCCAGTTTCTCGTAATCCGCCGGGTTGTAGGTGACCACGCCGTTGCCGTTCTCGTGGCCCGGCTGGCTCCTGACGGCGCTATGGGCGGTATGGGCGCGGCCCAGCAGATCCGCCGCCTTGGGCGCGTTCTCGGTAATGGCGGCAACACCGATGGAGACGGTCACCTGGGCGGTGCGCCCCTGGATATCGAACAGGTGGTCATCCACGGTCTTGCGGATGGTTTCGCCCAGGTCGGCCATGGCCTGTTCTTCCAGCGGCAGCGCCAGGATACAGAAGGCCTCGTCACTGATCCGGGCCAGGGTCATGCTGTCGTTGGTCTGCCCCTCCAGCAGGGCGGCAAAGTCCCGCAGCAGCAGGTCGGTGCCGGCGATACCCAGATCGTTCTTGAGGGTGACAAAGCCGTCGATGCCGATGTAGGCCAGGGCGCCGGTCTCGTTCTTCTCGCCGGCGGTGGCAATGGCGCTGGTGAGCCGCTCCATCAGGTACTGGCGGTTGTTCAGGCCGGTCAGCAGGTCCTGGTTGCTGATCTCGCGGATCTTCTCCTGCAGCTCGGCATCGTTATGCTCGGGCTGGACCACCACCTGGATACAGGCTTCGCCGTCGTAGGTGGCGGCGGACACCGTCATGGTGATGTTGATGTCCCGCTCGTCGCTGCGCCTGGCGACACAGTTGAGCTTCATGCCGTCCTCGTGGGTTTCGGAGAAACTCTTCATGAACTTGCGCAGGTCGTCCTGGCTCTGTGGGGCCAGGGTATCCAGCAGCGGGATACACATGAGTTCGTCCAGGTCGTCGTAACCCAGGAATTCCATATACGCCTGGTTGGCGTAGATGTGCATGCCATCGTTGACGTAGGCAATGGCATCCTTGGAGCTTTCCAGTAATAGCTGGCAGCGTTGCTCGGATTCCCGCAGGTGGGACTCAAGCACACGCCGCCGGCGGCGCTCCTCCAGGTTGGTCAGCTCGCGGTTGATGACGAGCATCAGCCGCTCCACATCTTTCGCCGGCGCGGTATCCTGGGCTCCGGCTTTCATGATGCCCAGGGACCGTTCGCTGTCTTCACTCTCTGTAAGCAGGACGAAGGGGATATCCTTGTCCAGGCGGCGGATCATTGCCAGGGCGTCGTCCGGAATGAAATCCGCCTGGCAATCCCTGGCCAGGAAAAGGTCCCACTGACCGGTCCGGATGGCCTCGTCCAGGTCTTCCTCGGAGGTTACCCGGTGAGCGCGGGTGGCACGGCCGGAATTCCTCAGCAGGCTGACCAGGGATTCCGCGTCGTTCTGGGACGGATCCATGATCAGGAGATGGACGGTGCTCTTTTGCTTCTGCATGCGCTGGCGGTCTCGCTGTCTGTCGGGTGCCAACCTGGGCACGGTGTTCTTCAACGGGCCATCCATTGCCAGGGGGTGGTGCGTTCCATTTTGCACCCATTATCACGGTGTGCGGGCGGGCACATCTGTGAACCGGTAACCGTAAATGATGCAGAGGAAAAAGGCCAATAACAAGCCTGTGCGACCTGTAGCGGGAGCTGGCGCGCAGTTTTTGTGGGCTTGTTTTTCTATGTGAATCTTTTGGCTACAGGTTTGGCCACAGTGAGTCGAATTCGTCTTCACTGGTGCCGAAGGGGTTCTTCCTGCCGCCAGGCTCCGGGCCCGCGTCATCCGGCCGGCTGTACAGGCGCAGCTCGAACTGGCTGATACTGCCGGTAGCGGCGATCCTGTGGCCAAGGGTGCCCTGATCCTGAATGCCCTCATGGAGCAGGCTGATCCGGCTTCCGGTCTGGAACGGCAGGTTCGGTGTGACCAGGCTCCTGGGTTGGTGGGCGCCGGGAATCTCGGGTAACAGCAGGCCCCTGAGAAATTCGCTGCTGTTGCCGGTCTTCTGGATCAGTTGCACGCCGCAGGGGGTGGCATTGGGGCCGATCACTTCGATGCCCACGCGGGTGCCTTCGCCACGGCTTTGCCGCAGCCAACGCACGATGGCCACGCTCCAGGGGTGGTGGCGATGCTCCCGCACCCCCAGGATTTCACCGGCCTGAAGGTTGGCGGGGATGTTGGCGCTCCAGACAACGCAGTACCCGCCCGGGCTGGTGTTCACTATCCGTGTCAGGTAGGACCGTGGCAGGTTCCGGTTGGCGCTGTCGGTCGCCGGTGCGTTGACGGACTGATAGTTGATGGGCGTATCCGCCGAGGGCAATACCCGTTCGTCGGAAATGCCCGCATCGAAGGCCTCGGACCAGGCGTCCCGGCGTGAGGGCTTCATGAAGCGGTTGTCCCCTCCGGTCGCGGAGGCCGCCGAGTTACCGATCACGAACTCGTTGAACGGCGTTTCGCCGGCGATGAAATAGTGCACGGGCGTCAGTCCCGCGCAGATCTCCAGTTGGCCGTCGGAACTGAGCCGGTTGAAGTTACGCTGGGTCAACAGCGCCAGGGCCTGGCCAAGATGGGACAGCAGGGTATCGCTGACGCCGGCAATCAGGGGCAGATCGGTGGCCGTGTCGGCTTTCTTTCCGACCTTGCTCCTGGTGTCGCCGGCGGTATGTTGGTGAGCGCTGATGCGGTTGGCCAGCGCGGCCGTATCGAAACCCCACCAGGTCTTGCCGGCAGCCGCCGGGGCCAGGGAGTGGTAGCACGGAGGCGCGTCACTTTCCATGTTGACCAGGAATACCGCAGACTCCGTGAGATCCGGTGCGCACCGCACCTCTGGCGCCCAGAGTTCGAACAGCTCCGATGCCTGTTCCATCTCGTTCTGGCGCAACTGGTTGGTCCGGGCGCTTCCCAGCAGCAGGGTCTGGACATAGGCGTCGGTAATCGTGGATTCCTGGCGCCGCTGACGTTGATCGTCATTGACGGTAAGGGTCTGGAGGTCATGCTCGCAGGCAAAGCGGAACAGTCGGTGACTTTCCCGCCAGCTACCGGCCGGGTTGGCGGTGTAGAGCTGCTGGGAGCGCAGGATAGTGGCCCCCAGTTCGGTGATAGCCCGATGGCAGGCCTGGGCCAGGGGCTTTCGCTGGCGCTCGATATTGCCGCTGTCCAGCAGTTCCATGATGGTGAGCTTGTAACCCGAGGCCAGGTGGAGCTGAAGCGCCTGGGACAGGTTGGCAATCTTGCGCTGTTTCTCTGGCAGGGCGATGGCCATCCCCAGGTAATGGCGGGAGAGTTCCGCACAGACAAAGCGCAGTCGGGGGCGAATCAGTTCCAGCAGCTGGAGCCGTTGTGCCGGCGAGCAGAAAAGCTGGTTGAGCTCGATAATGCCATGGTAGAGCTGCCGCGACAGTTCTCCCAGGTTGGCCATGGGAAGGTGGTCCACCCAATAGCGGAAGGCCTTGGGGCTGGCATCACAAAACGACAGGCTCGCAATCCTGGGTTCGGGAACGGTGAGTTCGGGTTTCTGCATTCTCTTAACCAGTGTTACCTCTCGCGCAGACGGCGGATGCGTGCCTGTGCGGGCAGGTGAGTTGACCGGGCCCGCGTCGTCCTGGGGGGATTCTTCCGGAATTACAAATTGTTATAGGATACTCCGAGACTATCCTTAAAATAGCAAATACACTACAGAAAGCCAGCCCGGTAGCGGCGGCAAAAGGCTTGCACCTTCCAGAAAGCATGATCTTTGCAAGATTTTACAGTCTGCGGCCCGAAAGTGGCGAATAAACCTGTTGTTCGGGTTTTCCGGCGCTACTCCCCTCCTTCCTCCATACCAACGTCCAGCAGGGTCTTGCCGGGCCGGTCCGGGACTTCCCGCACCAGTCTCGGCACCAGGTAGCCCGGCAGCCTGGCCTGGAGCTGGCGGACCAGTTCCCGGGCCCGCTGGTCGTTGACGTCGAAGTGATGCGCTCCCGCCACCGGGTCAAAGCCGTGCAGATAATAGGGCAGTATGCCAGCGTCAAAAAGCCTTTCGCTGAGTGCCTGCAGGGTATCCGGGTCGTCGTTCACACCCTTGAGGATCACGCTCTGGTTCAGGAGTGTGGCACCTGCCTGCCTGAGTCTTGCCATGGCGCGACAGACCTGGTCATCGATCTCCCGGGGATGATTGACATGGACCACCATCACCACGCTCAGGCGGGTCGAGCCGATCCATTCCAGCAGCGCGTCGTCGACTCTCTGGGGGATGACCACGGGCAGGCGGCTGTGGATGCGCAGGCGAGTCAGCGAGGGTACCGTCGAGAGTGCCGAGGCCCATTGCGACAGCAGGTGGTCGTTCACGGCCAGGGGGTCGCCGCCGCTGAAGATCACCTCGTTGATTTCCGGGCTTGCCCGGAGGGTATCGATAACCGTTTCCCGCTGGCGAGGTGTCAGCCGGTGGTCCTCGTAGGGAAAGTGGCGGCGGAAGCAGTAGCGACAATTGATGGCGCACTGGCCGGTCACCATCAGCAGGGCGCGGCTGCGATACTTGCGGATAAGTCCCGGCGCGGCGGTGGCGTCGGCTTCCTGCAGTGGGTCGGTGACAAAGCCGGGGCGCTCCTCGCCCTCATCGGCCAGTGGCAGTACCTGGCGTAACAGGGGGTCGGCTGGATCACCGTACCGGATGCGTGCCAGCCAGGGCTCCGGAACCCTCACCGGAAACGCGGCATGGCCGATACGCGAGCCTTCCCCCAGCAGGGACGAATCCAGGCCGAGGCGTTGCAGCAGGGTGCTGGGGTCGGTGATGGACCGGGCCAGCAGGCTCTGCCAGGAGGCACCTTCGATATCGGGATCACGGGCTTCTATACGGGCGGCGGTTCGCTGTATCATAGCGGACTTTCACATTCCAACAGCGTCTTTTCAGGTGAGTGTTTCATGGCATCATATTCTACCAACGAATTCCGCGGCGGTCTTAAGGTTTTGCTTGATGGTGACCCCTGCATCATTCTCGAGAATGAATTCGTCAAGCCCGGCAAGGGGCAGGCCTTCAATCGCGTCAAGCTCCGTAACCTGATGACCAACCGCCAGTGGGAGCGTACCTTCAAGTCTGGTGAAACGCTGGAAGCCGCTGACGTCATCGACCAGGACATGGAGTACCTGTACACGGACGGTGAGTTCTGGCACTTCATGAAGACCGACGGTTCGTTCGAACAGTTCCCGGCGGACGCCAAGGCCGTGGGTGATACCGTCAAATGGCTGAAAGAGCAGGACGTCTACACGGTCACCCTGTACAACGGTGCGCCGCTGACGGTGACCCCCCCGAACTTCGTTGAGCTTGAGGTAGTGGAGACCGACCCCGGCATGAAGGGTGATACCGCCCAGGGTGGCTCCAAGCCAGCTACGCTGTCTACCGGTGCGGTGGTGAACGTACCGCTGTTTATTGCCATTGGTGAAGTGCTGAAGGTGGATACCCGTACCGGGGAATACGTCAGCCGCGTGAAGACCTGATCGGGAGCCGTTAATGGCATCCGGTCGGGAAACCTCACCGGCAGGCCCAGTCTGGCAGCCCTCTGCCGGCCGCAGGGTACTGGAAAGCCGCGCACAACAGCTAAGCTGGGTGCGCGGCTTTTTTGCGGACAGGAGGGTACTGGAAGTGGAAACGCCGGTATTGGGCCAGTGCGGTGTTACTGATGTGAACATCGACAGTGTGCCGGCCTCTCCCATGCCGGTTGCCGCCCGGTCGACCGGGACAGGGTGGCTGCAGACCTCGCCGGAATACCACATGAAACGTCTGTTGGCGGCGGGTAGTGGCAGTATCTACCAGGTCAGTCATGTGTTCCGGGACGGAGAGCGGGGGCGGCGCCACAACCCCGAGTTCTCGCTGCTGGAGTGGTACCGTCCCGGCTTTGATGATGAGGCGCTGATGTCGGAAGTGGCGGCTCTGGTGTGTGGCTGGCTGGAGCTGCCGGAGCCGGACCGGTGCTGTTACCGCCACCTGCTGCTTGATCACGCCGGCATTGATCCGTTCGAGGCCAGCCTGGCCGATCTGCGGGACGCCTGCCGTCCGCTGGTGGGGGACGACACCCTGCTGACGGATCTGGACCGGGACGGCTGCCTGGACCTGTTGATGAGCTTCCGGGTTGAACCGGCACTGGGCTTTGACCGCCCGGTCTTCGTTACCCGCTACCCGGCCAGCCAGGCGGCCCTGGCACGAATTTCCGTTGAGGACGGGCATCCGGTGGCCCATCGTTTCGAGCTGTATGTGCGGGGCGTCGAGCTGTGCAATGGCTACTGGGAACTGACGGACCCCGAGGAGCAGCGTCGCCGCTTCCGGCAGGACAATGCCCGTCGCCGCAGTCTCGGGAAGCCGGAAATGCCCGAGGACGACGCCTTCCTGGCGGCGCTGGAAGCCGGCCTTCCGGACTGCGCCGGCGTGGCCCTGGGACTGGACCGGCTGCTGATGCTGAAGTGTGGCGCCAGCGATATCAGCGAGGTGCTGGCGTTTCCCGCGGAGCGTGCGTGACCTCACCGAAGGCTTCGCCCATCCGGACCACCGACCGGGCCTTGAGTTCCTTCTGCCAGTGGCTGGCGTCCTTCGGGAACAGCAGGATAACCGTGGAGCCCAGGCGGAAGCGGCCCATTTCCTCGCCCCGGTCATAGCGGATGGCATTGGACAGGTGACGGTAGTCGGATGTGCTCACCTCGCGTCGACCGTTGGTGGGGGCGACAACCCCCGCCCAGCGGGTTTCCACGCTACCGACGATCATGGCCCCCACCATGACCATGGCCATGGGGCCGGCCTCGGTGTTGAAGGTGGCCACCACCCGCTCGTTGCGGGCGAACAGCCGGGGCACGGCGGCGGCGGTCACCGGGTTGACCGAGAACAGGCGGCCGGGAACGTAGACCATCTCCCGGAGTTGCCCCGCCAGTGGCATATGGATGCGGTGGTAGTCCTTGGGGGCCAGGTAGATAGTGGCAAACTGCCCGTCCACGAAGGGGCGCGCCCGTTCCTCATCTCCGCCGAGCAGCTCGGTCAGGTTGAACGACTGGCCCTTGGCCTGGAATACCCGGTCACGCTCAATCTGCCCGAGCTGGCTGACGGTACCGTCCACGGGGCTGGCGATAGTGCGTTCGTTCCCGGTCATGGGGCGAACGCCTGGCTTGAGCTCACGGGTGAAGAACGCATTGAAGGAGGGGTAACGGGTCGGGTCCTCCTCGGCGGCTTCGCTCATGTTTACGCCGTAGCGGCCGATAAACCAGCGTATAACCGCGTTTTTCAGTACGGCGGGCGGGCTGCTGTCGGCCAGTTTCCCTGCGATCCGGGAGATCAGGATCTGGGGCAGGACGTATTGTACTAGGACGAAAAGCCGGTCGAGCATAGGTTGGAGTCTCTGGTCACGGGGCGCGGAAGTTTAGCAAACCCGTACGGGCCGGTAGAAATGGTTTATGCTTTTCGTGGTTACAAAAAGTCATTGCTATCATGGCAGAAGACCGCATAACCTGCCGGTCACGTCGGGCGTCGGCGTCCGGCACGGTGAGATGCCGTCTCTGCCTACAAACAAATACAGGTGAAGTAGCGTTTCATGGGTCTGATACTCGGTTCGGTCATTGTCCTGGCCTGTGTGCTCACAGGTTATGTCCTTCACGGTGGCAACCTGATGGTGCTCTGGCAACCCACCGAAGTCCTGATTATCGGCGGGGCCGCCGTAGGTTCGTTCATCATTGCCAATCCCTTCCATACCATCAAGCAGGTCTTCGCCGGCAGTCTGCGCCTGATCACGGGGACGCCGTTCAACAAGGCGTTCTATATGGATCTGCTGAGCCTGATGTACGACATTTTCGACAAGTCCCGCAAACAGGGGGTGATGTCCATCGAGGAAGACGTCGACAACCCCGAGCAGAGCCAGATCTTCTCCCGCTACCCCGCGGTCATGAAGTCAAAGCACCTGACGGCGTTCATCACCGACTACCTGCGCATCATCAGTGCGGGCAACATGGCTCCCCATGAACTGGAGGGGTTGATGGACCAGGAACTGGATACCCGTCAGCATGAGCTGGAAGAACCGGCCCATGCCCTGAACAAGATCGCCGACGCCCTGCCGGGGCTGGGTATCGTGGCAGCGGTTCTGGGTATTGTGATCACCATGAATTTCATGACCGAGGGGCCGGAGAAGATCGGTCTCAGTGTGGCGGCGGCCCTGGTGGGTACCTTCCTGGGCATTTTCCTGGGCTACGGTTTTGTCGGGCCCACCTCCATCGCCCTGGAGCATCATGCCAAGTACGAGCTCAAGGCCTATGAATGCGCCAAGGCGGCCATTCTCGCGACCGTGTCGGGCCAGGCCCCGCAAATGGCAATCGAATTTGGCCGCAAGGCATTGCCCAGCGACAAGCGACCGGATTTCCAGGAACTCAACGATCACGTGCGTTCCAAGTAGCTGGCAATCAGGGCGCTCTGAACAGGTGGCGTAGTGGACAATCAGCCGATCATTGTAAAACGGGTCAAGAAGGTTGCGGCAGGCCACCATGGTGGGTCCTGGAAGGTGGCCTTTGCCGATTTCGCCACCGCCATGATGGCCTTCTTCCTCGTACTGTGGTTGACCACGCAGACTTCACCGGAACAGAAACGGGCCCTGGAAGGGTACTTCAAGGACCCGGTAGGCTACACCGAAGGCGGCAGCCGCAATCCGGTGGACCTGGGGGGCAGTGCGTCGGTCGTGGAAGCCAGTGACGCGGACCAGGCGGGCAATGAGGTGCCGGTGGATGATGAGCGCATCGAGACCATGGCCCAGCAACTGGAACAGCGACAGATGGAGGAGTTGTTCCAGGACCTCCGTGAAAGCATCGAGAACAGCGAAACCCTGAATGAATTCAAGGACCAGTTGCTGATCGATATTACCGACGAGGGGTTGCGGATCCAGATCGTCGACCGTTCCCAGCGGCCTATGTTTGACAGTGGCAGCGCCCAGCTCAAGTACTATTCCCAGGACATCCTCTTCGAACTGGCCAAACCCCTGGGTTCGGTCACCAACAAGCTTTCCATTACCGGCCACACTGACGCCACCCCCTTCAGCGGACGCCCGGGTTACACCAACTGGGAGCTGTCGGCGGACAGGGCCAATACCGCCCGCCGTGCACTGGTGACCGGTGGTGTGCGCCCGGAGCAGATTGGCCGTGTGGTGGGGCTCAGCGACTCGGTGTTGTTTGACCAGGATGATCCCACCGCACCTGTGAATCGGCGGATTTCGATTATCGTGCTGAACAAGAAGGCGGCCGGCGAAATCCAGGGGCGGGCCAGCCGTTCCGGTGAGCCGTTGATCGATCTGACCCAGCCCACCGAGGAAGAGCAGGAAGCGGCCAGGGAGCAGCTTGAAAGCGGTGACTGGGAGCAGGAAGAGGAACCGGTACAGCCCGGTGAGCTGGACTGGTAAGCGGCTATAGTTTTAGCCCCCGGGCCTGCTGTTCGGCCATATCCTGCAGTATCCGCCGAAAGCTCTGTAGCCGCTGGGGTGAGATGCGTCCCTCCGTTGCCGCTTTATCCAGGGCGCAGCCCGGCTCTCCCTGATGGCGACAGTCCCGGAACCGGCACAGGCCGGTAATTTCACGAATTTCCCGGAAACCGTATTCGATCTCCGCCGGAGTCATGTGCCAGAGACCGAACTCGCGGATGCCGGGGGAGTCGATCAGATCGCCACCGCGGTCCAGGTGGAACAGTCGTGCCGTAGTGGTGGTGTGGATGCCCTTGCCGGTGCTGTCCGACACGGCGCCGACTTTCAGCTCATGCTCTGGCACCAGGGTCTGGATCAGTGAGGACTTGCCAACCCCGGACTGGCCCACGAAGACGCTGGTGCGTCCCCGGACCAGTGAGGTGATGGTGTCATCGTGCCGGTCCGGATGGTGTGCCGAGGCGGTGACGACCTGGTAGCCGAGGTTCCGGTAGCGGTCGAGCATGGGGTCCAGCCGGTGCCGGTTGTCGTCGTTGAGCAGGTCGGACTTGTTCAGCAGGATAACGGCCGGGATATCGGTATTCTCGGCGGCCACCAGGTAGCGGTCGATCAGGTTGTCGTGGGGTTCCGGCAGCGGTGCGATCACCAGCACGATGTGGTCGATGTTGGCGGCTACCGGTTTGAGCTGACCAAAGTTGTCCGGGCGTTGCAGCAGGGTGTGCCGGTCCTGGCGGGCGACGATGACGCCGGTGTTGTCGTCCCCCCGGCACCAGACCACCCGGTCGCCGGTCACCAGGCTGTCGATGTTGGCGCGCACGAAGCAGCGGAACAGTTCCCCCCGGTGGTCGCCATCCAGGGCTTCCACGTCAAGCTGCTGGCCGTAGTGGGCAATGATCAGGCCGGACTGTTCGGAACCCAGTTCGCCGGCTTCCCGCTGGTCGTTAATGGTCTGCTCGCGTTTGCCGGCCCGGCGGGCCCGTTCTTCCTGGATCTTGCGGATGCGGTGTTGCTGCTGCTTGCTGAGGCGGCGCCTGGCCATGGGTGTCCTGATTGTTCTGGAAGTTGGGATGGTCCATCATACCTGACCCAAGGAGTCTCTGAACAACTTCCGGATCGCCTCCGGGACGTTGAGGGGCTCTCCAAAGTAATACTGTGGCGGAGGACACCATGGCTGAGGCAGACAATAATCGTCTGGTCTGGATTGATCTGGAGATGACGGGTCTGGATCCGGAGAAGGAGCGGATCATTGAGATCGCGACTATTGTGACGGATTCGGACCTGAAGGTGATCGCCGAGGGCCCGGTTCTGGCGGTCCATCAGTCCGACGAGGTGCTCGATGCCATGGATGAGTGGTGTACCACCACCCACGGCAACAGTGGTCTGACCAAGCGGGTGAAAGAGAGTCCGATTACCGAGTCCGCGGCGGAGGAGCAGACGCTGAATTTCCTCGCCCAGTACCTGGAGCCGGGTAAGTCGCCGTTGTGTGGCAACAGTATCGGCCAGGATCGGCGGTTCCTGGTGAAGTATATGCCGCGCCTGGAGGGGTTCTTCCACTACCGGAACCTGGATGTGAGTACCATCAAGGAGCTGGCCCGGCGCTGGCGGCCGGATGTGCTGACGGGCGTTCGCAAGAAGGGTACGCATCTGGCCCTGGATGATATCCGCGATTCCATTGCGGAGTTGCAGCATTATCGGGAGACGTTTTTTAAGCTCTGAGTTGGGGGGGCTTTGGTGTAGGGCGGGTGCTTGGGTTCTATCACCCGTCTTTAGGTTTGCAGTCCATGTCGTTTCAGTGCCCACTCAACATGCTCCCGCACCAACTCCGACGGGTAGTCCACCCGCGCCTTCAGTGCTTCAATGACCGGGATGGTTGACGGGGCATTACCCAGACCGACCGCGATGTTCCTCAACCAGCCTTCATAGCCAGTACGACGTATGGCCGATCCTTCCGTACGTTTCAGGAATTCCTCTTCCGTCCACAGGAACAGTTCCGCCAGGGTGGTGTTGTCCAGGTTGTTGCGGGGGCTGAAGTCGTCTTCCTGGGTGGGCTTGCTGAAGCGGTTCCAGGGGCAGGCCAGTTGGCAGTCGTCGCAGCCGAAGACGCGGTTGCCCATCAGCGGGCGCAGTTCTTCCGGGATCGAGCCCTTGAGTTCGATGGTCAGGTAGCTGATGCAGCGGCGGGCGTCCAGCACGTAAGGGCCCACGAAGGCGTTGGTGGGGCAGGTGTCCAGGCAGGCGCTGCAGGTGCCGCAGTGGTTTTTTTCGAAGGGCTCGGTGACCGGCAGGGGGGCGTTGGTGAAGATTTCCCCCAGGAAGAAGTACGAGCCGGCGGACGGGTTCAGCACCAGGGTGTTCTTGCCGATCCAGCCGAGGCCGGCGCGCTGGGCCAGGCCTTTTTCCAGTACCGGGGCGCTGTCGGTGAAGGCCCGGTAGTCGTAGCCTTCGAGTTCGTCGTCGATGGCTTTGGCGAGTCTCGTCAGGCGCTTGCGGATCAGCTTGTGGTAGTCACGGCCCAGGGCATAGCGGGTGACGTAGGCCTTTTCCGGGTCCTGCAGGACCTCTGCGGGGTTGTCCGGTGCCGTGCGGTAATCCATGCGTACGGAGATAATGCGGTGGGTGCCCGGTACCAGTGAGGTCGGGGTATAGCGTTTGTCGCCATGGTCCGCCATCCAGGTCATTTCGCCGTGCATGCCGGCATCCAGCCAGTTCTTCAGGCGCTCCGCGTGGACACCGGTCTCCGGCCGGGTGATGCCCACGTCGCTGAAGCCCAGTTCCTGCGCCCACTGGCGTATCCTGGATGGAAAATCTTTAAGTGCAGACGTCATGGATTGCGGGTACTATTGATCAAAGTATGGCCTGTACGTGAATTTTGCTATGCTTAACAGGTATCTGGCCTGGACAGTTAAACTGAATTCTTGAACGGGTATTGGTTCGGCACCTATGCTGACAGCAAACAGCTTAACAGAATCCCTCTTCACTGCGGATGGGGTGCGGTCACTGGACCGTTTCCTGATCGATGAACGCGGTGTGGAAGGCTATGGATTGATGCAGAAGGCGGCCCGCGCCACCTTTCGGCAGGTGCTGCGTCACTGGCCGTCCGCAACCCGTATTGTGGTGCTTTGCGGCGCCGGCAACAACGGCGGTGATGGTTACCTGGTGGCGTTGAATGCCCTGCGCCATGGCCTGGAGGTGACCTGTATTACCGTTGCCGATCCGCAAAAGCTGTCCGGCGATGCCCGGCGGGCCTGGCAGGATGCCGGCGAGGCCGGGGTGTCCATGGCACCGTGGTCCGATCTGGATGAGCGTGCAAGGGCGACGCTCTTCGGGGGCGATACCGTGGTGGTGGATGCCATGCTGGGAACCGGTGCCCGGGGTCAGCCCAGGGCGCCGGTGGACGAGGTGATTGCCTGGATTAACCAGGGTGCCAGTCCGGTGCTGGCGGTGGATGTGCCTTCCGGGCTGGATGCCAGCCTGGGGATGGCTGAGGGTGATGCGGTCCGGGCGGATGTGACCGCCACGTTTATTGGCCGCAAGATTGGCCTGCTCACCGGGAAGGGGCCCCATTTCGCCGGTGAGGTGGCCTACGACGCCCTGGGGGCAGAGCAGGACATTGAGGGTTGCCCGGCAGTGCCGGTTGCCACGCTGTCTACCTGGGAGTCCCGCAAAGGGCTGTTGCCGGTGCCGTCCATGGCGGCCCACAAGGGGGATTTCGGTCACGTGCTGGTGATTGCCGGTGACCGGGGCTTTGGGGGCGCCGGTCTGCTGGCGGCGGAGGCGGCTGCCCGCAGCGGGGCGGGGCTGGTGAGTCTGGCCACGCGGCCGGAGCATGTATCGCCGGCCCTGGCGCGGTGTCCGTCGTTGATGGTGCGGGGTGTCATTCATGGCAATGACCTGGAGCCGCTGCTGGAGAAGGCTGATGTGGTCGTCTGCGGCCCGGGCATCGGCCAGGCGGCCTGGGGGCAGCAGATGCTGCAGCAGGTGCTGGCATCCGGCAAACCGCGATTGCTGGATGCGGATGCGCTCAACCTGTTGTCGACCCGGGTGGCGGTCAGTAGTGATTATCAGGTGATTACACCGCATCCGGGCGAGGCGGCCAGGCTGCTTGCGTGTTCGGTGGCGGATATCGAGTCGGACCGTCTCGTAGCGGTGGAGAGGCTTCAGCAGAATTTCGGGGGTATCGCGCTGCTGAAGGGAGCTGGCACGCTGGTGGCGGCGCCGGAGCGTTTGCCCGTGGTGATTGGCGGTGCCAATCCTGGCATGGCGACCGGGGGGATGGGTGACATCCTGTCCGGTATTGCCGGTGGTTTCATGGCTCAGGCGGTAAGGGGCGGTGACTCGGATCTGACCGATGCGGTGGTGAATGCCGCCGCCCTGCACCTGGCGGCCGCCAACGTGGCCTCCCGGCAACGGGGGTATCGTTCCCTGTTGCCACAGGATGTGCTGGAGGCGATGGCGACCGTGCTGATGGCGGCGGAGTCGGGGCGAAAGGGAGCAAGCCATGTCTGAGTGGGAGGTGTGGCTGGCGGATGAGGCGGCGACTGTTAAAAACGGTAAAAATCTCGCAAATGCGGTGAAATCGGTGTCTTCCGGGCAGGGGCTTGTTATATTCCTCCATGGCACCCTGGGTGCTGGCAAGACCACCTTCAGCCGGGGCTTTATCCAGGGGCTGGGACATCAGGGGGCGGTGAAGAGTCCGACCTATACGCTGGTGGAGCCCTATGAACAGCTTGAGCCGGCCACCTGGCATTTTGATCTCTACCGGCTGGGCGACCCGGAAGAACTGGAGTTCATGGGCATTCGTGATTACCTGGCACCCGGCAATGTCTGCCTGGTGGAGTGGCCGGAGCGGGGCGCCGGTATACTGCCGGAGCCGGACCTGGACCTGACCCTGGTGCCGGATGGCGAGGGGCGGTTCCTGCGCATGGTTTCCGGTACCGACACCGGTCAGGCATTGCTGGATCGACTGCAGGAAATGGAGCGTATCTCGACGGGTAATGAGTCGAGACCGGAAGAAGAGTGAATGGAGCAGGATTGAGGGCCCGAAAATGATAACAACAGGACTAGGAGTCTGCGCGGCAGAAAGTCCCGCCGCTGCGACCGCCCCACTTTGGTCCCTTTTGAGCGCTCATTTTCGTTGCATAGAACCACTATGCGCCTCAAATGACCGTCAAAATGGCCTCAAAGTGGGACGCTCTCGCTTGGCGCGATTTCTACCGCGCAGACTCCTGATCAGGGACTTTCTACGGCTGCTGGTGGTGGCTGCCCTGCTATTGAGCCCGGTAGCCGTCAGTGCCACCGAGGTGGAGGGTGCCCGGATCTGGCCGGCGCCGGACCATACGCGGCTGGTATTCGATACCCGTTCACAGGTCAGGCACACGATCTTCTCGCTGGAGAATCCGTCGCGACTGGTGATCGACATGGAGGACACCAGCCTGGATGCGGATCTGGACCAACTGGACCTCAGCGACAGCCCGGTCAGGCGGATTCGCAGCGCGCCCAGAAACGGCAATGACCTGAGGGTGGTGTTGGATCTGGAAAAGGACATCAAACCCCGCAGTTTTCTGCTGGAGCCCAACCAGCAGTATGGTCACCGCCTGGTGGTGGACCTGATTCAGGAAGACCGGGAGTCCCTCGACAGCCTGACCAAGCCGATTGTCCGCGACCAGAGTGACAGCAAGCGGGACATCATCGTGGTGATCGATGCCGGGCATGGGGGCGAGGACCCGGGCGCCATCGGGCCGTCCGGCACCCGCGAGAAGGACGTGGTGCTGGCTATGGCCCGCCGGCTGGAGGCGCTGATTGACAGCAAGCCGGGATATGAGGCACGCCTCACCCGCACCGGCGACTATTACATTGACCTGCGCCGCCGTATCCTGCTGGCCCGCAAGCACAAGGCGGACCTGTTCGTGTCGGTTCATGCCGATGCCTTCCGCAGCCCGCAACCCAATGGGGCCTCGGTGTTCGCCCTGTCCCAGCGCGGTGCCACCAGTGAGACCGCGCGCTGGCTGGCCCGCAGCGAGAACCGGTCCGACCTGATTGGCGGTGAGGGTGGTGTTACCCTTGGTGACAAGGACGATGTCCTGGCCGGCGTGCTGCTGGACCTGTCCATGACCGCCAGCATCAATGCCAGCGTGGGCGTGGGCGGCTATATCCTGGAAGAGCTTGGCGGGGTCACCCGGCTGCACAAGCCCGGCGTTGAACAGGCGGCGTTCGTGGTGCTGAAATCACCGGATATTCCCTCAATCCTGGTGGAGGCCGGTTTTATCTCCAATCCCCGCGAGGAGCGGAACCTGACCAGTTCCGCCCACCAGGAGAAGATCGCCCAGGCGGTATTCGAGGGCATCAATGCCTACTTCAACAATGTGCCGCCTCCCGGCACGCTCCTGGCCTGGCAGAATCGTCAGGAAGGTGGCGGCGCAGTGACCGAATACCGGGTCCAGCGTGGTGATACCCTGTCCGCCGTGGCCCGCCGCAACCAAGTCACCGTGGAAGCCCTGAAACGGGTGAACGGGCTCACGGACGACGTGGTCATGGTCGGCCAGACCCTGCAGATTCCCAGCTCCTGAAGACCGCGCCGGCCATTGGTGTCCGAAACCAATGGCCGGCAGCTTTCACCATATCGAATCTGTTATCATCCGGGGCAATCATTCATTGACCTCTGGAGACAGATACCTCCATGCCTTCCATCAAGCTGCTGTCCCCCCGACTGGCGAACCAGATTGCCGCCGGGGAGGTGGTTGAACGGCCAGCCTCGGTCCTCAAGGAACTGGTGGAGAATGCCCTGGATGCCGGTGCCCGGCGTGTGGATGTCGAAGTGGAGCAGGGCGGTGCACGCCTGATCCGGGTGCGGGACGACGGGGTGGGTATCCCTGAAGCGGAGCTGCCCCTGGCCCTGAGCCGTCACGCCACCAGCAAGATCGCCACACTGGACGACCTGGAGGCAGTGGGATCGCTGGGTTTCCGGGGTGAGGCCCTGGCCAGTATCAGCTCGGTTTCCCGTCTGACCCTGACCTCCCGTACCCAGGAGCAGGAGGCCGCCAGCCGGGTGGAAGTGGAAGGTCGGGACATGGACGCCAGGGTGTCTCCCGCTGCCCATCCGGTGGGCACCACCGTGGAAGTGCGCGACCTGTTCTTCAATACCCCGGCCCGGCGCAAGTTCCTGCGCACCGAGAAAACCGAATTCGGCCATGTGGAGGAAGTGTTGCGCCGTCAGGCACTGGGCCGGTTTGATACCGGCTTCACCCTGCGCCATAACCAGAAGGTGGTGCACAGCCTGCGGCCGGCGGAAACGGAGCTGGACCATGAGCGCCGCATTGGTGCCCTGTGCGGACAGAAGTTCATCGACAATGCGGTGGTTATCGACACCGAGGCCACCGGCCTTCGCCTGCGGGGTTGGGTGGCGCTGCCCACCTTCTCCCGCAGCCAGGCGGACCTGCAGTATTTCTTCGTCAACGGCCGGGTGATCCGCGACCGACTGGTGGCCCACGCGGTCCGTCAGGCCTATCGGGACGTGCTCTACAACAACCGGCATCCGGCGTTCGTGCTCTACCTGGAACTGGACCCGGCCAATGTCGACGTCAACGTCCACCCCACCAAGCATGAAGTCCGCTTCCGGGATGGTCGGCTGGTGCACGACTTTATCTTCCGCACCCTGCACCGGGCGCTGGCGGATGTGCGCCCGGACGACCATTTCCGGGGTGCCGTGGCCCAGTCGCTGGGCCGGGACGGCGGTGCGCCTATGCCCGAGCCGGCGGCCATGCCCGGTGCCCAGCCGGCGGGAGACATGGCCGGTGGCGGGGTGCCCGTTGGTGGCAGTGGCAATTACCAGGGCAGTGGCCACGGTCAGCAGTCGCCCTGGGCAGCCCAGGATCAGATGGCCTTCTACCGCTCCCTCAGTGAAGGTGGCGGTCCCGCCCCGCAGCAAGGGCCCGTGGCGACGGCGGAACCGCGTGCCTACCCCGAGACCCGGCCCACGCCGGCCATGGGGGCATCCGTGGCAGTGGAGGGTGAGAATGGCGAACCTCCCCTGGGGTATGCCATTGCCCAGCTCCATGGCATCTACATCCTGGCCCAGAGTTGCCAGGGCATGATTATCGTGGACATGCACGCCGCCCACGAGCGCATTACCTACGAACGCATGAAGCGGGCCCTGGATGCCCAGGACCTGACCAGCCAACCGTTGCTGGTGCCGGTATCGGTGGCGGTGAGTCAGAAGGAGGCCGGGCTGGCGGAGGATCACGCCGAAGAACTGGCCACCCTGGGGCTGGTGGTGGAGCGGATCGGGCCGGAAACCCTGGCGGTGCGGCAATTGCCGGCCCTGCTGCGGGGCGCGGACGCCGAGCAGTTGCTGCGGGACGTACTGGCGGACCTGATCGCCAATGGCAGCAGCGACCGGGTCGAGGCCCAGACCCATGAACTGCTCGGCACCATGGCCTGCCATGGTTCCGTCCGTGCCAATCGCCAGTTGACCATCCCGGAGATGAACGCCCTGTTGCGGGATATGGAAGCCACCGAGCGCAGCGGCCAGTGCAACCATGGTCGTCCCACCTGGACCCTGGTAACCCTGCCGGAACTGGACAAGCTGTTCCTGCGGGGGCGCTGATGAGTGGGGCAGAGGGGCGTCCGCCCCTGGCAATCTTCGTCATGGGGCCGACGGCCTCCGGCAAGACCGATCTGGCCATTGAGCTTTGCCAGCACCTGCCCTGCGATATCATCAGCGTGGACTCGGCGATGATTTACCGGGGCATGGACATTGGCACCGCCAAGCCCTCGGCAGAGGAGCTGGCCCGGGCACCGCATCGGCTGATCGATATCTGCGATCCTTCGGAGGCCTATTCAGCAGCGGATTTCCGCCGTGATGCCCTGCGGGAGATGGCGGAGATCACTGCCGCCGGCCGGATTCCACTGCTGGTGGGCGGTACCATGATGTACTACAAGGCGCTGCTCCAGGGGATGGGTGATTTGCCCCCGGCGGACCCGACCGTGCGCCGCCGGCTGGAAGCTGAAGCTGCAGACCAGGGGTGGGGCGAGCTGCACCGGCGTCTGGGCTCGGTGGACCCGGTGGCCGCCGGGCTGATCCATACCAACAATCGCCAGCGCCTGCTGCGGGCCCTGGAAGTGTTCGAGATCAGCGGTCGCCCGATTTCCTCCTTCTGGCAGGACGCGGAAAATATTGAGGATTACCCGTATACGACCAAATGGCAGGCAGACGCCGACCATCAGCTACCGTATACTGTGGTCCAGTTCGCACTGTCGCCAGCGCAGCGTCACCAGCTCCATGAGCGCATACGTGTCCGCTTCCTGGCCATGCTGGAACAGGGCTTTGTGGATGAAGTGAGAGGCCTGATGGCCCGGGGCGATCTGTCTCCCGACCTGCCTTCCATGCGTTGCGTAGGCTATCGTCAGGCCTGGTCCTGGCTGGCGGGTGAAGGGGACTATGCCGATATGGTCGACAGGGGCATTGCCGCCACCCGCCAGTTGGCCAAGCGGCAGCTCACATGGCTACGAAAATGGCGGAATGTGACCTGGCTCGAAACCGGTGCCGGGCAAAATACCGCCATTGCCTTGAAAAAACTTGAATCTCACTCCACATTGAATTCGGGACGCTGAGGATCCAGGCAAGGCTGTTCCGGAGGTTCACCGGGAACTCCGCTGGAGGGATCCGGTCTCGATTGGTCGCTGGGCTGGTATTGATTAATGCTGGTGCAATTTGCGGCTACTAAACAATGACGATCTGCATTATCCGAAAAAAACAGGAGAAATAACATGTCAAAAGGGCACTCTCTACAAGACCCTTACCTCAACCAGCTGCGCAAGGAGCGTATCCCGGTATCCATCTTCCTGGTAAATGGTATCAAGCTGCAGGGCCAGGTGGAGTCGTTTGACCAGTTCGTGATCCTGCTGAAGAACACGGTCAGCCAGATGGTGTACAAGCATGCCATCTCAACTGTTGTGCCGGCCAGGAACGTTCGCGTTCCCCAGCAGAACCCGGCCGGAGAAAACGAATCGGAAGAGTGACAGGCCCTCGGGGGTTGTCGGCAAACCCGCACAGGCTGGCCAGGGAACTGGTCCGGACTGTGCGGGTTTTTGCATTGCAATGACTGGAGAAAGACTGATTGTTTGAACGTCCCGATGTGGGTGAACGAGCCGTGCTCGTTCACATAGAGTTCAGCTCCCACGGCAGTGATGCGGAAGACCTTGGGGAATTCCGCGAGCTGGTGACATCCGCCGGTGTGGAAGCGGTGGCGGAGATTACCGGTTCCCGCAACCAGCCCAGCCCCCGCCTGTTCGTAGGGGAAGGCAAGCTGGAGGAAATCCGAGATCTGGCGAAAGCCAGCGAGGCCGATGTGGTACTGTTCAACCATGCCCTCAGCCCGAGCCAGGAGCGGAACATTGAACGGGAACTGAAATGTCGGGTTCTCGACCGCACCGGGGTGATCCTCGATATCTTTGCCCAGCGGGCCCGCACCCATGAGGGCAAGCTGCAGGTGGAACTGGCGCAGCTTGAGCACATGGCCACCCGACTGGTGCGGGGCTGGACCCACCTGGAGCGCCAGAAAGGCGGTATCGGCCTGCGGGGGCCGGGTGAAACCCAGTTGGAAACGGACCGTCGCCTGCTGCGGGAGCGGATCAAGGCCATCCACAGGCGCCTCGAAAAGGTCCGCCGCCAGCGAGACCAGGGTCGCCGGGCCCGCAAGCGTGCCGATATTCCCACCGTATCCCTGGTGGGGTACACCAACGCCGGCAAATCCACTCTGTTCAACCGGATTACCGAATCCGGGGTCTATGCGGCGGACCAGTTGTTTGCCACCCTGGACCCCACCCTGAGGCGGCTGGAACTTCCTGACATTGGCCCGGTCGTTCTTGCGGACACCGTTGGATTCATCCGGCACCTGCCGCACAAGCTGGTGGAAGCCTTCCGGGCGACCCTGGAGGAAACCACCCAGGCCTCCCTGCTGCTGCATGTGGTGGACTGCCATGACGACCGTCGCGACGAGAACATGGAGCAGGTGGATTCCGTACTCCATGAGATCGGGGCGGACGAAGTGCCCGTATTGCAGGTGTTCAACAAGATTGACCTGCTGGAGGATTTCCGGCCCCGGGTGGAGCGTAACGAGGATGGCGACCCGGTACGGGTCTGGGTGTCGGCCCATTCCGGCGATGGCCTCGAGTTGCTGTACGATGCCGTAGTCGAGCGCCTGGCGGAAGACCTGCTTCACCAGTCCGTGGTGCTGGGGCCCGCCGACGGTAAGTTGCGGGCTCTGCTGCATGAAGCCGGTTCGGTGATTCATGAGGCATACCGGGACAACGGCGACGTGGTGCTGGAGGTTCGCCTGCAGAGCCGGGACTGGTTCCAGTTACTCAGCCGGGCCGGTCTGGCCGAAGAGCGGGTCAGGGTAGAGGCCCCCTGAGTCATGGCGCGGGTTTTCACCGTCCCGCCGGCCAAGGCTATTGCCGGGGCACGTATAAATCCCTAGTATTTGCAGCCATTCCCAAAGCTTTAAACGCATAGACGGAGAGAACTATGGCCTGGAATGAACCGGGTGGAAATCGCAACGACAATGACCCCTGGGGTACCGGAGGCGGTCGTGGCGGCAATGATCAGGGGCCCCCGGACCTGGATGAGGCCCTGAAGAAGGGGCTGGACAAGCTCAACCGCATGCTCGGAGGCAAGGGCGGCAATCGCTCGGGCGGTTCCGGTGGTTCCGGCGGCAAGGGCGGTGGTGCTGCCGGACTGGGTGCCGTGTTCGCCCTGGGGGCCATCATCGTGGTGGGCTATGTGGTCTTCCAGTCCTTCTACACGGTTGACGAGCAGGAGCGGGCCGTGGTTCTCCGCTTCGGTGAATACCATCGTACCGAGAATCCGGGCCTGCGCTTCAAGATGCCGCTGATCGAGTCGGCCACCAAGGTTCGTGTCACCAACGTACGGAACGCTGAATCCCAGGGTCAGATGCTGACCCAGGACGAGAACATCGTTACCGTGGACCTCCAGGTGCAGTACCGGGTGTCCGACGCCAAGGCTTATGTGCTGAATGTGCGGGATTCCAACCAGGCCCTGGCCTTTGCCACCGACAGCGCCCTGCGTCACGAGGTGGGTAGTTCCGGTCTGGATGATGTCTTGACCGAGGGGCGTGCCGAGCTGGCCATCAATGTGGAGCAGCGGCTGCAACGCTTCCTGGTCGATTACGGCACCGGCCTGGAAATCGTCCAGGTCAATGTGGAAAGCACCCAGCCACCGCCCGCGGTGCAGGACGCCTTCCGCGAGGTCCAGCGGGCCCGGGAAGACGAGCAACGTTTCAAGGAAGAGGCGGAAACCTACCGTAACCGGGTGGTCCCGGAAGCCCGGGGTCGCGCCCAGCGCCTGGTGGAAGAAGCCAGGGCGTACCGTGATGAAGTCGTCGAACGGGCCCGTGGTGAAACCGCCCGCTTCACCGAACTGCTGTCGGTCTATCAGGACGCGCCGGTGGTCACCCGTGAGCGCATGTACCTGCAGGCCCTGGAGAATGTCTATTCCAACACCACCAAGGTGCTTGTGGACACTGCCAGTACCGGCAACATGATGTACCTGCCCCTGGATCGCATGTTCAGTGGCCGTGGCGCCAGTGCCGGTACAACAGGCGGTTCGGACACACAGGACAGCAGCCAGCGACAGGATGAGCAGGGTATTCAGGCGCTGACCGACCGTGTCATCGAGGAGCTGCGCAACCGTCAGGAACTGAGTAACAGCCGGAGGAGTCGATAATCATGGGGCCTAAAAGCATAGCGGGCCTTGCAGGGGCCCTGGTCGTTATCCTGCTGGTCCTGTCCAGTGTGTTCATCATCCCGGAAACCCACCGGGGTGTGGTGCTGCGCTTTGGTGAGCTGATCGAGACCGATGTGCCGGCGGGGCTGCACTTCAAGGTCCCGGTGGTGGATCAGGTGCGGCAGTTTGATATCCGGGTGCTGACCACGGACCTGCCCGCCAAGCAGTACCTGACCATCGAGAAGAAACCGCTGGATGTGGATTCCTACGTGGCCTGGCGTATCCGTGACGTGGACGAGTACTACCGGTCCACCGGTGGCGACGAGTTGCGTGCCCAGTCACTGCTGCTGTCCCGTATCGACAATGGCCTGCGGGACGAGTTCGGTGTCCGTACCATGCATGAGGTGGTCTCCGGCCAGCGCGATGAGCTGATGGAAACCTTGCGGGGCCGGGTCAATGAGCGGGTCATGGAAGCGTTCGGTATCGAGGTGCTGGACATCCGGGTGAAGGCCATCGAACTGCCCGAATCGGTCAGCCAGAACGTCTACCGCCGCATGGCCACCGAACGTGAGAAGCTGGCCCAGGAGTTCCGTTCCCGGGGGCGTGAGCTGGCCGAAGGTATCCGCGCCGACGCCGATCGCCAGCGCACGGTGGTCCTGGCGGAGGCTTTTGCCACCGCCGAGGAAACCCGCGGTGAAGGGGATGGCGAGGCCGCCCGTATCTATGCGGGTGCCTATGGCCGAAACCCCGAGTTCTACCAGTTGTACCGTAGCCTGGAGGCCTACCAGAAGACCTTCTCCGGCAAGGACGACATTATGGTGATCGACAGCAACAACGAGTTCCTGCGGTATTTCAAGGAGGCCAGCCCGGCAACCGAGTAATACCTGGGGTGGTTTGACCCGAAAACCGGGCCCCTCCGTCAGCTGGCGGAGCGGTCCGGTTTTTTTGCGACCGTCAAAGGTGTAGAATCCGCCGGGTTTTGGGTAAAGTTTGGTGCCGCCCCGGGCTCCCCGCCCCAACTGAATTCAGCAGAAGGTAAACAGGATATGACGGTTTCTGACCGCTGGCTGCTCCCCGACGGCGTCGAGGACATCCTGCCGCCCCTGGCCGGCCAGATCGAATCCCTGCGCCGGGACATCATGGATACCTGCCAACGCTGGGGGTACCAGTTGGTGATCCCGCCGCTGATCGAATACCTGGAGTCCCTGTTTACCGGCACCGGCCATGACCTGGCCCTGCAGACCTTCAAGCTCACCGACCAGCTCACCGGTCGCATGATGGGGGTCCGGGCCGACATGACGCCCCAGGCCGCCCGCATCGATGCCCATACCCTGCACCAGGAAGGCATCACCCGGCTCTGTTACGCAGGCCATGTGCTCCATGCCCGTCCACAGCATATGCTGACCGGGCGTACGCCCATCCAGGCTGGTTGCGAGCTGTTCGGCAGTGCCTCGGAGGAGGCCGACCTGGAGGTGATCCGCCTGATGCTGGAAACCCTGAGGGTGGCGGGCATTGGCGAGGTGCACCTGGATCTGGCCCATGTGGCCATTTACCAGTCACTGATTGAGGCGGCGGCGTTCAACGACGAGACCGAGGCGGCCATTTTCGACGCCATGGCCCGCAAGTCGGTACCGGAGCTGGACCAGCTTCTGGGTGACTGCCCGCCGGATTCCCCCGGCGCCCTGCTGAGGGTGCTGGCTCGGGTCAGTGGCGGTCGTGATGCCCTGGGGCGTGCCCGGGAGGCCCTGGCCGGTGCGCCGGACAACGTACTACAGGCACTGGACCAGTTGCAGCGGGTAGCGGATCATCTGATGGAAACCCACCCTGATCTGAGCCTGGGTTTCGATTTCTGCGAGTTACGCGGCTACAACTATCACACCGGCCTGGTGTTTGCGGTCTATGTGCCCGGTCACGGCGATGCAGTAGGCAAGGGTGGCCGTTACGATGCCATCGGCCAGGATTTTGGCCGTGCCCGGCCTGCCACCGGCTTCAGCCTGGATGTCAGGGCGCTGGTGACGCTGGGGCGCCGTGCCGGTCGCTCCCGTTCGGCGATCTGGGCCCCGGCGGACGCCGATCCCGCGCTGGACGCCACCATTGCCGGCTTGCGGATGACGGAAACCGTGGTGCGCGCACTGCCCGAGGATGCCGGTGCCGATCCGGCGGAACGGGGCTGTGATCGGGTACTGGTGCAGCACGACGGGCAGTGGGTGGTGGAACAACTGGGCGCATACTGACGCCGGGCGTGGCCCGTGTTCGGATGCACCCGCATTCATTCTGACAGTGACCGGTCCCTGGCCGGACGGTATGAGAGATTGTCATGGGAAAGAACGTCGTAGTGCTGGGCACCCAATGGGGTGATGAAGGCAAAGGAAAAATCGTCGACCTGCTCACCGACCAGGTGGCGGCTGTGGTCCGTTTCCAGGGTGGCCACAACGCGGGCCACACCCTGGTGATCGAGGGCAAGAAAACCGCGCTGCACCTGATCCCCTCCGGTATCCTGCGAAAGCATGTCCAGTGCCTGATCGGTAATGGCGTGGTGCTGTCCCCGGATGCCCTGCTCAAGGAGGTACGCCAGCTTGAGGACAGCGGAGTTGCGGTCCGTGACCGGCTGCGCATCAGTTACGCCTGCCCGCTGATCCTGCCCACCCACATCCGCATTGACCAGGCCCGTGAGCGGGCCCGGGGCAATGACAAGATCGGCACCACCGGTCGTGGTATCGGCCCCGCCTACGAGGACAAGGTGTCCCGTCGTGGCCTGCGCCTGGGGGACCTCCACAATCCCCGGGCTTTCGAGGAAAAGCTGCGGGAGATCATGCACTACCATAACTTCGTGCTCACCGAATACTTCGGGGAAGAGCCCGAGGACGTGGACCAGGCCCTGGCCACCCTGAAGCAAATGGGCGACGAGATCCTGCCCATGGCCGCAGACGTCACCGACCTGCTGCACGACTACCGCAAGCGCGGTGAGAACATCCTGTTCGAGGGCGCCCAGGGCTCCCTGCTGGATATCGACCTGGGAACCTACCCCTACGTCACCTCCTCCAATACCACCGCGGGCGGTACCGCCACCGGCTCCGGTTTCGGCCCCCTGTTCCTGGACTATGTGCTGGGCATCACCAAGGCCTATACCACCAGGGTGGGTTCCGGTCCCTTCCCGACGGAACTGTTCGACGACCTGGGCCAGCACCTGGCGGTGAAGGGCAACGAGATCGGCACCACCACCGGTCGCTCACGCCGCTGTGGCTGGTTTGACGCCGTGGCCCTGCGCCACGCCATCCAGATCAACAGTGTGTCCGGTATCTGCCTGACCAAGCTGGATGTGCTGGATGGCATGGAGACGGTCAAGGTCTGTGTGGGCTACAAGACGCCGGATGGCGAGATGAGTCGCCCGCCGATCAACTGTGAGGAATACGGTCTGATCGAGCCGGTTTACGAGGAACTGCCGGGCTGGAGCGAGAGCACCGTCGGGCTGACCAGTATGGACCAGCTTCCGGCCAACGCCCGTGCCTATATCCGCTTCCTGGAGGAGCAGATCGAGGCGCCCATCGATATTATTTCCACCGGTCCGGACCGGGTGGAGACCATTACCATGCGTCATCCGTTCGGGGCATAATCCCGGTCCGGAAGCCATGATGAAAAAGCCCCTGACGCGGTGATCGCTTCAGGGGCTTTTTCGTTGTGGGGCGGTCGCAGCGGTGTGACTTTCTACCGTGCAGACTCCTCTAACCGGGCTTGCGGGCGATCACCGTGGCCCGCTGTGGTCCGGGATAACCCTCGATGGTAAGGGTGTGGTCATTGGGATCCAGGAAGTGCTCCAGGGACTGGAACCGCATCCAGTCCGTGGGCCGTTGCTCCATCGTGGTGGTGACCGTGACATCCACCACCTCGGCCCCCTCCAGGCCGGCCCTGGCCATCCAGCGTAACAGGGTGGGGCACGAGGGCAGGAACCAGACGTTGCGCATGCGTCCGTAGCGATCCTCCGGCATCAAGGTATAGCCTTCCGGGCCCTCCACCACCAGGGTTTCCAGCACCAGCTCGCCGCCGGGGCGCAGGGTGTCCTTCAGCTCCAGCAGGTGGTCGATGGGGGAGCGTCGATGGTAGAGCACTCCCATGGAGAAAGTGGTGTCGAAGTATTCCAGGGGACGGGGCAGGTCCTCGATGCGCAGGGGCAGCAGGTCCACCGGGGCCGTGGGCTGGTATCGCTTGACCGCCAGGAACTGGAACAGGAACAACAGGCCCGGGTCAATGCCGATCACCTCCGCCGCGCCGGCCCCGAACATGCGCCAGAGGTGGTAGCCGGAACCGCAGCCCACATCCAGAACGCGGCGACCGGACAGGTCCGACAGGGCGGGCGCCACCCGGTCCCATTTCCAGTCGGAGCGCCACTCGGTGTCGATGTGGGTGCCGAAGAAACGGAACGGTCCCTTACGCCAGGGCATCAGCCCTCGCAGCCCCTTCTCCATCAGCTCCGCTTCCGGGGACGACAGGGGAACCAGGCTATCCACCGTCACCTCGCTGCGGTCGCCATAGACCATTGAATCCTGTCGGTCGGGCAGGTGGGCAAGGGCATCCTGCCAGCGCGGCAGGTCGCCGTGGGGGTTCTCCACAAAGCGGCGGTAAAGCTGGGTGCGGATGGCATCGGCCCAGTCCTGCCAGCCTTCCTTCTCCAGGCGTAGCAGCATGTCTGACCAGGTGGCCTGCCAGTCGAACTCCGCCATGGTAATACTCACTCCTCAATCAGGCCGGCTTGAACGCCAGCATGGATACAAAATTAAAGCACTGGTACCAGACCATGATGTTCCGGAAGCCAGCCTGTTCCAGCCTGGCCCGGTGTTCCGCCAGGGTTTCGGGAATCAGCACCTGCTCCAGGGCGGAACGCTTCTGGCTGATCTCCAGGTCTGAGTAGCCATTGGCCCGCTTGAATTCATGGTGCAGCCGGGTCTGGGTGTCCTGTTCGGCGTGGTCCTCGAAACGGATTTTTTCCGACAGGATCAGTACGCCCCCCGGGCGCGTGGCCTCGGCGATGCGGGTCAGCAGCTCCAGGCGCCGGTTCGGATCCACGAACTGCAGGGTGAAGTTCAGGGTGGTCACCGACGCATCCTTGATCGGCGTGTCCAGGATATCCTCGCAACGTAACACCACCGGCTGGGGATGATCGTCCAGGGCGATGTAATGTTCGCAGCGCTCGATCATGGCACCGGAATTGTCCACCCCCACCAGGGTGCAGCCGGATTCCCGCATGCCATGGCGCATGGCCAGGGTCGAAGCGCCCAGGGAGCAGCCCAGGTCATAGCAGTGGGAGCCAGGCTGTACGTACTGCTCGGTGATGACCTCGATCATCGGGATGATCGTGGTGTAGCCGGGCACGGAGCGCCGGATCATGTCCGGGAAGACCCGGGCCACTGAGGCATCGAAGCGGAAGTCCTGCCGGGGCTGGTCGGCGGCGTACAGGGTGTCCAGCGCCTGGGCCGGTTTGGCCGTTCTGTTGCGATCTTCTGTCATGATGTTTCCGTCACTCCTGAGCCTGTATGGCAGTCGGGTGGCAGCGTATGCCCCGGTTCTTGTAGTCCACCAGGATGCCCTGGTACCCGGGGTCCGCGTCGGCGGCAATGGCCAGATAGCCATTCTGGCAGGTGGCGTGCAGTTCCGACGATCTGGAGGACATGCGGAAGGGCTGGTCCGGCGTGATGTGGATGGCCTCGAACTCGCCCACCGGCACATGGTCCTTGTTGTCGCTGTGGCTGATCCTGCCACTCATTTCCAGCACCACGACCGTGGCGATAATGCTGACCACGGCAGTGGCAATCAGGCTGCGGATGCTAAAGGAGGCCTCGCGTTGGCTCATGGTGTCTCCGAATGCGAATGTGTGTCAGGCGGGGTTAATACTGGCCGGGAATGGTCAGCACCGGCCCCTGCAGGGCCGCGAGCTGTTCCCGCAGCGACAGCACCTGGTCAGACCAGAACCGGGGCTGGGCAAACCAGGGGAAGAAGCGGGGGAAGGCCGGGTCGTCCCAGCGCTGGGCCAGCCAGGCGCAGTGGGACAGTTGCCGGTAGCAGCGCAGGGGTTCGATCAGGTAGCGTTCCCGGCGGTTGAAGTCCCGGAACATCTCGTAGCCCTCCAGCAATTCGCCAAACTGGAGGCCGCGTTCCTGGTCGTCCCCGTTCAGCAGCAGCCACAGGTCCTGTATGGCCGGCCCGCTGCGACAGTCATCCAGGTCCACAAACAGCAGTTGCTCTTCGCGCACCAGGATATTGCCGGCGTGGCAGTCGCCGTGGAGGCGGATACTGGTGAGTTCGCCGGCTTCATCCACCAGCCGGGCACAGGCGTCGATCAGGTCTGGAATCAGGCTGTCCCAGGCCGGGCGCAGGTCGTCCGGAACCCAGCCGTTGTCCGTCAGATAGGCACTGAAGTTGGTGATGGCGGGCAGGATCGACATGGCCGGCCGGTGCTGGAAGGGTTTACTGGCACCAATATTGTGAAGCTGGCCCAGCCACTGGCCCAGGCGGTAGAGGGTATCCGGGGTACTGGTGTCGGGGGCCTGTCCGCCCCGCTGGGGGAAGACCGCAAACAGGAAGTCGCCGCCGCGACCGAGGGTGTCGCCGGAGGGCAGTCTCATGGGTGCCACCACGGGCACGTCCGCGTCCTCCAATTGCAGGGTGAAAGCGTGTTCCTCGCGGATCTGGTCCTCGGTCCAGCGTCCCGGCCGATAGAACTTGACGATCACCGGCGGCTGGTCGTCCAGCCCCACCTGGTATACCCGGTTCTCATAGCTGTTGAGGGCAAACAGTCGACCGCTGACGGGAAAACCTTCGTCTTCCACCGCATCCAGGATGATATCCGGTTTCAGATTGTCATAGGGATGGCTGCTGGTGCTGGCCGGTTGGTCGTCCGAGGACATGGTGCTCCCGTTGCGCTGTTAGAATAAGAGAGACAGTATACCGGTTCCTGAGCCGACAGTTCATCAGCCCGGAGGAATGAGGTGGAAACCCTGGAAATCGATACGGTGGTGATCGGCGCCGGCGTGGTGGGCCTGGCCGTGGCCCGTGAGCTGGCACAGGCGGGCCAGCAGGTGATCGTACTGGAACGGGCCGGCCACTTTGGCGAGGGCATCTCGTCCAGGAACAGCGAAGTCATCCATGCCGGACTCTACTACCCGAAGCATTCCCTCAAGGCGCGCCTGTGCCTGCAGGGCAGGGAGCTGCTCTACGACTATTGCCGCCATTTTCCGGTGGGCCACCGACAGACGGGAAAGTGGATCATTGCCAGCGATCAGGGCCAGCACGAGCGGCTGGAGCAGGTGCACCGGGCCGCGACGGACAACGGGGTTGAGCTGCAGGTGGCGGAAGGGGCGTCGCTGGAGCGGGCATTGCCGGGGGTGAAGGCCACCGCCGGGCTGTTCTCTCCCCGTACCGGCATAGTCAGCAGTCATGATCTGATGGTGTCGCTGCTCGGAGAACTGGAAGCCGCCGGGGGGCAACTGGTCTGCCAGGCTCCCGTGGAGGCTGCGTACAGCGATCATGCCATGCACCGGCTGACGGTTGGCGGGGCGTCGCCCTGCGAGGTACGGTGCCGGCGGGTGGTGAACGCCGCCGGCCTGGAGGCGGTCCACCTTGCCCGCTCCTGGTCCGGCCTTGATGCGGCTGCCTGCCCGGAAGCGCACTTTGCCCGGGGCGTCTACTTTTCCTACAGCGGGCGTCACCCGTTCAACACCCTGATCTATCCGGTCCCCGAACCCGGTGGCCTGGGTGTCCACCTGACCCTGGACCTGGCCGGGCAGGCCCGGTTCGGACCGGATGTGGAGTGGGTGCCGGCGCCGGACTACACCGTTGATCCGGGGCGCCGCCAGGCCTTCGCGGCGTCGGTCCGTCGCTGGTGGCCGGGGCTGGATCCGGCACGGCTGCAGCCGGCTTACGCAGGGGTCAGGCCCAAGCTGGCGGGCCCGGACAGCGGGTTCGCGGATTTTCGCATCGATGACGAAGGCCATCATGGTATTCCGGGACTGGTTCACCTGTTCGGTATAGAATCACCGGGGCTGACCGCCAGCCTCGCTATCGCCCGCCATGTGAGAGAACGACTGGCCTGATCGCTGCACCGGTGTGCGGGCCAGGGCCCAGACTTCCACGGTGCGGGCGCCATGCCGGCGCAGCAGCGAGGCCAGGGTGCGGGCAGTGGCGCCGGTGGTGACCACATCGTCCACCACCGCCACATGCCCGGGCACCGTCCCGGTAACCTCGAACACGCCCCTGAGGTTCGACAACCGCTGTCGCCGGTCCAGCCCCGACTGGGCGGTGGTGGCGCGGACCCGTTGCAACAGGCCATCCGTCCAGGGAATGCCGGTGCCAAGGCTGATGGCCTCGGCGATTTCCGCCGCCTGGTTGAAGCCGCGCCTGCGCTGGCGTTTGCGGTGCATGGGCGCGGCGACCAGCAACTGCGGCCGCCGCTCGGGTTCCTCCGCCAGCATATCCTTCACCTGCGTCACGTAGTCCGCCAGCAATGGACGGGCGAACTGCCGCTGGCCCCGGTACTTGTAACGGCCAATCATCCGGTCGACCGGGAACTGGTAGCGCCAGGGGATGAAGGCCCGCCCGAAGGCCGGTGGACGCTTGAGGCACTCGCCGCAGACCAGACCGGGCCCCGGCGCCGCAAGCACCAGGGGCAGGCCGCACCGGAAGCAGGCGGTGGTGTTGGCCGGCAGGTCTTCACGGCAGCCCCCGCAGAGTCCGTTCGAGGACTGGGGCGCCAGGCAGGAGACGCAAAGATCGGGCAGTATCCGGTGATTGTCACCGGTGGCTGGAAACCTGGGATGTCCGGTGATCTTGTTAACCAGATGTCGAAATCCGGTTGACAGGGAGGCGAGGGGCTTTATCATGCGGTTTATCCGTAAACCTGATTCGCTAAAAAGTTAACAGGATAACCCCATGACTGCTACCGCCATCCGACACGACTGGTCCCTTCAGGAAATCAGCGACCTGTTCGCGCTCCCCTTCAACGATCTGATCTTCAGGGCCCAGGGTGTCCACCGGCAGCATTTCGACCCCAACGAGGTCCAGGTCAGCACCCTGCTGTCCATCAAGACCGGCGCCTGTCCCGAGGACTGCAAGTACTGCCCCCAGAGCGGCCACTACAACACCGGTCTGGAGAAGGAAAAGTTGCTGGAAATCGAAAAGGTGGTCGCGGAAGCCAAGGCCGCCCGGGAGAAAGGGGCGTCACGTTTCTGCATGGGGGCCGCCTGGCGCAGTCCCACCAAGAAGGACATGCCCTACGTCACCGAGATGGTACGCCAGGTCAAATCCCTGGGCCTTGAAACCTGCATGACCCTGGGCATGCTCAACGACGACCAGGCCACCGAGCTGGCCGACGCCGGGCTGGACTACTACAACCACAACCTGGACACCTCCGAGAAGTACTACAATCACATCATCACCACCCGCACCTACCAGGACCGTCTGGACACCCTGGAGCGGGTACGCAAGGCCGGCATGAAGGTCTGCTGTGGTGGCATCATGGGAATGGGTGAGGATGCCGATGACCGCTCCGGGCTGCTGATGCAGCTGGCCAACCTGCCGCACCATCCGGAAAGTGTGCCCATCAACATGCTGGTCAAGGTGGCCGGCACCCCGATGGAAGACGTGGAAGACCTGGATCCTTTCGAATTCGTGCGCACCATCGCCGTGGCCCGCATCCTTATGCCCCAGTCCCACGTACGCCTGTCCGCCGGTCGTGAGGATATGAACGACCAGATGCAGGCCCTGTGCTTCATGGCTGGCGCCAACTCCATCTTCTATGGTGAAAAGTTGCTGACTACCGCCAACCCGGAAGCGGACCACGACCGTCAGCTGTTCAAACGCCTGGGTATCCGTCCGGAAGAGCGTGCGGTCAAGCACTCCGAGGAAGAGCACGAGGAAGCCCTGGTTCACGCCCTGGAGGAAGAACGCAACCGTCACCTGTTCTACGACGCCGCCAAGAGCGCCTGATGCGAGACTTCGCCGCCGAACTGGAGCAGCGCCGGGAAGCCGGGCTCTACCGCATCCGCCGCCAGATGTCCGGTCCCCACCAGCCGCTGCTGACGGCGGACGGTGAACCGGTACTGGCCTTCTGTTCCAACGACTACCTGGGCCTGGCCAGTCACACCGAGCTGGTGGCCGCCACCCGGGCCGGCCTCGACAAACATGGCCTGGGCGGCGCCGCCTCCCACCTGATCTGCGGTCACCACAGTGAGCACCACCGCCTGGAGGAGAAGCTGGCGGCCTTTACCCGACGCTCCGGGGCACTGTTCTTCTCCACCGGCTACATGGCCAACGTCGGCGTGATCACCGCGCTGGCGGGGAAGGGCGATACCATCTTCTCCGACGCCCTCAACCACGCCTCCATTATCGACGGCTGTCGCCTCAGCGGTGCCCGGGTGCGTATCTACCCCCACTCGGATACCGAAACCCTGGCCGAACAACTGGCGGAAACCGACGGCCACAAGCTGGTGGTCACCGACGGCGTATTCAGCATGGATGGCGACATCGCCCCCCTGCGGGAACTGGCGGCCCTGTGCCGACGCCACGACGCCCTGCTGGTGGTGGACGACGCCCACGGCTTCGGCTGTGTCGGCCCCGAAGGCAGGGGCTCGGTGCTGCAGGCTGGCCTGTCGGAAGAGGACGTTCCCCTGGTAGTGGGCACCCTGGGCAAGGCCTTCGGCACCAGCGGCGCCTTCGTCGCCGGCCCGCCCATGCTACTGGACTACCTGGTCCAGAAAGCCCGGTCCTACATCTACACCACCGCCATGCCACCGGCCCTGGCCACCGCTTCCTGCCGCAGCGTTGACCTGGTGGAACAGGATGAACACCGGCGCGGGCACCTGACCCGGCTGATCAACCGCTTCCGCTCCGAAGCGGCGATCATGGGCTATGAGCTGATGCCTTCGGCGACCCCGATCCAGCCCATCATGATCGGTGATCCCCACGAAGCGGTACGCCTGAGCGGTGAACTGGAGAGGCGGGGCTTACTGGTTACCGCCATACGCCCGCCAACCGTCCCCCAGGGGGAATCGCGGCTGCGGGTCACCTTCAGTGCATCCCACACCGAAGAACAGCTGGACCAGCTCCTGACCGCCCTTCGTGAATGCGCTCCCCAGGGTGTCGTGGACCGGGCCCTGGCCAATGCCTGAAGCCCTGTAGTCCGGCAACCGCTGGCATGCCATCATTTGCGATAATCATGAAACCCTTTCCTGCGTTGCGCCTGCCCCACTCCTGAGCCAGGCGCAACGACAATCCACCGGGAGGACCGAATCTTGGCCAGACGAACCTACTTTGTCACCGGCACCGATACCGAAGTCGGCAAGAGCGTTGTATCGGCCGCCATCCTGCAGAAAGCCGCCGACCTGTCCCTGCGCACCGTGGCCATGAAACCCGTGGCCTCCGGCTGCGAACAGACACCGGACGGCCTGAAGAACGAAGACGCCCTGCTGCTGATGGAACACATGACCGAAGTGCTGCCCTACGAGCAGGTCAACCCCATCGCCCTGGAACCGGCCATCGCCCCCCACGTCGCCGCCATCCAGGCCGGCCGGACACTCTCCGCCCAACGACTGGTGGGCCTGGCCCGGGGCCTGATGATGAAACCCGCCGACCTGATGCTCATCGAAGGCGCCGGCGGCTGGCGGGTCCCCCTCAACGACCGGGAAACCTATGCCCGGGTCCCCAATGAATTGGGCCTGGGCGTCATCGTCGTCGTCCCCCTGCGCCTGGGTTGCATCAATCATGCCCTGCTTACCGTCGAAGCCATCCGCCACGACGGCCTGACCGTCGCCGGCTGGGTCGCCAATCGCCCCGAGGAAACGGTCATGAGCTGCGAGGAAGAAACCCTGGATTTCCTGAAGGGACATATGGGGGCGCCGTGTCTTGGTGTACTGCCATGGTCTCCGACGGCGGATATCAATGCGCTGGCGGGGGAGCTGGATATTGAGCCGTTGCTGGGAAGGGCTTCTCCGATTTGATGTATCTCTTTTTGGAGGTACGCACGTAGTCGGAGAGCAAGCGGTGGGGTGCCCTT